>NZ_JBHTCM010000041.1:0-939 GCF_042665545.1 Rhodocista pekingensis | reverse complement strand
CATGCTGCTGGCTGGGTATGGAGGCCAGCCTGCATGGGTCTTGGGCTTTCGATGGATCTGCGCCGTCGGGTGGTTGCGGCGGTGCTGGACGAGGGAATGAGTTGCCGGGGCGCTGCGGCCCGGTTCGGGATCGCGCCGTCGACCGCGATCCGCTGGTGCTCCCGGACGCGGGCCACGGGCAGCCCGGCCCCGAAACCGCAGGGTGGAGACAAGCTCTCGCACCGGATCGAGGCGCACGCCGACTTCATCCTCGGCCTTTGGGCGGATCAGCGCGACATCACGCTGGTCGAGGTCCAGCGTCGTCTGGCGGAGCGCGGAACGCCGGTGGGCATCGGCACGGTTCACCGCTTTTTCCAGCGCCACGGTCTCACACGCAAAAAAAGACCGGGCACGCGGTCGAGCAGGACCGGCCGGACATCCTGAGGCAGCGGCTGGCCTGGTTCGAGGCCCAGCCCGATCTCGATCCCGAGCGGCTGATCTTTATCGACGAGACCTGGGCCTCGACGGCCATGGCACGCACCCATGGCCGGGCGCTGCGGGGGGAGCGGCTGCGCATGGGCGTGCCGTTCGGCCACTGGAAAACCACGACCTTCGTCGCCGGTCTGCGCCTCTCCGGCATCGTCGCCCCTATGGTGCTGGACGGGCCAATCAACCGGCGTTCCTTCGAGGCTTATGTCGATCAGGTCCTCGTCCCAGAGCTGCGGCCCGGCGACGTCGTGATCATGGACAACCTTGCCAGCCACAAGTCCCCGGCCGTCCGTGCCGCCATCGAAGCGGCGGGCGCAGAACTACGGTTCCTGCCACCCTACAGCCCCGACTTCAACCCGATCGAGAACGCCTTCTCCAAGCTGAAAGCGCTGCTGCGAAAGGCCGCCGAACGCACCGTCGACGGACTCTGGAACGCCATCGGCACCCTCATCGACCGCTTCACGCCAGCCG
>NZ_JBHTCM010000040.1:0-66325 GCF_042665545.1 Rhodocista pekingensis | reverse complement strand
AAGGGAGACCGGTGATGGATCAGGGTTGTTTCTGGCTGAGCGACGCGCAGTTCTCGTGGCTTGAGCCGTTGTTGCCGACGGATACGCGGGGCAAGCCGCGGGTGGATGACCGGCGGGTGATCAGCGGGATCATCCATGTGCTGATCTCGGGCTGCCGGTGGAAGGATGCGCCTGCCGTCTACGGGCCGCGCAAGACGCTGTACAACCGGTTCCAGCGGTGGGCGGCCAAGGGCGTATGGAGCGACATGTTCCATGCGCTGGCCGGGGCGGGCGGGCCACCCGCCGAGCTTCTGATCGACAGTTCGGCCGTGAAGGCGCACCGCTGCGCCTCCGGCGGAAAAGGGGGGAGCGGAGCCAGGCGATCGGGCGGTCCCGTGGCGGGCGCACGACGAAAATCCACGCCCTGACCGACACGGCGTGCCGCCCCGTCGCTTTCCTGCTGACCGGCGGACAGGTTGCCGATTGCACGGCTGCCGACAAGCTGCTGGACCAGCTGACGACCGCCGATCTGGTGCATGGAGACAAGGGCTACGACAGCAACGCCGTGCGCCGGAAGATCGAGGCCAAGGGAGCCGCGCCCAACATCCCGCCCAAGGTGAACCGCCGCTGGAAAAGCTGTTTCTCGCCCTACCTCTACCGCCGCCGCAATGCCATCGAGCGCATGTTCAACCGGCTCAAGGACTTCCGGCGCATCGCCACCCGCTACGACCGGCTGGCCGTCAACTTCCTGGCCGCCGTCCAGATCGCCGCCATCGTCAGTTACTGGTTATGAGTCCCGGCCCTAATACGGGCCTGCCATGATCGTCATGGCAGGCCTGTTCATGAGGAGGACTGTTCTTGTCAGGATATATTGACGAATTTTTCGTCCTTCTCGGAGGCATCAGCATCATGCTGATTGCCCTCATAAGGATCGGAGCCGTATGGACTTTGGTCTTTCCGATTGGCGCAATGATTGCTTCTGGATTGATCGTCGGAATATTCAGTGACCTACCTTTTATGAATTCTCTTGCACGAGCAGAAGTGGTTGGGTACCAAGGCGCCTTGGAAGAGTTCGTGCGGTCAATGTTTTTTTTCGGATTATATTCTGTTTACAATCGCTTTGATTTATATAAATTTGCTTTGGGGGCGGCCCTTGTTTATGGCATAACGGAAGCATCTCTGGTATTTATCGTCCATGTACCACCTATTCGTATATTTTTTGATATTTTTATCGGAGGTGGGGGCGCGCCTCCGTTGATTTCCCGTTTGGCCGATATGGCCTGTAGTACATTTGTTTTTATTTATATTGTAGCCATTCGTGTTTTTGTGCATTTTTGCTTTATGGCGGTTCTAGTCTACGCATTTTTATACAAAAAGTTAGTGTTTATTCCGCTTACAATAATAGGGCATGGTGGCTTGAACTCAGCATTGGCTTGGTTGGAAATCGCTGACGGCTCATTAGGCGGAATTCTGCGTGTACACGCTTTTGCCTTCGCGTTTGCGTTTTCTTTTCTGGCTATTTCATTTTTTTCTATGCAGGCGTCGTTTATGGTACAGATTGCTAGATTGCGTGTCTTGCTCGGCGCAAAATCACACCGTTTATTGCGATTTGCACATTAGGGCCGGGCCTCATAACCAGTAGCTGACAATGGCAGCGATCTGGACGGCGGCCAGGAAGTTGACGGCGAGCCGGTCGTAGCGGGTGGCGATGCGGCGGAAGTCCTTCAGTCGGTTGAACATACGCTCAATGGCGTTCCGGCTGTCATGCCATTGAGCGTGACCCGCGCCCGGATTGCCCATTGAAGGGTTCGTTGTTGACGATAGCGCTTGAAGCAGCAGCATTGTTCGCCCAAGGTATGAACAGAATGCAGATTCATTTGGTCAGTCCGGCGAATCCTAGAGCGGTCGCCCGAGAGCATCAGCCAGGCAGTGAAGCTTACTGGTGAACCCGCCCCGCGAGCGGCCAAGAGCGCGTCGATGAGTCCCCCTTTTCCGCCCGCGCCGAGACGTGGGCGCGAACGGTGGTGCTGTCGATGCTGTAGTGGCCGCTGTCCGCCATGATCTCAGCCAGCGTCACGGCGACGGTCTCCCAGACCCCGGCTTCGCTCCACCGCCGGAACCGTCGATGGATGGTGTTCCAACTCCCATGTTTGAGCAGAACGTCGCGCCATGGCGCTCCACACCGGAGTCGCCAGAGTATGCCGTTGATGATTGAGCGGTTCTGCTCGGGCGGCCTGCCTCGACCACGGTTGGCAGGCTCGATCGGCAACAAACCCTTCAGAACACGCCATTCTGCTTCAGTCAGATCACCCCGGCTCAAGCCGGCCTCCAAAAAGCAGCCTTGAATCAACCTACAGGGCCGGCGTCAAGCTCATTGTGCTTTTGCAATCTCTTCAAAATCGCAAGATCAGTCGAGCGCCTCGGCCACTGGGAACCTTATTTAGGGGCTCGCCACCAACAAGGGATATCTCGTGTCAAAGCTGACTGCCGATCTTGCTCGATATCATACACGCATGCAGCGTGTCCTCGCGCATATCGATGGCAATCTCGACGGCGATCTCAGTCTGGAAGCGCTGAGCAGCGTCGCGGCCTTTTCAGCCTACCATTTCCATAGGCAATTCAGGGTCATCTTCGGACTTTCGCTGCATCGCTACGTGCAATTGGTGAGGATGAAACGGGCTTCGTGGCGCCTCGCTTATCGGCACGATGTATCGGTCCTTGAGATCGCTCTGGATGCCGGTTACGAAGCTCCGGACAGTTTTGCCCGGGCTTTCCGCCAGCGCATCGGGCAGGCGCCAAAGGCTTTTCGCGAGGAACCGGACTGGTCGGCATGGGCAGCGGCAATGGAGCCGCTGGCTGAAGTTAGGAGCCAGATCATGACGCAGAACTTCTCCATCGACGATGTCAGCGTTCGGGAGGAAATCGACATTCCCGTGGTTTTCATGAGCCATCGCGGTGCTCCTGAAAGACTGGGCGAGACAATTCGTCAGTTCATTGCCTGGCGCAAGGCGAGCGGTGTGCGTGCAGCAACTAACGCTACCTATACGATCTTCCACACCGATCCCGATAGCGTTGCGGCCGAGGATTACCGGATCGATCTCGCCGCCGCGACCAATCGCGCCATAACGCCCGCCGACGAAGGCATGGAAGCGGGCCTAATTCCGGCAGGCCGGTGCGCAGTGCTGCGCATTATCGGCCAGAGCGATAATCTCCGGCCCGCAGCGGAATTTCTCTACGGGCAATGGCTACCAGCCAGCGGCGAAGAACCTAGAGAATTTCCACTCTACGCCCAACGCGTCAGCTTTTTTCCAGACGTGCCCGAACACGAAGCGATTACCGATCTCTATCTTCCCCTGAAATAATCCACGCGTTGGAGCGGGATTGCCATCTTCTCCAGATGCGATGTTCCCGCTCCAATACCGCGTCGGAATTTGTCCGCGCGGCCTGGCATCCCGGTGCGGAAAGCCCAAGGGGCTGCCCGCTGAAACGGCCGGATGATGAACGCGGAAGATGGTCGTTTCTGGACAGCCAAAATACATTAAGTTGTAAAATTATCAACTAAACATCCTTTACGAGATTATTTCCGGTGGCCCGTCACGAAAGCAGGCACGCGATCGCCGGGAACATGTCCGTTCAGACGCCCTCAGGCAGGCCCCCGATCGGCCGGCTGAACGACGCAGGTCCGCTAGACGCTTCGCGGCCGCGAGGCGTCACAGAGGCTTGGGGGAGTGTGGTCTGCCCCCGGCTTGCCGCCCTTGCGCGGGGTGTGGCAGAGTCGCTGTCCTGATGCGCGCTCCGGCGCGCGCCAGCCGCCTTCCTCCCTGAGCCCCCTCGCCCCAAGGTCCGTGATGCGTCTGCGCCCCGCCGCCGTGGTCCTGGCCTTCATCCTGCTGGTCGTCCTCTCCTATACGGCATGGTGGGCGTCGGCCGCGTCGGCGTTGCGCGGACAGGTGGAGCGCTGGATCGCCGAGCGCCGGGCCGAGGGGGTGGAGATCGCCTACGACGCCCTGGCGGTCGACGGCTTCCCGCTGCGGCTGTCCGTGTCGGCGGGAGCCCTCTCGCTGCGGCGTGCGGACGGTCTGGCGGCCACGGCCGGGCGGCTGGAGCTGTATGCCGAGCCCTGGGCGCCCCTGGACCTGCATGCGGAGATGGCGGAGGGGCTGTCGCTGGCGCTGCCGGCGGCGGGACCGCGCCCCGCCCTGACCCTGACGGCAGCGCAGGCGGAGGGACAGGCCGGGCTGGCGACCGACGGCCGCGTGCTGACGGCCGAAATCCGGCTGGAGGCGCCGGTCGTGACGCCGACCACGGACAGCGACGGGACCGCCGCCGCCGTCACGGCGGCCTGGGCGGCGCTGGCGCTGGAGCGGCCGGCGGAGCCGCCCGCGGACCACACCGCCACCGGGCTGGACCTGCGCCTGGACCTGTCCTCCCTGACCCTGCCGGAGGCCCCTTCCCCCGCGCTGGGTCGGACCCTCGGGCAGGTGGCGCTGCATCTGCGCGTCACCGGCACACCCCCGGCCGCCCTGACGGACCCCGAGATGCGGCGCTGGAGCGGCGCCGGCGGGACCGTGGAACTGGACGCCCTGACGGCGATCTGGGGGCCGCTTGACCTGAGCGTCACCGCGACCCTGGCCCTGGACGGGAACCTTCAGCCGATCGGCGCCGGCACCCTGCGCACGGCCGAGCCGGACCGGCTGGTCGATGCCCTGGCCGCGGCCGGCGACCTGCGGCGGAACCAAGCCGCCATCGCGCGGGCCACCCTGGGCCTGCTGGCGGCTCCCGGCCCGGACGGGCGCCGGACCGTGCAGGTCCCGGTGACGGTGCAGGACGGCCGCCTGACCGTGGGGCCGGTGCCGGTGCTGGCGCTGCCGCCCGTGGTCTGGCCCGCCACCCCCTGACCGCACGGCCTGACCCCGCAGCCCGGACCCGCGGCCGGACCCCGCCGGGTGGACCGGCCCGCGCAGGGGCGATTGGGCCTGTCCCCCCGGATCATGCCGGCTATACTTCCGCGCACGGGGAGGGGCCGGGCAGCCCTGCGCCGGTCACCGCCCCCACCGGACCGAACCACAGGGAGAAACGCCGTGACGTCGTTCAGAACCGGACTCCGTGCCGCCGCCGTGGCGCTGCTGCCGCTCGCCACCCTGGTGCCGACGGCCGCGGCCCTGGCGCAGCAGGCACGGCCGGCGCAGGAGCTGATCCCGCGCAAGGACCTGTTCGGCAATCCCAGCCGCACCGCCGCCACCGTCAGCCCGGACGGGAAGTCCATCGCCTTCCTGGCGCCGAAGGACGGGGTGATGAATGTCTGGGTGGCGCCGCTGGCGACGCCGGACAAGGCGAAGCCGCTGACGCAGGAGACGATGCGCCCGATCCGGTCCTACTTCTGGGCGCCGGATTCAAGCCAGATCCTCTACATCCAGGACAAGGGCGGCGACGAGAACTTCCTGCTCTACGGCGTCGATCTGGCCAAGGGCGAGACGCGCACCCTGACCCCGTTCGAGAAGACGCGGGTCCAGATCATCGCCATCAGCGAGACGGTCAAGGACGCCATCCTGGTCGGCGTGAACAACCGCGACCCGCGCTGGCACGATGTCCACCGCCTGAACCTGAAGACGGGCGAGCTGACCCTGGTCCGCCAGAACGACGGCTATGCCGGCTTCGCCGCGGATGACACGCTGACCCTGCGGCTGGCCACCAAGGCCACCGCCGACGGCGGCTACGAGGTGGAGACGATCGGACCGGACGGCACGACCGCGCCGTTCCTGACCATCCCGCACGAGGACGGCCTGACCAGCGGGGCCCTGGGCTTCACGACCGACGGCAAGACGCTCTATCTGCGCGACAGCCGTGGCCGCGACACCTCTGCCCTGTTCGCCATGGACATGGCCTCGGGCCGGACGACGCTGGTGGCGGAGAACGCCAAGGCCGACATCGGCGGGCTGATGGCGAACCCGCGCACGGGCGTGGTCGAAGCCTACAGCGCCTATTACGAGACGAACGAGTGGTTCCCGGTCGGCGACGCCCTCAAGGCGGACATCGCGTTCCTGAACGAGAAGGCGGGCGGCGAGTGGTCCGTCACCAGCCGCGACGACGCGGACCGGATCTGGACCGTGGCGGTGGACCGGGTGACGGAGGCGCCGGCCTTCTATCTCTACGACCGGAAGAAGAAGGCCCTGACCCGGCTGTTCACCACCCGGCCGGAGCTGGAGGGCCGGACGCTCGCCACCATGCACCCGGTGCAGATCCCCAGCCGCGACGGGCTGACGCTCGTCTCCTACCTGACGCTGCCGCCGGGGTCGGACAAGGACGGCGACGGAAAGCCCGAGGCGCCGGTGCCGCTGGTGCTGAGCGTGCATGGCGGCCCCTGGGCGCGTGACGGCTATGGCTACAACGGCACGCACCAGTGGCTGGCCAACCGCGGCTATGCCGTGCTGTCGGTCAACTTCCGCGGCTCCACCGGGTTCGGCAAGGGCTTCGTCAACGCCGGCAACCTGGAATGGGGCCGGAAGATGCACGACGACCTGATCGACGGCGTGGACTGGGCCGTGAAGCAGGGCGTCACCAGCGCCGACAAGGTCGCCATCATGGGCGGCTCCTACGGCGGGTACGCCACGCTCTGGGGCATGACCGCGACGCCGGACCGCTTCGCCTGCGGCGTCAGCATCGTCGGCCCGTCCAACCTGATCACCCTGCTGGAGAGCATCCCGCCCTACTGGGCCAGCGTGCGCGAGAACTTCGCCCGCCGCATGGGCGACGACCGCACCGAGGAGGGCCGCGCGCTGCTGACCGAGCGGTCGCCGCTGAGCCATGTGCAGAACATCCGCAAGCCCCTGCTGATCGGCCAGGGGGCCAACGACCCGCGCGTGATCCAGCGCGAGTCCGACCAGATCGTGGCCTCCATGAAGGAGAAGGGCATCCCCGTGACCTACGTCCTGTACCCGGACGAGGGCCACGGCTTCGCCCGGCCGCAGAACCGGATCTCCTTCAATGCCGTGACGGAGGCGTTCCTGTCCCAGTGCCTGGGCGGCGCGCAGGAGCCGGTGGGCACGGACTTCGACGGGGCCAGCCTGACGGTGCCGGAAGGTGCCCAGGGCGTGCCCGGCGTGGCGGAGGCGCTGGCGGCGAAGAAGTAGCAGACGGTAACCGGCGGCACCGGGGGCTGTTGGGACTTCCCCGACCACAGCCCCGTCCGGTGCCGCCATGCCCGCCGTTCCCGCTTCCATCCGCCGCGCCCCTGGCGCCGTCCTCTGCGGTCCCCGCCTTTTCGGGGCCCCCCTCATCGGTGCCCTCTGTCTCGCGCTCATGCTGCCGGCCCAGGGGGCACGGGCGGGCGAACCCGAGGCGGAGACGCCCACCGAGCGGGAGCCGGTGGCCGTGGACCGCGGCGAGGCCTCCTTCTACGGCGACGGTTTTCAGGGGCGCAGGACGGCATCGGGCGAGCGCTTCGACCAGGCGAAGCCCACCGCCGCCTCGAAGGACCTGCCGCTGGGGACCCGGGCGGAGGTGACCCACCTGGAGACGGGGCGGTCGGTGGAGGTCACCGTCAACGACCGCGGCCCCTATGTGGAGGGGCGGATCATCGACCTGTCGAAGCAGGCGGCGAAGGAGGTCGGGCTCACGAAGCAGGAGGGCACGGCCCCGGTGGAGGTGGTCGCCCGTCCTTCCGACCAGCCGACGGAAGAACTGAAGCGGAAGGTCCTGGAGGCGGCCCGCGGGGACGAAGGGGAATAGGCCCCGCCCGCGCCAGCGGGCGGTCGGGCCTGTCGGATCACGCCTGTCGGATCACGCCTGCCGGGCGTCGATGATGCCGCGGCGGATGTCGCGGGTCCGGGTGAAGAGCTGCTCCAGCGTCTCCGCCTCGCCCCAGCGGATGGCCCGTTGCAGCGCCGTCAGATCCTCGGTGAAGCGCTGGATGATCTCCAGCACCGCCTCGCGGTTGTTCAGGAAGATGTCGCGCCACATCACCGGGTCGCTGGCGGCGATGCGGGTGAAGTCGCGGAAGCCCGAGGCGGAGAAGCGGATCACCTCCGACTTCAGGTGCTCCTCCAGGTCGGTCGCCGTGCCGACGATGGTGTAGGCGATCAGGTGCGGCAGGTGGCTGGTGATGGCCAGCACACGGTCGTGGTGGCCGGGCTCCATCACCTCGATCATGGAGCCGGCCCGCCGCCACAGCTCCACCACCTTCGCCACCGCGGCGGGATCGGTGCCCGGCGGCGGCGTCAGGATGCACCAGCGCCCGCGGAACAGATCCGCGAAGCCGGCATCCGGCCCGGAATGCTCGGTGCCGGCGATGGGATGGCCGGGGACGAAATGGACCCCGTCCGGCACCTGCGGGGCGACGTCGCGGATCACCGCCTGCTTGACCGAACCGACATCGGTGAGGATGGCGCCGGGCTTCAGGTGCGGACCGATGGCGGCGGCCAGGTCGGCACAGGCGCCGATCGGCACAGCCAGGATGACGAGGTCCGCCCCCGCCACCGCCCGGGCCGGGTCCGTCTCCGCCCGGTCGGCCAGCCCCAGCTCCAGCACCCGGGCACAGACCGCCGGGCTGCGGTCGGCCGCCACCAGCTCCCCCGCCAGGGTCGGGTCGGCGCGCAGCACGCGGGCGAGCGAGGAGCCGATCAGGCCGAGCCCGACGAGGGCGACACGGGGGAACAGCGGCGGGGCGGTCATGGCGCTACCCCTTCAGCCAGTCGCCCAGGGCGTCCGCCACCTCTTCCATCTCCGCGGGCAGGCCCATGGTGATGCGCAGGCAGTCGGGCAGGCCGTAGGCGCCCATCTGGCGCACCAGGATACCGCGCGCCTTGAGAAACTGCCGCGCCTCCTCCGCCGGGCGGCCGGTGGCGGCGAAGTCCACCAGCACGAAGTTGCCGACGGAGGGATGCACCACCAGCCCCAGCGCCCGCACCCGGTCGGTGAAGGCGGTCCGGCTCTGCTCGTTCAGCGCCCGGCTGCGCTCCTGGAACTCCAGATCCTCCAGCGCGGCGACGCCGGCCGCCTGGGCGGCGACGCTGACATTGAAGGGGCTGCGGACGCGGTGCAGCGCATCCGCCACGGCCGGCGGGCAGTAGGCCCAGCCCAGGCGCATGCCGCCCAGCCCGAACAGCTTCGAGAAGGTGCGGGTCATCACGACATTGTCGAAGCGGGCCACCAGGGCCGTGCCGTCGGCATAGTCGTTGGCGGTGACGTACTCTGCATAGGCCGCGTCGATCACCAGCAGGACGTGCGGCGGCAGGCCGGCGTGCAGGCGGGCCAGCGCGTCGGCCGGCAGATAGCTGCCGGTCGGGTTGTTCGGGTTGGCGACATAGACGATGCGGGTCCGCTCGCTGACCCGAGCCAGCAGGGCGTCCACGTCGGTGGTCAGGTTGCGCTCCGGCGCCGCCACCGGCGTCGCCCCGGCCGCGCGGGCGGCGATCGGATAGACCAGGAAGCCGTGCCGGCTGTAGAGCACCTCTCCGCCCGGGCCGGCATAGGCCTGGGCCAGCAGGTGCAGCACCTCGTCCGAGCCGTTGAAGCAGAGCACCCGCGCCGGATCGAGGCCGAACCGCCGGCCGATCGCCTCCCGCAGCCGGGTCGAGCCGCCGTCGGGATAGCGGTGGATCTCCGCACCGACGGCGCGGAACGCCTCCACCGCGCGGGGGCTGGGACCCAGCGCCCCCTCGTTGGAGGCAAGGCGCAGCAGCCGCGTGACGCCGGGGGCGGAATGCTCCCCGCCGACATAGGGGGCGATGTCGAGGATTCCGGGGTTGGGGATCGGTCCGCTCATGCCAGCTCGCAGGACTTCGGGAGGGAGACTGCCGGGGCCGGAACGTGCCGGGGCCGGGCCGCCGGATGGACACCGGGACAGCCCCGCCGCCGGGGCATCCCGGAGACGGCGCCCCGCTCAGCCGCGCCGGGCGAGGCCGATGGGAGTGGCGTAGGTGCCGATCGGCAGCAGCCGCACCAGCGCCTCTCCCAGCCGCTGGTACAGTGCGACGAGGCGGGGATCGTCGGGGCCGACGAACGCCTCCACCTCCGTCAGGTGGACCGAACCGGCGCCGCCGGGAAGGTGGAAGGTGCGGAGCTGCAAAGGCGGCAGGCCCGCCGCCTCCAGGCTGTCCTTGAGGCGGCCGCGGCTCATGTCCTCGCGCAGCTCGATGCCCAGCAGGGTACGGTCGTCGCCCGTCTCCTCCAGCGGCAGGGCGGCGATGGCCATGGCCTCCACCTCCTCGCGGCCGGCGCGGGCCAGGAAGGGCAGCCGCGCGATGATGCGGGGCGACTTGGCATCCGCCGTGAACAGGTAGCGCCACCAGGGATCGGGATCGTCGTCCTCCGGCCAGGGCAGCACGCCCACGGTGGCCGACCCTTCCGCCACGAGGCGGAGGACGGCAAGGCTGCTGTTCGCCGCCTGCATCGGGGTGGCGCTGCCGTAATGGTCGCGCGCCAGATCCCAGAAGCCGCGATGGTCGTCCGGGGCATAGACGGCGACGGCGAAGGGACCCTGCAAGCGGGTCAGGGCGGCGATCATCTCCCGCCACATGCGGGACAGGGCCGCCGGCGGAAAGGCGCCCTGGTGGCGGTCCATCAGGTTGCGCAGAATCTCCGCCTCCCGCGCCGGACGCAGGGCCGGGCGGCCGGGCGGCTTGACGGCGCCGATCTGCTCCACCAGCGCCGTCCGGCGCATCACCAGATCGTGGAGGGCGGCGTCGATCGCGTCGATCTCGCTGCGCAACTCGTTCAACGTCTGGGAAGCGGGGACCATAGAATGCCGGGAGTCAAACGTGCGGGGAGGCTTAGTGTTAGTCGGCCCCCGGCCCAAAATCAAAGAAAACATTGACAGCCCATACCCCCCTCCCTAGCTGTAGCCATCCGACGAAACCGCCGGAACCGTCCCGCCGGGCTGCCGCATGACCCTGCCCTCCGTCCAGCCGTCCGCCGCCCCGCCGGCCAGCCCCGCGCTGCCCGGGCACCGGCTGCTGCTGGGCACGGCAGAGCCGATGCCGCTGGACAATGGCGGCACGCTGGGACCCTTCCACCTGGCCTACCAGACCTACGGCACGCTGAACGCCGACCGCTCGAACGCGGTGCTGGTCTGCCACGCCCTGACCGGCGATCAGTACGTGGCGGAGCGCCATCCGATCACCGGCAAGCCGGGCTGGTGGGACCTGATGGTCGGCCCCGGACGGCCGATCGACACCGACCGCTATTTCGTCATCTGCTCCAACGTCATCGGCGGCTGCATGGGCAGCGAGGGACCGAAGGAGACCGACCCGGCGACGGGACGCCCCTGGGGCCTGTCCTTCCCGGTCGTGACCATCGCGGACATGGTGCGGGCGCAGAAACTGCTGATCGACCATCTGGGCATCGACCAGCTTTTCTGCGTCATCGGCGGGTCCATGGGCGGGATGCAGGTGCTGGAGTGGGCCGCGGCCTATCCGGAGCGGGTCTTCGCCGCGGTCCCGATCGCCACCGCGGCCCGGCATTCGGCCCAGAACATCGCCTTCCACGAGGTCGGCCGGCAGTCGATCATGGCCGATCCGGACTGGCACGGCGGCGACTACCTGAACCGCGGCACGCGGCCGAAGCGCGGGCTGGCGGTGGCGCGCATGGCGGCGCACATCACCTATCTGTCGGAGCCGGCGCTGCACCGCAAGTTCGGCCGCAACCTCCAGGACCGCAGCCGGATCAGCTTCGGGTTCGACGCCGACTTCCAGGTGGAGAGCTATCTGCGCCACCAGGGCATCAGCTTCGTCGAGCGGTTCGACGCCAACTCCTATCTCTACATCACCCGCGCGATGGACTATTTCGACCTCGCGGCGGAGCATGGCGGCGTGCTGGCCAACGCCTTCCGCACGCCAGGGCCGAAGGGCGGGACGGCCACGCCGGTCCGCTTCTGCCTTGTCAGCTTCTCCAGCGACTGGCTGTTCCCGACCTGCGAGAGCCGGGCCGTGGTGCATGCGCTGAACGCCGTCGCGGCCAATGTCAGCTTCGTGGAGATCGAGAGCGACAAGGGCCACGACGCCTTCCTGCTGGACGAGCCGGAGTTCTACCAGGTTGTGCGCGGCTTCCTGGAGGGCTGCGCCGAACACCGCGGGCTGCCGCGGAGGGTGGGCTGAGATGCCGGACGGCAGCCGCTTCAGCGCCGGACGGCCGGCCGCTCCGCACGGACCCGGAACACAGGCACCGGCCATGCGGGAAGCGGACACGCGCACGGCCTCGGCCCGGAGTGCCGGCCGCATCCGCGCCGACCTGCGCCGCATCGCCGACTGGGTGGAGCCCGGGGCGCGGGTGCTGGACGTGGGCTGCGGCGATGGCGAGCTGCTGGGCTATCTGGTGCGGGAGAAGGGCGTGGACGGCCGCGGTCTGGAGCTGTCCATGGACGGGGTGCGCGCCGGCGTCGCCCGCGGCCTGCCGATCATCCAGGGCGACGCCGATACCGACCTGAAGGACTATCCCAGCGACAGCTTCGACTACGTGATCCTGTCGCAGACCCTCCAGGCCATGCGCCGGCCGCGCGAGGTGCTGGACCATCTGGTCCGCATCGGCCGGCACGCCATCGTCTCCGTCCCCAACTTCGCCTACTGGCGGGTGCGGCTCTATCTGATGTTCCGCGGCCGCATGCCGGTGACGGAGACGCTGGGCCATGCCTGGTGGGACACGCCCAACATCCATTTCTGCACCATCGCGGATTTCATCGACCTCTGCCGCGGGCTGGGCGTCGTCATCGAGCATGGCGAGATCCTGGGGGCGAAGGGCCGCCCGATCCCGGCGGCGCCGGACAGCCTGACCTCCAACCTGCTGGGCGAACAGGCCGTCTTCCTGCTGCGTCGGGGCTGACCCGGCCCGGCGACGGCCGGGAGATGGCCGGGAGCGCATGGCGGCGGACACCCGTCCGGCGGAAAGGGGCGGAACCGGCCGTGCTGGCGGTGCGTTTCCCGCACACACCCCAGAAACGGGACACGCCCCATGCGCAGCCTGCCCACCGTCGCCGCTCTGACGGCCGCGGTCGTCGCCCTGTCCCCGGCCGTCGCCCGGACGGCGCCCCAGGACGCCCCCCAGGACACCCCCCAGGGCGCCCCGACGGAAGACAGGCCGCCCGCCGCGCCGGCCGCCCCGCTGCGGACCGTTCCCGCACCGGCACCGGACACCGCCACGCCGCCCGTGCCGCCCCCCCGAACCGACGACCGGCCTGTGCAGGCCCCGCTGACCACCGGGGCGCGGGACGGCGACATCGCCACCACGACCCCGGTCCCGGTGCAGCCGGGTCCGGACGGGGATGCCCCCGACGCCGGCGCCCCCGCCCTGGCCGATGCCCTGCGCACCGCGCCGGCGCAGGGCGATCCCGAGATCGCCCTGACCCCCGGGGCGGCGGCCGGACTGGCCCGGCTGACGGCGCGCGAGGCGGAGGCCCTGATCGGCCGCGCCGCCGTGAGCCGGGAGGGCGAGCGCATCGGGACCGTGCGCGACTTCGTGGTGCAGGGCACGGATGCGCGGGTCGAGGCCGTGATCCTGGGCCGCGGCGGCGTGCTGGGGCTGGGCGAAGGGCTGCTGCGGGTGCCGGCGGAGGCGCTGAAGCTGGACCCCGCCGGTGCGGCCGACGGCAAGCGCCCGGTCACCCTGGACCTGCCGGCGGCGGAAGTGGAGCGGATGCCGGGCTTCACCTACGCCGACGGCGCCACCACCCTGTCGGGCCCGCGGCGGTAGGGAGCGCGTAATGAAAAACCCCGCGCCGGGGGGCCGGCGCGGGGTTCCGGAACGACGCCGGGCCGGCCGGCGTCAGCCGGCGACCTTGGCCGTGACCTCGACGAGGGTCTTCACGGCCGCGACCGACTTGTCGAACATGGCCTTCTCCTCGGCGTTCAGCTCGATCTCCACGATCTTCTCGACGCCGCCGGAACCGATCACCACCGGCACGCCGATATAGAGACCGTCCACGCCGTACTGGCCGGTCAGCCTGGCGGCGCAGGGCATGACGCGCTTCTTGTCCTTCAGGTAGCTCTCCGCCATGGCGATGGCCGAGGCCGCCGGGGCGTAGAAGGCGGAGCCGGTCTTCAGCAGGCCGACGATCTCCGCCCCGCCGTCACGGGTGCGCTGCACGATGCTGTCCAGCTTCTCCTGCGTGGTCCAGCCCATCTTCACGAGGTCCGGCAGCGGGATGCCGGCGACGGTGCTGTAGCGCACCGACGGCACCATGGTGTCGCCATGGCCGCCGAGCACGAAGGCGGTCACGTCCTCGACGCTGACCTTGAACTCCTCGGCCAGGAACCAGCGGAAGCGGGCGCTGTCCAGCACGCCGGCCATGCCGACCACCTTGGCCGGGTCGAAGCCGGTGACCTGCTGCATCAGGCCGACCATGGCGTCGAGCGGGTTGGTGATGACGATGACGAAGGCGTTCGGGGCATGGGTGCGGATGCCCTCACCCACCGCCTTGATGATCTTGGCGTTGATTCCGACCAGGTCATCGCGGCTCATGCCCGGCTTGCGCGGCACGCCCGCCGTGACGATCACGACGTCGGCGCCGGCAAGGTCGGCATAGTTCGAGGTGCCGGTGTAGCCCGCGTCGAAACCCTCGACCGGCGACGCCTCCGCGATGTCGAGGGCCTTGCCCTTGGCCACGCCCTCGGCGTCGGGAATGTCGAGCAGGACGATGTCGCCCAGCTCCTTCTGGCCGGCGAGCAAAGCCAGCGTGCCGCCGATCTGGCCGGCGCCGACGAGTGCGATCTTCTTGCGTGCCATGGGTTTGCGTCCTCGATTATGCCGTTCTGGGAACGGGTTGTGCGAAACGGAAGGACCCGTCGGGACGGACGCGCGTCCCCCGCGCGCTCCCGGCCGCAGCCGGACCCTGCCGGGGCACCGGGGCTGCGGCGATCTGTCCGCGGAGCCGGTGCTTAGCCTGATTCGCCCGCCGGGGCAAGCCGCCACCCGGTTAGGTCCCGGCGGGAACAGCCGGCCCGGATGCGGGGTTGCTTCTCCCGGAGGGTGGCCCGCCGACGGCAGGCCCCAGCGCCCAGGCCCCAGCGACGACGAGAGGACCCCCGATGCGCCATGCTGCCCGCCCCCGACCGGCCGGCCGACCGCCCCGCCTGTCCCCCGCCGGCCTTGCGGTCCTGCTGGCCGTGCCACTGACCCTGCCGGCCACCGCCGGCCCCGCCCGGGCGCAGGCGGACAGCTCAGGTCCGCGGGCGGAGCGGGAACTGCCGCAGACGGCGCCCGAGCCGCTGGGGGACTGCCGGCTGAACGCCAACCTGCTGGAGATCATGATCGACCCCGCGATGGAGTCGATCCCGCTCTGGGTCCGGCCCTTCACCTCCTGCTGCGGCCCGGCGCCGGAGCTGGTGGCCCTGCGCGAGCGCTGTGCGGTGGAGGAGTGGCGCCGCGTCCTGGTGGACTGGACCGGCCGCGGCCCCGGCGTCCGCCCCCGCGGCGAGGACAGCGACCGGCTGATCGAGAAGGAGCCCCGGCGCCCGGGCCTGGACGAGCCGGCCCCGGGCCGGACGGGTCCTGCGGGTCTGCGCTGACCCCCGGCCAGGGGTATCTCAGCCGGGAATGTCGAACAGCGCCAGCAGCGTCCGCATCTCCGCCTCCGTCAGGGGATAGTCGGTGCCGTGGCGGGCATTCAGGACGCTGCGCAGGGGAATGCGGGCCGCCTTCGCCTGCACGACCCGGGCAGCCCGCATGGAAAGCCCGGCTCGCCAGCACAGCGCCGTCACGCTCTTGGGCCGCTGTGTCTCCAGGATGCGGTGGACGACCTCCACCGCGATGCCGGCACGCAGGGCCAGCGCGATCTCCACGAAGGGACGGTCGCCCCAGGCGAGCGCGTCCAGCACCGCCGCCTCGTCCAGCGCGCCGTCCGCGTGCAGGCGGCGGGCGCGGACCTCCGGCGGCTCGCGCCGGGAATACTCGCGGGCCCAGTCGATACGCCGCCGCGCCGTGCCGGCGATGGCCTCCAGCGTCTCCGGATCGAACTCGCCCTGCTCCGCCAGCGCCTGGTGCAGGCTGTCCTGCACCGCCTCGGACAGACGCCCGGCCAGGGCCTCGGGCACGGCCGGGCGGACGGCCAGAACCTGCCCGGGCAGGGCCGGCGGCTGGGCGACGGGCTCCGGCGCGTCCGGCAGCGGGGTGGGTTCCGGCGCCGGGCCGGGAGGCGCCTCACCGACCGGGACGGCATCGCTGATCCCCGGACCGGTGGCCTGCCGGCGGGCGATGGCTTCGGCCACCCAGGGCTGGGGCTGCGCCTTCAGGATGGCGATCAGGTCCTCGTCGGACAGGGTGGCGCAGGTGCGCAGGATCGGCTCCGCCACCTCGCGGGCGACATCGCGGGCCAGCCGGGCGACAAGGCCGGGCGGGGCGCAGTCCACGTCCTTCAGCGCGCTGGCCACGGCCGCCCGCACCCGCACCACCTGATCGGCCGCCAGAAGCTCCAGCGCATGCTGGGCGACATCGCGCAGGGCGGCCTGCTCGGCCGCGGTCAGGCCCGGCAGGGCGCGGGCCAGCTTGCCCGCCAGCAGCACGCGCACGTCATCGTCGCGGTCGCGCGCCAGCCGGGCCGAGGCCCGCAACGGCGTGGCCGCGTTCGCCGCCACCGCCCGCCGCACCGCCGGGCTGTCGTCGTCGGCCAGATAATAGAGCAGCTCCGGCCGCGCGTCGGCGCGCGCCGCCAGCCCCGCCCGCACCGCCGGATCGGGATCGGCAGCCAGGGCCTTGGCCGTGTCGTAGTCCAGCGGCGGCAGCGCCGGTGGCGGACTCTCCGGAGGGCGGGTCATGGCACGGGGCGGAAACGGTCGGACATGCCGCCACCATCGCCGAACCGGCCCGGCACGGCAACGCCCGCCATCTTCCGGCGGCCGGATGTCCCGGGCCGGAGCGGGCCACCCCGACCGACCCGTGCCGCTGTCCCGATAGCTTCACTTTTCCCCAGGCCGGACAGGGTTATCCTGCCGGACGGACAGGTTCCTGGGAGGACTCGGATGCGGACGTGGCTGTTCACGCGGATGCGGTTTTCCGGACTGGTCGTGCTTCTGCTCGCCGGCGTGCCCGGCGCCCTGCCGGCGCGGGCGGAGACCATCACCCTGCGCGCCGACGCCTGGTGCCCGTACAACTGCGCCCCGGGCAGTGCCCGCCCGGGCTATGTGGTGGAGATCGCCCGCGAGGTCTTCGCCGCCCACGGCATCACGGTGGACTATGCCCTGATGCCCTGGGCCCGCGCCCTGGAATCGGTGCGGCAGGGCAAGGTCACCGGGGTCATCGGCGCCACCCGGCAGGAGGGCGAGGATCTGGTCTTCGGGCAGGAGGCCGTGGGCTTCTCCTCCGACGCACTGGCCGCCCGCCGGGGCTACGGCTTCACCTACCGGGGCGTCGGCAGCCTGGACGGCCAGCGGCTGGCCGCCGTGCGCGACTACAGCTACGAACCGGAGATCGACGCCTACATCGCCGCCCATGCCGAGGCGGGCGAGGCCGTCAGCCTTGCGTCCGGCGAGGACGTGACCGTGCAGAACCTGCGCAAGCTGCTGGCGGGCCGGGTCGATCTGGTGCTGGAGGACCGCAACGTACTGGACTACACGCTGGCCGCCGAAGGGCTGACGGGGCTGGCGGAGAGTCAGGCGATCAGCGCGCCGGAGGTGATCCACATCGCCTTCTCCCCCGCCGATCCGAAGGCGGCGGACCATGCGGCGATGCTGGATGCCGGCCTGCGCGAGATGCGCCGGAGCGGCCGGCTGGCGGAAATCCTGAGCCGCTACGGCCTGACGGACTGGACGGTCGGGCATGCCGCGGCCGTGGCGCCCCCGACCGGACCGTGACGGTCGGTCCCGCTCGCCGGTCCGGAAGGCCGGGCAGGACGGCTGCGAACCAGTAAGGGAACCGATGCGTCGCAATTTATCGTCAACACAGATCCGTTAGGATAGGGCGCACCACCACGGTTGCAGGACAGAACAACCATGCGCCACCTTGCGGTCTTTTTTCTCGGCCTGTGCCTGGCGTTGCCGGCGCGGGCGGAAACCATCACCCTGCGGGCTGATCTCTGGTGCCCCTACAACTGCGAGCCGGGGCAGGAGCCGGCCGGCTATCTGATCGATCTGGCGAAGGCCGTGTTCGAGCCGGCCGGCATCACCGTCGATTACCAGCTCATGGCCTATGAGGACGCCATCCAGGCGGTGCGGGCCGGAACGGTGACGGCCGTCGTGGGCGCGGCGAAGAAGGACGCACCCGACCTGATCTTCACCGGCACGGCGGAGGGCTATTCCTCCTATGCCTTCGCCTCGGCCAAGGGCAGCGGCTTCCGCTACAGCGGCCCGGACTCGCTCAAGGGCAAGCGGCTGGGGATGATCGCCGACTACACCTACGACGACGCGCTGGACGCCTACATCGCGGCGAACAAGGACACGCCGGCCGTGGTCGCCGTGTCCGGCGACGCCGCCACGCACGATCTGGTGATGCTGCTGGCCCAGGGGAAGGTGGACGTCATCATCGAGAGCGACGCCGTGCTGGAGTACACGATCGAGCAGATGAAGCTGTCCAACCTGTTCGAACTGAACGTCGCCAGCGAAGGCGCGCCGGTCTATGTCGCCTTCTCCCCGGCCGATCCCAAGGGGGCGGAGCATGCGAAGCGGCTGGAGGACGGCATCGCCGCCCTGCGCCAGAGCGGCCGGCTGGCGGATATCCTGAAGAAGTACGGGCTGAAGGACTGGGTGAAGAAGTAGCGGCCACCTCACGGCTGCCGCAGCCCCCCGCGCGCCGTCCGCACGACGGCGCGCGGGGGGGGGCATCCGCCGCCCTCAGTCCAGCAGGGCCGCGACGGCAGCGCGGAAGCGGTCGGGGCCGCAGTCCCGTGTCACCGCCGCCAGCGCCGCCGTCCGCACGGAGCGCCACAGCCCGTCATCGGTCAGGAGCCGCGTGCAGGCCAGGGCGATCTCGGCCGGGTTTTCGCCCGTCAGCAGCTCCTGGCCCGGCTCCCAGCCCAGTTGCCGGGCCAGGAGCGGCGTGCCGACGACCGGCAGGCCGTGCGCCGCCGCCTCATGGACCTTGTGCGGGATGCCGGCGGCGAAGCGGGTCGGGGCAATGAAGACCCGGTGCCGGTCGTAGAACGGCTCCAGCGCCGGCTGCCGCCCCGCCACCACGGCCCGGCCGCCCACGCGGGCGGCCAGCCGGGCACTGCCCGCCGAGCCGACCAGGGTGACGGCGGCCCGGTCCCGCACCGCCTCGGGCAGCAGCGGCAGTACCTCGTCCAGGAACCAGAGGACCCCGTCCACATTGGGGGACAGGTCGGCATCCATGTTGCCGACGAACAGCAGGCCCGAGCGCGCCTCCGGTCCGGCGGGCGTGGGCGCCGCATCAAGCGCATGGCCGATCACGCGCACATCGGCAACGCCGGCCCGGCGCATCGCGTCGGCGTCCAGCGGGCTGACGGCGATCACCGTGTCGGCCTGCCGCGCCAGCGCCATCTCGCGCGCCCGCAGGGCCGCCTCCCGCGCCGCCGGCAGGGGCCGGCCGGCCAGCGCCGCCTCTCCCGCCAGCCGGTCGGTGAAGATCGCCTCGGCATCGTAGACGAGCCGCGCAGAACCGATCCGGCGCCGGCCGCCGGCCGCCAGGAAGGCGCGCATGTTGTGCGGACGGCTGACCAGGACCAGGTCGAAACAGCCGCCCCGCCCGGCCAGGAAGCGCTCGGCCAGGAAACGGTCAAGGGAGGGACAGTCGTCGCCCTGCACCACCTCCACCTCCCAGGGGACATGGCGGCGGATCGCCTCCCAGCCATAGGTCTCGGGCGCCGTGGTGACCAGGGTGACGGCCGCGCCGGAGCCCTGGATCTGCCTGAGGATGGCGAGGGCGCGGGGGAACCCGGCGCCCAGCTCCGGGGCCGGCGGCCGGTCGTCCACGATCAGCACCCGGCGGACGGGCGGCGGCCAGACGCGGCCGGCAAGGTCCGCCCCCGGCGGCTGCCGCCGGGCCAGGGCGTCGCGGTGCTTCGCCGCGAACAGGCCGCGGTTGCGGCGTTGCAGCTCCAGCGCATGGTCGCGCTTCTCGGAACTGCCGAATTCCAGATGGTTGACCCGCACCCGCGGGTCGTAGACCACCGCCAGCCCGGCCGCCCAGAGGCGCAGGCAGAAATCCGTCTCCTCATAGTAGGCCGGGCTGAAGGCGGTGTCGAACCGGCCCAGCCGCTCGAACACCTCCCGGCGGAACAGCAGGAAGGCACCGGAGCAGTAGTCCACCGTCCGCCGGAACATGTAGGGACCGGCAAGCGGATGGCCGCCGCGGCCGTAGCCCTTGCAGGTGCCGTCGTTCCAGACGATGGAGCCGGCCTCCTGCAAGCTGCCGTCGGGCAGCACGATGCGCCCACCGACGGCGCCGACCGCCGGATCGGAAGCCGTCTCCAGGGCCAGCCGCACGGCGTCGGGGGCGAGGAAGGCATCGCTGTTCAGGAGCAGCAGGAAGCGGCCCCGCGCCACCTCCGCCGCCTGGTTGACGGCCTGGAGGAAGCCGAGATTGTCGCCGTTGCGGATGATCCGCGCCCCGGCGCAGCACTCCAGCAGCCGGCCGGTGTCGTCGGCGGAGGCGTTGTCGACGACGATCAGTTCCCAGGCCGGCAGATCGGCGGCGACCAGGTGGCGCAGACACTCGAAGCTCAGCTCCGCGTTGTTGAACAGGATCAGCACGACGCTGACCTCCGGCGCCGCGGCCGGGGGCACGGTGAAGCGCCCCTGCCCCGCCAGGAAATCCTCCATGCGCGCCCGCGCCTCGCGCCGGAACTCCTCGCGGCTGCGGGCGAAGGCATGGTCGGCGGTGGACCGCTGGCGGCCGGCCCGCAGCCGGCGCAGCCGGTGGACCCAGCCCTGGAGCCCCGGGATGGAGGCCAGGGACCGTTTCAGGGTGGCGAGGAAGGGTCTGCCCGCTGGGGTCACGCTCGGTCTCCGGGCCGTCGGTCTTGCGCCGCCGCGTCAGGTCGGCGGCGGCCGGTATCGGCGACGATCAGTACAGGGCCGCGCGGCCGGAAGGCAATCCCGGGCGGCGGGGAGGCTTTGCCGCGCCGGTGCCGCTGTGCTACCAGCGGGCGGTGACGCCGGAGGCCGGCGCGGACAAGGGCTAAGGACCGGGGGACCGGGATGCAGGTGGAGACGACTCCGATCGACGGCGTGCTGCTGATCACGCCGCGGCGGTTCTTCGACGACCGCGGCTATTTCGCGGAACTCTACCAGGAGGAGCGTTACCGCGCCGCCGGGGTGGAGGTGCGCTTCATGCAGGACAACAAGTCCCTGTCGCGCCCGGTCTACACCGTGCGCGGCCTGCACTTCCAGCGCCCCCCCGTCGCCCAGGCGAAGCTGGTCCAGGTGCTGCGCGGCAGCATCGTGGACGTGGCGGTGGACATCCGCCACGGCTCCCCGACCTTCGGCCGGCATGTCGCCGTCACCCTGTCGGCGGAGGCGGGCAACCAGCTCTATGTCCCCGCCGGCTTCGCCCACGGCTTCTGCACGCTCGAACCGGATACGGAGGTCCATTACAAGGTCTCTGCCCCCTACTCCCGGGAGCATGACGGCGGCATCCACTGGGCCGACCCGGCGCTGGGCATCGAGTGGCCGGCCGGCCCCGACCGAGCCGTCGTCTCCGACAAGGACCGCGTGCTCCCCCGTCTCGCCGATCTCGGCCCGCTGTTCCATTACGAGGGCGGAACGGATGTCTGAGCCGATGGCACGGCGCCGCCTGCTCCTGCTCGGCGGCACGGGGCAGGTGGGCACCGCCCTGCGCCGGCTGGCGCCTGAGCGCGACTGGTCCGTTTCGGCACCGGAACGGTCTGCGCTGGACCTGGCGACGGCGGACAGGGACAGTCTCCGGCAGGCGGTCGCGGCGGCGGATCTGGTGCTGAACGCCGCCGCCTACACCCGCGTGGACCAGGCGGAGACGGACCGCGACGCAGCCGTCGCCGCCAATGCGACAGGGCCGGGTCTGCTGGCCCGTGTCTGTGCGGAGGCGGAACGGCCGCTGCTGCACCTCTCCACCGACTATGTCTTCGACGGCAGCGGCACCCGGCCCTACCGGGAAGACGATCCGGTGGCCCCGCTGGGCGTCTATGGCGCCAGCAAGGCGGCCGGGGAGGCGGCGGTGCGGGCGGCGGGACCGCGGCATGTGATCCTGCGGACGGCCTGGGTCTTCTCCCCCGACGGCGCCAACTTCCTGCGCACCATGCTGCGCCTGGGGCGGGAGCGGCCGGAGGTGCGGGTGGTGGACGACCAGCGGGGCTGCCCCACCGCGGCGGACGACATCGCCGCCGCCTGCCTGGGCATCGCCGACAGGCTGGCCGCGGACGGGCGGACTGCGGACCGGCCGGACGACGCCTCCCCCCTGTGGGGCACCTTCCACTTCGCCGGCGCCCCGGCGACGACCTGGCACGGCTTCGCCGCCGCGATCTTTGCGGAAGCGGAACGTCGGGGCCTGCCGGTGCCGCGGCTGCTGCCGATCACGACGGCGGACTATCCCACCCCGACCCGCCGCCCGGCCTTCTCGGTGCTGGACTGTACCCGCATCGAAACGACCTACGGGATCGCAGCGCCGGACTGGCGGGCCGGGGTACGGCGCTGTCTGGACCGGCTGACGGCGCACTGACGCGGCCCTGGCGGCACGCGCGGCCCTTGCGCCCCGGCGGCGGCCGATGCACACATCCGCGACCGGCCGCCGTCGGGCCGGATCTTGAGACAAGGGGACTGCGCATGGCCTTCACCGCCCGGATTCTGCTGCTCGGCTCCGGCGAGCTGGGTCGGGAGTTCACCATCTCGGCCAAGCGGCTGGGCTGCCATGTCGTGGCCTGCGACAGCTATGCCGGCGCGCCCGCCATGCAGGTGGCCGACGCGGCGGAGGTCTTCCCCATGCTGGATGCTGACCGGCTGCGCGCCGCCATCGAGCGCCACCGGCCGGACTTCATCGTGCCGGAGGTGGAGGCGATCCGCACCGAGGTGTTGCAGGAGGTGGAGGCCCGGGGCTTCACCGTCGTGCCCTCCGCCCGCGCCACCTACATGACCATGAACCGCGACCGCATCCGCGAGGTCGCGGCGGTGGAACTGGGGCTGCGTACCTCCCGCTACCGCTATGCCGAGAGCCTGGAGGAGGTCGAGGCGGCCGCGGCCCACACCGGCCTGCCCTGCGTCATCAAGCCGGTGATGTCCTCCTCCGGCAAGGGCCAGAGCACGGTGGAGACGCCGGAAAAGCTGGCCGCCGCCTGGGAGTATGCCGTCGCCAACATGCGTGGCGACCGCCGCAAGGTGATCGTCGAGGAGTTCATCCGCTTCGAGTACGAGATCACCCTGCTGACCGTGCGGACGCGGCAGGGCGTGCTGTTCTGCGAGCCGATCGGCCACCGGCAGGAGCGCGGCGACTACCAGGAATCCTGGCAGCCCGTGGGCATGGCCCCCGCCCTGCTGGCCGCCGCGCAGGAGATGGCGCGCAAGGTGGTGGACAATCTGGGCGGCTACGGCATCTTCGGCGTGGAGTTCTTCGTCACGAAGGACGAGGTGATCTTCTCCGAACTGAGCCCGCGGCCGCACGACACCGGCATGGTGACGCTGCTGTCGCAGACCCTGTCGGAATTCGACCTGCACGCCCGCGCCATCCTGGGCCTGCCGATCCCCGCCATCGACCTGCGCGGGCCGACCGCCTCGGCCGTCATCCTGGCCGACCGCGATTCCGACCGCTTCGGCTTCGAGGGGCTGGCCGAGGCGCTGGCCGCGGGCCGCCCAGACCGGAAAGTGCCGGACCAGACGGTCGATGTGCGCCTGTTCGGCAAGCCGACGACGCGCCCCTACCGCCGCATGGGCGTGGCGCTCGCCACCGGGACGACCGCCGACGAGGCACGCCGCACCGCGACCGAGGCCGCGGCACGGGTGCGCATCCGCTACGAATAGGGGCCGGCGCTCCGACCGGAAGCCGGGGCGGATCAGTCCGCCAGCCAGCGCCGCAGCAGGTCGAGGGTGACCATACCCTCCCCCTCCCGGTCGCCGGCCAGACGGACGAAGGGGGCGTCCGGCTCGCCCAGGTCGCTCAGCACGCAGAGCACCCGCTCCGCCGGGCCGGGCTCGGTGAAGGCGGAACGGGTGATGACGGTGGGCAGGCCGGCCGCCAGGGCGGCCTCCGCCCCCGCCGCCGAATCCTCGATGGCGACGCAGTCCGCCGCCGCGCAGCCGAGCCGCTCCAGGGCGTAGTGATAGACGTCCGGCGCCGGCTTCTTGTTCGGCACCATGTCGCCGGCCGCGATGACGGCGACGGTATGGGCGACGTCCCGCCCCGCCGTCGCCAGCAGCGCCTCCACATTCTCCGGGCTGGTGGTGGTGGCGATGGCAACCGGGATGCCGGCCGCGTGCGCCTCCAGCATCAGCCGCGCCACGCCGGGCCGCAGCCGAGCCTCCCCCGCCGTGATCAGGTCGGCATAGGTCCGGGTCTTCGCCGCGTGCAGCTCCGCCAGCGACGCCTCGGCCCGCGCCGCGTCGGGCGGGTCATAGGCCGCGATGTAGTGGAGCAGCCGCTCCTTGCCACCGGCCACCGCCAGGAGATCGCGGTAGAGGGCGGGGTCCCAGTCCCAGTCCAGGCCGAACTCCCGGAAGGTCCGGTTGAAGGCCTGACGGTGCAGTTCCTCCGTCTCGGCCAGGGTGCCGTCCACGTCGAAGAGGATGGCCTTCGGGCGCATGGGTTCCCTTTCTGCGGGGATGGGTGCCGGGTCAGGCCCGCCGCGACGCCAGGGTGGCGAGCGCGCCGGGCAACGCGTCGAAGTGGTCGATCACATGGTCGGCCCCCAGTTCGGGGACCGGCACACGGGAATAGCCGTAGGTCACGGCGATGACGGGCACCCCGGCAGCGCGCGCCGTGGCGACATCGTTCTCGCTGTCGCCCACCATCAGGGCCCCGGCCGGCGATGCTCCCATGCCCGCGATCGCCGCCAGCAGCGGCTCCGGCGCCGGCTTGCGCTGGGGCAGCGTGTCGCCGCCGACGACGGCGGCCAGCAGCTCCAGCAGGCCGAGATCGCGCAGCAGCTCGCGCGTGATCGCCTCGGGCTTGTTGGTGCAGACGGCAAGGCTGTGCCCCGCCCCGGCCAGCGCCCGCAGGGTGTCCAGCACCCCGGGGAAGATGCAGGCCGGATCGGCGGGGATGGCGCCGTAGATGGCCATGAAGCGGTCGAGGGCGGCGTCCTGCGCCGCCGCGTCGGGCAGGCCGCCGGTCGCCTCCAGCCCGCGCTCCACCAGCCGGCGCACGCCGTCGCCGACGAAGCGCCGCACCTGGGCCGCCGACACGGTCGGCCGGCCCAGATCCGTCAGCGTGCGGTTCAGCGCCTGCCCGATGTCGGGGACGCTGTCCAGCAGGGTCCCGTCCAGATCGAAGACCAGGGCCGGGAAGGCCTGGACGGTCCGGTCCGGACGGGAGGTCATCGCCGTGCTCCCGCTCACGCCGCAGCGCGCCCGGAGGCGTAGAAGGCGGCCATCTTCTCCAGCGGCAGCGGCTTGATGCGCGAGGCCTGGCCGGCCGTGCCGAACTGCTCGAAGCGCTCCTGGCAGAGCGCCTTGGCGGCCTTGGTCGCCTCGGCCATGAACTTGCGCGGGTCGAACTCGTCCGGCTTCTTCGCCATCAGGCGGCGGATGGCGCCGGTCATCACCAGACGCACGTCGGTGTCGATGTTGACCTTGCGCACGCCGTAGCGGATGCCCTGCTGGATCTCCTCCACCGGCACGCCGTAGGTCTCCTTGATGGCCCCGCCGTTCTCCCGGATGATCTCCAGCCAGTCCTGCGGCACGGAGGAGGAGCCGTGCATCACGAGGTGGGTGTTCGGGATGCGCTCGTGGATCTCCTTCACCCGGCCGATGGCGAGGATGTCGCCCGACGGCTTGCGGGTGAACTTGTAGGCGCCGTGGCTGGTGCCGATGGCGATGGCCAGCGCGTCCACGCCGGTGGCGGCGACGAACTGGGCCGCCTGCTCCGGATCGGTCAGGAGCTGGTCGTGCGAGAGCACGCCCTCGGCGCCGGAGCCGTCCTCCTCACCCGCCTGCCCGCTCTCCAGCGAGCCGAGGCAGCCCAGCTCACCCTCGACCGAGACGCCGACGGCGTGGGCGAACTCCACCACCTTGGCCGTGACCGCGACATTGTACTCGTAGCTGGAGGGGGTCTTCATGTCCTCCTTCAGCGAGCCGTCCATCATCACGCTGGTGAAGCCGGAGCGGATCGACTGCTGGCAGACGGCCGGGCTGCCGCCATGGTCCTGGTGCATGCAGATCGGAATGTGCGGCCACATCTCCACCGCCGCCTCGACCATGCGGCGCAGGAACGGCTCGCCGGCGTACTTGCGGGCACCGGCGGAGGCCTGGAGGATCACCGGGCTGTCGCAGGCGTCGGCCGCCTGCATGATCGCGTGGATCTGTTCCATGTTGTTGATGTTGAACGCCGGCACCCCGTAGCCATGCTCGGCGGCATGGTCGAGGAGCTGACGGAGGGAGATCAAGGCCATCGGATTCCTCCAGATTCTGTCGTTGCGTCGGCGGCGGTCGCGCCGTCGTTCCCGGGTCAGACGCGGCCCAGCAGCCGTGCCGTGCGCTGCGCCACGGCATCGGCGGTGAGGCCGAAGAAACGGTAGAGGTCGCCGGCCGGGGCGGATTCGCCGAAGCGCGCGATGCCCACCACGTCGCCATCCAGGCCGACATATTTGCGCCAGAGGTCGGGCGCGCCGGCCTCCACCGCCACGCGCGGCACGCCGGCGGGCAGCACGGACGCCTTCCACGCCGCGTCCTGGCGGTCGAACAGCTCGCAGCAGGGCATGGAGACGACCCGCGCCGCGATGCCGCGCGCGGCCAGCGCGGTCCGCGCCTCCATCACCACCTGCACTTCCGAGCCGGTGGCGATCAGCACCACCTCGGGCTTGCCGCCGTCGGCCTCCGCCAGCACATAGCCGCCGCGGGCGGCGCCGTCGGCCCGGCCGGGGCCGGACTGCGCCGGCAGCCCCTGGCGGGACAGCAGCAGGCTGCTCGGGCCGGTGCGGCGCTCCACGGCGGTGCGCCAGGCGACCGCCGTCTCCAGCGCGTCGCAGGGCCGCCAGACATCCATGTTCGGCATCAGCCGCAGGCTGGCGGCATGCTCGATCGGCTGGTGGGTCGGCCCGTCCTCGCCCAGCCCGATGCTGTCGTGCGTCAGCACATGAACGACGCGCAGCCCCATCAGGGCCGCAAGCCGCAGGCCGTTGCGGGCATAGTCGGAGAAGACCAGGAAGGTGCCGCCGAACGGCAGGTAGCCACCATGCAGCGCCACGCCGTTCATCATCGCGGTCATGCCGAACTCGCGCACGCCGTAATGGACGTAGCTGCCGCCGCCGGTCATCTGAACCGAGGCGGACCCCTTCCAGTCCGTGAGGTTGGAGCCGGTCAGGTCGGCCGAGCCGCCCAGCATCTCCGGCAGCAGACCGGCCAGGGCCTGGATCGCCTGCTGCGAGGCCTTGCGGGTGGCGACGGTATCGGTGCGGGCCGCCGTCTCGGCGATCCAGGCGTCGGCCGCCCTGGCGAAGTCCGCCGGCAGCTCGCCGGAGACGCGGCGGGTGAACTCCGCCGCCAGATCGGGATGCGCCTCGGCATAGCGGCGGAACCGCTCCTGCCACGCCCCTTCCAGGGCGCCGCCGCGACCGCGGGCGTCCCAGCCGGCGCGCACGTCGTCGGGGATTTCGAACGGGGCCGCGGTCCAGCCCATCTCCGCCTTGGCGGCGGCGGACTCGGCGGCCCCCAGGGGCGCGCCGTGGACATCGTGGGTGCCGGCCTTGGCCGGGCTGCCCCAGCCGATCACGGTCTTGCAGCAGATCAGGGTGGGCTTGCCGCAGGGCGTCACCGCCTCGGCCAGCGCCCGGTCCAGCGCCGCCGCGTCGTGCCCGTCCACGTCGCGGATGACGCGCCAGCCATAGGCCTCGAACCGCTTCGGCGTGTCGTCGGCGAACCAGCCGACGACATGGCCGTCGATGGAGATGCCGTTGTCGTCATAGAGGACGACCAGCTTCTCCAGCCCCAGCGTGCCCGCGAGCGAGCAGACCTCGTGGCTGAGGCCCTCCATCAGGCAGCCGTCGCCGACGAAGCAGAAGGTGCGGTGATCGACGATGGTGTGGCCGGGCCGGTTGAACTCCGCCGCCAGCAGGCGCTCGGCCAGCGCCATGCCGACGGCATTGGCGATGCCCTGGCCGAGCGGGCCGGTCGTCGTCTCCACGCCCGGCGTGAGGCCGTGTTCCGGATGGCCCGGCGTCTTGGAGTGGAGCTGGCGGAACCGCTTCAGCTCCTCGATCGGCAGATCGTAGCCGGTGAGGTGCAGCAGGCCGTAGAGCAGCATCGAACCGTGACCGTTCGACAGCACGAAACGGTCGCGGTCGGGCCAGGCCGGATCGGCCGGGTTGTGGCGCAGGTGACGGCGCCACAGCGCCTCGGCGATGTCGGCCATGCCCATGGGCATGCCGGGGTGGCCGGACTTGGCCGCCTCCACCGCGTCGATCGCCAGCACCCGCAGCGCGTTGGCGAGGCGCCGACGCTCCGCCGCGGAGAGGGTGTCGGGCAGCGTCGGGGCAAGGGCTTCCTGTGCGCCGACTTCTACGGTCGCGGTCATGGCAAATCCTCCGGGTGGGTTCGGGCGACGTCGGGCCACCCTTGTGCTTGGAATTCTAGAACGCCTTCTTCTTGCGATCCATGAGCTGCCAGATCATGGGGGTGAAGATCAACTGCATGGCCAGCGCCATCTTATCGCCCGGGCAGACGATGGTGTTGGGCCGGGACATGAAGCTGTCCTTCAGCATCGCCAGCAGGTAGGGGAAGTCGATTCCCTTGGGGTTGGCGAAGCGGATCACCAGCATGCTCTCGTCGGAGCTGGGGATGTCGCGGGCGACGAAGGGGTTGCTGGTATCCACCGTCGGCACGCGCTGGAAGTTCACGTCCGTCAGGCTGAACTGCGGGCAGATGTACTTCACATAGTCCGGCATGCGGCGCAGGATCGTATCGACCACGGCCTCCTGCGAATAGCCGCGCATGTTGCGGTCGCGGTGGATCTTCTGGATCCACTCCAGGTTCACGATCGGCACGACGCCGATCCTGAGATCGACATGGCGGGACACGTCCACCCGCTCGGTCTTCACGCAGCCGTGCAGGCCCTCGTAGAACAGGATGTCGGTATCGTCCGGCAGGGTCTCCCAGTCGGTGAAGGTGCCGGGCTCCTGGCCGTAGGGCTCGGCCTCCTTGTCGTCGTGCAGGTACTTGCGGACACGGCCCTGGCCCGTCTCGCCATAGTGGCGGAACAGCTCCTCCAGCTCCTCGAACAGGTTCGCCTCGGGGCCGAAATGGCTGAAGTCGGGCTGATTGTTCTCCTGCGCCTCCTTCATCTTCGCCCGCATCTCCTTGCGGTCGTAGCGATGGAAGCTGTCGCCCTCGACGATGGCGGCGGTGACGCCCTCGCGGCGGAAGATCTGCTGGAAGGTGCGGGTGACGGTGGTCGTCCCGGCGCCGGACGAGCCGGTGATGGCGATGATGGGGTGCTTGACCGACATGGTAGCTCCTGCCCGTCCGGGCTCAGTCCTGGGTGGCGGAAACGGGGGTGATGAAGACCGAGCGGGTGCCGAACAGCGGCGCCTCGAACTTCAGGTCCTCCCCCCGGTCGTAGGCTGCATGGTAGCGGTCGAGCCGCTCCACCTCGGCCTTGGAGCCGAGGATCAGGGGCACGCGCTGGTGCAGGCTCTCCGGCTTGATGTCCAGGATGCGCTGGCGGCCGGTGCTGGCCGCCCCGCCGGCCTGCTCCACCACCATGGCGATGGGGTTGGCCTCATAGAGCAGGCGCAGACGGCCGGGCTTGCAGGACGGGCGGGTGTCGCGCGGATACATGAACAGGCCGCCGCGGATCAGGATGCGGTAGACCTCCGCCACCAGACTGGCGACCCAGCGCATGTTGAAGTCCTGCCCGCGCGGGCCGGTCTTGCCCTCGATGCACTCCTCCACGTAGCGGCGGACGGGCGGTTCCCAGAAACGCTCGTTCGAGGCGTTGATGGCGAACTCGCACGCCTTCTCGGGGATGCGCATGTTCGGATGCGTCAGGGTGTAGGCGCCGACCTCGCGGTCCAGCGTGAAGCCGTGGACACCGTCGCCGAAGGTGGTGACGATCATGTCCACCGGGCCGTAGAGGGCGAAACCGGCCGCCACCTGCTGCGTGCCCGGTTGCAGGAAATCCTCCACGGTCGGTTCGGTCACGCCCTCGGGCGCGCGCAGGATCGAGAAGATGGTGCCGACCGTGACGTTGACGTCCAGGTTGGAGGAACCGTCCAGCGGATCGAAGACCAGGAGGTAGCGGCCGCGCGGGAACTGGGCGGGGATGACGTAGGGCTCCTCCATCTCCTCCGAGGCCATGCCGCAGACCTGACCGCCGAATTCGCAGTTCCGCAGGAAGATCTCGTTGGCGATGAGGTCCAGCGGCTTCTGCATCTCGCCATGGACATTGACCCCGGGCGCCGCGACGGTTTCCACCCCGATGGGGGTGTAAGGCTGCTTGAGGGAGCCCCGGGCGACGGCCGTCGCAATGAACTTGCAGGCGGTCTGCACATCGTTCAGCAGCGCGGTCAGCTCGGCATCACCGCGACGGCGGCGCTGATCCTCGATTATGAAGCGACTGAACGTCGTTCGACGATGCGGCATCTGATTCCCCCGTTCTCAATCCTGCCGGCGGTTCATTCGCCAGCTTGTCGGTTTCACCGCCGGAAGGACGGCGCCTATTGCGCGAAAACCCGGCTCTTGCGGATGTCCTCACCCGTGATCGTCTGCAATGCCGCCAGGTCCAGCGGCGCTCCGCGCGCCTCGAACAGCCGGTTTGCCTGACGCAGACGGGCACGGTCCAGCGCGTTCCGGATGGAGCGCGCATTGGAGAAACGCGGTTGTGCCATCCGGCGCGTGATGTAGTCCCGCATCGCCGACTCCGCATCCGGCGAGAAGCGGTAGTTCATCCCGTCCATCATCAGCCGCGCGATCTGCATCAGCTCTTCCGGCTCATAGTCCGGGAAGTCGACATGATGGGCGATGCGCGAGGCCATGCCGGGGTTGGACTTGAAGAAGGTGTCCATCCGGTCCTTGTAGCCGGCCAGGATGACGACCAGATCGTCCCGGTTGTCCTCCATCACCTGCAACAGGATCTCGATGGCCTCCTGCCCGTAGTCGCGTTCGTTCTCCGGGCGGTACAGGTAGTAGGCCTCGTCGATGAACAGCACGCCGCCCATGGCGCGCTTCAGCACGTCCTTGGTCTTGGGCGCGGTGTGGCCGATGTACTGACCGACCAGATCGTCGCGGGTGACGCTGACGACATGGTCGCGCCGGATATAGCCGAGCCCGTGCAGGATGCCGGCCATCCGCCGGGCCACGGTGGTCTTGCCGGTGCCGGGATTGCCGGTAAAGCACATGTGCAGCGGCGGCGGGTCCGCCTGCATGCCCAGGGAGCGGCGCGCCCGCTCCACCAGCAGCAGGGCCGCGATCTCGCGGATGCGGGTCTTCACCGGCTTCAGGCCGACCAGCTCGCGGTCCATCTGCTCCAGCATCGTGCCGATGCCGGACTCATGGTACAGCGCGTCCAGATCCACCGTCCGGGGCGTGCCTGCCGCCTCCGCGCCACCCGCCTCCGCCGCGGGACCGTCCATGGGCGTGCTCATGCCGACCTCCCGCCGGTGCTGGCCGGCGCATCCTCCAGCGCGGCGCGCAGGGCGCGCACCACCTCATGGTAGCCGCCATCGGCATCGCGGGCGCCGAAGATGGCGGACCCGGCGACGAAGGTGTCCGCCCCGGCATCCGCCACCGCGCGGATGTTGGACGGCTTGATGCCGCCATCCACCTCCAGCCAGATCTCCGCCCCCGTGCGTTCGGTGTGGGCGTCGATGCGGCGGCGGATGGCGGCGATCTTGTCGAGCGCCGACGGAATGAAGGACTGCCCGCCGAAGCCGGGATTGACCGACATCACCAGGATCAGGTCCAGCCGGTCCATCACATGGTCGAGATGATGGAGCGGCGTCGCCGGGTTGAGAACCAACCCGGCGCGGCAGCCCTGGTCGCGGATCAGCGCCAGGGTGCGGTCCACATGATCCGACGCTTCCGGATGGAAGCTGATGATGTCGGCGCCGGCCTTGGCGAACATGGGCACCAGGGCGTCCACCGGGCGCACCATCAGGTGCACGTCGATGGGCGCCTTGGTGCAGGGCCGGATCGCCTCGCAGACCAGCGGGCCGATCGTGAGGTTGGGCACGTAATGGTTGTCCATCACGTCGAAATGGATGACGTCGCACCCGGCCTCCACGACCCGCTGCACCTCCTCCCCCAGCCGCGCGAAGTCGGCCGAGAGGATGGAGGGGGCGAGGCGATGACGCCGCGGGGGCCTATCGGCCATTTCCCGTCCCCGCCTGATAACGCCGCCCCGCGGGGCTGGACGTGGCGTAGCTGCGGATCGTGTAGTGGACCTGCCGGCCCGCGCCCTCGTCGCGCACCAGCTCGAAGCCGGGCTCCTCGGCGGGGCGGTTGACGATGAACGACATGCGCACGGACTCGAACCCTTCCGAGCTGTCGAAGGCCAGCACCTTGACATACATGTCCGGGTGGGCCTTGCGGCAGGCGTCGATCTCCATCACGACACCCTTGGCGTCGCGGAGGTCGAACATGGGCGTGCCCCACATATGCCAGTAGTAGTTGCGCGGGTGCGGATCGTCCGTGTACTCGACCGCCACCGCCCAGCCCTGCTCAAGGGCGTACTGCACCTGCTTGGAGATCTCCGCGTCGGTCAGGTCCGGCAGGAAGGAGAATTGGCCTTGGGTCAACCGCATGGGTCTGGTCCTCTTCTGCAATCCGCCGCGATCAGGCGGGCGTGGGGGTGGGAACGAAATCGACGCTGTCGGTGGAGGCGTAGTCGAAGGTGACGTCCTTCCACGTCTCCAGCGCGGCGCGCAGCGGGCCGCACCAGCGGGCGGCGTCCTGAAGGATCTGCGGCCCCTCGTTCCAGATGTCGCGGCCCTCGTTGCGGGCCTTCACCATCGCCTCCAGCGCCACGCGGTTCGCCGTCGCGCCGGCCTGGATGCCCTCCGGATGGCCGATCGTGCCGCCGCCGAACTGCAACACCACGTCTTCGCCCAGATAGGTCAGGAGCTGGTGCATCTGGCCGGCATGGATGCCGCCCGAGGCCACCGGCATCAGCTTCTTCAGGCTGGCCCAGGGCTGGTCGAAGAAGATGCCGTGCTGGAGATTCTGCGGCACATGCGTCTCGCGGCAGGTGTCGTAGACGCCGCGGATGACATTGGGGTCACCCTCCAGCTTGCCGACGACGGTGCCGGCATGGATGTGATCGACGCCGGCCATGCGCATCCACTTGGCGATGACACGGAACGACACGCCGTGCGACTTCTGCCGGGTGTAGGTCGAGTGGCCCGCCCGGTGCAGGTGCAGGATCATGTCGTTCTTGCGGGCCCACTTCGCCATGGACTGGATGGCGGTGTAGCCGATCACCAGATCGATCATGATGATGACGCTGCCCAGCTCCTTGGCGAACTCGGCGCGCTCGTACATGTCCTCCATGGTGGCGGCGGTGACGTTCAGGTAGGTGCCCTTCACCTCCCCCGTCTCCGCCATGGCGCGGTTGACGCCTTCCATGCAGTAGAGGAAGCGGTCGCGCCAGTGCATGAAGGGCTGCGAGTTGATGTTCTCGTCGTCCTTCGTGAAGTCGAGACCGCCCTTCAACGCCTCATAGACGACGCGGCCGTAGTTGCGGCCCGAGAGGCCCAGCTTCGGCTTCATCGTGGCGCCCAGCAGCGGGCGGCCATAGACGTTCAGGCGCTCGCGCTCCACCACGATGCCGGTCGCCGGACCCTGGAAGGTCTTCAGATAGGCGACGGGGATGCGCATGTCTTCAAGGCGCAGGGCCTTCAGCGGCTTGAAGCCGAAGACGTTGCCGATGATCGAGGCGGTCAGGTTGGCGATCGAGCCTTCCTCGAACAGGTCGAGGTCATAGGCGATGTACGCGAAATACTGGCCCGGCGAGCCCGGGACGGGATCGACGCGGTAGGCCTTGGCCCGGTAATGGTCGCAGTTGGTCAGGCGGTCGGTCCAGACCACCGTCCAGGTGGCGGTGGAGGACTCGCCAGCGACAGCCGCCGCGGCCTCCTCGGCATCCACGCCGTCCTGCGGCGTGATGCGGAAGACGGCGAGGACGTCCGTGTCCTTAGGTTCGTAGTCGGGGACCCAGTACCCCATCTGCCGGTACTTCAACACGCCCGGCTTGTAGCGGGCCTTTGCGTCCAGCTGATCACCGGAAACACGGGTATCCATGGCGACTACCCCTATTGGTTGCTGAGGCATTTCCTCGATGGCCGCACCCTAGCTGGGGATTTTATCGAGGACAATTCAAATGGACTGGCGGTATCGTTGAGGGATCCCTAAACGATCTCGGGGTCGGCCATGTCCATCCGCAACGCCACGATCCGGCAGCTCCAGATCTTCGCGGCGGCCGCGCGCACGCTGTCCTTCGCCCGGGTGGCCGAGCAGTTCCGCCTGACGCCGGGCGCGATCTCCTTCCAGATCAAGCAGATAGAGGGGCTGTGCGGATTCCCGCTGTTCGAGCGGGTCGGCCGCAGCGTGGTGCTGACCGATGCCGGGGCGGCACTGCTGGACCATGCCACGGTGATCCTGAAGGAGCTGAACGACGCCGACCAGCAGATGGAGGCGCTGCGCGGCAGCACCGGCGGCAGTGTGACGCTGGGGCTGGTCAGCACGGCCAAGTACATTGTGCCGCACCTGCTGTCGCGCTTCCAGGCGGAGCGGCCGGGCGTGACCATCACCTTGCAGGACGGCAACCGCCGCAAGATTCATGCGGCCGTCATCAAGGGCGACGTGGACATCGCCATCATGGGCCGGCCCTCGGCCGAGGTGGTCGAGTCGGTGGCCTTCGCCAACCACCCCTCGACCATCATCGCCGCCCCCAACCATCCGCTGACCAGGGGCGGGCGGCTGCGGCTGCACGATCTGGAGAGCGAGCGCTTCATCGTGCGCGAGGAGGGGTCGGGCACCCGGGCGCTGATGGACGGCTTCTTCCGCAGCCAGGGCCTGACGCCGCGGATCGCCATGACCACCAGCAGCAACGAGATGATCAAGCAGGCGGTGATGGCCGGCATCGGCATCGCCCTGATCTCGCGCCACACCATCCAGCTTGAGCTGGGCATCGGCCTCCTGCGCGAGCTGGACATCGAGGGGCTGCCGCTGATGCGCGCCTGGTACGTGGTCCACCGTCGCAGCCTGCCGCTGCTGCCGGTCCACAGCCAGTTCCGCCAGTTCATGCAGGAGCGCGGCCAGTCCATCATCGACGACCTGGCCCGCCGGCACACCGGCCGTCAGCCGACGGCCTGAGCCGGCGCGGAGGGCCCATACCCCACCGCGCCGCCCTCCCCTGTGCCGCCCCTATGCCGCCCGGATCGCCGTCAGGAAGTCGGCGACCTGACGGCGCAGGGCCTCGGCATCGCGGGACAGGTCGTGGGACGCGCTGAGGAAGCGGCCGGCGGCGGCCCCCGTCTGCACCGCGGCCTCCTTCACCTGCACGATGTTCTCCGTGACCTCCTGGGTGCCCTGGGCCGCCTGCTGCACGTTGCGGGTGATCTCGGACGTGGTGGCGTTCTGTTCCTCGATGGCCGAGGCGATGGAGGAGGCGATCTGGTTCATGCTGGTGATCGTCGCCCCGATCCGTCCGATGGCGGCGACCGTGCCGTCGGTCGCGCTCTGCACGCTGGAGATCTGGGCCGAGATATCCTCGGTCGCGCTCGCCGTCTGGTTGGCCAGGGCCTTCACTTCGCTGGCCACGATGGCGAAGCCCTTGCCGGCATCGCCGGCCCGCGCCGCCTCGATCGTCGCATTCAACGCCAGCAGGTTGGTCTGGCTGGCGATGTCCTGGATCAGCCGGACCACGTCACCGATGCGGGCCGCCGCCTCGGCCAGATTCTGGACCGTGGCCATGGTCTGCTCCGCCTCCTCGGCCGCCTGCGCGGCGACGCTGTTGGAGCGGGCCATCTGGCGGCTGATCTCCTGGATGGAGGCCGTCATCTCCTCCGCCGCGGAGGCGACGGTCTGCACGTTGGCCGAGGTCTGCTCGGCCGCCGCGGCGGAAGCGCCGGCCTGCTGGTTGGTCTGGTCCGCCAGACTGGCCATGCCGTCGGCCGTGCGGCTGAGGTCCGTCGCGGACCCGCCGACGCGGTCGAGGACGCCGCCCACGGCCTGGTCGAACTGCCGGACCAGACGCTCGATCTCCGCGGCCCGGGCCTGTCTGGCCGCCTGTTCCTGCCGCTGCGCGGCCTCCAGCCGGCGCTGTTCGAGCGCACCCTGCTTGAACACCTCCAGCGCCTTGGCCATCATCCCGACCTCGTCGCCACGGTCGCTGCCGTCCACGGTCCGGTCGAGATTGCCGGCCGCCAGATCGCGCATGGCGGCGGCAAGGCCCAGGAGAGGGCCGGCAATGCCGCGCCGGGAGATGATCTGGGCCGCCACGGCCGCCGCCACGACGCCGACCAGCGTGATCGCGGCCAGCAGCCGGATCGCCGCCCAGGACCCCTCGGTCGCCGCTGCGGAGGCCTCGGCCATCCGTCGCTTCAGATCATCGGTCAGGGCGATGGTCGCATCCCGCACCCTGTCGAGGGCCGGATCGAACTTCTCGGCCATCAACCCGTTGGCGGCGGCCACATCGCCCCGGTCCAGCGCCGCATGGATGGCCGGAACATGGGCCATCATGCCGTCGAACAGACGTTGCAGCTCGGCCGCATCCCCCGCCAGCGACGGCATGATGCTGACCAGCGTCGCCACCCGCTGGGCGAAGGCGTCGCTCAGCTCCTTCGTCGACTGCGCGACCGTCGCCCGCTCGCCCTTGTCGGTCACGGCGATGGCCTTGTACATGTTGCGCCCGACCCGCATGGTCGTGACCGTCAGACGGGGCCCCCAGGTCGCGGCCTCTACTTCGCTGGCAATAAGGCTGGCGTAGCGCGCATCAATCGAGCGCAGTTTCATACCGGAGAATGCAGAAATCACCACGCAGATCAGAAGCATGAGCGCGACCACGCCCATGATCTTCACGGAGATCTTGAGATTCTTCATCGGCCCACCCCAGCATTTCTGACGAGCCCCGATCTGCGTCGGATTTCATCGCCCCGGAACGCGCAAGGTTAGGACACCAGGAGTTACTGCCCCGTTAACCGGTCTTGTCTTTCTGGACTCTGGAAATTTCCCAAGGCCATCGCCCGCCGGACACGGAAGACATGAACCGGACAGGGCTTTCTTATGCCACCTCTTTCCCATCACCAGAAGGATGCCGGGTTTCCTATCGAGGGAGATGCGCCTGGAGGATGGCGTCGATCATGGCGGCGTCGAACGGCTTGGGCAGGGTGGCGCGGGCACCCAGGCTGAGGGCGAGCTGGAACTGGTCGATCCCGTCATGATGACTGTCCCCACTCATCACGATGACGGCCAGACCCGCCCGGCGCGGGTCGAGGGCGTGCAGCAGGTCGATGCCGGTGCCCCCGGCCATGAAGATGTCGGTGAACAGGAGGTCGGGCGGGCTGTCCCGGACGGCGGCCACCCCTTCACCGCCGCTGGCGGCTTCCCGGACGGACCAGCCGCGCTGATGCAGAAGCCGGCGGAGCAGCCGGCGGATATCGGGATCGTCGTCCACCACGAGGGCGGCTGGCATGGAGATGGCTTTCCTGATGCGGCAGCGCAGGAGCCATCATGCACGATCCCGGTGTCGCCGGAATGGACGGCTCATGTCGGATTGTGTCGGATTGTTTCCTGCGGCATCACCCCGGCGCGGATGAGCGCGTCCGCCAGACTGGCCAGGGCCAGCGGCTTGCGCACGAAGACGTCCGCCCCGATCTGCCCGGCTTCGACCCCCAGGTCGAAGCCGCTCATCTGGATGACACGGGGAACGCCGGCAGCGCGGGCCGCAGCGATCAACTGGCGCACGGACCCGCCGGGCATCGAGTGGTCGGTCAGCAGCAGGTCGGGCGGCAGGCCCCGGCGGTCCAGATCCGCCAGCGCCTCGCCGATGTCCGCCGCGGCCGCGACCTCCAGCCCCAGCCGGCGCAGCAGGCGGCAGGCGACGATGCGGACATCGGGATCGTCGTCCACCACCAGGGCGGCACCGCGGAAGGCAGGGGTCGTGCCCTCCTCCCCCGCCACGGTGGCGGTCCCGTCATCACCGGCCAGGGGCAGGTGGACGGTGAAGGTCGTGCCCTCCCCCGGGACCGAGCGCACCGCGATGTCGCCGCCCCAGGCGGAAGCGATCCCATAGGCGACCGAAAGGCCGAGGCCGGTGCCGCGGCCCGCCGGCTTGGTGGTGAAGAACGGCTCGAAGACCCGGCTGCGCACGGACTCGGGCATGCCGGGACCGTCATCCGCGACGCTGATCGCGGCGCAGCGGCGCTCGCCCGCCACCCCGTCCGCCACCCCGTCCGCCGTCCCGGCCTCGGGGCGGAGGACGATGCCGACCGTCACGGCAATGTGCCCGCCCTGCTCCTGCAAGGCGTCGGCGGCATTCTTGATCAGATTGACCAGCACCTGTTGCAGACGGCCGGCATCCCCCCGGACCCGCAGATCCGGCGGCACCGGCGCGACCGTCAGCCGGACGGTCGAAGGCAGGCTGGAGCGCAGGAGCTTCACGCTTTCCGCCACCGCCTCGGCCACCGGCACGGGGCCCAGCGCCTCGCTCCCGGGGCGGCTGAAGGCCAGCATCTGGGCGACGATGTCGCGCGCCCGCCGGGCCGCCCGGTGGATCACCTCGACATCCTCGCGGTCCTGCGAGCCCTCCGGCAGGCTGGACAGCAGCAGGTCGGCATAGCCCAGGATGGGCGTGAGCACGTTGTTGAAGTCGTGTGCGATGCCGCCGGCCAGCGTACCGACCGTGCGCAGCTTGTCGGCCTGCTGCAACTGCCCGCGCAGGGCCGCCTCGCGCTCCTCCCCGGCCCGGCGCAGGGTCAGATCGCGCAGCATGGCGATGTGGACGGGACGGCCGCCCAGCCGCGCCGCGGTGACGGTCAGATCGACCGGGAACGGGGTGCCGTTGCGGCGGCGCCCCTCCAGCTCGCGCGGCAGCCGGCGGACACCGCCGCCCGCCCGCAGCAGATCGTCGGGCGGGGGGCCCGCCTCCCCGGCATCCTCCGCCGGCCCGCCGGCGATCAGGACGGAGAAGGGCTGACCGTCCAGCGCAGCCGCATCCCAGCCGAACATGGTTTCCGTGGCGCGGTTCGCCGAGGTGATCCGCCCCTCCTGGTCCAGGGTCAGGATCGCGTCCGGCACGGTATCCAGGATGGCGGCGTTGCGCGACTTCTCGTCGGCAATGTCCTGCGACTGGCGGGCGGATTCCGACAGGAGCCGTGTCTCCACCTGCTCCGACGCGGCGGTGTTGCGGCGCACGAGGCCGACCATCGGACGGAAGACGGCCACGGCCAGGACCAGCAGCAGGACAAGGGTCACGAGCCAGACCGCCAGTTCGACCTGCCGCACCACGGCCAGATTGCGCTCCGCCTCGTCCTCGTAGAGCTGAACGGCTGCCTCCAGCGCCTCCAGCAGCGGCCCCGTGCCGGTCTGTCGCAAATCCTCCCAGGCCGGATCGTCGGGTCCCACGGACCCGGCCGGAAGATCCAGCAGCGCCCTGGCCCTGTCGATGTAACCGTGCAGACGGAGGTCCAGGGCGTGCGGCGGCTGCCGGTACAGCCTCTCCAGATCCGTGCTCGGCTCGACCAACGGAGCCAGCGGCAGCGACAGCCCCAGCAGCCGGTCATGGGCGGCCAGCATGCGGTCGATCAGGTCCTCGACGGCGGCCCGCCGGTCGCTGCGGGTCGCCTCGTCCGGCGCATCCAGATAGTCGTGGACCAGGACCAGCAGGCGCTGGCTCTTCATGCGCTGGCGGCCGGCGCTGTTGATCACCTCCGCGAAGATCTCCTGCGCCTCGACCACAAGGCTGGTGGTGATGAACTTGGTGGAGGCCAGCAGCGCCAGCAGAACCAGCGCCGGCACGTAGAGCAGGGTCAGGCGCCGGGCCAGGGCCGCCGATGACAGGCGGACCTCTTCGAGGCCGGTCGGGCTGGACGGGATGGCCGACATGGCATCCGGGCTCTGTGCGTAACCGGACCGGAGCGTAACACGCGCGCGCGCCGGACAACAACCCACACGCGCGCCGCGCACTCGGGACACACACCGACACATTGCGACACCCGCCGTCCATCGGGGCGACATGCGCGCCGGGCACTCTGGACCCATTCGAAGCACCGGGGACGACGATGGGCACCGCGCTGATTGCCGAGGACGACAGCCAGATCCGCGATCTGGTGAGCCGGTGGCTGGAAGGCAGCGGCTGGCGGGTGGTGGCCGTCGATGACGGCCGCGATGCCATCCAGCTTCTGGCGGAGACGCCGGTGGATCTGGTCGTGGCCGACCTGTTCCTGAAGGGCGACTGCGGGCTGGGGTTGCTGCGCCGGGTCAATCCGCACCTGACCGGCATGCCCGTCATCATCCTGGGCCAGGGCGGCGACGACAGCGCCCTCGACTACGGCCGCATCGCCACCCTGCTGGGGGCGGCCGGCGTGCTGCCCAGGCCCTTCGGCCGGAGCGAGTTTCTCCACACCCTTGCCGCGGCCCTGGAGCCGCGGGCCCCAGGAGGCCAGCCATGAGCACGACCGCGACCGCTCCGCAGGAGCCTGTGACCCTGGTGGTGGTGGACGACGATGCGGAGGTCCGCACCCTGCTGTCCCGCGGGCTGTCGCGGGCCGGCTTCTCCGTGCTGACGGCCGCGGACGGGTTCGCCGGACTGTCGCTGCTGGCCCGCCGCCCGGACGTCCGCGGCGTGCTGGCCGACGTGCTGATGCCGGGACTGGACGGGCCGGGCTTCGTCAGCATGGCGCGCAGCCAGGGGCTGGGCACCGCCGCCAGCTATTATCTGATGTCCGGCGCTCCCGGACTGGTGGACCGCGGCCTCGTGGCGGAGCTGGCGATCACCGGAACCATTCCGAAGCCCTTCTCCCTGGCCGAGCTGGCACAGCGGATCGACGCCGACCTGCGCCGCACGCCCCCGGCGGAGCCGGCGGAGGAGCCGCCCGCCCCCTGGGTCTCGGCCGGGATCGGCTGGATGCTGCGGGCGCTGGACTGGAAGGACCACGAGACCGGCGCCCACTGCCGCCGTGTCGCCGTCTATGCCGGTCTGGTCGCGGCGGCCATGGGCCTGCCGCCGGCGCTGGCGGAGGACATCCGGCGCGCGGCTCCCCTGCACGACATCGGCAAGATCGGCGTGCCCGACGCCATCCTGGGCAAGCCCGGCCCGCTCGATCCCGGCGAGGTCGCGCTGATCCGTCGGCACACCGTGATCGGGCACGCCATCCTGGCCTCGGAGGCGCACCCGCTGGCCACGCTGGCGGCACAGATCGCCCTGCACCACCACGACCGCTTCGACGGCAGCGGCTATGCGCCGCTCGCCGGCCACGCGATCCCGCTGCCGGCGCGGATCGTGGCCCTGGCCGACACCTACGACGCGCTGCGCTCGCCGCGGCCCTACAAGGCGGCCCTGTCCCACCAGGAGGCGGTGCGCGCCATCACCGTGGGCGACGCGCGCACCGTGCCGGCACACTTCGACCCCGCTGTCCTGGAGGCGTTCGAAAAATGCCTGCCCCAGGTGGCGGCCGTGCCGCGCTGAAGTACCTCTGGATGCGCCCCGGCGGTGCGGCTACTCTCTGCCCCGATGGATTGGGGTGCGGGAATGCCGATCGCACGCATTCTGCTGGTCGAAGACGATGACGATATCCGGGCCCTGGTGATCCGGGTGCTTTCCGGCGCCGGCTTCGCGGTCGAGGAGGCCCCGTCCGGCGCCCGGGCGATGGAGGCGGCCGCGGACACCCGGCCCGATCTGGCGATCGTCGATCTGGGCCTGCCCGACATGGACGGGCTGGCCGTGGTGCGGGAACTGCGTCAGCACCTGCGCTGCGGGGTCATCATCCTGAGCGGCCGCTCCGACCCGATGGAGCGGATCATCGGCCTGGAAGTGGGGGCGGACGACTATGTCCCGAAACCCTTCGAACCGCGCGAGCTGCTGGCCCGGGTGAAGAGCGTGCTGCGCCGGCTGGAACCGGCCGGACCCGACCGGCCCGCGGCGCCGACGGCCGCGGCCCCGCCCCCGGGGAGCGCACCGGCAACGGCCGCCGCTCCCGACGGCGGCGGGCCCGTCTACCACTTCGACGGCTGGACGCTGGACAGCCGCGCCCACATCCTGATCCGCCCGGACGGCGGGCACGAGGATCTGACGACGGGCGAGTTCACCCTGCTGCTGGCCCTGGTGGAACGGGCCGGGCGGGTGCTGAGCCGGGACCAGCTGCTGGACGCCACGCACGGCCACAACACACCGGCCTTCGACCGCAGCGTCGATGTCCAGATCGCCCGGCTGCGCCGCAAGATCCAGCGCGACCCCGACGCGCCGCCCGTGATCCGCACCGTCCGCAACGCCGGCTACCTGTTCGCCGCCCGCGTCACCCGGGGCTGAGCGGAAGCCGCGGCAGTGCGGGTGGCGGGGAGGATCAAAATACAAAAATGTACTGTATATACATGAACCTTAAATCCCATTGACACGATAGGAATTCGTGACCAGCATCGGTGCTGTCATCGCCCGCTATCACCGCCCGGCGGACGGGGACAGGGGGCGCCAGTCCGCAGGAAGGGACCGAGCATGGCCACGTCGCTGCACCCGTCGTCGTCCCATCGTCCCGCCACCTTCGTGGCCCCGGACCTGCCGGAGCCGGTGGCGCGGGTGGTGCGGCTGGTCGCCGACAGTCCCCCGCCGGCCAGCGATCTGACCGCCGTCCGGCGCCATTTCTCGGCCCTGCGCCGCTCCCTGGGGCCGGAGCCGCCGGACCTCGCCTCGGTCCGCGACGAGGAGATCCGGGGGCCGGGCGGGCCGCTCCGGCTCCGCCTCTACCGTCCCTCCTTCACCTGGAAGCCGCAGCCGGCCCTGCTCTATCTGCACGGCGGCGGCTGGACCTTCGGCGACCTGGAAAGCCACGACACGCTGTGCCGCCAGCTCGCCCGGGCGACGGGCCACACCATCGTCGCCGTGGATTACCGGCTGGCGCCCGAACACCCCTTCCCGGCACCGCTGGAGGATGCCTGGGCAGCCCTGTCCTGGCTGGTGGAGAATGCCCGGCTGCTGGCGATCGACCCGCTGGCGATCGGCGTCGCCGGCGACAGCGCCGGCGGCAATCTGGCGGCCGTGCTGGCCCTGAAGGCGCGGGATGCCGGCAGCCCGCACCTGAAATGCCAGGTCCTGATCTATCCCTGCCTGGACCTGGTCGCCTACCACCCCTCGCACCGGCTGCGCGAGACCGGCTACCTGCTGACCCGGGCGCAGTATCTCTGGTACGTCGGCAACTATCTGGGCCAGGGGACGAGCGCGCTCGACTGGCGGGTGTCGCCGCTGCGGGCGCAGGATCTGTCCGGCCTGCCGCCGACCGTGCTGGTCACGGCCGGGTTCGACCCGCTGCTGGACGAGGGGCGGGCCTTCGCCGGACGGCTGGCGGAAACCGGCGTGCCGGTCCTGCATTCCTGCCACCGCGACATGGTCCACGGATTCATCACCATGGGCGGCGCCCTGGCCGCCGCCAATCAGGCGATCGCGGAGATCGCCCGCGGGCTGGCGTCCTTCGATATCTACGGGCTGACCGACGGCGCCGGCATCTGACCCGCCCGCCCGCAGGTCCGCCCCCGCAGGTCTGCCCTGGAAACCCTTGCCATCACATGAGGCCGGCCATGGCGAATGGAATGGAGCGTTCCCGTCCCCCCTGTCCGGCCCGCTGAGCATGGTCCGGCCGACGGTCGCCATCGTGGGCGCCGGGGCGAGCGGCGCCCTGACGGCCCTGCACCTGCTGTCGGACCCCGACGGCCCCCGCCTGTTCCTGATCGAGCGGCGAGAGGGCTTCGGCCCGGGGACCGCCTATTCCACCGGCAACCCCGAGCATCTGCTGAATGTCCGCGCCGGCAACATGAGCGCCTTCCCTGACCGGCCCGGCCATTTCCTGGCCTGGATGGCGGAGAAGGGACCGGGACCGGTGGGCCCCGGAGATTTCGTGCCGCGCGGCGTCTACGGCGCCTATCTGCAATCCCTGCTGCGCGAGGCGGCGACCACCGCCAGCGCCGTCGGCCGGCTGATGCTGGTGAACGACGAGGCGGTGGGGGTGGAACCGGGCAGCCGGCCGCGCCTGCGCCTTGCCATGGGGCGGGACTTCCGCATCGACGCCCTGGTGATCGCCACCGGCAATCCGCAGCCGGAACCTCCGGCAGTGTCCGACAGCGGCCTCTACGCCTCCGACCTCTATGTGGCGGACCCCTGGCGGGCCGGGGCGCTGGACCGGTTCCGCCCGGACGATCCGGTGCTGCTGCTGGGCACCGGCCTGACCATGGTGGACGTCGTGCTGTCCCTGGAGAAGCAGGGTCATCACGGCACCCGCATCGCCCTGTCCCGCCGGGGCCTGCTGCCGCACCGGCACGCCCCGCCGCCGCCGATCCCGCCCGGCCCGTTGCCAGCGCTGCCGGAACGGCTGTCCGAGGCGCTGCATCTGGTGCGGCGGCTGGCCCGCGGCCCCAAGGACGCCTTCGGCCGCGGCGACGACTGGCGCAGCGTGATCGACGCGCTGCGTCCGGTCACCACCGGACTCTGGCAGGCGATGGACCTGGAGACGAAACGGCGCTTCCTGCGCCACCTGCGGCCCTGGTGGGACATCCACCGGCACCGGCTGGCCCCGCAGGTGGCCGACCGCATCCTGTCCCTCCGCGACCGGGGCAAGCTGCGGGTGGTGGCCGGACGGCTGCGCTCCTTCGTGCTGGAGACGGACGGCTCCGGCCGCACGGTCGCCGCCTACTGGCAGCCGCGCGGCGGCGACGGTCTGCACTGCGCGCGGGTGGCGCGGGTGATCAACTGCACCGGGCCGGGCGGCGACCTGTCGCGCGGCGGCCCGCCGATCATCCGCGATCTGCTGGGCCAGGGGCTGGCGCGGGCCGATCCGCTGACCCTGGGCCTGGACATCGATGCGGACGGACGGCTGGTCGGGGCGGACGGGGTGGCCGGGCGCTTCTATGCCGTGGGTCCGCCGACCCGCGGCGCCTTCTGGGAGACGACGGCGATTCCCGACATCCGGGTGCAGGCGGCCCGGGTGGCACGGACCGTTCTCCGCGACCTCGGCTGACGACCACCCCCTGCCCGCCCCCCGCTCAGTGTGCCGGCCCGGCCTCCACCCTGCGCGGGCGCGGCGCCAGCCAGATCACCATGGCGGAGAAGGCGAACAGCAGGGCAGCCGACAGGAAGATATCGGTGGTGGAGAGCGTCACGCTCTCCTGCTGCACCAGCCGCTCGATCTGGCCGCGCGCCTGCTCCAGCGTGAAGCCGGCGCCTTGCAGGGTCTGGATCGCTTGGTCGGGCTGGTTCAGCACGCCCACCAGATCGGAGCGGGCGACCCGCGCCTGGTCGTCCCACGCGGTCGTGGCGATGGAGGTGCCGACGGCGCCGGCCATGGTGCGCAGGAAGTTCATCAGGCCGGCGGCCGACGCCATCTCCTGCGGCAGGACCGCGCCCAGGGCGAGCGTCGTCAGCGGCACGAAGAAGAAGGGCATGCCGAACCCCTGCATGAGCTGCGGCAGGGCCAGGGTCCAGAAATCCGCCCCGGTGTTCCAGAAGGCCCGCAGCAGCGAGGTGGCGCCCAGCCAGAGGATGCCAAAGCAGATCAGGGCGCGCGGATCGACCCGTGTCGTGAGCTGCGCCACGATGGGCGACATCAGCACGGCCAGCACGCCGGTGAAGGCGGTGACATGGCCGGCATCCGTCGCCGTGTAGCCGAGATAGCCCTGAAGCCACTGCGGAATGATGACAACGGTGGCGAAGAAGGCGCCGAAGGCGAACGACAGCGCCGTCACCGCCACCGCGAAACCGCGGTGGCGCATGATCCGGAGATCGACGGCTGGATTCTCCTCCGTCAGCTCCCAGGCGATGAAGACGGCGAAGCCGATGGCGGCCACGATGGCGAGCGCCACCACCTCGGTGGAGGCGAACCAGTCGTGCTCGCGGCCGATGTCCAGCATGATCTGCAAGGCGCCTACGGACACCACCAGAAGCGCCAGCCCGACCTTGTCGATGCCGCGGTTCTCCGTCGGCGTCTCGGCCGGCCGCAGCAGCCCGATCCCGGCGACGACACAGACCGCGGCGATCGGCAGATTGATGAAGAAGACCCAGGGCCACGACCAGTTGTCGCTGATGACACCGCCCAGGATCGGCCCGGCGATGGGCGCCACGACCGTGGTCATCGCCCACAGGCCCATGGCGGCGGCATGTTTCTCCCGCGGGAAGATGCGCAGCAGCAGGGTCTGCGACAGCGGCATCAGCGGCCCGCCGCAGAGCCCCTGGCCGACACGGAACGCCACCAGCATGCCGAGGCTCTCGGCCAGACCGCAGAGCATCGAGAAGGCGGCGAAGCCGATCATCGCCATCACGAAGCTGCGCACCGCGCCGAACCGCTGCGCCAGCCACCCGGTCAGCGGCACCGTGATCGCCTCGGCCACGGCGTAGGAGGTGATGACCCAGGTGCCCTGGCTGGAGGAGATGCCCAGGCTGCCGGCGATGTGGGGTACGGAGACATTGGCGATGGTGGTGTCCAGCACCACCATGAAATTGCTGACGGCGAGGATCATCCCGGCGAACAGGAGCCGGGGACCGCTCATCGGGACGGCGCTGTCGCTGGCCATGGCGGGAGCCTCAGTCCGCGTCCGAGAGGTCGATCTCGGCATCCATGGACAGGCCGACGCGCAGCGGATGCGCCTTCAGCTCGTCGGGGTCCAGGGTGACGCGCACCGGCAGGCGCTGCACCACCTTGATCCAGTTGCCCGTCGCGTTCTGCGCCGGGATCAGGGCGAAGGCGGCGCCGGTGCCGCCGGCAAGCCCGGCGACACGGCCGTGATAGACGACATCCGGACCGTAGAGGTCGGAGACGAGCGTCACCTTCTGGCCGACCCGGACACGGGTGAGCTGGCCTTCCTTGAAGTTGGCGTCCACATAGAGCTGATCCACGGGCACGATGGTCATGACCGGCGCGCCGGCCGCCACGCGCTGGCCGACCTGCACCTGCCGGCGGGTGACGATGCCGTCCACCGGCGCGCGGATCACGGTGCGCTCCTGGTCCAGGCGGGCCTGGTCCAGCCGCGCCCGGGCCGCCACCACCGCCGGATCGGTGTCCACGGTGGAACCGGCGACCAGGGCCTCGTTGGCGGACAGGTCACCCTTCGCGGCGGCCAGAGCCGCTTCCGCCTGGGTCACGCCGGCCCGTGCCAGGGTCAGGTTCGCCTGCGCCGCGGTGAAGGCGTTCGTCGCCGTCGTCAGCTCCTCCGCCGACACCGCGCCGCCCTTCGCAAGGTTGCGCCGCCGCTCCAGGTCGATCTTCGCCTTGTCGAAGTTCGCCTGCGCCACGACGAGCTGGGCACGGGCGCGGTCGATCTCCGCCTCGCGGGCGGCCACCTGCCCGGCCAGGGCGGCGCTGGTGGCGACCGTGCGCTCGAACTGCCGGCGGGCCTGCTGCAACTCGGCTTCGGCCCGGGCCAGGGCGATCCGGGTGTCGGCGTCGTCCAGCTCCACCAGCACGTCGCCCCGGGCCACGCGCTGGGTGTCGCTGACAGGGACGGCCTTCACCGGGGCGCTGATCAGCGGCGTGATCTGGGCCGAGTCCGCACCGACATAGGCGTTGTCGGTGCCGACATGGGTGGCGCCGACCAGCATGTACCAGCCGCCATAGCCGGCGGCCGCGGCCAGCACGATGGCGGCGATGCCGGCGAGAAGGCGCTTGCGCAGGAGATGGCGGTCGGGTGCGGGCCGCGGCGGCTCGACCGGCACGGGGCGGAGAGGTTGGGCGTTCGTCATGATCGGGTCGTCCTGCGGAAGGTCGCTCAGCTCGGGGAGAAGCCGCCGCCGAGTGCGCGCACCAGCGCCACGTCGAGCGTGAAGGCACGGGCCTCCAGGTCGGCGACGAGACGACGCCGGCTGATCAGCCCCTCTTCGGTGGAAAGCACGTCGAGATAGGTGGAAAGCCCGCCCTCGTACCGCTGCCGGGCGATGGCGTAGGCGGCCTCGGACTCCTCAAGGGCGGCGCGGGCCTCACGCAGCCGCGTCGTCAGGGCGGTCTGGCTGGTGGCGGCGTCCGCCACCTCGCGCAGGGCCCGGGTCAGGGTGGCGTCGTACTCCGCCACGGCGGCGTCATAGCCGGCCCGCGCCTGCCGGTAGCCGCCGCTGAGGCGGCCGCCTTCGAACACCGGCAGGCTCAGCGCCGGACCGATGCTGCCGTAGGAGGAGCCGCTCTCCGTCAGGTCGGAGAGCCCCAGCGACTGCACGCCGATCAGGGCGGTCAGGTTGACGTCCGGATAGAAGTCGGCGCGCGCGACCTTGATACGCGACGCCGCGGCCTCGGCCCGCAGCCGCGCCGCGACGATGTCCGGCCGGCGCCCGACCAGATCCAGCGGCAGGCGGCCCGGCAGCCCGACGGCGTGCAGCCGCGCGATCTCCGGCCGCTCGATGGCGAGGCCGCGGTCGGGCCCGGCCCCCAGCAGGGCGGCAATCCGGTTGCGGGTCAGGGCGATGGATTCGTCGATGGCGGCCAGCTCGGCCCGCGCGGCGGGCACCGCGGCCGCGGCCTGCCGCGCGGCGGCCCGGTTCTCCAGCCCGTTGCTCAGCCGGTCCTCGACCAGCCGCAGGCTGTCACTGCGGATGCGCACTGCGGACGCGGCCACGTCGCGGTCGGCATGGAGCTGCGCCAGATCGGCGTAGGCGGCGGCGATCTCCGTCGTCAGGGCGAGGCGGGCGGCCTCCAGCTCGACGCGCGCGGCCTCCGCTTCCGAGGTGGCGGCCGCCAGCGCGGCCCGGTTGCGGCCCCAGAAATCCAGGTCGATGCCGACGGTCAGCCCGGCCTTGCCGCTCTCGTTCCAGCCGCGCGGGATGGCCTGCGGCGGGGCACCGGTATTGTAGCTCTGCTTCGCCTCGGTGACGCTGGCGTCCGCCGTGGCGGAGGGCAGCAGGGCGGCCCCGGCCTGTTCCGCCAGCGCCTCGGCCGAGCGCAGCCGGGCCGCGGCAGCGGCCAGATCGGGGGCGGCGGCGACCGCCTCCTCCATCAGCCGGGCGAGCTGCGGATCGCCGTACTGCGCCCACCAGACGCGGTCGGGCCAGTCCGCGGCGGGAGCCGCGAGGCTGCGCGCGCTGTCCAGCGTGGCGGCGTCGCGCGGGGCGGGCGGCGTGCCGAGATCGGGCACGGCCGCGCATCCGGCGAGCGCGAGTGAGCACAGGGCCGGCAGCCACAGGGGCGCGGCGCGGAGGGGGAAGGGGCGCATGGGGAACCGTACTGCTTGGTACGTTGCACCATTGCGCCGCCCACCCTTCCTTGTCAATCGGGAACGATACTGTATAGTACGCTCATGACGCAGAGCTCCCATGAAGCCCGGCGACGCCACCGCCGCGAGGCGATCCTTGAAATCGCCCGGACCTCCTTCTTCGAGCATGGCTATGCCGGCACCTCCATGTCCTCGATCGCGGCCAGCCTGGGCGGATCGAAGACGACCCTCTGGTCGTGTTTCCCGTCCAAGGAGGATCTGTTCGCCGCCGTGCTGGAGGGCGAGACCGGCCGTTTCCGCATCGGCGTGCTGGAGGCGCTGGACCAGGACGGCCCGCTGATCGACTCGCTACGGCGCTTCTGCCGGGCCTTCCTGCGCAAGCTGCTGTCGCCGGACGTCCTGCGTCTGAACCGGCTGGTCATCGCCGAGGCGGAACGCTTCCCGGAGGTGGGCCGCATCTTCTTCGAGCACGGCCCGAAGGAGACCGGCCAGCGGCTGTCAGAATATCTCCACCGTGCCATGGAGCGCGGCCTGCTGCGGAAGGCGGACCCGCTGCTGGCGGCGCAGCACCTCACCTCGCTGTGCCAGGCCCGCAGCCACATGCGCTGCCTCTGGAATGTCGGCACGCCGCCGCGGGCGGAGGAGATCGACGCCGATGTCGAGACGGCCCTGGACATCTTCCTGCGCGCTTACCTGATCACCCCGGAGACGGCGGCCCCGGAGACAGCGGCCCCGGAGGCGGCATAGCGGCCGCGGCGGGGAGCCCCGCGTCAGCCAGCATCGATGCCGCGAACCAGCAGTACCGTGGCGCGACTGCCGGCCAGCCTGTCCTCGGAGATGCGGCGGTACTCCGGCGACCCGGCCCAGGCATGGAAGGCCGCCGTGTCCGCGAAGGAGAGCAGGACCGCCTTCTGGTGCGGCCAGTCGCCCTCCACCGTCTCCGGCGCCTCGTCCGCGGCCAGCAGCCGGCCGCCATACTGCATCAGCACGGGCATGAATGCCTGGACATAGCGGTCGTAGCGGGCGCGGTCATGGATACTGACCTGGGCGATGGCATAGACGGTCATGGGGGTATCTCTCCCGGGTGTTCTGCTTTCACGGATGCCGTCAGCACCGACGGATCAGTCGGGCCGGCCGCGCAGGCAGATCAGCGTCTGCTGTCCCACGGCGACGGGGCTGACGCTGTCTCCCTGGTGGGCATTGACCTCCAACTGGCAGACGGTCAGGGTCCGCCCGCTCTTGACCACCCGGCCCACCGCTTCCAGGAACTCGCCCCGGCCCGGATTCAGCAGGTTGATCTTGTACTCGACGGACAGCACCGCGCTGTCCTCCGGGAACAGGGTGAAGGCCGCGAAGCCGCCGGCGGTGTCCGCGATGGCGCCGGTGGCGCCGGCGTGAAAATAGCCGTGCTGCTGCGTCAGCTCGGGCCGGAAGGGCAGACGGACGACGACCAGACCGGCGCGCACCTCGTGCAGCGTCGCGCCCAGATGGGCCATCAGCCCCTGTCGGGCGAAGCTGTCCTGCACGCGCCGGACCACGCGGTCGTCGAGGGGGGAGCCGATCTCTGAAGCCATGCCTGGGGTCCCGTGACGGTGGGCGGCGATCGTAGCACCGCCCTTCACCGGCCTGCCGCAGGAGAAAGCCCCCGCCGCCGCCCCGCCGGGTCCGGCGTCCGCATGGCGGTGGCGGCCGGTCGGCCGCGAAGCCGAGCCCGCCGTGAACGGGGCTACTGTGAACAGGCCTACTGTGAACAGGCCTACTGTGAACAGGATTGACAGCCGCTCGCCCCTCGGACATATCGATCGCGCGCGATCCTATCGCCCACGATCATCCTAACAGCCCCGTCGGCGCGCGGCCGACGCAACGGAAGGGAACCCGGCCATGAGCGAATTCCATTCCCTGCACGCCCGCTCGCTGCGCGGGCAGGACGTCGCCCTGTCCCGGTTCGCGGGCCAGGTCGTGCTGGTCGTGAACACCGCCAGCAAATGCGGCTTCACCCCCCAGTATGCGGGGCTGGAGGCGCTCTACCGGAAATATGCCGACCAGGGCTTCGTCGTGCTGGGCTTCCCGTGCAACCAGTTCGGCAACCAGGAGCCGGGCGACGCGGCGACCATCGAGGGGAGCTGTCTGGTCAACTACGGGGTCAGCTTCCCCATGTTCGAGAAGGTGGACGTGAACGGCCCGCAGGCGCATCCGGTGTTCCGCTGGCTGACCGCCCGGCTTCCCGGCATGTTCGGACAGGGGATCAAATGGAACTTCACGAAGTTCCTGATCGGCCGCGACGGGCGCCCGCTGCGCCGCTTCGCCCCGATGACGAAGCCCGAGGCCATCGAGGCGCATGTCCGCACCGCCCTGGGGCAGTGACATGGCCGGAACGGCCGATGCCGGGCCGCCCCCCGACGACGACCTGCTGCGCCTGGACCGGCAGCTCTGCTTCCGGCTCTACGCCGCCTCCCGGCTGGTGACGCGGCTCTACCAGCCGGTCCTGGAGCCGCTGGGCCTGACCTATCCGCAGTACATCGTGCTGATGATCCTGTGGGAGGACGCGCCCTGCACGGTGGGCCATATCGGCGCGCGCGCCCGGCTGAACAGCAACACCCTGACCCCGCTGCTGAAACGGCTGGAGCAGCTCGGCTTCGTCCGGCGCAGCCGCGGCGCGGCGGACGAGCGGGTCGTGGAGATCGGCCTGACCGAAGCCGGGGCCGGGCTGAAATCCCGCTGCCGCTGCATTCCCGCGGAGCTGGCGCAGCGGAGCGGTGTCCCGCCGGAGAAGATCGCGGCACTGACGGGGCTTCTCGACGAGCTGCTGGGGCACCTGGAGACTTGATCGCCGCGCACACCGCAGCTTAGTGGTGGCGTACCCCTTTGACATTCCCTGACGATCCGAACCGAGGATTATGCCGATGACCGTCAAGATTCCCCTTTTCAGCGTCCGTATCCTGGGGCTGGTGGCCCTGGTCCTGGGGCTGGGCTACTTCTGGGGCTGGGCCGTGCCGCTGCATGCCCACATGGGCGTGGGCGGGCTGATGGTGCTGGGCCTCTGGGCCCTGGCCCTGGTCGCCTGGGGGAAGGCGCGGACCCTCGCCCTGGTCGCGCTGGCGGTCGGTGCCGCGGTGCCGGTGGTCGGCCTGGGGCAGCTCCACTGGTCGGTGGGCGAGGTCCGCTGGCCGATCCAGGCGGCGCACGTCGCCCTCGCCCTGGGAGCCATGGGCGTGGCGGAGATGCTGGCCCGCCGCCTGAAGGACACCGCGGCGGCCCCGCTGGCCGCGAACGGCTGAGACAGGGCCGGGGGCACGGACCCGGTCCCGGATACGGCGGGAGCGGCGGGCCGCCGTCTCCCGCCGCCCCACTTTTCAGAGGTCCCGGTAGGCCGAGGCCGGGAACAGGGCCTCGCCCTCCAGGGCGGTGACCCGGAGCTGCGGCGCCCCGCCCGGCCGCCAGGCATCCGCCCGCAGGGCCATGCGGCGGCGCACCCGGGCGTCCGGCGAGGGCACGCCCGGCGTCACGGTGACATAGCGGGCATCGACCCCGTCGGCCGCGAAGGTGAAGACCGCGAAGCCGTTCGCCGCCGAATCGATGAAGCGGAGATGCCGGTTCTGCGCGGGGTTGCGGGCCTTGAGGCCGGCCTCCTCCGACCCGGCGGCGGCCGTCGCCGCCACCGACGCGACGCCGTACATCATGGTCATGTTGAACGCGTCCGTGCGCGGCGCCGGCGAGTCGACGGGCCTGTCGAAGGCGATCAGGGGCCGGAACGGACTGTCGGTCGGCACCGCCTTGTGGAACGAGACCTGGGCCGGCTGGGAGCTGATGCCGGCCACCGCGAACTCCACCATCACCGGGTCGCCCCGGTAGTTGTCCGCCAGCGCCAGCCCGGCGAAATGCATGTGGTGGTCGCCCGTGAGCGACACCACGTTCGTCACGCCGTCGGCGAGCAGACGCCCGAGAATCCGGTCGCGCTCGGACGGGTAGCCGTCCCAGGCGTCCAGGCTGAGGGCCAGCGGTTCCGGCGTGCGGCCCACCGCGTCCAGGTCGAAGCGCAGCGGCGTCAGCGGCACGGAGTTGCCCCAGACCTTCCAGACGGCGCGCGAGGTCTTCAGCGCCGAGAGGAACCAGTCGCGCTGGACCGTCCCCAGCATGCTGCCCGGCTCCGCCGCAGCCCGTGGGTTGGGCACGCGGCGACCGTCGGGCAGCGGCAGTTCGGCCGGAGGCTGCCCACCCATGGCCGTGCGGCCCGCATCCATCAGGGAGACGAGGCCAAGCGGCTGCAACCCGCGCGGCACGGCGCCGTAGGCGATGGCGAGCTGGTCGGGCACCGCGTGCGCCGAGCGGTAGGAGCGCGTGTCGGTGACGATCAGGTCCAGCATCCGGCCCCACTGGAAGGCACGGTAGATGGTCAGCGAGCCGATGGCGCGGGCATTGTTCGGCTCGGGCGCCGCCGAGCCCAGCGGCGCCTGCTCGAACGGGACGTCCGCCACCGTGGCGGGCGCGAAATCGGCGGCATGCCGCTCCGCACCGGGCACGGCCGGCGCATCCGACAGCAGGGCCGGGATGAACTCGAACCAGGCCCGGTTGGCGGCCAGCCGGCGCGTCTGCGCCGGGCTCCCGCCGATCTCGTAGGTCGCCTGACTCTGCCAGCAGTCGTTGGAGAATTCGTGGTCGTCCCAGGTGCAGACGAAGGGGAAGCGCGCCCGCGCCGCGATCAGGTCGGGGTCCGACAGATAGGTCCGGTAGAGGTGGCGGTAGTCCTCCAGCGTCACGGCATGGTGGCGCAGGCCGCCGTCATAGGCATGCCCGCCGCTGGGGAACGGCGGCACCCGGCGCGCCGTGCCGTAGCCGATCGCCTCGTAGATGAAGTCGCCCAGATGCAGCACGACGTCGATCCGCGCCTCGGGCGCGGCGGCCTCGTCTTCCTCCACCAGCACCCGCCAGGATTCGTAGGTTCCCTGTTCGTAGTTCTGGCAGGAGACGGCAGCGATCCGCACCGGCCGGTCGGAGTCCGGCGCCGGGGCCGTGCGCGTCCGGCCGAGCGGTTCCGACACCGTGCCGCCCGCGATGAAGCGGTAGAAGTAGGTCTGGTCGGGCGCAAGGTCGGTGGCGATGACGCGCACCGTGTAGTCCGCCTCCGGCCGGGCTTCGGCGGCGGCGCGCAGGACGACGTCCTTGAAGCGGGCGTCGCGCGCCACCTCCACCTGGAGCGCGACCGGCCCCTGATGGCCGTCGGCCGGCTCCGCCCGGGTCCAGAGCGCGACCGCGGTCGGCGTCGGGTCGCCCGAGGCGACGCCCTGGGGGAAGCGGACCGCCGGTCCGGAGGCGGACGCCCGCGGCGCCAGCGGGGACAGGGCGGAAACCAGGGTGAGGCCGAGGCCGGCGGCCCCGAACGACAGGAAGGCGCGGCGGGTGGTCTGCGGCATGGCGGCGCTCCGCGGCTGGAGGGAGGTCAGGGGATGTGCGGGGGAGGTTGCGGCGGTCAGAACCGGGCGCCGAATTCGACGCCGATCACGCGCGGATGGCCCGGCACCCAGGTCGGGATGCCGAAGGAGCGGCCGGTGTTGCCCACGTCGGCCAGATACTCCACGTCGAACAGGTTCTCCGCGTAGAGCGTGACGGTCATGCCCTCCTCCGGCGTCGCCAGGACCAGGTTGGCATTGACCAGGGTGAAGGCGTCCTGGCTCTCCAGCGCGGTGTTCTCGTCCGAGTAGTACTGCCGGCTGCGGTAGCTGGCGTAGCCGTTCGCCGTCAGCGTCCAGCCGGCGGGAAGCTCGATGTCGGCCTGGGCGCCCAGCGTGAACCGGACCTTCGGCGAACGGGTCATGGTGTTGCCCGTGAAGTCCTGGCCGCCGGAGACGAAGCTGTCATATTCGGCCTGCATCAGGTTCAGGTTGCCGAACAGGCGCAGGGCCTTCGTCAGGTCGAAATCCCCCTCCAGCTCGAAGCCGAACGCGCTGGCCTCACCCGCCGCGGCGCTGACGGGAAGGTTGGTTTCGGGGTCCGTCACCTGGGTCTGGAAGTCCGTCCAGTCGTAATAGTAGAGCGAGCCGTTGAGGCGCAGGCGGCCGTCCAGCCAGGTGGTGCGGGCGCCGGTCTCGTAGCTGATGACGTATTCCGGATCGGTGACCGGATCGCTGTTCGTCCGCCCGGCCTCGGGGATGACGCCCGAGCGGTAGCCGGTGGTGACGCTGGCATACACCTTCGCATCCTCGTCGATCCGGTAATCGAGGACGACGCGCGGCTGGAAGGCGTCGAAGTCGGCCGAGCGGGTGCGCCGGGCGCCGGTGGAGGTCGGAATGAAGAGGCCGAGATTGCTGGTCGGACGGGTCGTCGCCAGCGACTTGTCGTCGAAGGTGTAGCGCAGACCCGCGGAGAGGCCGAGGCTGTCGGTGATCCGGTACGAACCGTCCAGATAGACGGAGTAGCTGGTCGTGTCGCTCTCGGTCAGGCCCTCCTCCCCGACCCGCGCGGGAAAGCCCAGCGGCAGGACGGGGTTGAGCGCGCCGTTCGCCGCCACCGGCAGCCGGTAGAAGGGCGAGCTGGCGAGCACCAGCGTCGCCACGCGGTTGGGATCGTAGTCGAGCGCGATGCGGTAGTCGGTGGATTCCCGGAACAGGCTGAGGCCGGCCACGCCGGTCAGCCGGCCGCCGCCGTCATAGGCGGCACGCAGTTCGGTCGAATACTGGTCGAGGTCCGTGTCCTCCAGCCCGTTGACGATGTAGAGGTAGGAGCCGTCGACGTCGAAATAGTCGTCGCTCTTGAGATAGCGGTAACCGGAGATGGAGCTGAGGGTGATGTCGCCGAGCTGCGCGTCGACCAGCAGCGTCGCCCCGGCAACGTCGCGGCGCAGGTAGGACGCATCGCCCAGGTCGGACTGCATCGGGGAGAACGGGTCGGTGCGGAAGGGCAGCCGGTTCCAGGGCGTGTTGTCGCCCGAACCGCTGAAGCCGCCACCCCGGGTCGGTATGGTGACCGCCTTGAAGACGTTGGAATTGCCGCGGTCGCGCTGGCCGTTGAGGATCAGCGTCGCCTCGACCGCATCGCTGAGGCGCACCGTGCCGCTGATCCGGCCAGCCGTCATGTCCGTGCCGCCGGTCGGTTCGCCGTTCTCAAGGTTCTTGATGAAGCCGTCGCGGTAGTGGCGCGTCGCCGCCACCCGGAGCGCCGCCCGGTCATTGACCGGCACGTTGAGCATGGCGCCGGCCGTCCAGCCGTCGAACTCCTCGATCCCGGCCGAGACCGACCCGTAGGTCCCGTCGAAGTCCGGCCGGGCGGAGGCGACGGCGATGGCGCCGGCGGTGGAACCGCGCCCGTACAGCGTGCCCTGGGGTCCCTTCAGCACCTCCACCTGGCCGACGTCGAAAAGCTCCTGGAGCGCGCCCTGCGCCCGGCTGATGGAGATGCCGTCCTGGAAGACGGAGATGCGGTTCTCGATGTTCGCGGCGCTGCCGCCGGAGCTGACCCCACGCACGACGATGGTCGGGTTCTGCACCGTCTGCTCCAGCACCTCCAGGCCCGGGGCCAGATCGGCCAGCCCCTCGAAGTCGTCGATCCGGACATCCCTGAGGAAGCTGCCGGTGAAGGCGTTGATCGGCATCGGCACGTCCTGCAACGGCTGTGCGCGGAGCTGGGCCGTGACCACGATCTCCTCGATCTCCCGGTCGTCGGCGCCGGCCGGACCGGGGGAATCCGGCCCGGAGGACCTCGCCTGGGCGGCGGTCGGCTGGGCGGCGGTCGGCTGGGCGGCGGCGGGTGCTGCCAGTGCCAGCAGCAGCGCCAGGGTGGACACGGATGCCGGGAAACGGGAACGGGACATGGAAACCCCCTCATGCGGCCGGAGACGGGACTGCCCCTGCATAGACTTCGAACGTATGTTTTTCGTGTTGGAAGCATGAAACTTTTCTTTAGGTCTCCACGAACATCACAACAATTCATTGCTTTTCCTTGATTTCCCTCTGTCGGAATGACCAGGGCGGCGAAGATCCGGAAAGCACCCTGAACAGTCGTTTTCAGATTCCCGCTGCCCCCGGGAGCGGGTAGAAAGGCGCCATGACCGATGCCCTGACCGATGCGGGCCGCCCCGCCCCCAGCCTGCGCGCCCAGCTTCTGGAGACGGCGGGGGACCTGATCGCCCGGGTCGGGCTGCGCGGCACCACCGCCCGCGCCGTCTCCGGCGCCGCCGATGTCAGCGCCGCGCTGCTCTGCTACCATTTCGGGGGGCGGGACGGTCTGGTGCTGGCCGCCTTCGAGCAGGCGGCGACCAACGCCGCGGCCGGGCTGGCCGCGGAGGCCGAGGCCCTGGCCGGGCTGGCGCCCGGCCCGGCGGATTTCGAGGACTGGTTCGCCGTCTGGGTCCTGCACCGCGGGGAGCGCCAGCGCCGGTCCTGCCTGATCCGGCGGGAGCTGTTCCTCCAGGCCGACCGCGACGAGCGCCTACAGGCGGCCGCCCGGGCCTGGTACGAGAGCGACCGGCGCTTCGTCCGCACCGTGCTGGAGCGGTTCCGGCTGGCGCCCGCACAGGCCGGCCTGGTCCTGGAAGCGGTCCAGGCCCTGGGCGACATCTTCCTTGTCGACAGCGGCACGATCATCGCCGGCGCCACCGCGGCGTCCGCCGCCCGGCACTTCGCCCGCCGGCTAGCGGGACTGCCGCCGCCCGAGCCGGCCAGCGACTGGCGCACCCTGCGCACGCCGGACCCCGCCTCGCTGGCGCCGACACCCCGCACGGCGACGGAGGCGCGCATCCTGGCCGCGGCGGTGGCCCTGGTCGCGCGCGACGGGGCCGCCCGCTTCACCCACCGCAGTCTGGCGGCGGAGCTGGGCACGGCCACGTCGGTGGCCGTCAACCGCTTCGGCACCCGGGCCGAGATCCTGCGCGCCGCGTTCGAGCATGCGCAGCATGCCCTGCTGGCCCGCAACGACCTGCTGGATCAGGTGCGCGCGGGCGGAACGATTCCCCGCGCCACCGCCGTGGAAAGCTATGTCGATACCCTGCTGGACGGGTCGGGCGGGCTGCGCCCGGAGATCGTGGCGGTGGACGAGCTGCTGGCGGCAGCCCGGCACGATCCCAGCCTGTCGGGTCTGGCCGGGCCGCTGGTGCTGGGCCGCGGCGCGCACTCTTTCCACCTGCTGCGGGCGCTGGACGACGCGCCGGAGGGGCTCCGGCGCATGGACGGCTTCCTGCTGACGGTCTGCGGCATCGCCGCCCTGAGCGAGATCCGACTGCTGGCGCCGGCGGCCCGGCGGGAGGCGGTGGCACGCCGCGCATGGCAGCGGCTGGCGCTGCTCGCCCCGCCTCCGGCCCGCTGACCGCCCGCCCGGAAGCCGGAAGCGGCCCCCGGGTGGACGCTGCGCCTCAGTCCGGACGCAGCCGGTCCAGGGCGGCGTCGAAGCCGGGATCGCCGCGCCGCACCTCGTCCAGCCGGCCGTCGGCATCCAGCAGGAGCAGACGGTCGACCAGTTCCGCCTCGCGCCGGAGATGCGTCACCAGCACCAGGGTCCGACCGGCGGCGGCATCCGCCAGCCGGGCCAGGACCGCGCGCGCCGTGCCGCCGTCCAGCCCCTCGGTCGGTTCGTCCAGGAGCCAGAGCGGCGCCCCGCGCAGGATCAGCCGGGCCAGCGCCAGCCGGCGGCCCTGCCCCTGCGACAGGCCGGTGCCACCCTCGCCCAGCATCGTGTCCAGCCCGGCCGGCAGGGCGCGGACCCAGCCGTCCAGCCCGGCCTGGGCCAGGGCATGCCACAGCGTCTCCTCGTCCGCGTCCGGGGCGGCCAGCAGCAGATTGCCGCGCAGGCTGTCGCGGAACAGGTCGGTGCGCTGGCCGAGCACGGTGCGCGGTAGGGCCAGGACATAGCCGTCCTGCGGTATCCGCTCGCCGGCCATGAGGTCCAGCAGGGTGGACTTGCCCGCCCCGCTGGGCCCGACGACGGCCACCCGCTCGCCCGCCGCCACCGTCAGCGAGACGCCCCGGAACAGCGGTGCGGGGGCACCGGCATGGCGGAACCCGACATCGCGCAGAACCAGCGCCGATCCGTCCGGCGGGGGCGGCAGGTCGGGCGCCGGGGGCGGCGGCGACCACCAGTCGCGCAGGCGGCGGGCGGCCCAGCGGGTCCGGCCCAGCTCCAGCACGCCGCGGCGCAGGGCGCCGAAGGGCTCCAGCACGGCCAGGGCGAGCAGCACCACCATCGCCGCCTGCGGCACCGTCAGCGCCCCCTGTGCCAGCAGGGCCGCAACCGCGACCAGGGCCGCGGCGGGCAGCAGGGCACCGATGGCGCCGACGGCCAGGGCCGCGCGCAGGTCCAGCCGGTCCAGCCGGTCGTCGGCGGCGGCCAGCGTCGCCTCCGCGGCCAGCACCGACTGCCGCTGGGCGTCCAGCCGGCCGGTCATCAGCAGGTCGGTCTGGCCGGCCATCAGGTCGATGGCCCTCAGACGCAGGAGTTCCAGCGCCGCCGCCCGCGACCGGGCCGCCCGCTCCGCCGCCCCGCGCAGGGCCAGCGGCACGCCGACCCCGACGACGACACAGGCCAGCACCAGCCCCAGGCCCAGGCGCCCGTCCAGCAGCGCCAGCCCGCCGCCCACCACCAGGACGGTCAGCAGCGCCGCCGCGGCCGGCGCCAGCAGGCGCAGATAGAGGCTGTCCAGCGCATCCACGTCCACGGTCAGGCGGAACAGCAGCCGGGCCGGCCGTGCCATCAGGGCACGCGCCGCTTCCGGCCGGGCGAGGCCGCGGAACAGCCGTTCCCGCAGCGCCGCCAGCAGGGCCAGCGTCGCCTCGTGCCCGACCACGCGCTCGCCGTAACGTCCGCCGGTGCGCAGCACGGCCAGGAAACGGATCGCCGCGGCGGGCCGGAAGACGTCGAGGCCGGCCAGACCGAGCCCCGCCGCCCCGGCCAGCGCCGTCGCGGTGATGAACCAGCCCGAGATGCCCAGCAGCGCGACCCCGGCCAGCACGGTCAGTCCGGCCAGCAGCGCCGCCGCCAGCAGGGTGCCGCGCCGTTCGCGCCAGTAGAGGGCGATCAGGGCGGCAAGCGGTCCGGGGCGCGTCATGGCACGATCCTGACGATACGGTCGAGCCGCGCGGCGAGGCGCGGATCATGGGTGGCGACAAGCAGGGTCCGGCCCTCGGCCGCGGCCAGCAGGGCGTCGGCCACGTCGTCGGCGGTGCCGGCGTCCAGATGCGCGGTCGGTTCGTCGGCCAGGATCAGGCCGGCATCGGGATCGGCGACGGCGCGCGCCAGCGCCAGCCGCAGCGCCTCGCCCCCCGACAGACCGACTCCGCCCTCGCCCACACGGCGGGCCGGATCGACCCCCGGCAGCAGCCGGGCCAGGGCCGCGTCCGCCAGCGTGCCCGGGCGGCCGAAGGCGGCGTTGGCATGCAGGCTGACGGCGCGGAAATGCGGCCGGTGCCCGACCCAGGCGATGTGGTGGCGCAGCGCCGGGGCGCTGGCCGGGGTCATCGGCAACCCGTCGATCCGGATCTCGCCCGCTTCCGGGCGCAGCAGCCCTGCGATCAGGGCCAGCAGGGTGGACTTGCCGCTGCCGCTCGGCCCCAGCAGGGCGACCCGCTCGCCCGGTGCGACCGCGAGATCAAACCCGTCGAAGACGGACCCCACGCCGCCGGGATGGGCGAAGCGCAGCGCGCGGACCTCCAACGCCGGCGGCTGGCCGGCCGCGCCGGCGGGGGCCGCCGGGGTCGCCTCGTCCGCCGGGGCCGCGGCCGCCGATCCGGCGGCACTCGCGTCGCCGAGCTTCTGCAAGGCCGCCAGGGCGGCCTCGCCCGAGGCACGGTCGTGCCAGAGCGTCGCCAGTTCGCGCAGCGGCTCGAACCAGGCCGGGGCCAACAGCAGGATGAACAGCCCCTGCTCCAGTCCCAGCTCGCCGCCCCAGGTGCCGAAATGCAGCTCGCCCAGCAGGTGGAAGCCGACATAGACGGCCACCATCGCCACCCCCAGGGCGGAGAACAGCTCCAGCACCGTGGAGGAGAGGAAGGCGATGCGCAGCACCGCCATGGTGCGCCGGCGCACCGTGTCCGACAGGGAGCGCAGGCGCAGCGCCGCCGCCTCCACCGCCCCCAGGGCGCGGATCGTCGGCAGGCCGCGCAGCCGGTCCAGCAGCAGGCCGTGCATGTCCGCGACCTCGGCCAGACGGGCCTCGCTGGCCGCCTTCGCCCGCCAGCCGATCAGGGCCATGAACAGGAAGATCAGCGGCGCCGTCAGCAGCAGCAGCAGGGCCGCGAGCCAGGAGACCCAGCCCACCGCCAGCAGGATGAAGGGTCCGACCAGGACGACGCGCAGCTTGGCCGGCCGGAAGCGGTGCCAGTAGGCCAGCACGGCTTCGGCCTGTTCGGTCACCAGCGCCGCGGCGGCACCCGCGGCCGGGCGGCCGGGGTCCAGCGGCGGCAGTCCGGCCAGCGCGGCCACGGCACGGGCGCGGTCGCGGCCCAGCCGGTCCCGCGCCGAGCGGAAGGCCAGCCGGCCGCCGTAGATGTCGAGCACGGCCCGCACGAGACCGAGGAGCAGGATAAGGCCTGCCTCACCGGCCACGGCCTCCACGCCTGTGCCGCCGGCGACCAGGGTGCCGAGCGCGCGCGCCAGGAGCCAGGCCTGCGGCAGCCAGAGCAGGGCGGCCCCCGCCTGGAGCCAGGCGGCCCGGCGCAGGGCGGGCTCGGCGGCCCAGGCCGGCCGGCGGGGCCTGGAGGCCCTGGACGCCGGTGCCGGAGCGGCTGTGCTGTCCGTACCGGGTCCGCCGGGTGCCGGCGACGACTCGGGCTGCCGCGGACCACCGTCGCGCGGGATGTGGGAGCGGGGCATGTCAGCGCTCACGGACAACGGGATTTCCAGCGCCCCGGCAGGGCAGCCATGCGATAGTTTCGTATCTTCAGAACTAACAAGGTTTCCCGCCCCCGTCTCCAGACCCCTGGCCCATGCTGCACTGCGGCGCCTTGACAATCCGCAAGGAACGGGCGCCCGATCTCCCGGTCCATTCGGACGGGGCACCAGGTGCCCGGCCGCCGTTCACCGCCGGCACTATGCCTGCGGAACGGCGTCCAGGGAACGGCCAGCGGTGCGCCGGACCCGTCCAGGGGACGGGACCCCACGCTTTCAGGGAGGCCGGGCTTCTCCGGCTGCACCGCCATGGAATTCGACATCGTCTCCCTGTCCCGGCTGCAATTCGCCGCGACCGCACTCTATCACTTCCTGTTCGTTCCGCTGACACTCGGTCTGTCGGTCCTGCTCGCCGTCATGGAGACGGTATACGTCCTCACCGGGCGGGCCATCTGGCGCCGGATGACGCAGTTCTGGGGAACGCTCTTCGGGATCAACTTCGTCGTCGGCGTGGCGACGGGGATCACCATGGAGTTCCAGTTCGGCATGAACTGGAGCTATTACAGCCATTATGTGGGTGACATCTTCGGGGCGCCGCTGGCGATCGAGGGCCTGATGGCCTTCTTCCTGGAGGCCACCTTCGTCGGCCTGTTCTTCTTCGGCTGGGACCGCATGACGCGGGTCCAGCATCTGGCCGCCACCTGGGCGGTGGCGATCGGCTCCAACCTGTCGGCGCTCTGGATTCTGATCGCCAACGGCTGGATGCAGAACCCGGTGGGCGCCGTCTTCAACCCCGAGACCATGCGCATGGAGGTGGAGAGCTTCACCGCCGTGCTGTTCAACCCGGTGGCCCAGGCCAAGTTCGTCCACACCGTCTCGGCCGGCTATGTCACCGCCTCGGTCTTCGTCCTCGGCGTCTCGGCCTGGTATCTGCTGCAGGGCCGCCATGTCGCCCTGGCCCGCCGCTCCATGGCGGTGGCGGCGTCCTTCGGCCTGCTCTCCTCCTTCTCCGTCGTCGTGCTGGGGGATGAGAGCGGCTATGTCGCCACCGAGCACCAGCGGATGAAGCTGGCGGCGATCGAGGGTATCTGGGAGACGGAGACGCCGCCGGCCCCCCTGACGATCATCGGGTTCCCCGACCAGGAGTCGCGGACGACCGACCATCTGGTGGAGGTGCCGGCCGCACTGGGGCTGATCGCCACCCGCTCGCTGGATACCGAGGTGCCGGGCATCGCCGATCTGGTGGCGCACGGCCGGACCCGGATCGAGAACGGCATCCTGGCCTATGACGCGCTCCAGTCGATCCGGGCCGCCGGCGGACCGCAGGCCGCCGATCCGGCGGTGCGCGAGGCCTTCGCCGCCAATGCCGCCAATCTCGGCTATGCGCTGCTGCTGCTCCAGTATGTCGACGATCCCCGGCAGGCGACCCCCGAACAGATCGAAGCCGCGGCCTGGGATCTGGTGCCGCCGGTCGCCACGCTGTTCTGGAGCTTCCGCATCATGGTCGGACTCGGCTTCTTCTTCATCGTCCTGATGGCGGCCTTCTTCTGGCAGATGGTGCGCAACCGGCTGGGCTCGCCGCGCTGGCTGCTGTGGGTCGCCGTCTTCGCCATCCCGCTGCCCTGGATCGCGGCGGAACTGGGCTGGATCGTCGCCGAAGTGGGCCGCCAGCCCTGGATCATCGAAGGCGTGCTGCCGACGGCCGTGGCCGTGTCCTCCCTGGGCGTCGGCGAGGTGATGCTGACACTGGCGGGCTTCACCCTGCTGTACGGGACCCTGTTCGTGATCGAGATCACGCTGATGCTGCGCGCCATCCGCACCGGCCCGGCGGAGGAACCGCCGCGCGTCCGGTCCTGGCAGTCGGCAGCGGCGGGGGAGTGACGACCATGGAACTCCATACCCTCATCGACTACACGACCCTGCGCCTGATCTGGTGGGTGCTGCTGGGCGTGCTCCTGATCGGCTTCGCCGCCACCGACGGGTTCGACATGGGCGTCGGCATGCTGCTGCCCTTCGTCGCCCGCAACGACCTGGAACGGCGGGTCGCCATCAATTCCGTCGGCCCCGTCTGGGAAGGCAACCAGGTCTGGTTCATCCTGGGCGGCGGCGCCATCTTCGCCGCGTGGCCGCCGCTCTATGCCGTGTCCTTCTCCGGCTTCTACCTCGCCATGTACGTGGTGCTGGCGGCGCTGATCCTGCGGCCGGTCGGGTTCAAGTACCGCTCCAAGCGCCCGGACCCGCGCTGGCGGGAGGGCTGGGACTGGGCGCTGTTCATCGGCGGCTTCGTGCCGGTGCTGGTGTTCGGGGTGGCCGTCGGCAACGTGCTCCAGGGCGTGCCGTTCCGTCTGGATGCCGACCTGCGGGCGTTCTACGAGGGCGGCTTCTTCGGTCTGTTGAACCCCTTCGCCCTGCTCTGCGGCCTTGTCTCCGTGGCGATGCTGGCCATGCACGGCGGCGCCTGGCTGGCGCTCAAGACGGATGGCTGCGTCGCCCGCCGCGCCCGCGACTACGGCACCGTCGCCGCCCTGGCCACGGCGGGGCTGTTCGCGCTGGGCGGGCTCGCGTTGTGGCTCTGGATCGACGGCTACCGCCTTGTCGGCACGGCGGTCACCGACGGGCCGTCGAACCCCCTGCTGAAGGAGGTGGCGCACGATGCCGGCGCCTGGTTCGCCAACTACGCCGCCCGGCCCTGGCTGGCGGTGGTGCCGGCGTTGGGGATCGCGGGGGCGCTGGCCGCCGCGGCGGGGCTGCGGGCCCGGCTGGAAGGGCTGACCCTGCTGGCCTCCGGTCTCTCGATCTTCGGCATCATCACGACGGTCGGCATCACCCTGTTCCCGTTCGTGCTGCCCTCCTCGCTGGACCCGCGCTCCAGCCTGACCGTCTGGGACAGCTCGTCCTCGCACCGGACGCTGTTCATCATGCTGGTGGCGACGGCGATCTTCCTGCCGCTGATCCTGGCCTACACGGCCTGGGTCTACCGGGTGCTCCGCGGCAAGGTGGACGAGGGGGCCATCCTGCGCGAGGACGGGCACCACTACTGAGCCGCGCGCCCGCGGCCCCTGACCGGATGGAGGAAACGATGTGGTATTTCGCCTGGCTCCTCGGCCTGCCCCTGGCCGTCGTCTTCGCCGTGCAGAACGGACTCTGGTTCGAGATGCGGGAGGACGCCGCCCGCGGCGGGCCGGACCCGGACGCCCTGTAGGGCGGAGCGGGCGCCGACAAGAACGCCCAGAAAGGACGGGGAGGACGGATGTCGCCGGCTACGCCTCCCCGTCCCAGTAATCGACGCCGGTGCCGTGGCGGTGGATGGCCTCGAACGGGTGCTGCGTGGCAAGGCCGGCCTCCGCCATGAACTTGCCGGAGTCCGGGTACTCGCAGATCTCCGGGTCCTCCTGGGTGCTGACGGAGAGGTATTTCAGCGGCGCGTCGGAGGTGTTGAGGATCTGGTGCGGATACTCCGCACCGGGCGGAATGAAGATCACGTCGCCCGCCTTCAGCGGGATCATCTCCCCCGCCACCCGCAGGGTGCCGCTGCCGGCGAGGATCACGAACATCTCCTCCTGCGCGTGGTGGAGATGGTAGGGGCAGGAGAGCTTGCCCGGCGGCACGATGTCTACCGTGGCGCCGAGCTTGCGGGCCGCCGTCCCCTCCGCCAGCCGGGCCCACAGACTTTCGACCTGCGTCCCGCGCATCCGGTGCGCCTTGGGGATGTCGTCCAGATTGCGGATCAGGCGGTCGCGGAGCGATGGGTCGGCGGCGGTCATGGACGTTCTCCCCGTGTCGGAAACGCGCGTGAACCCCTTGATCGTATCCCCTCCGGCAGCGGTCGCCATCGGCGCAAAGGCGTCAGCCCGGATCGCCCGGGCCGGAGCGGCCGTCTGACGGCGCGGCGTCGAGGGTGCGCTCCCAGTCGAGGGCGGCACGGACGATGGTGTCGAGATCGTCATGGCGGGGCCGCCAGCCATAGCGGTCGCGCAACAGGCTGGCGTCGGCGACAAGGCATGCGGCGTCGCCCGGGCGCCGCCCGGCCTCGCGCACGGGCAGCGGCCACCCGGCCGCCCGCTCCACCGCCCGCACCACCTCGCGCACCGAGAAACCCCGCCCGTAGCCCACGTTCAGCAGATGCCGGCCGCCGTGGCCGCGCAGATGCTCCAGCAGCAGAA
>NZ_JBHTCM010000039.1:0-734 GCF_042665545.1 Rhodocista pekingensis | reverse complement strand
GATGGAAGGCAGTGAAGATGTCGGCGCGCCGTTCGTAGCGGACGGCGATCCTACGGAAGCGGGCGAACCATGCCAGGGTGCGCTCGACCACCCAGCGGTGCCGGCCCAGGCGTTGGCTGCTTTCGACGCCGCGCCGGGCGATCCGGGGAATGATGGCGCGCTTGCGCAGGGCGCGCCGGCAGTGGGCGAAATCGTAGGCCTTGTCGGCGTGCAGTTTGGCGGGGCGACGGCGAGGCCGGCCGGCGCACTGGCGGATGGCTGGCACCGCATCGACCAGCGTCTCCAGGAACCTGCTGTCGTGCCGGTTGGCAGCCGAGATGGTCAGGGCGAGGGGGATGCCATTGGCATCAACGAGGATGTGGCGCTTGGAGCCCGGCTTGCCGCGGTCGGTGGGGTTCGGCCCAGTCTCCTGGCCCCCCTTTTTGCCGGGACCGCCGCACTGTCCACCGCGGCCCGTTCCCAGTTGATGGCGTTGGCATAGCCGAGCCGGTCGAGCAGGGCTTGGTGGATGCGCTCCCATACCCCTTTCTCCTGCCACTCGTGCAGGCGCCGCCAGCAGGTCATCCCCGCCCCGCAGCCCATCTCCACGGGCAGGAGTTCCCAAGGGATCCCGGTGCGCAGCACGAACAGGATGCCGGTCAGCGCGGCGCGATCGTCCAGACGGGGCCGCCCGCCCTTCGGCTTGGGCGGCTCCGGTGGGATCAGCGGTTCGATGAACGCCCATAGAGCGTCGG
>NZ_JBHTCM010000038.1:0-838 GCF_042665545.1 Rhodocista pekingensis | reverse complement strand
GTGAAGTCGTAACAAGGTAGCCGTAGGGGAACCTGCGGCTGGATCACCTCCTTTCTAAGGACGAGCCCGCTCAGTCGAGCGCCCGCCCCGAATGTCGGGGTGTCTGGTTGCCAGGACCTGGTTCTGGCGGATCGGACGGCTCGCCGCCGGCGCATCCCTTCTCTCGCGGATCAGAGCCCAGCCGGGCGTCCGGTTTTCCGGACGGTGTGGCGGGGCTCCGGGCTAGTAGCTCAGCTGGTTAGAGCGCGCGCTTGATAAGCGTGAGGTCGCAAGTTCAAATCTTGCCTGGCCCACCAGATACCGGGCCTGCCCGATAGGGATGCCGGGACCGGGGCCTTAGCTCAGCTGGGAGAGCGCGTGCTTTGCAAGCATGAGGTCATCGGTTCGATCCCGATAGGCTCCACCAGATGACCAGAGATGAGGAAGTTTCCAGGCGCGCCGGGAAGGCGGCGCCGGGGAGCTTCTTGTGTCGGCCACTGGCAGCATGATCCGCGTAGAGAAGCGACAACCGATCCGTCGTGCCGGTGCCGCCCCTTGGGGTGGCCTGCATGGCGTTGGGTCCCGACCGGGGGCCCGGGTCTTGGACAAGTGAAGAGGGTAGTGCATGTGACCGAGGGGTCCCATGCCGTTGGCAGGCGCCGGAGCGATCCGTCCTGCCGTCCCGGAACCGGAGGTGTGGAGCCTCGGGTGCGGGATATGCGGCGGGGACTTGAGGTGGTCCTGTGGTGTCCGGGCGTGGGCTTGTCCCTGCGCGTGGGCGCATAGGATCAAGCGTATTAAGGGCATCTGGTGGATGCCTTGGCACTGAGAGGCGATGAAGGACGTAGCACGCTGCGAA
>NZ_JBHTCM010000036.1:0-887 GCF_042665545.1 Rhodocista pekingensis | reverse complement strand
AAGCGCAGGCCCTCGTCCATGGCGATCGGCGCGATCAGCTCGACCCGGATGCGGACGTTGTCGCCCGGCATCACCATCTCCGTGCCCTCCGGCAGGGTCACCATGCCGGTCACGTCGGTGGTGCGGAAGTAGAACTGCGGCCGGTAGTTCGTGAAGAACGGCGTGTGACGGCCGCCCTCGTCCTTGGTCAGGATGTAGGTCTCGGCCTCGAACTTCGTGTGCGGGGTGATCGAGCCCGGCTTCGCCAGAACCTGACCGCGCTCCACATCCTCGCGCTTCGTGCCGCGCAGCAGCGCGCCGATGTTGTCGCCCGCCTCGCCCTGGTCGAGCAGCTTGCGGAACATCTCGACGCCGGTCACCGTCGTCTTCACCGTCGGCTTCATGCCGACGATCTCGACTTCCTCACCGACCTTGATCACCCCGCGCTCGACGCGCCCCGTCACCACCGTGCCACGACCCGAGATCGAGAACACGTCCTCGATCGGCATCAGGAACGGACGGTCCTTCGGACGCTCCGGCTGCGGGATGTAGGCATCGACATGACGCATCAGCTCAAGGATCGCCTGCTCGCCGATCTCCGGGTTGCGGTCCTCCAGCGCGCACAGCGCCGAGCCCTTCACCACCGGAATGTCGTCGCCCGGGAAGCCGTAGCTCGACAGCAGCTCACGAACCTCAAGCTCGACAAGCTCCACAAGCTCAGGGTCCGCCATGTCCATCTTGTTCAGGAACACCACCAGCGCCGGAACACCGACCTGACGCGCCAGCAGAATGTGCTCGCGCGTCTGCGGCATCGGGCCGTCCGCCGCAGACACGACCAGGATCGCGCCGTCCATCTGCGCGGCACCCGTGATCATGTTCTTAACGTAGTCGGCGTGACCCGGGCAGTC
>NZ_JBHTCM010000035.1:0-1980 GCF_042665545.1 Rhodocista pekingensis | reverse complement strand
AAAGCCATGGGGAGCCGCGAGCAGGCATTGATCCGTGGATATCCGAATGGGGCAACCCCACCGCAAGGTGATCCACATCTGAATTCATAGGGTGTGGAGGCGAACCCGGGGAACTGAAACATCTAAGTACCCGGAGGAAAGGACATCAACCGAGACTCCGCTAGTAGTGGCGAGCGAACGCGGACCAGGCCAGTGGTCGATCCTACATAACCGGAACCGTCTGGAAAGTCGGGCCAGAGCGGGTGAAAGCCCCGTACGGGTCAACCGGGATCGATCCTCGAGTAGGGCGGGACACGAGAAATCCTGTCTGAAGATGGGGGGACCACCCTCCAAGCCTAAGTACTCCTCAGTGACCGATAGCGAACCAGTACCGTGAGGGAAAGGTGAAAAGCACCCCGACGAGGGGAGTGAAAGAGCACCTGAAACCGGATGCCTACAAACAGTCGGAGCCTCCTTGCGGGGTGACGGCGTACCTTTTGTATAATGGGTCAGCGACTTACAGTATGCTGCGAGCTTAAGGCGGTAGCCGGAGGCGAAGCGAAAGCGAGTCTGAAGAGGGCGTCGAGTAGCATGTTGTAGACCCGAAACCTGACGATCTAGCCATGGCCAGGCTGAAGGTGGGGTAACACCCACTGGAGGGCCGAACCCACGCCCGTTGAAAAGGTCGGGGATGAGCTGTGGCTAGGGGTGAAAGGCCAATCAAGTCAGGAAATAGCTGGTTCTCCGCGAAAGCTATTTAGGTAGCGCGTCGCGTATTACCCACGGGGGTAGAGCACTGGATGGGCTAGGGGGGCGCGAGCCTTACCAAACCTAACCAAACTCCGAATACCGTGGAGTAGAGCGCGGCAGGCAGACGGTCGGTGCTAAGGTCGATCGTCGAGAGGGAAAGAGCCCAGACCGCCAGCTAAGGTCCCCAAGTGGTGGCTAAGTGGGAAAGGATGTGGGAAGGCCAAGACAACCAGGAGGTTGGCTTAGAAGCAGCCATCCTTTAAAGAAAGCGTAATAGCTCACTGGTCTAGACAAGCCGGCCTGCGCCGAAAATGTAACGGGGCTTAAGCCACCCACCGAAGCTGCGGGTTCGTGCCATGCACGAGCGGTAGCGGAGCGTTCCGTAAGCCGTCGAAGGTGTCCTGTGAGGGGCGCTGGAGGTATCGGAAGTGCGAATGCTGACATGAGTAGCGACAAAGAGCGTGAGAAACGCTCTCGCCGAAAGTCCAAGGGTTCCTGCGCAAGGTTAATCCACGCAGGGTGAGCCGGCCCCTAAGGCGAGGCCGAAAGGCGTAGTCGATGGGAACCACGTTAATATTCGTGGGCCTGCGGGTGAGTGACGGATCTCAAAGTCGGTATGCCCTTAACGGATTGGGTGTGCCGTGGAGAGGTTCCAGGAAACAGCCCCCGCATACAGACCGTACCCGAAACCGACACAGGTGGACTGGTAGAGTATACCAAGGCGCTTGAGAGAACGGTGTTGAAGGAACTCGGCAAATTACCCGCGTAACTTCGGGATAAGCGGGCCCCGTTCCTGGGCAACCAGGGGCGGGGGGCACAAACCAGGGGGTAGCGACTGTTTACCAAAAACACAGGGCTCTGCGAAGCCACACAAGGCGACGTATAGGGTCTGACGCCTGCCCGGTGCCGGAAGGTTAAAAGGAGGGGTGCAAGCTCCGAATTGAAGCCCCGGTAAACGGCGGCCGTAACTATAACGGTCCTAAGGTAGCGAAATTCCTTGTCGGGTAAGTTCCGACCTGCACGAATGGCGTAACGACTTCCCCACTGTCTCCAACACCGACTCAGCGAAATTGAATTCCCCGTGAAGATGCGGGGTTCCCGCGGTCAGACGGAAAGACCCTATGAACCTTTACTGCAGCTTTGCAGTGGCGTTAGGGATTGCATGTGTAGGATAGGTGGGAGGCTTTGAAGCATGGGCGCCAGCCCGTGTGGAGCCGTCCTTGAAATACCACCCTTGCGATCTCTGACGTC
>NZ_JBHTCM010000034.1:0-1092 GCF_042665545.1 Rhodocista pekingensis | reverse complement strand
TTTCTTCGGAGGCGGATGGAATCCTGGTTGTTGGCGGCGCGGACGACGTTGAGTGCGAGTTTTCGGAGTGTGGCGAGGTTTTCCGGGCCATGGTCCTTGCGGTTACGGGCGCGGTCTTCGTCGAAGGCGGTGTCGAGCACCCAATGGACGGCGGCCTCGATGCTCCAGTGGGCGCGGACGGCGCGGGCGAGCGTCTTGGGCTCCAGCGCGGCGGAGGAGAGATAGAGGGTGCGGGTGGCGGTAGTGCGGCCGTCGGGGCTCGTGACCGTGCGTTCGACCAGGCCCAGGATCTTCAGGCCCGGCAGGACGGCCTCATCGGGAAAACGTCGCTCGGAGGCGAGCCAGGCCACGTCGTAGCTTACCCAGTGGCGGCGCACCTCGATACGCCCGTGGTCGGCGTCGGTGGTGACATGGGGCGCGGCCAGAACCGTTGCCGGGTCCGCGAAGTAGCGCTCAACCTCGGCCCGGAGCGCAGGGCGGTTGTCTTTCAGCGGAAAAAGCCAGTCGCCGCCCCGCTCCAGGATGGTCTGCGCCGTCCGCTCCTGCGCGTGCAGAGCGTCACCGGTTACCAGCACACCCTTGAGATCGAACAGTTCCAGCAACGCCCGCGCCGCCACGATCTCGTTCTCGCCCGCGGCCACCGCCCGCTGCCCCACGATCATCCGCGCGCCGGACGCAAACGCGCTCACCACATGCAGAGCCGAACGCCCCGCCGCCCGGTCGAAGGAGCGCCGTAGCGTCTTGCCGTCAATGGCCAGGACCCCGGCCCCATCCTCCCCCAGATGATCAAGGAACTGCTGGAAACAGCGGGAAAACGCCACCGGGTCGAGAAGCCGGAATACCCGTGAAAACGTGTCGTGGCTGGGCAGACCGCCGGGAAGATCGAGAAACTCCTCGAACAAGGCCCGCCGGTCCCGCGCGAAGGTCGCAAAGTCCACGCAGCTCTCAGCCCCGCAGATCGACGCCGTCAACGCAATCGTCAGAACATCCAGAAGAGCGTGACGCCGCGCATTCCCTGTCCGCGGATCGGGAAGACCTTGAAACGAAATCCGAAAAATCCCAGCCATCGACCCCTCCCAAACATCAGGGCCG
>NZ_JBHTCM010000033.1:0-604 GCF_042665545.1 Rhodocista pekingensis | reverse complement strand
GTTCGTGCCGGCCGAGCCGGTGACGGCCCCGATCATGCCGGGGGCCTGGATGTCCGTGATCTGGGTGGCGTCCAGCCGCACCGTATAGCCGGTGGTGGCGGCCCCGCTCATCCGCACGCCACTGAAGCCGCTCAGGGTCCGGGTGGAGAGATCGAAGGTTTCCGTCGTGCCGCCGCCGGCCAGCACCAGCGCGTCGTCGCCGGTGCCGGTGAGCGTGGTCAGGCTGTTCAGGCCCTTGGCGCTGCCCAGCGTCACCGTCACCGGAGCGGTGTGGGCGCTGTCCACCACCAGCGTCTCCACCCCCGCCACCGTCGCGGCACCGGTGAGATCGAAGCTGCTGCCGTTGCCGGCCCCCAGCCGGACCGTGTCCGTGCCGGTCCCGCCGTCCAGGGTGGAGCCCACGAGATGGGCCGGGTCGACGACGAGGATCGTCTGGTCGCCTGCCGTCGCGGTCTGGCCGCCGAGGATGCCGGTGCCGGTCGTCGTGCTGAACCCGGCCGCATCCGTCACCAGGAAGGTGGGATCGATGGTCTTGAAGTTCAGCGTCGTGTCGTCGCTGATGGCGGCCAGCACATTGCCGGCGGCATCCTTGAAGGCGCCGGCA
>NZ_JBHTCM010000032.1:0-909 GCF_042665545.1 Rhodocista pekingensis | reverse complement strand
CGGTAGGAGAGAAGCAGTCGAGAATGTGGGCAATGGTGTCGGCTGTGGTTGGGACGGCTCTGGGCTCGGCGAGCTTGAGCAGGCTCTTCAGCTTGGCGAAGACCTGCTCGATCGGGTTGAGGTCGGGACTGTAGGGCGGCAGAAAGAACAGCTTTGCGCCGGCCGCGCGGATGGCCCGTCGCACCGCCTCACCCTTGTGGGAACCGAGATTGTCCATGACGACGAGGTCGCCGGGGCGCAGCGTCGGGACCAGCGCCTGCTCGACATAGGCCGTGAAGCTGCGGGCGTTGATCGGACCGCGGAACAGGCAGGGCGCCGCCAGCCGGTCATGGCGCAGCGCCGCCACGAAGGTCAGGGTCTTCCAGTGGCCGTGGGGCAGCTTGGCGACCAACCGCTGCCCACGCCGGCCCCAGCCGCGCGGGCGGGCCATGTTGGTCTTGGCCGAGGTCTCGTCGATGAAGACCAGGCGAGTGGGATCAACCCTCGTCTGGTATTTCTTCCACTGCGCGCGCCGCCGCGCCACGTCCGGCCGATCCTGCTCGCTGGCATGCACGGTTTTTTTTGAAGCTGATCCCCTCGCGCCGCAGGAAGCGCCACAGCGTGTCGCAGCTCACCACCACGCCGCGTGCCGCCAGCTCGGCCCGTACGCCGTGCAGGGTCAGGTTCATATCCTCCTCGACCCGACGCAGCAGCCAGTCGCGTTCAGGGGTCAGGATGTAGCGGCGGTGGCCACCGACCTTGCCGGGCGCGACAGTCCCGGTCGCGCGCTGGCGCTGCGACCACTTCACCACCGTGGCCACGCTCACCGAAAAGGTCGCGGCCACCGTTCGGCAGGTCTGGCCCAAGGCCACCGCCGCAACTACACGCTCGCGAAGATCGAGAGAGTAGGGTCGGGTCATGCTGTGCTGG
>NZ_JBHTCM010000031.1:0-751 GCF_042665545.1 Rhodocista pekingensis | reverse complement strand
CGAAGCTTTCCTCAATCGAGCCATCACGGAAGAGGTAAATCTGCTTGTCGGGATCATTGATGACCAAATTCTCGCTGAAGGTCAGCGTGATGTTGCTGTCCAGCAGGACATTGCTGGCATTGTCGGCCGGGGTGGAACTGACCAGGGTCGGCGCCTGGGCATCGACCAGGACGCTGATGGTGCTGCTGACATTGTTCAGGGTCAGGGACAGATCGTTGCCGGCGGCATCCTGGATGCTGCCGCCATTCAGATCCAGCGCGCCGATGCTGATGCCGTCGGCATCAGCATCACCCGTCCGAACATCATATTTGAAGCGTACGGTACTGGTGAAACCGTTAGCATCCGCGTTACTGAATTCAGCATCATAGGTCGCATAGACGGTTTGCGACCCAAGGGTGATGGCCAACCGGGGCGTGCCGGTGACCTTCACCGCTTCAGTGACATTGACCGTGAAGCCGAGATAGTCGCCGACCTTATAAGTATAGTCCGACGGCACATAGACGGAGCTGACCGTCGCCGCCGTGGTGTCCAGCAACAGATCCAGCGGGTCGGACGCGGTGGAGACATTGCCGGCCGCGTCGGTCTGGCGGACGGTGACGCTCCTGGCCCCATCGCCGGTCAGGGTGAAGCTGGTGCCGCTGAAGGCGGTCCAGCTCTTGCCCGCGTCGAGCGAGTATTCCCGGGTCGAGCCCGCCTCCAGTCCCGTGACCGTCACCGTGCCGTTGCTGGTGACGAGATCGCTGCCGCTGCT
>NZ_JBHTCM010000030.1:0-540 GCF_042665545.1 Rhodocista pekingensis | reverse complement strand
GTGAAGTCGTAACAAGGTAGCCGTAGGGGAACCTGCGGCTGGATCACCTCCTTTCTAAGGAAAGATCCGGATCGATGGCCGGCTTCGCCGCCGTCCTCGCATATCTTCTCGAAACCAGTCCGTTCCCCATGCGGGGCGGGCCGACCTGGTGGCCATAGCGAGGGGCCTTACACCCGATCCCATCCCGAACTCGGCCGTGAAATCCCTCAGCGCCCATGGTACTGCGTCTCAAGACGTGGGAGAGTAGGTCGCCGCCAGGTCCGCCCGCCCCGCATGGCGGAAACGGAAAATCCAGCAGCCGTGACGTATCCGGTTCCTGTCTGACAGGAAGCGGTCGTCGCATGACTGCGCGGGTCTTGTAAAAGTGAAGAGGGTTTGTGACCGAGGCCGATCGGAGTGATCCGGTCGGGAATGCCTTCCGGTCGCGTGATGCGCGGGTTTGCCCTCGCGCATGGCGCACAAGGAAGGATCAAGCGTAATAAGGGCATCTGGTGGATGCCTTGGCACTGAGAGGCGATGAAGGACGTAGCACGCTGCGAA
>NZ_JBHTCM010000029.1:0-38698 GCF_042665545.1 Rhodocista pekingensis | reverse complement strand
CGTCGGTGAGCCGTTATCTAGGCCCCCAAACCCAACCTGTCAAACACTTTCTTCCAACAAATTCGCAAAATCCTCTCGAAGGGGGTCCCTCCCCTGCTCCCGGGTTCCCGGCAAAGCCCCTTCAGCGCTGGCCCCTTCCGCTCCTGGCCCCCACGCACAGCCCTGCCCGCGCTGGCCCTTCCCGCCTTGGCCCTGCCGGCTCAGGCGAGGCCGAGGGCGCGCAGTTCGGCCAGCAGATGGGGCGGCAGTCCGTCCCCCTCCGACCCTTGCAGGTCGGGCGGCGCATCCTCCGGCTTCAGGTAGCGCCAGCCCTGGAAGGGCCGCTTCGGCACGGCGACCGTCTCCACCAGTTCCGGGTCCATCAGCATGGTGCAGTGGGTCTCCCCGTCCGGCGCAGTGACGAGGTCGAAGCCGACGAAGCGCTGGCGGCAGCGGATGAAGCCCTTCACCACCCAGTAGAGGCAGCCGCCCTCCAGCAGCTCGGCCTGGCGGGAGGGCGGGCGCTTGGTCCAGGTCGGCACGACGCGGTGCCCCTGCCAGTCGATCTGGTTGCCGGCGCGCCAGTCGCGCATGGAGTCGAGGCTGTCGGCGCCGACGGCGAGGCGCAGCAGGTGGATGGTCATCGCAGGCCCTGTTCCGGAACGGAAATCCAAGGCCCGCTCGTTAGCCCGGCGGGCGCCCCGGGTCCAGTGCCCGGACGGGGCCCGGAGGGACTCAGGCCGCTGTCGCGTTGAGGGAGCGGCAGGCTTCACCGTACCCGTCGGAGAGGAAGTCCGGCCGCTTGAACAGGCCCTTCAGCCAGGCCGCCAGCATGCAGAGCTCCTCCAGCTTCACGACCTCGTTCAGCGTCCCCTCAGGGAACCGGATGTCGAAGCTGTCGGCGATGATGTCGAGAACCTCCTCCACCTGCTCGATGGAGAGGCCGCAGTCGCTCTCCAGGATGGCGGTGCGGACCAGGATCTTCTCGTCGACGCCGTATTCGTCGCGGATCAGCTTCACGATCCAGCGGAACAGGTGCATCCAGTTGGCAACGCCCTCGACGGACCGGCTCACGGCACCCGCCTCCCTCGCCTTGCAGACCGTGCGGCCTTCCGACTCGCCCAAGCAGTTAAGCGATTTCGGGTTAACCCGATACCTCTGCGAAAGGTCAGGCCTGCCGTGCCATCCATGCATGGCTGGCCTTGCTGCCGTTCGGCCGCTCCAGGATGGCCGAGATCCAGGCGCCCGTCCGGGCCACCTGATCGAGATCGACCCCGGTCTCCAGCCCCAGCCCGTGCAGCAGGTAGAGCACGTCCTCCGTCGCCACGTTGCCGCTGGCGCCGCGGGCATAGGGACAGCCGCCCAGCCCCGCCACGGCGCTGTCCACCACCGTCACGCCCGTCTCCAGGCAGGCGAGGATGTTGGCGACCGCCTGCCCCCAGGTGTCATGGAAATGCAGGGCCAGCCGCTCCGCCGGCACCGACTCCGCGACGCGGCGGACCAGGGCGCGGGCGCGGGCCGGCGTGCCGACGCCGATCGTGTCGCCCAGGCTGATCTCGTAACAGCCGAGATCGGCCAGCCGGGCCGCCACCTCGGCCACGCGGCCGGGATCGACCTCACCCTCATAGGGGCAGCCGAGCACGCAGGAGACATAGCCCCGGACCCGGACACCGGCCGCCAGGGCCTGTGCCGCGACCGGGCGGAATCGCTCCAGGCTCTCCGCCACGGAGCAGTTGATGTTCCGCTGCGAGAACGATTCGGAGGCGGCGCCGAACACGGCGATCTCCCCCACCCCGGCGGAGAGCGCCGCCTCCAGCCCCTTCGCGTTGGGCACCAGCACAGGATAGGCGACCCCGGGCCGACGCCGGAGGCGGGCCAGCAACTCGGCCGTGTCCGCCATCTGCGGCACCCATTTCGGGGAGACGAAGGCCCCCGCCTCCACCGCCGGCAGCCCGGCCGCGGCGAGTCGCTCGACCAGGTCCACCTTGATGTCCAGCGGCACCGTCCGCGGCTCGTTCTGGAGCCCGTCGCGCGGCCCGACCTCGACGATCCGGATGCGGGTCATGCGGTACGTTCCCTTCCCTTGCGGCCTTCCCTTGCGGCCTTCCCCTGCGGCGATCCGACGGGGCGGAGTTTAGGGACGGCCCCACCGCCTGACCAGGGGCACCGTCACAGGGTCCGGCCGATCAGCTCCTTCATGATCTCGTTGGTGCCACCGTAGATCTTGCCGACGCGGGCATCGGCCCACAGCCGGGCGATCGGGTATTCGTTCATGTAGCCGTAGCCGCCATGGAGTTGCAGGCAGTCGTCGAGGATGGCGCACTGCCGCTCCGTCAGCCAGAGCTTCGCCATGGCCGCGGTGGCCGCGTCCAGTTCGCCCTTCAGATGGCGTTCCGTGCAGTCGTCGCAGAAGGCACGGCCGACCCGCATCTCCGTCACCGCCTGGGCCAGGGTGAAGCGGGTGTTCTGGAAGTCCATGATGCGCTGGCCGAACGCCTTGCGCTGCTTCACATAGTCGAGCGTCGCGGCGATGCCCGCCTCGATTCCCGCCAGCGCCTCCAGCGCGATGATGAGGCGTTCCTGCGGCAACTGCTGCATGAGCTGGACGAAGCCCAGGCCGGGCTGCGGCCCCAGCAGATTGGCCGTGGGCACCCGGACATCGTCGAAGAACAGCTCCGACGTGTCCTGCCCTTTGAGGCCGATCTTGTCCAGGTTCCGGCCGCGGCGGAATCCGTCCACCGCGTCCGTCTCCACCACGATCAGGCTGGTGCCCTTGGCCCCGGCGGCCGGGTCGGTCTTGGCGACGAGGATGATGAGGTTGGCGGTCTGGCCGTTGGTGATGAAGGTCTTGGAGCCGTTCAGCACATAGTGGTTGCCGTCGAGCCGGGCCGAGGTGCGCACACCTTGGAGGTCGGAGCCGGTGCCCGGCTCCGTCATGGCGATGGCACCGACCAGCTCCCCCGAGGCGAGCCGGGGCAGCCAGCGCCGCTTCTGCTCCTCCGACCCGTAATGCAGGATGTAGGGGGCGACGATGCCGTTGTGCAGCGAGATTCCGAAATGCCCGGCACCGGCCTTCATGCGGGCGTCGATCAGCACGGCCTCGTGCGCGAAGTCGCCACCCGCACCGCCATACTCCTCCGGCATGGAGGCACAGAGCAGCCCGGCCTCTCCCGCCCTGGTCCAGACCTCGCGGTCCACCACGCCCTGCTCGTCCCAGCGCCGGGCGTGCGGGGCGCATTCGCGCTCGAAGAACTTCAGCGCGGCATCATGGAAGATGCGCAGATCCTCCGTCATCCAGCGGGGATTGAAATCGTGGCCCATGGCCGTCACCTTCCAGGTCCGTTTCCTCCCGGTGCATCCTGTCGTCCGGGGTTCGCCCCCGGTCCGCGGCCGCGCCGTTCCGACGACACTGTAGGAGCAGGCCCGCCCCTCCCACCAGGGCGCGGGAGCCCTGATGACCGCTGGATCGCGGGAGCGCCCGCGCAGCGGTCGAGGGCCGGTACCGGAACGAGGCCGGAGCGTTGCAGGAGGAGAGGCGATGGCGGCCAGTGCGGCCCTTTCAGGTGTGGCGCTGGCGGGCGACCCGGTGCTGTGGGGTCTGTTCGGGGCCGCCTTCGCCGCGGCCACCCTTGTCCCCGCCCAGTCGGAGGTTCTGCTGGTCGCGCTGCTGGTCCAGGCCGAGCGCGATCCCTGGCTGCTGGTCGCGGTCGCCACCCTGGGCAACACGCTGGGGTCCTGCGTGAACTGGGGGCTGGGCCGCTTCCTGCGGCACATGGCCGACAAGCCGTGGTTCCCGGCGCCGCACAAGGCGCTGGCGCGGGCGGAACGGGTCTACAACCGCTGGGGCCTGCCGTCGCTGCTGCTGGCCTGGACGCCCTTCCTGGGCGATCCGCTGACGGTGGTGGCCGGCAGCCTGCGGGTCCCCTTCCTGCCGTTCGTGGTCCTGGTGGCCCTGGGCAAGGGGGGGCGCTACGTCGTGGTGATGCTGGGCACGCTGGGGTGGCTGTGAGGAGGCGGGGCAGGACGCGGGGCGAACCGGACATGCGACGGGGGCGCCGGAGCGCCCCCGTGCTCTGCCCCGTCCTGGGGTAAGGCCGGTCAGGCCGCGCGGACCGTCTCCAGGAAGCCGTCCACCTGCCGACGCAGCGTGTCGGCCTGGGAGGACAGCAGCCGTGCCGCGTCCAACAGGTCGGCGGAGGCGCGGCCGGTGCGGTCGGCGGCCGAGCGGACATCACCGATGGAACGGTCGATCTCCTCCGTGCCGCTGGCGGCCTGCTGAACGCTGCGGCTGATCTCACCGGTGGCGGCGGCCTGCTGCTGCACGGCGGCGGCGATGCCGGCGGCGATCTCGTTCATCTCCGTGATCATGCCGGCGATCCCGCGGATGGCGCTGACGGTGCCGTGGCTCGCCTGCTGCATACGGGTGATCTGGCGGCCGATGTCCTCCGTCGCGCGGGCCGTCTGGCTGGCCAGCGACTTCACCTCACCGGCCACGACGGCGAAGCCCTTGCCGGCCTCCCCGGCCCGCGCCGCCTCGATCGTCGCATTCAACGCCAGCAGGTTGGTCTGGGCCGCGATCTCCGAGATGAGCTGGACGACCGAGCCGATGGCGTCGGCCTGGGCGGCCAGCGCTTCGACCTGTTCGTTGGCGCCCTGGGCCATGCCGGTGGCGGCCTGGGCCCGTTCGGAGGAGCGCTGCACCTGCCGGCCGATCTCGGCGATGGAGGCGGACAGCTCCTCGGCCGAGGCGGCGACCGTCTGGACATTGTTGGACGCCTGACCGCTGGCGGCCGCGACGACCTCCGCCTGGCTGGAGGTCTGGCGGGCGGCGGCCGACAGCTCGCCCGCATTGTCCTGGATGTGGTGCGCCATCCCGGACACCTCGGTGACGACGCCGCGCACGCCCGCCTCGAAGGAATCGGCCAGCCGGGTCAGGGCGGCCTTGCGCTCCTCCTCGGCCCGCTGCTTGGCGCGGTCCTGTTCGATGCGCAGACGCTGACGCTCGATCAGCCCGTCCCGGAAGACAGCGACGGCGCGGCCCATCTCGCCGATCTCGTCCTTGCGCTTCTGGCCGCTGATATCGACGTTGGTGTCGCCGGTGGCCAGCCGGCGCATGGTCGCCGTCAGGCCCACGATCGGCGTCGAGATGATGCGGCCGAGCATGAGGCCCAGCACCGTGGAGAGCACGAGGCAGAGCACGGCCGCCGCGGCGATCATGGTGATCCCGCCGTCGATGGTGGCCTCCGCCTTCGGATCGATGGCGTTCTGCTTCGCCACGACGGAGGCGACGGCGGCGGCAAGGTCGCTGAGCACGGTGGCTCCCAGCCGGTCCATACCGTCGGTGATGCGGCTGTCGCGCTCCTCCGTCGCCGTCACGAGAAGACGGAACTGCTCTCCCAGGCCGGAGAGCATGGCAAGCTGACCCTGGGCGATGGTGCGGACCTTCTCCGGCGCTGCCTCCTCCTCGGCCAGCATGCCGAGCTGGCCCTCGACGGCCATGAGCTCGGTCAGCATGTTGTCGCGGCTCTTGGGCGAGCCGTCGGCGAGGAAGCGGCTGAGATAGATCTCCCCCTGCATCAGCGAGAGGGCGGCGGCATTCGCCGTCTCCATCAGGCCGTTGCCGGCGTCGAAGGTCTCCATCACCAGACCGTTGAGCCCGGCGGAGAGAGCCTCCGCCATGTTCAGGACCTCGGGTTCCAGCGATTCGCGGCGGTTCTCGAACTCCACCGCCTGCTCGAAGGCCGCGATGTAGTCCGTCGTCGTCTTCCGTATCTGGTCGAGGCGCTGGCGCATCGCCGGATCGGCGACGATCTCGTCGGCCTTGTGCAGCCCGTCCAGCACCTCGTCGATGTTGCGGCGGACAAGGCCGGCCGCCTCGGCGGTCGGGGTCCGGTGCCATTCCCGCGAGGCGAGCTGAGCCTCGAACATGTTCGACTGGATATCGGCGAACTGGAGGTTCTGCCGAGCGGCGATCCGATACTCGGTGAAGAGATCGCCCATGCGCAACGCGCCGACGATAGCGACACCGCCCAGGATGACCAGCAAAGCGGCCATCAGCCCGAAGCCGATGTTGATCCGTACCGCAATCCTAAGGTCGTCCAGCCACTTCAACATGACCGCTCCTCCAAAATCATCCGGGCTTCGTGTCTGCCCGGCGGTCGACTTGGCCACGCTCAGGGAGCCGGCAGCGACCAGGTCCCGCCATCCTGCCATCCCCCGGGGAACACCCGGGCGGGATGCCGTGCGGGCCGGTTCTGGCAAATTGAACCCGGCCACAGACGGGGGACAGTGCGGTACCGCACACGTCCCCGTAGCGCGTCCGAGTGCCGCTTTAGCCCGCCGCCCCTTTCCGCGCAAAGGAGATTCCAGACCGGAATTGCAGAATCATACCGAGCCGCCCCGTGCCCGAAGACACCCCGTCTGGAAGTCATTCCACCCCGTCCACAACACCTGTATCGTCGATCTCTGATGTTTGAATGTACGGGCGATCGGGTCACGCAAGCCGAACCAGGGCAGCATGTCATGGGCGATCAGAAGATGGGGGAAATATTAAAAACAACTTAATAACATTGCCGCCGACATTGACCCCGGAGGCTGGACAGACGGAGAAACTGCCGCGCATTATATTTGCATTTTCAAAATACATGCCCACGCATCGGGCGTTTATTCATGGATGCGACCTTATGGCCCGTCGCGCGCAGGGCAGCTCCGCAGCGGATACAGCCTCCCTCGGCGGGCCGGAGGCTCAGTCTTCGCCCTCGAACTCCACCAGTTCCGCCCCTTCGGGCACCTGATCGCCGACACGGAACCGGTGCCGGCGCACGGTGCCGGCTGCCGGGGCCTTGAGGGTGTGCTCCATCTTCATGGCCTCCAGCACGACCAGCGGCTGTCCGGCGGTCACGGCCGCCCCCTCCTCTGCCAGAAGCGCGATGACCTTCCCCGGCATGGGAGCGGTCAGCCGGCCGCCGGCGCCGGCCTCCGCCGCGGCGCCCGCCAACGGCTCGACCAGATGGAAGCGGTGGGTGCCGCCGCGGTGGAACAGGGTGATCCCGCCGTCGCGGCGCACCCAGGAGGCGATGCAGCGGATGCCGCCCAGGTCAGCCGTCAGCCGTCCGTCCTCGGCCAGGTCGCCACAGGCGGCCAGGTCACCCGCCGACAGATGGAAGCGGTAGCCGCCCCGCCCGTAGGTCAGGCGCAGGACATGCTCGGGACCCGCTGTCCCGGGATCGCGGGGCGGCTCGCGCAGGGTGATGGTGTCGTGCGCCTCGTCGTTCAGGCGCCAGCCGTCCGCCCGGGCCCAGGGGCTCCAGGGGTCGGCACCGGCCGCGGCCTGGCGTTCCGTGCGGACGGCACGGTCCAGCAGCAGGCCGAGCGCCGCCAGCACCTGCGCCTCCTCCGGCGCCGGGGCGGCGGCGGACAGCAGGTCCGCCTGATGCCGCTCGATGAAACGGGTATCGAGGTCTGCGGCCAGAAAGGCCGGGTGCGCGGCCAACGTCGCCAGGAAGCCGACATTGGCGTTGAGCCCCGCGATCTCGGTTTCCGCCAGGGCGGCCCGCAGCCGGCGCACGGCGGCAGGCCGGTCGCGGTCCCAGACGATCAGCTTGGCGATCATCGGATCGTAGTGGACGGGGATGGCGTCGCCGGCCCGCACCCCGGAGTCGACACGGACATGCGGCCCCTCGGCCGGAAAGCGCAGATGCTCCAGCGTGCCTGTCTGGGGCAGGAACCCACGGGCCGGGTCCTCGGCATAGAGGCGCACCTCGATGGCATGGCCGTCGATGGCGAGATCGTCCTGCGCCAGCGGCAGCCGCTCTCCGGCAGCGACACGCAACTGCCACTCCACCAGATCCTGCCCGGTGATCATCTCGGTGACGGGATGTTCCACCTGGAGCCGGGTGTTCATCTCCATGAAGTAGAAGCGCCCGTCCTGGTCCAGCAGGAACTCCACCGTCCCCGCCCCGACATAGCCGATGGCCCGGGCGGCCGCGACCGCCGCCTCGCCCATCCGGCGGCGCAGGGCGGGATCGAGGCCGGGAGCCGGCGCCTCCTCCACCACCTTCTGGTGCCGGCGCTGGATGGAGCAGTCGCGCTCGAACAGGTAGACGCAGCCGCCCTGGGCATCCGCGAAGACCTGGATCTCCACATGCCGGGGACGGGCCAGATACTTCTCGATCAGCACCCGGTCGTCGCCGAAGGCGGCCAGGGCCTCCCGCTTCGCCGACGCGAGCTGGTCGGCGAAATCCTCCGGCCCGGTGGCGACCTTCATGCCCTTGCCGCCGCCCCCGGCGCTGGCCTTGATCAGCACGGGCCAGCCGATCCGCTCGGCCTCGGCCCGCAGCAGGGCGCCGTCCTGGTCCTCCCCGTGGTACCCGGGGACGAGCGGCACGCCGGCCGCCGCCATCAGAGCCTTGGCCTCGCTCTTGCCGCCCATGGCGCGGATGGCCGCCGGCGGCGGGCCGACGAAGACCAGACCGGCACCGGCGCAGGCTTCGGCGAAGGCCGCATTCTCCGACAGGAAGCCGTAACCGGGATGCACGGCGTCGGCGCCGGTGCGGCGCGCGGCGTCCAGAATGGCCTCGATCCGGAGATAGCTCTCGCGCGCCGGGGCCGGGCCGATGCGGACGGCGGCGTCGGCCAGGGCGACATGGCGCGCGCCGGCATCGGCATCGGAGTGGACGGCCACGGTGGCCAGCCCCAGGCGCCGCGCCGTGCGGATGATACGGCAGGCGATCTCGCCGCGGTTGGCGATCAACAGCGTGCGGAACATGGGGCTTTCCTCCGGGCCTCGTTCTTATCGGCCGCTGGCTTGTTCCGTCCCTCCGGCCGTCAGTCCGCGGTGGTACCCGATTCCCGGTGCCGCGTCACCAGTTCCTCGACGGCCTGGGTCGGCACCCCGAGCGCCTGGAGCGCGCCCTTCGCCAGCGACAGGCTGGACTCGAAGGTCTCCGGCACCACGCCGTCGACGCCCAGCTTCGCCAGTTCCGCCGCCCGGGCGCGGTCGCGGGCGCGGGCGAAGACCTGCAACTTCGGCCAGTGGTGGCGCACCGCCCCCACCGCGCGTTCGGTGGCCGCGGGCTGGTCCAGCGTGACGATGACCGCGGCGGCGTTGTCCGCCCCCAGCTTCTGCAACAGCTCCGGCCGGCTGCCGTCGCCGTAGTGGATGGGATAGCCCTTCTCCCGCATGGCACGGACCAGCTCGGGATTCATGTCCAGCGCGACATAGGGCACCTGCTGCTCGGACAGCAGCGCCGCGACCGTCTGACCGACCCGGCCGAAGCCGTTGACGATGACATGCCCGGTCAGCTCTTCGACATCCGGCTCAGGCCCGGCCGGTTCCACCTTCTGCGGGCCGAGCCAGCGCACGATACGGTCGGCCAGCATCGGCAGGAACGGGGTCAGCAGCATCGACAGGCCGACGACGGCGAACATGAACTGGCCGATCTCCGGCGGCAGCATGTGCGCGCTCAGCGCCGCACCGACCACCACGAAGGCGAATTCACCGCCCTCGCCCAGCAGCAGGCCGCTGCGGATCGCCACGTCGCGCGGCGCCCCGAACGCCAGAGCCAGCCCCGTCGTGAGGCCCGCCTTGAGGGCGATCAGGCCGAACACGCTCACCAGGGCCCAGGCGGCATTCTCCATGACCAGTTCAAGGTCGATGCCCATGCCGACGGTAAGGAAGAACAGCCCCAGCAGCAGGCCCTTGAAGGGCTGGATGTCGCTCTCGATCTGGTGGCGGAACTCGCTGCCGGCCAGCACGAGGCCGGCCAGGAAGGCGCCCAGCGCGGCGGACAGCCCGCCCAGGCTGGTCGCCCAGCCCATGGCCAGAACGATCAGCAGCGCGGTGGCCGTGAAGATCTCCGTGCTGCGCGTGGCCGCGACACGCCGCAGCAGCGGTCCCAGCGTGAAGCGGCCGATCACCAGGATCACCGTCACCGCCACGACCGCCTTCAGCAGCGACAGCCCCAGGGCCAGCAGCAGCGGCTGGTCGCCCGGATTGCTGAGCACCGACACCAGGACCAGCACGGGCACGACGGCCAGATCCTGGAACAGCAGCACGGCGAAGGTGACGCGGCCGGTGGCGGACGCGACCTCGCCGCGCTCCACCAGCAACTGGACGACCACGGCGGTGGAGGAGAGGGCGAGACAGGCGCCCAGGACCATGGAGGCTTCGGGCGAGTTGCCCCAGAACCAGGCGATGCCGCCGATCAGTCCCGCCGTCAGCCCCACCTGCGCCGCCCCCAGCCCGAACACCCAGCGGCGCAGCGCCTGCAAGCGTTCGACCGACAGTTCCAGACCGATGATGAACAGCAGGAAGACGACGCCCAGCTCCGCGAAGGAGCGGATCTTGTCCACGTCGCCGATCAGCGCGAGGCCGGAGGGGCCGATCAGCAGGCCGGCCAGCAGATAGCCGAGCACCGGGCTGACGCGCATGCGCGACAGCACCAGCACGACGACGATCGATGCGGCAAGGAAAAGGATGGCCTCCTGAACGAACGGAAGCGCGTGCTCGGCGGCGTTGGGCATGAACGGGGTCTTCGGCTCCGGGACTACCCCTTTCTTAGCCGATGCCGGACCCCAGGCCGCAAGCTCAATATGCAAGGGGGACCGTGGCGCGGTCCGAATCCGCGCGCGATCCCCGGAAAGTGCCCTGGAACAGCCCTGTCAGGCGGCGCGCACGCCCTTCAGGAACTGCTCGATCTCCCGTTGCAGCAGGCCGCTCTGCTCCGCCAGGGTGCCCGCGGACTCCACCACCCGGGCGGCGGCGGTGCCGGTCCGGGTCGCCGCCTCGCTGACCATGGCGACATTCTCACTGACCTGCTGCGTGCCCTGGGCGGCACGCTGCACGCTGCGGGTGATGTCGCCGGTGGTCGCGTTCTGCTCCTCGATGGCCGCGGCGATGGCCGCCGAGACCTCGCTGAGCGAGGCGATGGTGCGCCCGATGCTCTGGATGGCCCCCACCGTATCGTGGGTGGCGGTCTGGATGCTGCCGATCTGCTGCGCGATCTCCTCGGTCGCCTTCGCGGTCTGGGTCGCCAGCGCCTTCACCTCGCCGGCCACGACGGCGAAGCCCTTGCCGGCCTCCCCGGCCCGCGCCGCCTCGATCGTGGCGTTGAGGGCGAGAAGGTTGGTCTGGCTGGCGATGGACTGGATCAGGTCCACGATCTCACCGATCCGCTGCACGGCCTCGTTCAGCCCGTTGACGGTGACGCCGGTCTGCTGCGCCTGGGCGACGGCCCCGGCGGTGAGCTGCGTGCTGCTGCTGACCTGCCGGCTGATCTCCTGGATCGAAGCGGCCATCTCCTCCGTCGCGGCAGCGACCGTCTGGACGTTGGCCGAGGTTTCCTCCGCCGCGGCGGCGGACGCCGTGGCCTGACCGTTCGTCTGGTCGGCCATCCGGGCCATCTCCTCGGCCGTGCCGCCCATCGCCTCGGCCGCCTGCGCCACGGTGCCCAGCACCCGGCTGGCGGTCGTATCGAAGCCTTTCAGCAGCCCCTCCAGGGCAACGGCACGGCGCTCCCGTTCCGCCCGTTCGGCGGCCTGGCGCTTCTCCATCTCCCGGGCCTGCACCAGTCCGTTTCGGAAGACCTCCAGCGAGCGCGCCATCTCGCCGATCTCGTCCTTCTTCTCCTGCGACGGCACGCTGAGCACGAGATTGCCCCCGGCCATGGTCGCCATGCAGGCGGTGATGGAGCGGACGGGACCGGCGATCTCCTGGCGGGAGATCATCCAGGCCAGAGCCACGCCCAGGCCGATGCCGGCCGCCGCGATGACGCCGATGACCGTCAGGCCGAACGTCAGGGCCGAATGCACCCGCTCGCCGGCGTGATGCACGGCCTGCTGGTCCGCTTCGGCCAGTCTCGTGACCGCCGTGTTCAGGTCCTGGCGGGACTTGCGGTTGGCATCGTTGTCCCCGAACTCGCGCGCCGCGGCCGGACTGACCTCCCGGCCGAGCCGGATCAGTTCAAGGCGCTTGGCCCGGAATTCGGCGACGCGGGCCAGCGCTTCCTGGAAGTCCCCGGCGGATTCGGGGGGCACCAGCGCCTTCCATTCGGCGATCAGCGCATCGAGGCGGTCAAGCGCCGCCACCATGGGCTTGGCGAACTTCTCCACCTCCGCCGCATCCCGGCTCATGTAGACACCGCGGGAATCCATGACGACGGAGAGGATGGTGGCGTTCACCCGTTCGCCGATCTGCGCCCGGCTGGAGGTGGTCTGCATCTCCTGGACCGCCGCATTGAAGCCGATCAACTGGACGGCGGACGTGATCCCCAGGCCGAGGGCCGCAAGGGAGAGTATCGCAACGATACTGTAGACCTTGCCCGCGATCCTGAGCTTCGACACCAACAGCATGGCCCCCTCCAACTCCTTATCAGATATCCGCATGGATGCTTACCTTCGATTTAACGAAGGTACAGACTGCCCCCTGGGAACCAACCTGTCCCGAAGGTTACCGGCGTCCGGACAGGCCGGAGCATCCCCCCGGCTGCATGCACGGATAGGCAGTCAAGGATCGGCATCGTCCCAGCGGCGCATGAATTCCAGGTAAAATCCGCCGCGGGGACATCAGGTCACAGCAGGGCCGGCGCCCCCGGGCCGTCGCAGGGAGGGCCGCAGGAAGCGCCGCAGGAAGCGCCCTGGACCGGCATCAGGGACGGTTCCGCCGCTGCTCGCTGGAATAGGCGAAGATGGCGTTGAAGCCGAACAGCAGCAGCAATACGCCGCAGACCACCTCGGCCGAGACCAGGATGCGGATCAGGTCGCTGAGCGGCAGCATGTCGCCGTAGCCGACCGTCGAGAGCGTGATGACGGAGAAATAGAGGGCCTCCGCGAACTGGATGTCGCGGGCATGGCCGTTGATCATGAACTGGGGCTGGACCGAGAAGCGGTCGATGACCGTGTAGACCGACGCGAACACGATCACCAACAGAGAATAGAAGGTGAAGAAGGCCAGGGCCGGTTCCACCAGCCGGGCGATGCCCTCGAAGAACTCCTCGAACAGCAGGCCCGTGTGCAGCAGCAGGATGGCGATGGCTCGGGCCGCGACCAGCACGACGGCGGAGATCAGCCCCATCGCCCCCAGATAGGCCAGGGTCAGGGCGTCCGGGTCCATGCCGGACGGAATCAGGAAGGTGCCCACCCCCACCCCGGCGACCGGCAGCAGCCAGAGGACTGCCCGGCCCAGCCGGTGCCGCAGCACCGGCCCCTGCTCCAGCACCACGGCGCGGATCGCCTCCCGCTGCCAGACGGCCCCGGCCAGAAAGGTCAGCAGCGGCAGGGTGAACCCCGCCGACAGGGAGACCTGGGACACCAGGGCGAAGTGCAGCTCCACGAAGAAGAGGAAGATGCAGGCGTAGATGCCGATGAAGTTCGCCAGCGCGATCGTGAAGAAGCGGCTGCCCGGAAACAGATAGTGGAACGCCCCCACCACGGCGGACACGGACACCAGCACCCCCAGCGCCACCCAGCCGGCGACGGCGCTGACCGACAGCAGCATCAGCGACAGCAGCCCGACCGTGAAGCCGACCGCCACCACGGGGTGCCTGGAGCGCGGCGGGATCGGACGAGCGAGGCCGAGCGGGGACGGGGGATCCTGGGGCATGTCGGACCAGCGGGGAAACCGTGCCGGAAGAGGTAGGGGGCGCCCCCGGCGGCCGCCTTGATGTGCGTCAGCCGCGGCAGCGCCTCAGCCCGGGCGCCAGGCCGGGGGGCGCTTCTCCAGGAAGCCGGCGACGCCTTCCCGCCCCTCCTCGCTGGCGCGGGCGGCGGCGATGCGCCCGGCCGTATCCTCCATCAGGGCATCGTCCACCGGCCGGCCCGCCACCTCGCGGATCAGCCGCTTGCTCTCGGCCAGCGCCCGCGGCCCGCCCTCCAGCAGGCGGGAGATCAGCTTCTCCACGGCCGCGTCCAGGATGTGCGCCGGCACCACCTCATGCACCAGCCCCAGCCGGTGCGCCTCCAGCGCGCTGAACCGCTCGGCCGTCAGGAAGTAGCGGCGGCAGGCCCGCGCGCCCAGGGCGGCGATGACATAGGGCGCGATGGTGGCGGGGATCAGGCCCAGCCGCACTTCGGTCAGGGCGAACTGCACGCTGTCCGCCGCAAGCGCCACATCGCAGCAGGAGACGAGCCCCACGGCCCCGGCGAAGGCGTTGCCGTGGACGACGGCCACGGTGGGCTTCGGCAACTCGTTCAGGGTCCGCAGCATCTCCGCCAGCGCCAGCGCGTCGCGGCGGTTCTCCTCCGGCCCGTAGCCGGCCATGCGGCGCATCCAGGCAAGGTCGCCCCCGGCGGAGAAGCTGGGACCGTTGCCCCGCAGCAGCACCGCCCGCACGGCCGGATCGGCCCCCAGCCGCCGGAACACGGCCGTCAACTCGGCGATCACCGCGTCGTTGAAGGCGTTGTGGACCTCCGGGCGGTTGAGCGTCACGGTGGCGACGCCGTCCGCGCGGGTGTGGCTCAGCACGTCGGGCATGGGGGCTCCTGGGGTCTGGGGGACGCCCCTTCCTACACGCCCGGCGTTCTCCGGGGAAGCCGGGCGGCGCAACCGATCCGGGCGCCGGCTGTTCTCCGGGCAGCCGGCCCCGCGCCGGCATCCCGTGCCGCCGCGCCCCGATCCAGGAGTGCCCGATGCGCCCGCCGATCTCCAGCCGCACCCACGGCCTCATCGACTACGCGGCCGCCGCCGCGTTCGCCGCCGTCCCCCGCCTGTTCGGCTGGGACCGGATGATGACGCGGGGGATGGATGCGGCGGCGCTGGGCACCGTCGCCTACGCCCATCTGACGGATTACGAGGCGGGCGCCGTGCCCCTGCTCAGCATGCGCCAGCATCTGGCGGTGGACGCGCTGGAGGGCGCCACCTTCCTGGCCGCCGCCTGGATGCTGGACGAGGAACCGCCGGCGGTCCGCTGGACACTGGCCGGCTTCGGCGCCTTTGCCTTGCTGGCCAGCGGCCTGACCCGGCGGCAGGCCGGCGGGCATCCGGGGGACCTGATTTCCTCGCCGGGCGCCGCTCCGGGCGGCCACCGGACCCGGGCCGGCGCCTGGGTGATGGAGACGGACGCAGAGGACCGCACCCTGCACCTGCCGTCCGGCCGCGGGCGGCGGCCCGAGGCGGCGGACCACCAGCCCCGCGGACCGGAGTTCCGCCGCCATATCGCGGCGGACCGGGGAGGCGTCGGCCCGGCGGACCGCGACGCCTCCCTGGTCACCGGCCCCGGCCAGGGGATCTGACCGGCCGGGTCGCTCAAGGGGTGACGGTGCAGGACACGCCCTTGACCAGAGCGTTGGCGCCGGTCGCCCGCGTCGCCAGTTCGGTCCAGTTGGTGAGGGGCGGCTTGGTCGCCTGGATCTGGAAGGTGCAGGAACAGCCCGATCCCGCCTGACCGGAATTGTAGGCGAAGGAGAAGACCTGGTCCTTCAGGGACACGGTCTTGGTGAGATCGCTGTTGTCGAAATAGATGGAGGGAAGGTCGGACCAGATGACGGTGTTCCCGCTCATCTGGATGGTTTCCGACCCGCTGGGATCGCCGATGGCGGAGTAGTTGTCGGCCCCGTAGGAATCGACGGAGCTGGCCTGTGTCCCGACCTGCGGATAGTTCTTCCGCCGGTCGTTATCCACATACCCGCTGTAGCTGACGCTCCCGTTGGAGATCGTATAGGTCGCCTTGGCAGGGGTCGTGTACCCGACCTTGCCGTTGGACAGCGTCGTCACCGTGGTCCCGGACTGCTCCGTCAGGGTGCGTTGCAGGCCCTGCCCGTGGGTACACTGGCTGGCCGTGCCGCTGAGCGCCGCGTGGATCTCGAACCCGAAACCCATCCAGCTTCCGTTGGTATCGCTCCCGGTGGCGAGGCCCAGGGGGCACTGGATCTGCTTCTTGCCGGTGCCGCAGGCGGTCGTGCTGACCGTCGCGCACTCGCTGAAGGTGGATGCGCTGTTGACGCAGAAACTGGTCGGGGTGCCCCCGACCTTCAGCGTCATGCCCGTGCAGGAACAGGCCGCGGCCGCGGGGCCCGCGGCGGCGAGGGTGAGGAGGAACAGAAGTCCGGCGATGCGCGGCATGGGTCGGCTCCCTGGTATCCCGGTCCATGACGGCCCCCGGACAGGGAGCCGTCATGGGTGGGACGCCGTGGCGGGCCGGTTGTGACGGCCCGCGCGGAAAAGGCCGGCGCGGTTCAGGGCGGATCGCCAGGGGACGGATCGCCCAGTGACGGGTCGCCCAGTGACGGGTTGCCGGGTGACGGCCCCCCGGGTGAGCGATCACCGGGCGGGTCCTTGCGCAGGGTCCGGCGGATCGTCTTCGCCCCTTCCCGCGTGTGGCGGGCCGCCTCCGCCGCCTTCGGCAGGGTCAGCAGAAGCTGCTGGATGCCGAACAGAAGCATGCCGTGCTCGCCCTGGAGGTCGGCGAGGTCCGTCACCAGGACCTCCTTCAGCTCCATCAGGGAGGCCAGCACCATGGCGGCGGCGACCAGCAGGTGCGCCCAGGCATTGTCCGCCAGCCTGCCGATGCGGCGCAGAATCAGCATCCCCGTCCCCGTCCGTTGCCCGCCCCGCCATCGGGCCGGGCGCCTGCGGGAATGACGGCCGGACGGCCGCGGCGTGAAGGGACACGGCGCAGACCGGCGATGCCCGCGTCAGGGACGGACCGATGCGCGCAGAAACAGCCCCCGGCACCCGGGAACGGCCTCCACGGCGGCCAGCTTGCGACCCCCGGTCGGTCCCCGCATACTCCGGATACCCACCCTTCCGGAGTACCCCCGTGCCCGCCACGCGCCCCATGCCGACCGACCTGCCGGAGAATGACCGGGCCCTGGTGGAAGCCGCACAGCGCGGGAAGATCTGGGCGCCGGCGGGCTTCGGCCGACCGAACTTCGACGGGGAGATGCCGACCGTCCAGGCCGACACCATCCGCGCCCTGTGCCTTGGGCTGTGGGACGATGTCCGCCTCGACCCGCGCGGCGTTCGTATTTTCGGCGCCCGGATCGACGGGGAACTGGACCTGTCAGACGGGATCTCTGTCGGACCTCTGAAATTGCTTGGCTGTCACCTGCAAGCCCCCCTCATACTCAAGAATGCGACGCTCCCGAGTCTGTACCTGTCTGCCAGCCGGCTGGATGCCGATTTCAATGCGGAAGGGGCTCACATCAATGGAGACTTGTACTGTACAGGAAGATTTCAGACTATGAGTGCCATCAACTTGATCGGCGCTCGCATTGGCGGCGATCTTGACCTTAGCAGCGCATGTCTTGACAGTGACGACAGATCATCCCTCGTTGCCGACAGGATCGTGATCAAAGGAAACGTGTTCTGTGCCGAGGACTTCAACACCAAAGGAACCGTTCGCCTGCTCGGCGCGCACATAGGCGGTGATGCCGATTTTGGTGACGCGTCCCTGGACGGTGGCGGAAAGGCAGCTATCAACGCCGACGGAATGGTGATTCAGGGAGGTCTCTTTTTCAGAGAGGGAACCAGCATCAATGGTGATGCCTCCCTTGTCTCCGTTTCGGTTCAGGGTCTTCTTGATTGGCGACCGGCATCCTGGACGGGGATACTGGAACTTTCCCATGCCCGGGCGGGTGTCTGGGCGGACACCTGGTCCGGGCAGGAATGGAACTGCGATGGGGAGCCGCGCATAGACCTACGCGACTTCAGGTTCGACAGTTTCCTGGCCGCCGACTACGTGAAGGCGGACGCGGGGTCCCGCCTGAACTGGCTCAAGACAGCGCTGGGCGATGACTTCGTGCCCGGCCCCTATGAGAACCTTGCCCGTGTGTTGCGGGCGGCCGGGGAGGATGCCGGGGCGAAACGGGTGGGGCTGGAGAAGGAGCGCGCCCGCACCCGTCATGCCGTGAAATCCGCAAAGGGATGGCTGCCGAGGTCGGCCCGCTGGTTCCGGGGCGCCTTCCTGGACCTCACCATCGGCTATGGCTATGAGGCATGGCGTGGCTTCGCATGGCTGCTGGCCCTGCTGCTGGTCGGCTGGGGCATATTCTACGCAGCCGGGCCGCTGGACACCGGCGGGTCCGGCATCATCAAGCCGGCCCTGCCCGTGGCTTTCATCGAGGATCTGGGCCGCCGGATCGACGACAGGCCGCTCTGGCCGGGGGAGACCCCGTCCGACCATGGGATCGGGTACAGGCTGCCGCCGGAATATCCGCCGTTCAGCGGCTTCTGGTACTCGCTCGACACCCTGCTGCCCCTGGTCGATCTCGGCCAGTCGGCGGCCTGGTCCCCCAGCCCGATCGCCCCGGCCATCCGGGACGACCCGTGGGGCTGGACCGTCACGATCTATCTCTACTTCCACATCATGGCCGGCTGGGTGCTCTCCACCCTGACCGTCGTCGCCCTGACGGGCTTGATCCGGCGGGAGGACGGCCGGCGGTCGGAGTAGCGCCGCCGCTCACATCCGGAACACGCCGAAACGGGTGCGCTCGACGGGGGCGTTGAGGGCGGCGCTGAGGGAGAGGGCGACCACGGTGCGGGTTTCGGCCGGGTCGATGATGCCGTCGTCCCAGAGCCGCGCGCTGGCGTAGTAGGGATGGCCCTGGCGTTCGTACTGCTCCCGGATCGGGGCCTTGAAGGCGTCCTCCTCCTCCGGGCTCCAGGTGCCGCCGCGGGCCTCGATGCCGTCGCGGCGGACGGTGGCCAGCACGGTGGCCGCCTGCTCCCCGCCCATGACGCTGATCCGGGCGTTCGGCCACATCCAGAGGAAGCGCGGGCTGTAGGCGCGGCCGCACATGCCGTAGTTGCCGGCCCCGAAGCTGCCGCCGATGATGACGGTCACCTTCGGCACCGACGCGCAGGCCACGGCCGTCACCAGCTTGGCGCCGTCCTTGGCGATGCCCGCATTCTCGTACTTCCGGCCGACCATGAAGCCGGTGATGTTCTGGAGGAACAGCAGCGGGATGCCCCGCTGGCAGCACAGCTCGATGAAGTGGGCGCCCTTCAGCGCGCTTTCGCTGAACAGGATGCCGTTGTTGGCGATGATGCCCACGGGGCAGCCCCAGATGTGGGCGAAGCCGCAGACCAGCGTCGTGCCGTACAGCGCCTTGAATTCGTCGAACTCGCTGCCGTCTACGATGCGGGCGATCACCTCGCGCACGTCATAGGGCTTGCGCGTGTCGGTGGGGATGACGCCGTACAGCTCCTCCGCGGCGAAGCGCGGCTCCACGGGCGCGCGCAGGGCCACCTGCGGCTGCTTGCGCCGGTTCAGGTTGGCGACGATGCGCCGGGCGATGGCAAGGGCGTGGCGATCGTCGGCGGCGTAATGGTCGGTGACGCCGCTGCTGCGCGAATGCACGTCCGCCCCGCCCAGATCCTCGGCGCTGACCACCTCGCCCGTGGCGGCCTTCACCAGCGGCGGGCCGCCCAGGAAGATGGTGCCCTGCCCCTTCACGATCACGCTCTCGTCCGCCATGGCGGGGACATAGGCGCCGCCGGCCGTGCAGCTTCCCATCACCACGGCGATCTGCGGGATGCCGGCGGCGCTCATGGTGGCCTGGTTGTAGAAGATGCGGCCGAAATGATCGCGGTCGGGGAAGACCTCGTCCTGGTTCGGCAGGTTGGCGCCGCCGCTGTCCACCAGATAGAGGCAGGGCAGATTGTTCTCTGCCGCGATCTCCTGCGCCCGCAGATGCTTCTTCACGGTCAGCGGATAGTAGGTGCCGCCCTTCACCGTGGCGTCGTTGGCGACGACCACGCATTCCTGCCCCTCGACCCGGCCGATGCCGGTCAGGATGCCGGCGGCCGGCACGTCGTCGGCATAGACGCCGTGGGCGGCGAGCTGGCTCAGCTCCAGATAGGGGCTGCCGGGGTCCAGCAGGTGGCGCACGCGGTCGCGCGGCAGCAGCTTGCCGCGGGACAGGTGCTTCTCCCGCGCCGCCTCGCCGCCGCCCAGCTTGATCCGCGCCACCGTGGTCTTGAGGTCGGCGACCAGCGCGCGCATGGCCGCGTCGTTCTCGGCGAAGGCCGGGCTGCGGGTGTCGATGGTGCTGCTCAGCACGGGCATGGGCGTCCCTCCTGGCGCCGGCCCTGGGCTGGGATCAGCGCGGCCGGTCTCTTGTACGCCTGGGAATATCCGACCGCGCGGGAGCGGCGCAAGCAGGACGGACGGAACGCCGCCGGGGGTGTTGTGGTGGAATGCCGCCACAGACGGGACCCGCGATGACCGACCAGGACGCCCCCTTCCGCCGCACCCTCTACAGCGACGATCATGCGGTCCCGGAACCGGAGCCCTCCCCCCGCCTGCGCCAGACGGAGAAGAAGGATGTCCGCCGGATGTCGGCGCCCCGCGCCGCCGTCATCCACGAGGCGATCCGCAAGGAGGGGGAGGAACAGCTCGGCCGCCCGACCTCCGCCCTCGTCTGGTCGGCGCTGGCCGCCGGCCTCTCCATGGGCTTCTCCATGGTGGGGCTGGGCGCGATGCGGGCCGGCATGCCCGACGGGGCGGAGTGGGCGGGGCTGGTGGCGAGTTTCGGCTATGCCTTCGGGTTCCTGATCGTGATCCTGGGGCGGCAGCAGCTTTTCACCGAGAACACGCTGACGGTGATGCTGCCGCTGCTGCACCACCGGTCCTGGCGGGCGCTGCGGGCGATGCTGCGTCTCTGGGGGATCGTCTTCGCCTTCAACGTGGTCGGCACCCTGGCCTTCGCCTTCGTCGCCCACCGGACGGCGATCTTCGAGCCTCCGCTGAAGGAGGCGTTCGTCGATCTCGGCACGCATGTCGCCGGGTTCCCCTGGTGGACGACCTTCGGCAAGGCGGTGGTGGCGGGCTGGCTGATCGCGCTGCTGGTCTGGCTGCAACCGCTGTCGGGCGTCGCGCGCCCCTTCGTCATCATCCTCATCACCTACCTGATCGCGCTGCTGGATCTGGCGCACATCATCGCCGGGTCGGTGGAGGTGTCCTATGCGGCCTTCGCCGGAGCGATCCCCTGGTCCGAGGCCATGCTCGGCTTCATGGCGCCGACCCTGCTGGGCAATGTCGCGGGCGGGGTGGGGCTCGTCGCCCTGATCCACCATGCCCAGATCCGGGCGGAGATGTATGAGGATTAGGCCCGGCCGGAAACGGAACGGGGGCGGGCCCCGTCCGGACCCGCCCCCGCTCCCGTCCGTTACCGGCCGGGCGGTCAGCCGGCGCTGCCGTTGCCGGCGAACACCTTGCGGAAGAACATGGCCTGCGCCATGCCGGCATAGAACTGGTTGGTGCGCTTGCGGAAGCCGTGGCCCTCGTCCATCGCCAGCACGTACCAGACGTCGCCGCCGTTCTTGCGGATCTGCGCCACCATCTGCTCGGACTCCCCACGCGGCACGCGCGGATCGTTGGCCCCCTGGATGATCAGCATGGGCTTGGTGATCTTCCCGGCGTTGGTCAGCGGCGAGATGGCGACCAGATGCTCCCGCATCCTGGCATCGCGCTCGTCGCCGTACTCGACGCGGCGCAGGTCGCGGCGGTAGTCGGCCGTGCTCTCCAGGAAGGTGACGAAGTTGGAGATGCCGACCGAAGAGGAACCGCCGGCCAGCCGGTCGTTGAAGTGCGTCATGCTGGCGAGCGTCATGTAGCCGCCGTAGGAGCCGCCGACCACGACGACCCGCTTGGGGTCCAGGTCCGGCTGGGTGGCGATCCAGTCCAGCAGCGCCCCGATGTCCTTGACCGAATCCTCCCGCTTGAAGCCGTTGTCCAGGCCGACATAGGTCTTGCCGTAGCCGGTGGAGCCGCGGACGTTCGGCCGCACCACGGCCGCCCCCAGCTCGTTCACCCAGAACTGCACGCCGGAGCTGAAGCTGGGCCGGGTCTGGCCCTCCGGCCCGCCGTGGATGTCGATGATCACCGGCAGTTTCCCGGCAGCGCCCTGCGGCTTGTAGACGAAGGCCGGGATCAGGCGCGGCTTGCCGTCCACCTTGTCGAAGGTCGGGTACTGGATCAGGGTCGCATCGGCGAAGCGGTCCGTGTTCAGCCCGCCGACCTCGCTCCGGGTCCACTGCGTCACCGTGCGGCCGGCGACGTCGATGACGAACACGTCCGACGGCGCCGTCGGGCGGGAGACGGAGACGGCGAGCCGGGTGCCGTCCGGGCTGAAGCGCAGGCCGCCCACGGTGCCCTTGGGCAGGTCCGCCGCCGGCAGCGGCTTCAGGCTGGTCATGTCCAGCAGGTGCAGGGTGGAATAGCCGGCCTCGTTGACCGTGTAGGCGAGCAGCCGGCCGTCATGGCTCAGCTCCGCCTCTTCCACGTCCCAGGGCAGGTCCTCCGAGATCCAGCGGGTCTTGCCGCCGGCAAGGTCGTAGATGCCCAGCCGCTTGAACTCGCCCGCCTCGTCGGAGACGAGGACGACGCCCTTGCCGTCCGGCGTGAAGCCGACACCGGAGAGGTGGACATCGTCCATTTCCGGCTTCACGCGGGTCTTCTGCCCGGTCTTCACGTCCACGACCCAGAGCTGCGACCGCGCCACGGAGATCGACTTGCCGACCAGCAGCCTTCCGTCATCCGTGGACCAGGCGACCGGCCCCCAGCTCCCGGTCTCCGCCACCAGCGGCTCGGCGGTCGCCGCCTGCTCCGGCGTGGCGACGTAGACATCGGTGTTCCTGCCGTCGCGGCGGGTGCTGGCGAAGGCGACACGGTCCCCCTTGGACGACCACAGCAGGCCCTGGTTGCGCGACGTGCCGTCGGTGATCATGGTGACGGCGCCGGTCTTCAGGTCCTGGCGGAAAAGCTGGAACTGCTCGCTGCCGCCGCGGTCCCAGCTGTAGATCAGGTCCGCGCTGCCTTCCCGCGGGGAGAGCCGGCCGTTGGTGATCGGCTCCTCCTTGAAGGTGAGCTGCTGCCGCGCCCCCAGGGGCTGCATGACAAGGTGGAGCTGGTTCGTCTCCCCGAAGCGGGTGGAGATCAGCAGGCCCGTGCCGTCGGCCGTCCAGTCCAGCACACCGGCGGAGCGGGCGTTCAGATAGGCGCGGTAGCGCTCGGCCAGCGCCTCGTCCACCGCCGGCACGTCCTCCGTCACCAGCGTGCCGCGCTCGACCCGCTGCACGTCGCGCGCGTCCGCCGGCAGGGCGGCCAGGGCCAGCGGCAGCGCCGCCGTCAGGGCCAGGGCCAGGGTTCCGGCGCGCAGCCGCTTGTTCCACTCGATCATCATCATGCCCCCTTGGAAGCGTCCCGGTTTGGTCTTGCCGGGCGGGAGGATAGCAGGATCGGTTCCGGGCGCGAGGGGTGGCCCGGCCGCACGGGGCGGAATTGGTCCCTTCCCCGGCCCCCCGTCCGGACTCAGGCAGCGGCCCGCGCCTGGAGCACAAGCGGGTCCATCACCCGGAACCAGAGCGGTGGCACCATCGCCAGCAGCGCCATGCCCGGATAGCCGAACGGCATCCGCATGGCGTCCAGATCGTCCACCAGTTCGGGGAAGGCCTTGCCGGGCCAGCGGTGATGCTCGGCATGCAGGCCCAGATTGAAGGTGGTCCAGTTGGTCAGGCGGTGGGCGGAGTTCCAGCTGTGGCGGGCACCGATCCGTTCCCAGCCGCCGCGCCCGTCGGGCCGGCGTTGCAGGCCGTAATGCTCGATGTAGCCGGTGGTCATCAGGAGCTGCACGGCGATCCAGGCCTGGATCACGAAGAACAGCAGCCCCGGCAGCCCGGCCCACAGGGTGACGCCGACCAGCAGCGCCCCCTGGATCACAGCGTAGTGCAGGTTGCGGTTCCGCCAGTGCCAGGGACCCATGCCGCGGCGGTGCAGCCGCTCCCGCTCCAGCCGCCAGCTCTCGGTCAGGCCGCCCAGGACCGAACGGGGAATGTAGGCGTAGAGGCTCTCGCCCAGCCGGGCCGTCGTCGGATCGTCGGGTGTGCCCACGGTGCGGTGATGGCCGTGGACATGCTCGATGCGGAAGACGGCCCAGAGCACGAGCGAGGAGATGGCGACGCCCAGCCCCCGCTCCCACAGCCGCGGGCGGTGGATCAGCTCATGCGCGGCGGTCAGCCCGACGCTGCCCTGCACCAGCCCCACCGCCAGGGCGGCGCCCAGGAACTCCCAGAAGGTGAAGGCCCCCGCCGCGACCAGATGCAGGGCATAGGCCAGCAGCCCGGCCAGCAGCGGGAACATGGCCCACACCACCCAGCCCCCGCCGGTGCCGCCGTCGGGCACCCGGAAACGGGTCTCCTCCGGCAGCAGCAGGTCCAGCAGCGCCGCCAGTCCGGCGAACCAGATCACCGGCAGCAGCACCCACCAGCCGCCCAGACCCAGGCCCAGGGCCGCCAGCCCGGGGACGATGAAGGCGCCGAAGGCGTGCCCCAGCCCGCCGACCATGGCCGGCCTCACCAGCCGCCGGTTTCGAGCCAGCGTTCGAGCTGCCCCATCCGGTCCGCCCCCCAGAAGGGCTCGCCGTCCGCGATGAAGAAGGGGGAACCGAAGACCCCCTTGGCCACCGCCTCCTCGTTGGCGGCGCGCAGCCGCTCCTTCACCGTCGGGTCCTGGAGGCCCTCCGCCAGCGCCGCCGGGTCGATGCCGAGATCGGCCGCGACCTCCGCCACCGCCTCCGCCGGGCCGAGGTCGCGCCCCTCCCCCCAGTGCGCCCGGTAGACGGCCTGCGCCAGCAGCCGGGCAAGCTCCGGCCGGTCGGGCTGCAACCACCAGAAGGCACGGCAGGCGGCCAGGGCGGCGATGGGCATCCGCTCCGGAATGGTCAGCTTCACGCCCAGCAGGCGGGCGAAGCGGGGAACGTCGTGCAGCAGGTAGTCGCCGGCGAGCGGCCGCTCCATCAGGGGGCGCTGGCCGGTGACCTTGAAGACCGCCCCCAGAAGGATCGGCTTCCAGTCAACGGTGCGGCCGGCCCGCGCGCCCAGCGCATCGATCTGGGTCGCGGCCAGATAGCCGTAGGGCGAGGCGAAATCGAAATAGAACTCGATCGGTGCGGCCACGGCGTCCTTCCTTCCCGTCGGTCCCGGTCTCTTCGGTCCGGGTTTCGTCGGCGGAAGCGTAACGCCCGGACGGCGGCGGGCGCAACGGCACCCGCACGTCCGTCCTCAGGACGGATCCGCCCCGGGGAACGTCACCAGGGCAGTTCCTCCCCGCGGTAGCTGTAGAAGCGACCACTGTGGCCGATGCCGACCCCGGCCAGCACGCGGCGCAGCCCGGCCACGCTTTCCGCCGGCTTCACCGGGGCCTGTTCGCCGCCCATGTCGGTCTGCACCCAGCCGGGATGCAGCACGACGACCGCGATGTTGCGGTCGCGCAGGTCCAGCGACAGGTTCTTCATGCCCATGTTCACGGCCGCCTTTGACATGCGGTAGGCGTAGTAGCCGCCGCCGCTGTTCTCGGCGATGGAGCCCATCTGGCTGGTGACGGTCGCCGCCACCGGCTTCAGGGCCCGGGTCAGGTTCGGGGTCAGCGCCAGGGTCACCAGCACCGGACCCAGGGCATTGACCCGCAGCGTCTCCTCCCAGCCGGCCACATCCAGCGTGACCTGATTCTGCTGGTGCGGGTGCGGACCCATGATGCCGGCATTGTTGATGAGAAGGTCCACCACCTCCCCCTCCAGCCCGGCCGCGAACGCCTCGATGCTGGCGGGATCGGCGACATCCAGGCGGTGGACCTCGACACCGGACACGGCGCGCAGCGCCTCGGCCTTATCCGGGTGGCGGACGCCGGCGATGACGCGCCAGCCGTCGGCGGCGTACTGCCGGGCGAACTCCAGCCCGATGCCCCGGCTGGCGCCGGTGACGACGAGTGTGGGCATGTCCTGCTCCTCTCCGGTTGCGGAATCCCGCGGGTCCAGCGCAGGCTAACGCCCCCGTCCGCCGCTGTCATGCCCGCCGCAGGGCTTATGCCCCTGCGCCGCGCGGAGATCGGGTCCGGAGATCGGGTCCCGTGATGTACCGCACCACCGCCCGGACAGATCGTGCCGGGCGGTGGCGCGCCCCCCCGGGTCAGGCGACGGCAGCAGCCGGCGCCATGGCCGCTGCCAGCGTGGCGCCCCAGCTTCCGGTCGGGTCGCTGGCCGCCTGCCAGCCCATGGCGCCCCCGATGCTGCCGTAGATGGAGACCAGCGGGGTCACGATCTGGCTAGCGATGTCCGACACGGGCATCCAGCCGCTGCCGGCATCGTTCGGCCCCACCGGCTTGCCGATGACGATCTTGGTGTGGGGGATGCCGGCCGCGATCATCCCGGCGACGGAACCGGCGGAGGTGCCGAGGATGAAGGACGGCTCCTGGAAGTTGGGATTGTTGTAGTACTGGATATTGAGGAAATCGATCTGCGCCCCCACGGTGTCCATGATCTTGACATAGGCGCTGGACCAGCCGGGAAAGAAGTAAGGCGACTGCGGCGCGTGGGAGATCAGACGCGCCCCGGCCGGCAGCGTCCCGTAGAGCGCCTGGGTCAGATTGATCAGGAACTGCGTGCCGTCGTAGCCCGCGCTGCCCGTGAAGGCCGCGCTGTCCTCGAAATCAATGTCGATGCCGTCCAGGCCGTAGGTCTGGACCATCGCGGCGAGCTGGCCGGCGGCGGACTGGATGTTGCCCGCCATCTGCTGCCACTGGCCGGAGGAGCAGGCACCACCGCCCAGCGCCAGCATCACCTTCTTCCCGGCACTCTTGAGGGTCGGGATCTGGCCCATGACCGTGGCGGTGAGATTGCCGTCCAGCACCATGGTCCCGCTGGCGTCCGGCCGGGCGAAGGACAGGATGACATGGGTATAGGCGGTCGCGGCGAAACTGGAGAGCGACGTCGCGTTGCTGTTGTAGTAGATCACCAGACGGTTGGTCTCAGGTGTGGCACTGTCGAGCATGGCATCCTCCCCGAACAGGTTTCCGTTCGAGACATGCTACCATCAGTTGGTATAAGTGCCATGCCTTTTTCGCGGCATGATTCCGACAGGCGACCGCCATACCCTGGACGCCGCTCCCGCCCGGCTGTGAACAGGGGGCATGAAAAAGGCCACCGCCCCGTAACGGGACCGGTGGCCTTCCTCCAGGCCCCTCGCGGACGTCAGAGCCGCTCGACCGCCATGGCCGTCGCCTCGCCGCCGCCGATGCACAGGCTGGCGACGCCGCGCTTCAGCCCGTACTGCTCCAGCGCGTTCAGCAACGTGACCAGGATGCGCGCACCCGAGGCGCCGATCGGGTGGCCCAGCGCGCAGGCGCCGCCATGCACGTTGACCTTGTCGCGCGGCAGGTCGAACTCCCGCATCGCCGCCATGCTGACGACGGCGAACGCCTCGTTGATCTCGAACAGGTCAACGTCGCGGGCCTGCCAGCCGGTCTTCTCGAACAGGGTGCGCATCGCGCCGACCGGGGCCGTGGTGAACCAGGCCGGTTCCTGGGCGTGGCTGGCATGGCCACGGATGGCGCCCAGCACCTTGAGCCCGCGCCGCTCCGCCTCGGACCGGCGCATCAGCACCAGGGCAGCGGCCCCGTCGCTGATCGAGCTGCTGTTGGCCGCGGTGACGGTGCCGTCCTTGCGGAAGGCCGGCTTCAGGGTCGGGATCTTCTCCGGCTTCGCCTTGGCCGGCTGCTCGTCCCGGTCGATCACGGTCTCGCCGGCGCGGGTCTTCACGGTGACGGGCACCAGCTCGGCGGCGAAACGGCCCTTGTCCCCCGCCTCCCGCGCACGGCGCAGGCTCTCCAGCGCGTAGTCGTCCTGCTGCTCGCGGGTGAACTGGTAGCGGGTGGCCGTGTCCTCGGCATAGGTGCCCATGGCGCGGCCGCGGTCATAGGCGTCCTCCAGCCCGTCCAGCGCCATGTGGTCGTAGACCGTGGCATGGCCGTAGCGGTAACCACCGCGGGCGCGGTCCAGCAGATAGGGGGCGTTGGACATGCTCTCCATGCCGCCCGCGAGGCCGATGCCGATGGAGCCGGCGACGATGGCGTCGTGGATCTGCATGGCGGCCTTCATGCCGCTGCCGCACATCTTGTTGATGGTGGTGCAGGGCACCCGCATGGGCAGGCCGGCGCCCAGCGCCGCCTGACGGCCGGGGGCCTGGCCCTGGCCGGCCTGGAGCACGTTGCCCATGACGACCTCGTCGATCTCCTCCGGCGCGACGCCGGAGCGGTCGACGGCGGCCCGGATGGCGGCGGCGCCGAGCTGCGCCGCCGGCAGGGGCGACAGATCGCCCATCATGCCGCCCATGGCGGTGCGGGCGGCGGAGACGATGACGACTGGATCCTGTGACATGGCGTTCACTCCCGATGGTCCTTTCCCGATGGCTCGTGTCCAGGGGTGGTCGCGCGACGGGCGCGCGGGCGGACCCTAGCCGAAGGCCGGGGTCCGGTCGATGCCCGATGCGGGAGCCGCAGGGCGCCGGTCAGGCGGTGACCGGCGTCAGGCCGGGCGCGAGCGGTCGAGCAGCGAGGCGAAGGCGGTGCGGGCCAGCCGCTCCGCCCCCGGATGCCGCATCATCCGGTGCATGTGGGAGAAGCCGAAGGCGATGCCCGTCATCTCGAAGGCGAACAGCTCGGCATCCAGATCCCGCCGCAGATGCCCCTCCGCCACCGCCCGGCGGGCCAGATCGGTGGCGAAGTCGATGAGCTGCCCGTGCGTTCGGGCGACAAGGTCGCGCAAGGTTCCGGGCTTGTCGTCCAGTTCCTTCGCCGCCGTCTCCAGCGGACAGCCGCCGGGCGGCACCCCCTCCCGGATCCAGACGATCCAGCCGTCGAAGAAGGTTTCGATCCGCGGCAGGCCGCGGGGGCGGGCGACGGCGGGGCGCAGCACGCGCTCGGTGAACAGTTCCAGGGCCCGCTCCAGCACCGCCTGCTGCAACAGCTCCTTGGAGCCAAAATGGGCGAACAGCCCGCTCTTGGACATGCCCAGCCGGTCGGCCAGCGTGCCGATCGTCAGCCCGGTCACCCCCTCGGTGCTGGTGACGGCCAGCGCCTGATCCAGGATCGCGGCCCGCGTGCGTTCGCCCTTGCCCATGCGGCTACTGCACCGAACGACCGTTCGCCTGTCAAGAAGGCGGCTGACGTCCGGTCTGCGGAACCGCGAACACAGGCGACAAGCGCCGGGCGCGGGTGTATGCAGTCGCCGGGACAATTGCATCCAGGTCCGTCCATGTCCGCCGCTTTTCAGCGCCGCACCGTCGAACCCGGGGACATCATCTTCCGCGAGGGCGACCCAGGCGACAGCCTCTATGTCGTCGAATCCGGCCGTGTCGTCGTCTGGCGGGGCGACCCCGCCCATCCCACCCGGATCGGCACGGTGGAGAAGGGCGGCGTGTTCGGGGAAATGGCGATCTTCGACCGCAAGCCCCGCATGGCCAACGCCAGCGCGGAGGAACGCTCGACGGTGATGCGGATGCCGGCCAGCGTGCTGCGCGAAAGCCTGTACGGCGCCGACCCGCTGCTGCACCAGCTCGTGCAGATCCTGATCGACAACATCCGCCACATGGCCCGCCGCCTGGACGAGCTGGAGGGGCGCATCACCCCGCCCGACGCCCCGCTGCGCTGACGCGGCGGGAGCCGGCGCGACGGCGGCAAGCCGTTCCTCTTGTCCGCATTTCCCGCCGCCGCCGGGGAACATGGTCCGCCTGGACCGGTTCCCCTGTGCGCAACAGCGAAGCGGGGATGGGGAATGGATGCCGATGCGGTCGCCGGCACGGGCGCAGGCAGCACGGTCACGTCCGGGGCCGGCAGGTCCCGGCAGGACACCCCCGGGCGGTGGGCCGGTGACCGGACCTTCGTCCGCCGGGTCCTGATCGCCCTGCTTCTGGTCGGGCTGGCCGCGACCCTGTGGGTCGCGTCGCATGCCCTGCTGCTGCTGTTCGGGGCCATCCTGTTCGCCATCGCCATCCGCGGCCTGGCCGACCTCCTCCGCCGGGTCCTGCCTGTCGGCGAGGGGACGTCCGTCGTCATCGTGCTGCTGATCCTGCTCGCACTCGCGGGCGGCATCGGCTTCCTGTTCGGGTCGCAGATCTCGCAGCAGTTCAGCAAGGTCGCCCAGCAGGTGCCCGACAGCCTCCAGAAGCTGGAGGACGCCCTGCGCTCCACCGGCTGGGGCCGGCAGTTGCTCGGGCTGACAGGCGGTGTCCCGCTGACCGGCGGCGAGGTCCAGGACGGCGGACAGGGCGGGACCGCCCCCGACGGTGGCAGCAGCGGGGCCGGGCTGGGCTGGCTGGTGCGCCAGGCGGGGTCCGTCGCCGCCGCCATCACGGGTGCCCTGGGCGATCTGCTGCTGGTGCTGTTCGGTGCCGTCTATCTCGCCTTCCAGCCGGGGCTGTACCGTGCGGGGATCGAGAAGCTGGTGCCGGCGGACCGGACGGACCAGATCGGCCGCGCCCTGGACGCGACGGGGGGCGCCCTCTGGAAGTGGTCGGCGGGCATGCTGGTGGAGATGGTGCTGGTCGGCGCCATCACCGGGATCGGGCTCTGGCTGCTGGGGGTGCCCGCCCCGGTGGCGCTGGGGCTGATCGCCGGGGTGCTGGAGTTCATCCCCATCGTCGGTCCGATCCTGGCCGCGATCCCGGCGATCCTGCTGGCCTTCACGGTCAGCCCGGAGCTGGCCCTCTGGACGACGCTGTTCTACGTCGCCCTGCAACAGGTGGAGGGCAACCTGATCCTGCCGCTGATCCAGCGCAGGGCGGTCGCCCTTCCCCCGGTCGTGTCGCTTTTCGCTCTCCTGGTCTTCGGGTCCCTGTTCGGCGCCATCGGGGTGCTGCTTGCGGTGCCGCTCGCGGTCACGGCGATGACGCTCGTCCAGGTGCTCTATGTCCGCGACACGCTGGGCAAGCCGGTGCGGGTCGAAGGCAGCCAGGACGGGAACGGCTAGAGCGACTCCCGGAACAGCTCGCGGCCGATCAGCATGCGGCGGATCTCCGAGGTGCCGGCCCCGATCTCGTAGAGCTTGGCGTCGCGCAGCAGGCGCCCGGTGGGGAACTCGTTGATGTAGCCGTTGCCGCCCAGGATCTGGATGGCGTCCAGCGCCACCTTCGTCGCGTTCTCCGCCGCCATCAGGATGACGCCGGCGGCGTCCTTGCGGGTGATGCGGCCAAGGTCGGCCGCCTTGCCCACGGCATAGGCGTAGGCGCGGGTCGAGTTCAGCGCCACGTACATGTCCGCCAGCTTGCCCTGGATGAACTGGAACTCGCCGATGGGCTGGCCGAACTGCTCGCGCTGGTGGACATAGGGCACGACCACGTCCAGCGCCGCCTGCATGATGCCGATGGGGCCGGCGGACAGCAGCGCGCGCTCATAGTCCAGGCCCGACATCAGCACGCGCACCCCGCCGTTCATCTGGCCCAGCACGTTTTCCTCCGGGACCTCGCAGTCCTGGAAGACCAGCTCGCCCGTGTGGCTGCCGCGCATGCCGAGCTTGTCCAGCTTCTGCGCGCAGGAGAAGCCCTTGAAGCCCTTCTCGATCAGGAAGGCGGTGATGCCCCTGGGTCCCGCCGCCGGGTCGGTCTTGGCATAGACCACCAGCACGTCGGCATCGGGGCCGTTCGTGATCCACATCTTGCTGCCGTTCAGGACGAAGCGGTCGCCCCGCCGTTCCGCCCGCAGCTTCATGGAAACGACGTCGGAGCCGGCGCCGGTCTCGCTCATCGCCAGCGCGCCGACATGCTCGCCGCTGATGAGCTTCGGCAGATAACGCCGCTTCTGCTCGGGGTTGCCGTTCAGCCGGATCTGGTTGACGCACAGATTGGAGTGGGCACCGTAGGAGAGCCCGACCGAGGCGGAGGCGCGGCTGATCTCCTCCATGGCGACCATGTGCTCGACATAGCCGAGCCCGGCGCCGCCCCATTCCTCCTCCACCGTCACGCCCAGCAGGCCCAGGTCGCCGAACTTGCGCCAGAGATCCATGGGAAACTGGTCGGTGCGGTCGATCTCGGCGGCACGCGGGGCGATCTCGTCGGAGGCGAAGCTGCGCACCGTGTCGCGCAGCATGTCCGCGGTCTCGCCCAGACCGAAATCCATCATGGGCAGGCTGTTGGGGATCATGGGTCGTCTCTCCCGGAACTGGTTTTGCCGGGGAGACTAGCGGGGGGCCGGCCCGGATGAAAGTGGCCATGAAAAAGGGCCGCGGTGTCGCCACCGCGGCCCTTGTAGAGAGCACTGACCTGCCGGGATCAGAACTTCGCGTTCAGACCGACGGAGTAGTAACGGCCGATCAGGTCGTAGACGCCGGCGCCGGTCACGTACTTCGGCGGCTCGACATCGAACAGGTTGTTGATCGCCAGACGCACTTCGACGTTATCGGCAAGCATGTACGTCGCCGTGGTGTCGAAGCGCCAGTAATCGTCGACCTCCAGGATATCACGGCTCTCGACCGTGAAGTCGTTGTTGAACTTCGCACTGGAGAGATAGTTGGCCTGAACCAGCAAACCAACCTTGTCATAGGTGTAGTCGGCCTGGATCTGGAACTGGTGCTTGGACTGGCCGACCTCGCCGGCATCGCTGCCCAGATCGAAGCCCAGACCGGTAACCGACGTCTCCAACTGATGGATGTAGTAGTAGGAGCCGCCCAGGGCCAACTGACCGTAGTCGCCGAAATCGAAGTCGTAGTTCGCGGTGGCGGTCAGGCCGCTGAAGTTGGTGTAGCCCGCGTTGACATAGCCGGTCCGGATGAAGGTGATCTGGCCGATGTCGTCCTCGTTGATGAGGCCCGCGGAACGCGGCGTGCGGACGAAGCGGTCGCAGGCCGCCGACGGATAACCCGGATTGTCATAGCAAACCTGCAACAGCGCGGACGCCGACAGGTTCGTGATCGCGTCGCTGATCTCGATATCGACCCAGTCGACCGCGATGGTCAGGTCTTCCAGGAAGCGCGGATTGACGACCACGCCGACCGACCAGGACTTCGCCTTCTCGTTGGTCAGCGACGAATTGCCGGCCGTCTCACCCTGGATGGTGGCGGTCTCGATCCGCGACACGAACGGAGCGTTCGGATCGCGGCCGAGCGCCTCCAGCGCCGCACGGCAGTTCGCCTGACGGACAGCCGGGTTCGGACCAGTGCTCACATTGCGGGTAGCGCAGGGGTCGGTCGCCGTCGTGAACAGATCGGACTTCGGCAGGAACAGTTCCGTGATCGCCGGCGACCGGATCGATTCGGTCCAGTTGCCGCGGAAGGTGATGTCGCGGATCGGCGAGTACCGGCCGCCGATGGTCCAGGTGTCGTCACCGCCCGCCAGGCTGTTGTCGACATAGCGGATGGAGCCTTCCGCCTCCAGGCGGTGGACGAGCGGGATGCCCATGCTGTCATCCAGCAGCGGGACCAGCACCTCGCCATACACCTCCTTGGAAGTGTAGTCGCCCGAAACCGGGGAGATGGCGACCGTGCGACCGGCACCGGCGAGCGTGATCTCGCCCGGGTTGAAGTCGCCCTTCTCCTTGCGCCACAGGGCGCCGACACCGACCTGGAGATCGCCCGCCGGCAGGGTGACGACCGAGGTGTCGGCGTTGAACTCGACGACCTCCTGCGTGATGGCCGAGCGGGAGACGTCCCTGCCCGTCACATAGGCGATCGCCTCGGGGCTGGGCGAGCCGTTGCCGAAGATGTTCAGCGGCACGCAGCCGGCAGCCCGCGAACGGCAGACGGTCTGGCCCGTGACCGGATCGACAACCGCATCGATGGCGAGCGGGAAGGTCGCGTCCAGCACCTGCGTGGTGGTGAACTCGCCCTCGGTCTTGCCGTGGTTGTAGGACAGCGACCAGTTGACCGCGCGATCGGCGATGTCGAAGTCGCCGCTGAAGCCGGTCACGATGCGCTTCAGCTCGTTCTCGCTGCGGTTCTCGTTGCCATCGACCAGATCGAGATGGCCGCGGGAGAGGACGAAGGTCGTGCGGCCACCGGCAGACAGGACGGCACGGTCCGCGGGGGAGAGGAACGCATTGTCGGTCCGCATCGTCAGACCGGTACCCTCACCACTGAACAGGGGGGAGTTGTACACGGGCTGATTGACGTTCTCGTAACCGATCGTCTTCGAGTAGTTGCCTTCGACGAAGAAGCGCAGATTGTCGAGGATGTCGTAGTGACCCATGATCGCGCCGAGCTTGCGCTCGACCGGGGCCTGCAAGGACGTCACGGACGACAGCCGGAGCCCGTCGCCGCCGATGGCGACCGAGCCGGAGAAGATCTGGCCGGGGTTGAACGGAACCAGTCGGCCGTCCACGAACTGGGCCGGCACGGTCTGGCCCGGATTGTTCGGGTCCGGAATCCGGAAGAAGCGGCTGGTGATCGCGGCCGCGGAACCGCCACCCGAGTTGACGGTGAGCGGGATACCGCCGGCCGTGACGAGCGGGATGGTGCGCCCTTCGCGGTAGAGCTGCCCGGGAATGCCGTCGGCAGCTCCCGTATCCGCCGGATTCGGAACGAAGGTGATGTCCTGGGCCGTCCGCTTGCGGTCGGTGTACAGCAGGCCCTGGGTGTCGTTGTACTCGACCGCCAGGGCGATGTTGCCGCGATCGTTGTCGAAGTTCACACCGTAGGCGGCACGGACGCGCTTGTTCTTCGCGTCGTCATCGTCCGAGTTGCCGAACAGCAGGTCGACCTCGCCGCCCTCGTAATCGTCGCGCAGGATCACGTTGACGGTACCGGCGATGGCGTCCGCGCCGTAGATCGGCGCGCCGCCCACCGCGATCCGGTCGATCCGCTCGATGAAGGCGGTCGGGATCACGTTCATGTCAACCTGAAGACCCGGCCCGGCATCGCCGAACAGCGACGGGGCGCGACCCGCCACGAAGCGGCGGCCGTTCACCAGGGTCAGCGTGCGGGCAGAGCCCAGGCTGAACAGGTTGACGAAGTTCTGGCCGACGTTGAACGTGCTCTGGTCGCCGATCGGCGACACGGCCGTACCGAAGCCGGGGACATCGTTCAGCGCATCGGCGATGTTGGTGAAGCCGCGGCGGTCGATGTAGCCGATGTTGACCTCGACAGTCGGCTGAAGCACGTCGAACTGGGTACGGCGCAGGCGCGACCCGGTGATGACAATTTCTTCGACCTTCAGGTCATCCTTCGCAGCCGCCGCACCCGTCGCCTGGGCAACCTGAGCCTGCGCAACCTGGGTCGTCGGCTCGGCCATGGCTTCCGACCGGCCTTTCACAACGGCGTCCTGCGCGGCGGCATAGCCGGTCGTCATCAGGAACGCGGCAACGCCGGTCAGCAGCGCGGTCTTCAACCCGCGCGCGTGAACTCCCTGCTGAATGCTCATTGATGCCCCTTCGATTCAGTTGTGCCTGCGGCTCCCCACCTCCCGAGCGGGTATCCGCAGACCAGTTCGAAGGAGTTAGCCGTCGCCTTGCGCGGGTTGCAACGGCACCTGAGCGCGCAGGATTACGATTTCGTGTCGTGTTGCAATTTTGCAAAAGGTCGATCGATCGACAGGAAATTTCCCACCCGTCGGCAGGGGCCGCCGGACATCAAGCGCAAGCCTGCCGGCGCGCCGTTGCTGCGGCGCAATAGAAAGGGCGCCGCGGTTTCCCGCGACGCCCCCGTGGACATTCCAGGAAGGGTTGCCGCCCCGGTGGTCCGCGCGCAAGACGGCAGAAATCCTGGGGTTTGTTCGCGCTTACCGGCTCCGGGGCGGGAGGCGCGTCAGAACTCGGCGCGCATGCCCACATAGAAGAAGCGGCCGACCGGGTCGTACACGTCGGCCGCCGTTTCGGTGCCGGTGACGTTCGCATCGAAGGGCGAAGCGATCAGCGGCGGCTTCTCGTTCAGCAGGTTGTCGATACCGGCGAACACCGTGTAGCCCTCGGCAACCCGGTAGCGCGCCTGGATGTCATTGTAGATGTGCGAGCCGATCCGGTTGGACGGGAACTCCGATTCGTTGTCGATGTTCGCCGCCCCGATGTAGCGCAGGAGCCAACTGAAGGTCAGCGGTCCCTGGTCGTAGGTGGTCCGCAGGTTGAAGCGGTACTTGGAGAGCCCGACCGAACCGGCCGATTCGACCGGATCGGCATCTTCGAACGGCACGTTCTCGTTCTCGATCAGATAGGTGCCGATCAGGTTGAGGTTCAGCGAACCGTCGGCGAGGTCGAAACGGTAGTCGAGTTCGACGTCCACGCCCTTGGCCGTCTGCGTCGCCACGTTCTCCTGCTGCGAATTGATCTCCACGATCAGGCCGGTGGACGGATCGCGCCGGATCAGGTTGCAGAAGATGTTGTCGGGATAGGCCGTCTGCTGCACGCACTGGTCCACGGTGGTCTGCGTGCCGAAGCCCTGGATCGCGTCCTCGATGTCGATGTCGAAGTAATCGACCGTCAGCGCGAGGCCGGGAATGAAGGACGGGGTGAAGACCACGCCCAGGGTCAGGGTATCGGCCTTCTCCTCCTGGAGGCTGCTGTTGCCCGAATTGAAGCCCGGGATGGAGGAGAGGTCGAGCTGGGTCGGGTTGAAACCGCCGGCCGCCACCGCCTGCGCGATGCCGGGCGTGGCGAGGCAGTTCGCGGACACCGTGTCCGTCGCCCCCGCGGTGACACCGGCGCAGGGATCGTTGACCGAGACGAAGGTCTGCCGCGGCGGGGTGAACAGCTCACCGATGTTCGGCGCCCGCACCGCGCGGGACCAGACACCGCGGAGCCGGACATCCGGCACCGGCTGGTATTCGGCCCCGGCCTTGTAGGCCCAGACATTGCCGATGGTGCTGTAGTCGGCGTAGCGGATCGCGCCCTCGACGCTCAGGCTCTCGACGAACGGCAGGCCGGCGAGGATCGGGATCACCGTCTCCGCATAGGCTTCCCAGACGTCGTAGTCGCCGGCCGTGAAGGCGCTCTGGTTGCCCGAGCTGATGCCGGCGATGGACAGGGCGTCGGGCCGGAACTCGCTCTCCTCCTTGCGCCACTCCAGACCGACCGCCGCCCCCAGGGCACCGGCCGGCAGCTCCACCACGTCGCCGGACAGGAAGGCGCCGGCCGTCTGCTGCTGGATCGTGCTGTCGAAGGTGGAATTGGCCGTCACATAATCGAGACCGGGTCCGGTCGCCACGCCGGCTCCGAAGATGTCGAGGGGCACGCAGCCCTGGGCCCGGGCCAGGGCGTCGGAGCATTGCAGGGCGCCACCCGGCCCGACCTCGGCGTTAAGCGCCTCCTGCATGCGGACGACGTTGAACACGCCGGTGGAGATCTGGTCCTGGGTGACCTTGCCGAACTGGTAGTAGGTCTGCCAGTTCCAGCCGTTGGCCAGCTCGCCCTCGAAGCCGGTGGCGAAGCGGAAGGTCTGGCGGGTGATCTCGGATTCGCGCGGCCCGATCTCGTTGAAGCGGCGGGCAAACAGGATCTCGTCCGTGCCGGCCGGAATCAGCGAGCGCAGACCCGCCGGGATGAAGGGGTTGGTGACAGGGATCGACAGCACCGGTGCGTCGATGCCCACGCCGATCGTCGTGTTGTCACCGAAGGCGATCGGCTCGGAGCGGGAGCTGGTCTCGGTCCGGGCGTAGGTGCCTTCGAAGAAGAAGCTGACGTCCTCGACCAGATCGTAGCGGGTGATGGTGGACAGCAGATAGCGCTCGATCGGCACGGCGATCAGGCGGTCCTGGTTGCGGTTGTAGCCGTTCACGGCCGTGGCGAAGGGCGTGCCGTCCGGATTGCGGTTGCCGGCACCGGGGATGATGAAGCGGCCGCCGGGGCCGTAGGAGCTGAGCGCCGGGCGGGAGATCACGCCGTCGGCGGAAGAGAAGGCGTCCACCTCCGAGATCGAGCGGTCCTTGGACTCCACCTCGTTGGTCTTGTCGTAGGTGAAGTTGACGATGATGTTGCCGCGGTCCTCGGCGAAGTTGGACCCGAAGGTGGCCGAGGCGTTGTAGTTCTCGCCGTCACCCTCTCCGGTCACGCCGGTCTGAGCGCTGAAGGAGGCGCCCTGGAAATCGCGCTTCAGGATGATGTTGACGACACCGGCGATGGCTTCGGAGCCGTAGACGGCGGAGGCACCGCCGGTCACCACCTCGACCCGCTCGATGAAGTCGGACGGGATGGAGTTGAGATCGACCGAGGTCGAGCCCTCGATACCGCCGACATGGCGCCGGCCGTTCACCAGCACCAGGGTGCGATCGGTGCCCAGGTTGCGCAGGTCGACGAGGTTCAGGCCCGTGGCGCTGACCAGGAAGTTGGAGTTGGTCGTCGACACGCCGGGCACGCCGGCCGCCGGCAGTTCGTTGATCAGTTCGGCGGCGTTGGTGCTGCCCTTCAACTGGATCGTCGCCGCGTCGATCACCTGCACCGGCGTCGGCGCCGTCAGGTTCGAGCGCTGGATGCGGGAGCCGGTGACGACGATCTCCTCGATCCCGCCGCCCTGGGTCCCCTCCTGGGCCAGGGCGGGCAGCGCGGTCAGCGGAACGGCGAGGGCCACCAGGGCGGCGCTGGCCAGGCAGCGGCGGCGCAGGGCGCCCTCCAGTCCGTTGTCGGTCAAGCGGGTGCGGGTCTTCACTCTCGGTTCCTTTCCTTGCCCCACGGCGCGGGGGCCGGCCCCCGCAGTCGCCGGCCGGATAGCAGAGAGCTTAAAGAAACCGCAATGAACCCTTCCGGGTAAAAGTCACCGCCATTCAATAGCGTGACAAATCCGCTTCACCCGAAATCGCAGAATATATGGTGGTTATGAATTATAGCATATCACTTTCATTTTAATCGACGCATCGATCCTCAATGGACGGCGCGCCGCCACCCGGATCAGCCGGAACCCATGTTTTATTCAAGAGAACGGTCACGAGACAGGACGACAGCATCCTCTGCCGGAACGCGCGCATCACCACCGTCCCGCCGGACGGTCTAGAGCATTTCCGTTTTATACGGAAGCATATCCTGAGTTGCTGAGATAGTTGGCG
>NZ_JBHTCM010000028.1:0-334698 GCF_042665545.1 Rhodocista pekingensis | reverse complement strand
GTCAGGCTCATAACCTGAAGGCCGCAGGTTCAAATCCTGCCCCCGCAACCAATAACATCAAAGGCTTAGACCCTCCCGGAGCTAAGCCTTTTTTGCTGCCTGGAAGCACCGCGGAAGCAGGCGGAGCAAAAAGGCCCGCTCCGCAGCCCGGCCCCGTTATCGTGCCGGCCCCAGGCAGGGGCGGCGCGGTTGTGCCCGGCCCGGCTGTAGGGTGCAGGTCATGCATCGCGCACCGGCTGCGGCCATTGCACTCCGGGACACTCCCAAGCCCTTTCTTTCCAAGCGACCCCGGCCGGCGGTAGAACATCTGTCTGGTGGCTGTAGACCGGAGCGTCCTGGGATGTCGGAGTTCGCCGATAAGCAGAAAGGCCTGCAGAACGTCCTCCGGTACACGCAGGGCCTCCTCTCACTCAACGAAAGGGTCATCCTCGACATCGCGCGCGAGCCCTATCCGAGCTTCCTGGAGGCGCAGATCCGCGACCTCCCCGGGGTGGAGGTCAATGTCGATGGCGAGACATGGATCCGGGTCCAGCGCCTGCGGGAGACGCCGCCGCCGCTGCCCGATCCGCTCTTTTCCGGCTGGGCGGCGTTCGGTGCCCGCCCGTCTCCCGACAGCCCGCCGAAACTTGAGGCCGAGCGGATGCTGGCTCTCGCCCCTGAGGAGATCTCCGATCTCTTCGAGGCGAAGCTGCTGACCGATCCGGCCGACGTGATGCGGCCGCTCCCGTCCGACAGCGAGCCGCAGGACCGCCTGGACGTGCTGCTCCGGACCGCCGCGATGCCGGAGTTCCGGGCTCTGTGGCAGGCCTACCTGGATGGGCCCTGGGCGGCGTGGGCGGCCAGGGAGCGCCCTGTCCGCCGCTCGATCGACTTCTACAACAGACTGTACCAGACCTGTCAGCGCGTCCTGTCGCTCGGCGACGACAACCCGATCGACCTTGTCTTCGGTGTCGGCATGGCGCGCTGGCGCCGGCCCGATGCCCGCGTCAATGTTCCCCTGATCGAGCAACTGGTCGAGCTGGACCTGCATGATGACGGGGCCATCCTGGTCCGGCCGCGGAGCACGCCGCCCCTGATCAACCTGCGTCCGTTCCACGAGCTGGAGATCGATGGGGCGAAGACGTTGCAGCGGGATCTGGCGGCCGAACTGGAACGGGGGCTGGAGGACCCGGATCTCGGCTTCTCTCCGTTCGAGCCCCGGACCTTCGAGGCGCTGCTGCGTGCCTGCGCCGCCCGCCTGTCCAGCACCGGCGCCTACTGGCCCGACCTGCGCAAGGACGCGTCCGACCGATCCGTGCCGGAGATCACGGATGCGCTGACGATCACGGACACCTGGGCGCTCTATGTCCGCCAGCGGAGCGAGGACTTCCGCCGGGAGGATCTGGAGCGCCTGATCCGCTGCATCGAGACGGCCGAGGATGAGGCCGGCCTGCCCCGGCCCGCGCTGCGCCTTGTCGAACCGCCGAGCGACAGACGGCCCTATGAGGACGGAGCGTCGATCGACCTGAGCAGCACGGACCTCGTGCTGCCCGAGGCCAGCATCGGCTGGAAGGGCGGAACGGGCCCGGGAACCGGAGCGGCCGACGGCGATGGCCGGACGGCGTCCGGGGCGGGCCGGCGGACCTACTTCTTTCCCCTGTCCTACAACGATGACCAGATCGCCATCATGGAGCGCCTGGAAAGCGGCGATGCCGACGGCGTTCTGGTCCAGGGGCCTCCCGGGACAGGCAAGACGCACACGATCGCCAACATCATCTGCCACTACCTCGCCACCAACCGGCGCGTTCTGGTCACGGCGAAGACCCCGGAAGCCCTGACCGCCTTGCAGGAGAAGCTGCCGCCGGAGATCCGCTGTCTGGCCATCGCCGTCATCCACAACGACCGGGAGGGCGGCCGGCAGTTGGAGCAGGCCGTCACCGTCCTCGCGGGCGAGGCGAAAAGTGTCAATGTGCGGCAGGTCGAACGGGAGATCGGCGAGAAGCAGGCCCGCCTTGCCACCCTGAAGCAGCGTATCCAGGAGATCGATGACGAGCTTCAAGCCCATGCCGAGCGGAATCTCGCCCGTGTGGCGTGCGGTGATCGCCCGCTCCTGCCCATGGAGCTGGCCCGGACGGTCGCGGAACAGCGGCCGCGGCATGCCTGGTTTCCCGACCCCCTGACCCTGGATGCGCGGTTCGACCCCCGCTTCACGGACGGGGACATCGCCGAGGCCGAGGAGCTGCGGCGCACCCTCGGGGCGGATCTGATCTATGGCGTCTCCGACCTTCCCGATCCCGCCACGCTGCCCGACATGGCCCGCGTTCTGGCGGCTCACGGGGAACTACAGCGCCTCACCGAGATTGACGGCCGCGCCGAGAGGGGGGATGTCCCCTATGTCTCGGTCGATGCCGTGGGCCTGGACCAGGCGCGGGAGATCAGGGTCTGGCTCCGCGACGTCTCCGGTCTGATCGGGGAGCTGGTGGCCGAGGGATGGCTCCTTGACGCCTATCACGCCCTGGCCGGGGTGAAGCGGATGGACCCGGCCGTGGCCACGGCCATGCACCAGTCGTTCACGACCTGGGCCGCTCTCAACCGTCAGGGCCGCGAGTTCGCGCTGAAGGGGGTCCGGCACGGGGAGGTGCCCCTGGACGATCAGGCGTTCAACCGCGCCCTTGAGGATCTCGCCGCCGGCCGGCAGCCCTTCGGCCTGTTCGGCTTCCTCAAGGGAGGGCTGAAGGCCCGTATCGTCAAGGTCGAGATCGAGGGCCGCCCGCCGGCCTCGGCAGAGGACTGGGGCACGGTCGTCAGGTTCCGGGACTGGCAGCGCGATGCCATCGCCTTCCTCGACCGCTGGGCGTCGATCGCCCGGCTGGCCGGCGTGCCGGCTCTGCCCCGGACAGCGGAAGCCGGCCTTGACGAACTGATGCGCCTGGGACGCCTGCTGGAAGGGATGGTGGCGCTGCTGGAGGTGCTTCCGGCCCGCCTTCAGCTCCTGAGGCAGCTCTATCCCTACGGTGTCGATCTGGACGAGGCGCTCTACCATGGCCGCTGTGCGCCGGCCCTGGCGGCGCTGGAGGCGAGCCTTGAACGGGCCGAGCTGGCGGATGCGGAGGCCGTGCGCCGGCATCTGAGGGAGCTGGCCGGGGAGGGAAGCCTGCCCTGGCACTCGGCCGTGCGTCAGAGCCTTGAGGCCCTGGGCGATCCGGAGGTCGGCCAGGGCGCTCTGGCGCAGGCCTGGAAGCAGGTGCAGGAGGAGGCCCGCCGCCTGGACGGCCTGCGGCCCCTGATCGCCAGACTGGACACGATCATGGCGAGGGTCGCCGACTCCGGTGCGCCCCGCTGGGCGGAGCGCCTGCGGAACGACGCTCCGGGGGACAGCCCCTGGTCCGCGGTTCCCTGGCGGTCAACATGGGAGTGGGCCCGGGCGGACGGCTTCATCCGCTCGCTCGACGACAGGGGCCGCATCGGCCGGCTCACGCAGGAACGGGTCGAAGCGGAGGCCGAGCAGAAGCGGATCTTCACGGATGTCATCCGGCTGCGGACCTATCTCGGGCTGAAGCGCGGCCTGACGGAGCGGGTCGAGGCGGCGCTCGCCAAGTTCGCATCGGCGATCGCGAAGCTGGGCAAGGGGACCGGGCGGGGCGCGGACCGGCAGCGGAGGATCATCCGGGAAGCGACGCTGGACGCAGCGGCCGCGATTCCCTGCTGGATCCTGCCCGAGTGGCGGGTCTCCGAACAGCTTCCCGCTCAACTGGCCGCGTTCGATCTGGTGATCATCGACGAGGCGTCGCAGTCCGACATCACCGCCCTGCCGGCGCTGCTCCGCGGCAAGAAGGTCCTCATCGTCGGCGACGACAGGCAGGTTTCCCCGACCCTGATCGGTGTCGAGGACCGGAAGATCATCCAGCTCCGGACGACGTTCCTGGGCGGCCTCCCCTTCGCGAACCAGATGGACCCGGCGACATCGCTCTACGAACTCGGCGGGATGCTCTTTCCGGGCAAGGCGATCCTGCTGCGCGAGCATTTCCGCTGCGTTGAACCGATCATCCGGTTCTCCAGCCGCTTCTATCCGCATCCGCTCATCCCGTTGCGCCTGCCCACGGCCTCCGAGCGGCTCGACCCGCCGCTGATCGACATCCTTGTCCCGCACGGCCGGAAGCTGCGGGACGTCAACCCGGCCGAGGCGGAGGTGATCGTCGAGGAGATCCGCACCCTGACGGCCGATCCAGCCTATGCCCGCCGCTCCATCGGCGTCATCTCGCTGATCGGCGACAAGCAGGCGAAGCTGATCTACGACAGGCTGATCCGCGACCTCGGCGCCGAGATCATGGAACGGCACCGCATCATGTGCGGCAACGCCGCGAAGTACCAGGGGCAGGAGCGGGACATCATCTTCCTCTCGATGGTCGCCTGTCCGCGGACCGCGATCGCGCAGACGTCGCGCCTCTTCGAACAGCGGTTCAACGTGGCCCTGTCCCGGGCACGCGACCGCATGGTCCTGGTCCGCTCGGTGACATCGAGCCACCTGAAGCCTTCCGACCTCAAGCTGGCGGTCCTTGAGCATTTCCGCAATCCGATGGGGGGCGGCAACATCGCCGGTGCCGGCGACATTCTGGCCCTCTGCGAGTCGGACTTCGAACGGGATTTCGGGCGACGCCTGCTGGCGCTCGGTTACCGCATCCGGCCGCAGGTCCCCGTCGGCGGGCGGCGCATCGATTTCGTCATCGAAGGACGCAATGACCGGCGCCTCGCCATCGAACTCGACGGCGACAAGTATCACGGCCCCGACCGCTGGGCGGCGGATCTGCGGCGCCAGAAGTCTCTGGAACGGCTGGGCTGGCGGTTCTGGCGCTGTTGGGGGTCGAGCTGGATCACGGACCCCGACAGTTGCCTCGGCGATCTGCGGCGGGTGCTCGACGATCTGGGGATCGACCCGATCGGGGCGGCACCGGTCGACATGGTCTATACCCGGCACATCGACCTGTCCGCCCCGGCGGAGGAAACCGGCATCGCCGCGTCCGAAGGCATCGCCCCGGCAACGACCACGGTGGACCGGACGCCGGCCGATGCTGCGGCCCCCGGGGAGGTGGTTCCGCTGCCGGTCGGCGACGACGCCGTGGTTGAGATCGGGGATCTGGTGGTGGTCCGGTTCAACGACGAGCCGGGCCGCCCGCGGCGCTTCCGCATCAGCGCCAGCGAGAACCGCCCCGATGAGGGCATCGTGCAGTGGCGGGAGCCGATCGCCGCGGCGCTGATCGGGGGCTGCGTCGATGATGAGGTCGAGATCCTGGCGGGCGGACACACGAGAACCGCCGTGATCGAGCGCATCGAGAAGAACCGGGCGAAGATCGCGGCCGAATAGGTGGCGGCAGCCTTTCCAGGGTCGGACCGTCGGACGTCTCCTGCACCTCCGGAAGAACGGACCAGGGGCAGGCCCGCATCAGAAACGGAAGACAAGATCCTCGGATGGGACCCGACTGAGATCAGATGTGGGTTTGGTGGGGGGAGCTGGTTGCGGCGGCGCCACCGCCGGGGTCATTTTCGCCAACGCCTGCAATCTGTGCATCGAAATCAAATGGGCGTATGCAAGAGTCAGCCCCCCGTTGGCGCGCAACTTGAGGACGTTCTCATCGGAAAGGGAGAAAAATGCTGCTTTTTCGATCCTGAACAGGCCGCTGATTTCCCGGACGGAATCTCCTTGCTGGATCTTCAAGGGCCATGGCTGGATCAATCCAGCTTCCACGATCGCGGTTGTCGCCAGAAGAGTGGCGCCCCGGGCGGATTCCAGTTCCTTACAGAACTGAAGGGTCTTCACAAGAGTCGGTGCTGGCTGCAAGTCCTCTGTGAACAGAGGCTCCCCTTCCGTCTCCGACAACAACCCAGAACTTTCATCAATGCAAAGCGCCAGATTACGGTCACCCGGCGTATGCCCGATGACAAAAGGATAACGGCGAACGATCGCCGGGATATAATTCCCGATCCACCGACCGTTCGCGTCAACAAAAAGGTTTCGACCGTTTGCCAATCCCAGAAGGGCGCTTGGCTCAAGGGTGTCGTTGTTCTTCGTGAAACCGATGGGGTACTCTGCGGCCGCAACCATTGTTTCGGGAATGGTCAGGGGAACCGCGGTGAGTTTGTCCGCGAACGAATAGTCTGTAACTTGCTTCAGGCGTTTCCGCCCATGAACATCGGCAGAAACGGAAACAATATTCTCATACATTTGAATGCTTATCCCATCTTCCCGGTTCGCGTCCCGCCGGTTCAAGCTTTCCGGACGTCAGACACCCGCTGCTCTGCTCCAGATCAAGGCCTGAGCGTCCTGTTTCTCACGCTGTCCAGAGGGAAAAATCGACCGGCGACATCTGCGTCAGCCTCCGGCATTATCCCAGCCTGCCAGTCCAATGAAGGTCAGCGTCGAATTATCGCTGAAAGTCATGATCAGCGAACCCTCGTCTGACCACGTAATACCCATCGAGGACGGATCAAGATTGCTGGTTTCTATGATCAACCGGTCCGTGCCGAACTGGAAATTAAACAGAGTGACGTTGCCGCCGGTAAAGACGATGGTCTCGCGGCCCGTTGTGAGCGCGTAATCGGAACTTCCGTCGGCCAGGATGATCTTCCCGAAAGATGGAAGGTCTGCGGAACCAGGAAGCGTCGACGATGGTGCTTCTGGCGGATGAGACGCCGACTTTGCCGGCTGTTCTTCTGTAGCGGATGCTGGAGACGCAGGTTGGCTGTCGCTCGGGGAGGGCGGGGATGGAGGAGATGAAGCAGCCGGGTCTGGATTCTGGGCAGTCGGCGTATGATCGACCTTTCCCGCCGCCGTATCATCCGGATTACCCGAATCTCCCGTGGCCGGATCACGGGCCAGGGGAGAAACCTCCTTCCCCCGCGCCAAATCCGGTGACGGGGGCAACTGGGCCACATCCGCGGGCGTCGCCACCGTATCCAGGAGGATGTCGAACTGAACCTCAACCGCTTTCCCTGGGGCCAGGGGCAGGATCTCGGCGAGAACGGGGACGATCCTCACCTCGATCACGCCCCCCTGGGGCAGGAAGACGATGGAGTGCGCAGCCGCCAGATCAAGCGGGGCGACCGTCAGAAACTTCCCATGGGGGGCAGAAGATATTTCCCCGAATTCCAGCAGATCGTGGCTGATCACGACGGTGTCGTTACTGACCAGGACACTGTCAATGCCGACCCGTGAATCCTCTCCCACAGATTCCTGCACAATGAACGGTGAAGAGGACACCATCGGCAGGCTACGATCGCCATCCGGAGCAGTTTCCGCGCTTGCCGTAGAGGCAACGGCCATCTCGGTCAGAATGGGCTTCTGACGTCCATCATGAGCAAGGCCAGCAACCGCCCAACCGGTCGGGAGGAACTGTGCCTCGGATTGAACAAACTGACCGGTATGGGTGAATGGCGTTTCCGGTTCCGAAAATGCGGCGGCATCCCCGGCCGACTCCAGCAGCATGACGGCCGTCCCGATAACGGCAGTCAGGGCGGCGAACTGGGCCTGGCTGAAGATACTGTCGGCTTTCGGACTGGTCCGCAGCGTCTCCCATTGCCTGGGCCCGTCGAAGGCGCGGCCGGCGGCGACCGGGCTGGAAGCGGGACGGATGACCGCTTCCGGATCCGCGGCAGCGTCGCCCCCCCCTTCCGGTCCGCCCTCCTTCGGCACCTGACCCGACGGCACTTCGGATGCCTCTGCCGGGTTGATGTCAGAAAGAAGCATCAGCGCCGCCGCGACGAAGGCGCTCAGAACGACGCTGGGGTGAAGATACAGCTTGGCCGTGGCTGGATTAGAGGGGGGCAATACCAGCGGCTGCATCCGGACGAGGGCGTTGAGCAGATCGCGGAAGTCGGTCCCGCGGATCGTGTCGCCGGTGGCTCCGTTCGACGCGACAAGCCGTCCGTCGATCTTGGCAAAATGAGCGATGACGTCGCTGGAATCATCCCGCAGGAACACGAGCCAGGGATCGCCCTCGTCGCTCCACCCGCTGTCGATTGACACAGCGAGTCCTGCGCGGTTCAGAATTTCGACGACGCGATAGAATTCCGCCAGTTCCTGGTTTGCCCAGGACCTGGTTCGCGGTTGGACCGATCGCCTCAGCGGGATGACAACGGAACTGACCACGCCTTCCATCCTATTGCAGGAGCAGCCTCTGGACGGCCAACCATCCCATTCCCAATAGTGTTAATGTGTAAGTATCTCCTGTCCATTCCGCAAGGAGATAGGGAGGGGCGGGTCGGAATTGTCCCGGCTGTGTCACGTCCGACCCGCGTGCCGATCAGTTCTCCCGGAAGGATCTGTTTATGACCTGTATCAGCGGGTCGAACAGGTAACGAAGCGGGGTTTTCTCTCCGGTCTTGATATAAGCATCCGCAGGCATGCCAGGGAGCAGTTGAAGGTCGCCCAGCTTTGCTCTTTCTTCCTCAGATACAATGATCCGGACAGTATAATAAGGAAGTCCGGTCCTCTGGTCCTGGAAGCGGTCACCGGAGACATTTGCCACAGTGCCGGTGACGACAGGCGTAACACGCTGGCTGAACGCGGTAAGGTGGACATCGGCTTCCTGCCCGACATGCACATTGTCCACGTCCGTCACCTGGAGTTGGGCCTCGATGATCAGATCGTCGTTGTCTGGGACGATCTGGAGCATCACATCCCCCGGCGGGACGACGCCCCCCACGGTATGGACCTTCAGACCGGTCACCTTGCCGGCTTCGGGGGAGGTGATGACAGTACGGGTCAGAACATCCTCTGCGGCCCTCAGGCGCTCCCGCAGATCGAAGATCTGGTTCTGCGTTTCCTGAAGTTGCTTGGCGACTTCCTCCTGGAAGTTCTTGCGGACCTGGATGATCTGCAATTCGGTTTCGCCGATCACCTGCTGTACCCGGGAAACCTCGCCCCCGTATTGTCCGCGCTCGCCAAGAAGCCGGGAGGCTTCGCGCTCCAAAGCCAGAATACGGGTTCGCGGCGCATAACCCTTGTCGTAGAGTTCGCGCAGACCCTTGAGTTCATCTTCGATCAGCGTGATCTGCCGGTCATTGCTGTCGCGCTGCGCTTCGAGACCGCCGATCTGCTCACGGGCCTGAACGACACGTTTGCGAAGTATGGTGATCTGCCCTTCCAGAGAAAGCTTGCGGGCTTCGAACAGCTTCTTCTGGCTGTCGATGATAGCGGCGACATCCGGGTCCGAGGCGTTCTGCGTCAGGCTTTCAGGGAAGCGCACCGTGTCGGCGCCGGAGCGTTCCGCCAGAAGACGGGCCTCCAGGGCCAGGGTCGCGTCAAGCTGGCCCCGGACGATGTCAACCTGCGCTTCTGCCCTGGTCGGGTCCAGCACGACGAGGGTGTCGCCGGCAGCGACGATATCGCCCTCTTTAACCTTGATCTCTTTGACGATCCCCCCTTCGAGGTGCTGAATGAGCTTGTTGTTGGAGGCAACGGTCAGCACACCGGAGGCGATGGCCGCACTGCTCAGGGGCGCCAGCGCGGCCCAGGTTCCGACACCGCCGAAGGTAACGCCCAGCAGGACAAGGCCGCTGATCACAACCCCTTTGAAACTGGTCGGAACCGGGGCTTCCTGCATCCGGTTGTCGATAGTGGTTGCCGACCGTTGGGTCGGAACGAGGTCGAGCATCGTCATCAGGCCACTCCCGACTTCAGCTGCGTCACATTCTCGGCCTGCACGGGGGTGGCGGGGCGTGCGAAGCGTGCCATGACATCCGCCCTGGGGCCGAACATCTGAATCGCCCCATCCCGGAGGACAATGATCTTGTCAACGCTCGTAAGAACGCTCGGGCGATGCGCCACGATCAACACGGTTGCGCCGCGTTCACGAAGTTGGGCCATGGCCCTGACCAACGCAGATTCACCTTCGTCGTCCAGATTGGAGTTCGGCTCGTCGAGAATGACCAGGACCGGATCCCCGTACAAGGCACGGGCCAGAGCAACGCGCTGTCGCTGGCCACCGGAAAGGACGCTGCCGCCTTCGCCGATCTGCGTGTCGTAGCCTTGCGGCAGGCGGACGATGAGGTCATGCACACCCGCCATCCGGGCCGCCGCGACGACCTTGTCAGGGTCGACCGAACCGAAGCGCGAGATGTTCTCGGCGATGGTGCCTGAAAACAACTCGACATCCTGGGGAAGATATCCGATGTGGGGGCCGAGCTGTGTACGATCCCACTGGCCGATGTCGGCACCGTCGAGACGGATCTTCCCAGCATAGGCGGGCCAGACACCGACAAGCATGCGAACGAGCGTCGATTTCCCGGCGGCGCTGGGGCCGATGATCCCGATGGTCTCTCCCGCTTCCACCTGGAAGCTGATGCCCCGCAGGGCGGGAACCGTGCTGCCCGGCGGGATCGCGACCAGTCCCTCGACCGCCAAGGCGCCGGTCGGTGCCGGCAGCGGCATGGGTTGCGGCCGCGGCGGGAGCTTCTGGAACATCTCGGTCAGGCGTTCGTAGGCGCTGCGGGCCTGCAACAGCAGCTTCCAGGTGCCGATCGCCTGCTCCACGGGCGCCAGGGCCCGCCCGACGATGATGGAGGCCGCGATCATCACGCCGGGCGTGATCTCATGGCGGATGGCAAGCCATGCGCCGGCGCCCAGAATCAGGCTCTGCAACGTTATGCGCACGAACTTCGTCATCGATGAGATGGCGCCGGCCCGGTCGCTCGCGATCGCCTGCAACGTCAGCATCTTACGGTGCCGGTCATACCAGCGCCGCCGGATGCCCGGCAGCATGCCCATGGCTTCCAGAACCTCGGCGTTCCGCAGGTTCGTCTCGGCGAACTGGCTGCCCAGCATCTGCTCCTGGTTCGCCTGGGCGAGAGGCTTGCGGGTCAGCATCTCCGTGGCGATCGCAAGGGCGACCAGGATTACCGCACCACAGACTGCGATGATCCCCAACAGCGGATGCAGAAGAAAGACGACGGCCATGTAGAGAGGGGCCCAAGGGGCATCGAAGAACGCGAAAAGCCCCTGACCCGTAAGAAACTGCCGGAGTGTAAGCAGATCGGCGAGCGGCTGGCTGCGGCTTGCCTGCGGCAGTCGCAGGGCCCGCTCATAGACAATCTCGAAAAGGCGCTCGGCAAGCCGAGTGTCGATCCTGTTGCTGATCCGGACCAGGACACGGGAGCGAAGAAGTTCCAAGGCCCCCATGACCGCGAGCAGCCCGACGATGACAATCGTCAGCATGAGCAGCGTGGCTTCGCTGCGCGAGCCCAGGACCCGGTCATAGACCTGGAGCATATAAAGCGGCGACACCAGCATCAGCATGTTGATGAAAAAACTGAACACGCCGGCCATGGCGAAACCGCCACCACAAGCCTTCAAGGCGAGGGTCAGCTCGGTTTTAGGCTTTGTCCGCATTCCATGTCTTCCTTTTCGCCGCCGCCAACGCGCCAGCGGAGCGCCCCGAACTTCCGTTGCATATCACGGCTGAGTGTCTGGTTGAACCACGGGTTTCTGCATAGGCAAGGTTCATGCCGGGACCGCTCGATGCTCACGGCCCCGCCTTGCCACTCTCATCAGGGCGTCCCATTCCGACTCCAGAAGAGCGTCGGGAGATCCCGCCAGAATCCAAGAAAACCAAGCACCACCGGGCCGGGGCTTTCGCGGCGCGCGGCTGCCTGAGCCAGTCGCAGCACAGGTTCCACAGTCGCACTGGCGATGGCAAGAGCGACCGCTGGAATGACTCCAAAATGTTTTCGCGTGAAGAGGACCCGGCTGCGCAGGAACTGGTGCAGACGCAGGGCTACCGCCGTCCGGCTGCTGCCCTGGCCGATATGACGGGCCTGCACATCGGCAGCATAGAGGACTTCCTGTCCCCCTGCCGTGGTCCGTAAACATAAATCCATGTCTTCATAGTAAAGGAAGAAACGGGGATCGAAGCCGCCCAGGTCAAGGAAAGTGGAGCGGCGTGTGAGCATGACCGCACCCATCACCTGGTCGACGGAGCGCGTTTCCGAATGATCCCAGTCGGTCATGAAGGGGCCGAACCGGCCGGGAAGGAGAAGATGGAGCCCCAGAACCTGACCCAGGAGCGTTGCCGGTCGGGGAAAGCGCGAGCAGGTGCGCTGGACCCTGCCGCATGCATCAACCAGCTGGACACCGACAATGCCAACGGTGGCCTTCGGGCTGCTGGCGGCGGGGTTTCCCGGAGCGGCCGCCTCTCCAAGCGCGGCCAGCGCTCCGTCGAGCGTGCCATCCAGGACTTCCGCGTCCGGATTCAGGAAAAGCAGCAGATCGGCGGTCGAATGCTGCGCGGCGAGATTGCAGGCGGCCCCGAACCCTAGATTCCGCCCAGGACGCAGGATCTCGACCTCTGCGCCGAGCAGGGCTTCCGACATGTCGGAAGAGTTGTCCACGATGAAAATCCGCCTCACCGTACAGGTTTCCGGCGGGTACCGGTACAGCGACCCGACGCACGCTCGGATCAGGGCTTCTGAGCGGAAATTGACGATGATGACATCGATCGTGGGCTTCGGGCTGCCCCCAGGGACCGCAGAACCGTCGTCCGGTCGCCCGACACAGCAGGAGGGATGTGTCATGCGACGTTACTTTTCCACTTTGCCAGGGGCGGGTTCTCCGGAACCTGGCGATGTCCGGACGCTGGACATGAACGATGACCTCAGAAAGTCGGGGCTTCGGGCATGATACCGCGCCTTCCCGGCATGGGAACACCTCGGTTGACAAGCACAGCCTCCACTCGGAGCAGGGGCCGGCCCCGGGCCGCCTCGGGGCACCGATACCGCCCAGGGTCATTCCGCCCCGTCCCTGCCGGACCCCAGCGCCCCTCCGCCGCATCGGGGCTTCACGCCGCGGGCATCCACACGGATATGGCGCGACCGGATGAGCGGGAGTCAGGATCGGTCCCGAACTGCGAAATGAAATTAGCATGCGTTGAGATATCAGTAAAAAAGGCGCGGCTTTCGGGCGCAGGAAGATGAACCCGGAGCGGTTCTGCTTGATGGGCGACTGTCGTCCGGCCCAATCCTATTCCTCGGTCTAGATACCCAACCGGTCCCGCCTCCCGGATATTGCCGGAAGGGTGACGTCTGTCCCTTCCCGACCACCGGGGGGCGGCTGTCGCCGGTGGGAGTCCTGCTCGTCCGGTCGGTGCGGCGCACGCGGCCGGATGCCGCCTTTTCCCGGATGCCGCCGGCATCCCGATCATCCAGGGTGTGAGCGATGCCGTATGATGGCGCTGCCGGTGTGGTCGTCCATATCGTCGACGATGAACCCACGGTCCTGAAGGCGCTGCGGACGCTGCTCGAAGCCGATGGCTTCACCTGCCGGACCTACGAGGATGGCCGCCCGTTCCTGGAGGCCGGGGTCGGTGAGCGCGACTGCGTCATCGCGGACGTGCAGCTTCACGACATGACCGGGATAGAGATGCTTCAGACCCTGCGCGCCCGGGGCCAGCGCACGCCCGTCCTCGTCATCACCGGCTATGCCAGCATCGAGGTGGCGGTGGAGGCGATGAAGGCCGGCGCCACCGACTTCCTGACCAAGCCGTTCGAGAAGGCGGAACTGGTCGGCAAGGTCCGCGCCTGCCTTGCCATCGCGCGCCTGCGCGCGTCCGAGACGGCGCGCCGCCGTGCCGCCGCGGACAAGCTCGCCGCCCTGTCGGAACGGGAGGTCGAGGTCCTGGGCCAGGTCATTGAGGGCCGGACCAACCGGGCCATCGGCGACGTGCTGGGCATCAGCATCAAGACGGTGGAGGCGCACCGCGCCCGCATCATGGAAAAGACCGGCGCCCTCTCGCTGGTGGACCTGACCCGCCTCTGGGACACGGCCGGGCCCTGCGCCGCCCTGTAGGGTTTACCCTGATTTACGCCGCCCCCGGTCGTTGGCACCGTTGTCGCGGTCTTTGGAGCCCTCTGATGACGCTCATGGAACGACACGGCCCGGCGGGGCGGCGCTTCGCTTCCGCCGACCCTGTCCTGTCTGTCCTTCTCGCCGTCGCCGCCGTGGCGTCGGTGGCCGTTGTGCTGGCGGCCGGGCATCCGGCTGTCGTGCGGGCGCTCGGTATCGTCTGTGCCCTGCTCTGCGTGGCGGCGGCGCTGGTCCCGGTCCTGCGGGCCCGCCGTTCCGACGGCGGTGCCGATGCCACCGCCGCCCCGGCCGCGGCAGGTCTTTCCCCGTCTTCCGGCCCGTCGCGGCCCGGCCTGTCCCCCTCCGGCCTGACCCTGGATGCGGCCCTGGCGCCGACAGGGGAGGCGGTGCCCGCGACGCTGTTCGAGCCCGGCACTCCCGCCGGCACCAGCAACGACTTGCAGACGGCCATGGGCCTGTTCGGCTCCGTGATCATGGAGCAGGTCGAGACCTCCGTCACCGCCGTGGTCCAGGAGAACCTCCAGATGCGGGAGATGGCGGAGGAGATGTCCACCGCCGCCCAGCAGGCGAACGAGCAGTTCCGCCGCTCCATGACCGGCGCCAGCGACACCGAGACCTGCATCGAGCGCCTCAGCACCGTGGGCGAAGGGTTGTTCGCCGCCATCGGCGTCATCGGCAAGGAGGTCGAGAGCACGCTGGACGTCGTCAAGACGGCGACCAGCCGTGCCGCGGCCACCAGCGAGCGGGTGGACACCATGGCCGCCCTGGCCGAGGATGTCGCCGAAACCATCGGGCTGATCAACGACATCGCCCGCCAGACCCGCATGCTGGCCTTGAACGCGACGATCGAGGCGGTGCGTGCCGGCGAGGCGGGGCGCGGCTTTGCCGTCGTCGCCTCCGAGATCAAGCAGCTCGCGCACCAGACGGCGGTCGCCACCGACACCATCTCCGCCCGCATCGCCTCGATGCGGGAGACGACGCAGTCCACCGTCGCGGCCCTGCGCGTCCTGGTCGACACCATCGCCATGACCGACACCGCCAGCGGCCGCATCGCCACCGCCCTGCACGACCAGGAGACCCTGGCGAGCGAGGTCTCGGGCAGCCTCGGCCAGATGCGGGACTCCGTCTTCGGCCTGTCGCGGGAGATCCGCGAGGCCGCCCAGATCGCCGCCAACAGCGGCATGCTCTCCGATCTGGTCCTCGATACCGCCAATCAGGTCGATGGCCTGATGATCAACCTGCGCGACCAGCTCCGCACGGTCGGCGCCGGCATGATGCCGGCGCAGGCCGGCGCTGCTGCCGTTCCGGCGGCCGCCGTGCCCGTGCAGGTCGTGCACCATTAACTGGAAGGACGTTCCTGAATGTCGCTGATCTTCGTCATCGATGACTCGCCCACCATGGTGATGAGCCTCTCCCGCATCCTGGCCAAGTACGGCTACACCGTCGAAACCGCCACCAACGGACAGGACGGGCTGAAGCGGCTGAAGGGGGGCATGAAGCCCAACCTGATCCTGACCGACATCAACATGCCGGAGATGGACGGCATCACCTTCATCAAGGAGGCCCGCAAGCACGCTCCCACCCGGTTCACGCCGATCGTCGTGCTGACCACGGAATCGGTGGCGACCAAGCAGACGGAGGCCCGCTCGGCCGGCGCCTCGGGCTGGCTGACCAAGCCGACCCAGCCCGACGATCTGATCGCCACCATCCGGCAACTGCTCCCCGCGTGAGGCCCGGTCCATGCAGACGCACAAGGACTGCGTCCGGGTCTGCCGCGTGCTGGCGGCCCAGCTCGCCGAGGTGCAGGCCCGTTTCGAGAAATCCAGCGGCGAGCTGATCGCCACGCTGGACCGACTGGACGGCGCCGTCGTCACCGGCGAGGGCAAGGAGGATGCCGGGCGTGTGCGGAACCTGGTCGATGACATCCTCTTCTCACAGGCGCAGGAACATGACCTGATCCGGCAGATGATGGAGGTGGTGGCGCAGGCCCTGGCCCTGCTGCCCGACGACATCGACGTCGACGGTCTCGCCGCGCTCTACATCTCCGAGGCGCAGCACCGCGTCCACCGGCAGACCCTGATGGCGCCGCCGGAGGCGGGCGATGCCGGCTAGCGCAGCCCTGATGGACCGCGCGTTCCAGAGCGCGCGCATGGCCTTCTTCGACTTCGCCCCCGATCCGGAGCAGCCGCCGGGGGGGCTGGCCGGCGCGCTGCGCTGGATCGGCACCCGGTTCGGCGTCCGTGGCCTGGAGGAGGGCGGTCTCCGGGCGCTCGCCGACGCCGTGGTGGCGGAGGACCGGGCCGGCTTCCTGGATGTCTTCCTGCCGGCGGGCGACGTTTCCCGCGCCGGTGAGTTCCGCATCGCCCACGGTGATGGCCGCATCGTCTTCGTGCATTTCGATGTCTGCGCCGGCGGTCCGGGCGGCGACCGGGCGCCGCACGTCTTCGGCACCCTGCACGATGTCAGCGACCTGCGCCGCTTCGAGGCGCTGCTGAACGACGCCATGCGCGAGCGGGAGATGCTGCTGGCCGTCATCGATGCCTGCCCCATCAGCATCGCCGTCGCCGATGCGCGCCGGCCCGACACGCCGCTGATCTACGTCAACCGCATCTTCCAGACCCTGACCGGCTACGACCGGGCCGAGGTGATGGGCCGCAACTGCCGCTTCCTGCACGGTCCGGGCACGGATGACGTTGCGGTCGGGGTCCTGCACGAGGCGATCCGCACGGGCAGCCGCGCCGATGTCCGCCTGCTGAACTACCGCAAGGACGGTTCTACCTTCCTGAACCATCTGGTCCTGGCGCCCATCCACGACGAGACGGGAACCCTGTCGGCCTATATCGGGCTCCAGGCGGATGTGACCGACGAAGCCCGCCGCGAGGAGATCGACCGCCAGCGCCAGCGCGTCGAGGCGCTGGGGCGGATGATGGGCGGCGTCGCGCACGAGATCAACAACCTGCTCCAGCCCGTCACGCTGATGACGGAGGAGCTGATGCTGCGTCCGCACGGCGCCGCCGACACGGCCTGCCTGCGCACCATCCTGGACTGCGCGCTGTCGGCGCGGCGGATCATCGGGGACCTGCTGGCCTTCTCCCGCCCCGGCGGCCGCGAGACGGAGGTGGTGGACGCCGCCGCCCTGCTGCGCGACGCCCTTGTCCTGGTGCGCAAGGCCGTCGGCCCCGCCATCGTGATCCGGTTCGAGGACCGCGCCGGCCCCGCCGACATCCGCGCCGACCGCACGGCCTTCACCCAGGTCCTGCTGAATCTCGCCAGCAACGCCGCCGCCGCCATGGCGGGGGAGGGGACGATCGAGGTCGCCCTCGCCCTGGTGCCGGGCGGTCCCTCCCGGTCGGAGCCCCGGCCGCAGGTCCGTCTCACGGTGACGGACACCGGCTGCGGCATGGACGCCGCCCTGCTGGAGCGCGCCTTCGAGCCCTTCTTCACCACCAAGCCCGTGGGGCAGGGGACCGGCCTCGGCCTGTCCGTCGCCTTCGGGCTGGTCAAGGAGATGGGTGGGGAGATCATTCTGGAGAGCATGCCCGGTCGCGGCACGACCGCCACGGTGCTGCTGCCTGCCGTGCAAGGAAAACTGGAAGATGGCCACGATCCTCGTCGTTGAAGATGTCCCCTCCGTCATGCTCTCCTTGCGTGTCGTGCTGGAAGGCTGCGGGCACGCCGTCGTCGGCGCGGCGACCGCCGAGGAGGGGCTGGGCCGGTTGCGGCAGGGAGGGATCGACCTCGTGGTGACCGACATCTGGATGCCGGGCCAGCCCGGCACCGCCGTGATCAGTAAGGGCCGCCGGCTGGCGCCGGGGACCCGCTTCCTTGCCATCACCGGCGGGGCGCCGAACGGCAGCTTCACGGCGGAGGATCTGCGCCGGGAGGGAACGGATTTCGGCGCCGATCAGGTCCTCTACAAGCCGTTCCAGCGGGCCGAGCTGATCCAGGCCGTCAGCCACCTGCTGCCGGCCTGATCCGTCCGCGCCGACCGACAAGGAGAGCCCCGATGCAAGACACCGCCCCCGCTGCCGATGCCGGTCCGACGCCGGACAGCCTTCGCCGCTACCGCCAGTCCGTGCTGGAGGGCTGGGCATCTTACCTGTCGCGGGAACTCCAGACGCACGGGATCGAGGCGCGCCTGCTGCGGGAATTCTCCGCCGGGCTCTACGACGGCATGGTCGAGGCGCTGGAACGGCAGCCGGTCGCGCTGTCGGAGGAACTGCGCGAGCTGCTGTCGGCGTTGTCGGTGGAGTTCGCGGAACGGGGCGTCTCCCCCTCGCAGACGGCCACCTTCGTCTTCAGCCTCAAGCACGTCCTCCAGGAACGCTTCGGCGACGGCACGCCGGCCATGACATCCGTCCATCTGCTGGTGGACGCCATGGGGCTGCATTCGATGGATGCCCTGATCGCCCGGCGGGAACAGATCATCCGCCGCCAGAGCCAGGAGTTGCTGGAACTGTCCGTGCCGGTGGTGCCGCTCTGGGAAGGCGTGCTGTCGCTGCCCATCATCGGCACCCTGGATTCCGTGCGGGCGCAGGCGATCACGGAGAAGCTGCTGTTCGAGATCGCCCGTACCGGCTCGCGCTACGCGATCCTGGACATCAGCGGCGTGCCCACGGTGGACACCCAGACGGCGCAGCATCTGGCGAAGACGGCCGGGGCGGCACGGCTGATGGGGGCGGAGTGCATCATCACCGGCATCCGGCCGGCCATCGCCCAGGTCATGGTGGCGCTCGGCATCGACCTCTCCAACATCGAGACGCGCTTCTCCCTAGCGGAGGGGCTGCGCCACTGTTTCACCAGGATGCGCCTGACGGTCGTTCCCGGAGCCTGATCCATGGAGGGCGTGCATATCCTCACCGTCGAAGGCGTTCTCGTCGTCACCCTGCCCGGTGTGACCGACGACCGCATGGCCGAGCGTCTGGTCGAGGAGGTGGCCGGCCGGCTGGTGGAGCATCGCGCCCGCGCCGTCGTGATCGACGTCAGCAACGCCCGGCTGATCGACAGCTTCATGGGACGGGTGCTGGAACAGATGGCGCGGACCGCGCGCCTCATGGGGGTGGAGCCGATGCTCACCGGCATGCGGCCGGAAGTGGCGATCACCCTGATCGAGCTGGGCATGACCCTGGGCGGGATCGCCACCGCCCTGACGCTGGAGCATGGTCTCGCCCGTCTGCGGGAGCGTGCGGGCGGCCGATCGTGACCCAGGGCAGCGCCACGCCGCCCCCCCTGACCCTTCCGATCGTCGGTGAGGACTCCCTGCCGGCCGTCCGCCGCGCCGTGGAGGAGGCGGGACGTCGGGTCGGTTTCGGGCTGGTGGACCAGACCAAGCTGATGACGGCGGCCAGCGAACTGGCGCGCAACATCGTCCTCTATGCCCAGGGTGGCAGTGTCACCCTGGAACCGCTGGAGCGTCTGGGCCGCAACGGCCTGCGGCTGATCTTCGCGGACCGGGGTCCGGGCATTCCCGACCTGGAGCGGGCGATGCGCGACGGCTACAGCACCGGGGCGGGCATGGGGCTGGGGCTGCCCGGCACCAAGCGGCTTGCCCACGAATTCGCCGTCACCTCCTCCCCGGACACCGGCACCCGGGTGATCTTCACCCTCTGGAAACGCTGATGCTGCCCCCGCACTGCCATCACCGCGTGCGCATCGACGGCCCGGCCGATCTCGCCGCGGCGCGGGGAGTCTGTGCCGCGCTGCTGGCGCGTGCCGATCTGGACGGGGAGGCGGCGGGGCGCCTGCACCTGATCGTCGCCGAACTGGGCAGCAACCTGATCCGCCATGCCGGCGGCGGCGCGCTGCTGCTGCGCTGTGTCGTTCCGCCGGTGCCGCCGGGGTCGGGTCCCGGCGCGGCCGTCGCCGGGTGCGGCATCGAATGCCTGTCGCTGGACCGTGGTCCCGGCATCGCCGACCTGGACGGGGCCCTGGCCGACCGTCACGACCCGGAGCCGGGACCGGGGCGCAGCCTGGGCTATGGCCTCGGCGCCGTGCGCCGGCTGGCCGACCGTTTCGCCATCCAGTCGCGCCCGGGAGAGGGGACCGTCGTCCTGGCGCGGGTGCGCGACCGCGGACAGGCGCTGCCGCAGCCCGCCGATCCCGGGTGCTTCGAGCATGGTGCCGTGATGCTGCCGATGGCCGGCTGCGACGACTGCGGCGACGGCTGGATGGTCCGCCAGGACGGGCTGGCCCTGCTGGTGGACGGGCTCGGCCATGGCGAGGCGGCGGGCGTGGTGGCGCGCCGTGCCGAGGACACGTTCGCCGCCCTGCCCGCCGGCTGCGACCCGCAGGCGGCTCTGGCCGACCTGCACGCCGCCCTGCGCGGAACCCGCGGGGCGGCGGCCACCGTCCTGCGGCTGCGCCCCGACGCGGTGGACTATGCCGCGGTGGGGAACATCACGGCCGCGCTGGTCACCCGGGCCGGCAGCACCGCCCTGAACAGCCGCTGGGGGGTGGTCGGCTACAACGCGGCACCGCCGCCGACGGCCAGCGTCCCCTGGGGGCCGGGGGATCATGTCGTCCTGCACAGCGACGGGTGCAGCGGCCTGGTGCCGCTGTTCGCCGGCAGCCCGCTGCGGCATGTCGAGTCCGTTCTGGCGGCGGCGATCCTGCTGCGCGACGGCACCACCCGTATCGACGACCAGAGCGTGCTCGTCCTCGCCAACCGTGCTTCCGTCCGGGAGGGGGGCCGCGGGTCGCAGGACCGGCAGGAAGCGGAGGGTCCGGACCATGGCCGTGCTCCCCTCTGACCCCGCCCCGCCGGGGACCGTGCCCCTGGTGCTGCGGCACCTGGAGGGGCTGGATCTGGGCCTTGCCATCGTGGATGCCGACGGCCGCATCCTGCGCGACAATGCCTGGGTGCGCCGGCGCTTCGGTGCGGGGGTGCGGAGCGTGCGGGGCCTCCGGCTGGAGCCGCTGCTGCCGGAACTCGGGTCCGGATGCCTTGCCGGTGCCGTCGCGGACGCGCTTGCGACGGGTCTGTCCGTGCTGCTCCCGCCCGGCCCTGGGGCCACCGGGGCGGACACCCGCCCGCCCGCCCGTCTCGTCATCGTCCGGCCGCTGCGGGTGGAGGGGGCCGACTGTTGCCTCGTCCAGCTTTTCGACGGGCTGACCGCGACGCCCCGCGGCAGCGGGCCGGGGGGCAGCGGGCAGGGTGGCGGCGGGCCAGGACGCGGCCGGCAGCGTGGCGCCCGCTACCATGCCGCGCTGGAGACGGCGCAGGACAGCTTCGTCACGCTGGACGCGGCCGGACGGATCGCCTGGATCAACCCGGCCGCGGAGCGCAAGTTCGGCCGCTCCCTGGCGGAGACGCTGGGCCGCCCGCTCCATCTGCTGCTGCCGGACCTGACCGGGCCGCTCCCCGCCGGCGGCCTTGTCCGCGTCCGGGCGGTGGCGGCCGGTGGACGGTCGTTCGAGGCGGAGATCGCCACCGGCTGCTGGGCCGGCGGCGCCGTCCGCTACCGCACCCTGTTCATCCGGGACACCGGGCACGCTACGGGCCGCGACGCCGGGACCGCGTCCGACGCAGCGGCGGAGCCGCCGGGCTTCGAATGGCAGGTCGGCCGGATCGTCCACGAGTTCAACAACCTCCTCATGGTCATCCAGGCGAATGCCGGGCTGCTGTCCGGCCATGTCGCGGACACGGATCTGGCCGACGCCGTGCGGGAGATCGGGGAGGCCGCCGGCCGCGGCGCCACCCTGACCGGGCGTCTCCTCTCCGTCGCCGGGGATGCAGGGCGGCGGCCCGCGGCGCTGACGACAGGGGCGCCACCGGCCGCCCTGCCTCCGTCCTCGCTTCCGGCGCACGCCCAGCCCCTCCGACCGGCGGCGTTGCCGCCCCTGCGCATCCTGCGGGTGGCGGCCGACGCCGCCCTCTGCCGCACCCTGGACGATGCCCTGGCCGGCGGCGGTCATGCCGTCACCGCGGCGGCGGACGGCTATCAGGCGCTGGAATGCCTGGAGGCGATGCCCTTCGACCTGCTGCTCAGCGACGCGCGCCTGCCCGGCGGCCTGTCGGGAAGCCTGCTGGCGCGGGAGATCCGGCCCCTGTTCCCGGATCTGGCCGTCGTGCTGGTCGCGGCGGGCGATGGTGCCGCGCCGGCGCCGGACGTCCTGCTGCCGGAAGAGGCGCCGGTGCTGCGCCTGCCGTTCTCGCCGGACGACCTGTCCTCGGCCGTCGCCGGGGCGCTCGCCGCCACCGCCGTCCCCGCGGGTAAGGGTTTTCCCTAATAGGGTTCACCCCGATTCCGGAGCCCGTCGATCGGTGCCACCGTGCCGGCCGCCCCCCGAGGAGGCGGATTTCAGACGGAGCCCCCCAGATGTCGTTGGTCAAGAAGATGGATGTCGGTCGTGCGTCGGCGTCCAGCGCTGCCGCGCCGGTCGGCACGCGCGCCACCTCCACCGCTGCCGATGCCCAGCGCAAGCGGGCCCGTACCTTCGCCCGCCAGCAGAAGGTGGCGGAACGGGTGGCATCGGCGACCACGCAGATGGCCAGCGGCATCTCCGAATCCGCCTCGGCTTCCGAGCAGCTCCGCAGGTCCATGGAGCAGATCGCCGCCGGCGCGCAGCAGGCCGCCGGTGCGGCGCAGCAGTCCCTGACCGCCATCACCGGGATCAACGCGGCCATCCTGGAATCCCGCGAGCGGGCCGATGCCAGCCGTCAGAAGTCCGACCAGCTCCAGGTCCTGCTGGCCGAGGTCGGCGCCCAGATCACCGCCTCGGTCGGCAGCATCGGCGCCAATGCCGAGCGGCAGATGACCTCGGTGACCATGATCATCGAGCTGGAGCAGCAGGCCGCCAACATCGGCGAGATCGTCAAGGCCGTCGCCCGCATCGCCGACCAGACCAACCTGCTGGCCCTGAACGCCGCCATCGAGGCGGCACGCGCCGGACAGCATGGCAAGGGCTTCGCCGTCGTCGCCGACGAGGTGCGCACCCTGGCCGAGACCTCCGAGAAGTCGGCGCGCGAGATCCAGGACCTGGTCGGCCAGATCCAGTCCGAGGTGAAGGTCATCGCCGACGGGATCAACCGTGGCGCCGATGCTGCCCGCTCCGAGGTGGAGAAGGGCCGCACGGTGGGCGTCCAGCTCGACCAGATCCGGCAGGACATGACCGGGCTGGTCAAGGGTGCTGCGGACATCGCCAGCGCCGCCGTGGAATCGGAACGGGCGGCGCGGGAGGCGCAGAAGGGGTCCGAGAGCGTCGCCGCCGCCGCCGAGGAGCAGTCCTCGGCCTGCGACGAGGCCCTGCGCACGGTCGATCAGCAGACGGCCGCCCTGAACCAGTCGCAGACCGCGTCGGGCGAGTTGCAGACCATCGCGGAGGAGCTGCGCAACTCCACCGACATCACCAAGAGCGCCGAGGAGGTCGCCTCCGCCGCCGAGGAGCTGTCCGCCGCGGTGCAGGAGATCTCCGGCGCCGCCACCCAGATCATGGCCGCCATCGAGCAGATCAGCCGCGGCTCGCAGCAGGCGTCGGCGGCGACGGCGCAGTCCTCCGCCGCGATCAACCAGATCGAGCGGGGCGCCCGCCTGTCCCAGGGCAATGCCGGTCAGGCGCTGGAGCGCGCCCGCGGCATGGCCGACCTGCTGGACAGCAGCCGCGCCTCGGTCGAGGGGCTGATCAAGGGAGTCGTCCAGGCGCTGGACGAGACGCGCCGGAGCAACGAGCAGATCACCGCGCTGGAGCTGGTCAGCCGGCGCATCGACAAGATCGTGGACGCCATCTCCACCGTCGCCATCCAGACCAACATGCTGGCCGTCAACGGCTCCATCGAGGCGGCGCGGGCCGGCGAGTTCGGCAAGGGCTTCGCCGTGGTCTCCACCGACATCCGCAACCTCGCCCGCGACAGCGCCGAGAATGCCGAGCGCATCAAGGACGTGGTCAAGGCGACCCAGGACCAGATCGTGGCCGTCCGCCGCGACCTGGAATTCATCGCCCAGGCCTCCGCCTCGGAGGTGGAGAAGAACAAGGCCATCACCGTCAACATCGCCAGCGCCACCCGAGACATGGCGGTCGTGGTCGAGGGCAACGACGTGATCCTGAAGGGCGCCGACGGCATCCTTGCCGCGCTGGAGGACGCCAAGCAGGGCGTGCAGCAGATCGCCGCCGCCGCCGAGGAGGCGTCGCGCGCCGCCGCCGAGGCGTCCGCCGCGGCGAAGCAGCAGGCCCGCGGCGCCGAGGAGCTGGCGGCTGCCGTCGAGGAGATCGCCAGTCTGGCGGATGAGTTGCAGAACTCGGCCGACTGACCGGGCCCGACAACGTGAGGGCTGAGCCATGAACATGACCAACGCCGCCGCCGATCCGGGCGGCGACGCCGGGACCGGCGGCGATGCGCGGCAGTACGTGACCTTCTACGTGCAGAACGAGATGTTCGCGGTGCCGCTGGCCGAGGTGCAGGAGATCATCCGCATGCCGGAGATCGTCGGCGTCCCGAAGAGCCCGCCCAGCTTGCAGGGTCTCGCCAATCTCCGCGGCACGGTGCTGTCGGTGACCAGCCTGCGGCGCATCTTCCACTTCGCCGACGTGCCGCACGACGATTCCACCCGTGTCGTCGTGATCGACCAGGGCGCCCCGGTGGGCTTCGTCGTGGACCGGATGGCGGCGGTGGTCACCGTCGATGCCGACCGGATCGAACCGGCCGAGGCGATCGGCGCCACCATCGACACCGACCTGCTGCGCGGCATGATCAAGGGTGTCGAAGGGCACGCCATGATCATGATCCTGGACCCGGCGCGCCTGTTGACCACGGAGAAGCCGAAGGGCCGGCGCAAGGGAACCTCGCGCGTCGCCACCGCCTCGGCCGACAGCCGCGGGACGGAGGAGGCGCGGGCGTCGGACGAGCTGCAACTGGTCAGCTTCGAGGTCGCCGGCCAGGAGTACGCGCTCGGCATCGAGAGCGTGCAGGAGATCGTGCAGGTGCCGGACAATGTCAGCCGCATCCCCTGCACCGACGCGCATGTCCTGGGCGTCATGACCCTGCGCAACCGGCTGCTGCCGCTGGTCAGCCTGCGCGCCATGTTCAACCTGCCGGATCGGGAGATCGACGAGCGCAGCAAGATCGTCGTCGTCCCGCTGGACGAGGCCAATTCGGTCGGCATCGTCATGGACACGGTGCGCGAGGTCCTGCGGGTGCGCAAGGACACGGTCGATCCGCTGCCCGGCATGCTGGGCGACGGCCAGGGGGAGATCCGGTCGATCTGCCGTCTGAACGGCGGCCGGCGTCTGGTTTCGATTCTGTCGGCCGAGCAGTTGTTCCGGCACGACGCGGTCCGCTCCGCGGTCGCCGCCGCCAGCGGGAGGGAGGAGAGCATGGCCGAGGCCAGGGAGGGCGGCCGCCCGGCCGCGGTGTCGGACGAGGAGGAGCAGTTCGTCGTCTTCCGCCTGGGCAACGAGGAGTACGGCGCTCCGATCGAGAGCGTGAACGAGATCGTCCGGGTGCCGGAGGTGCTGACGCGGGTGCCCAAGACCGCCGCCTTCATCGAGGGTGTGGTCAATCTGCGCGGCTCGGTGCTGCCGGTGATCGACCAGCGCCGCCGTTTCGACCTGCCGGAGCTGGAGCGCAACGACCGCCAGCGGATCATGGTGTTCACCATCAACGGCGTGCGTACCGGCTTCATCGTGGACAGCGTGCTGGAGGTGCTGAAGATCGCCCGCGGCACGATCCGGCCCACCCCGTCGCTCTCGGAGGAGCAGGCCCGCCTGATCGGCCGGGTGGCCAACCTGGAATCCAGCAAGCGGATGATCCTGCTGCTGGAGGTCGCGAACCTGCTCGACGCGGCCGAGATGACGGCCGTCGTCGAAGCGGTCCATTGACGGAACGCCCGCGCCGGACGCCGCCATGATCAAGCTCCTCGTCGTCGATGATTCCGCCCTGATGCGCCGCCATCTGGGCCGGATCTTCCAGGAACAGCCCGACTTCCAGGTCAGCTTCGCCCGCAACGGGGCCGAGGCTCTGGCCGCCGTGCGCGACCAGCAGCCCGACGTGGTGACGCTCGACATCAACATGCCGGAGATGGACGGGCTGACCTGCCTAAGCCACATCATGACGGAAAGCCCGCGGCCGGTGGTGATGGTCTCCTCCCTCACCACCAAGGGCGCCATGGCGACGCTGGAGGCGCTGGAGCTGGGGGCCGTGGACTTCATTCCGAAGCCCGACGGCACCGTCTCGCTCAGCATCGACCGGATCGAGGCGGAACTGGTCGCCAAGGTCCGGGCGGCGGCGAAGGTGCGGATGCGCACCCGGCTGTCGGCCCGGCGCGGCCGCACCACCGAGGAGGCGGCGCCGACCCCGAAGCGGACTCCGCCGGCGCCCGCGGGCGGGAGCGTGGGCGGGCTGGTCCTGATCGGCGTCTCCACCGGCGGGCCGGGGGCACTGGACTGCGTCCTGCCCCCGCTGCGGGAGGATTTCCGCTGGCCGGTCCTGGTCTGCCAGCACATGCCCGCGAACTTCACCGGCGTGCTGGCCCGCCGCCTGGACGCGGCCAGCCGCATCCGGGTGGTGGAGGTGACGGGACCGACCCCGTTGCAGCCCGGCTGCGCCTACATCGCCAAGGGCGATGCCGACATGCTCATCGCGACCCGTCCCAGCGGGCTGATCGCCCTGCCCACGCCGGCCTCCTCCCGCCATCTCTGGCACCCCAGCGTCGACCGCATGGTCTTCAGCGCCATGGAGCACATGGAGCCGTCGCGCCTGATCGGGGTGCTGATGACCGGCATGGGCAACGACGGGGCCGAGGCGATGGCGGCACTGCACCAGAAGGGCGGCCGCACCATCGCCGAGGCGGAAGAGACCGCCGTCGTCTGGGGCATGCCGCAGGACCTCATCCGGCGCGGCGGCGCGGACATGGTCCTTCCCGTCCAGAGCGTCGCCGACCAACTCGAAAGATGGGTGCGCTGACATGCCCCTCGTCAAAGGCCACTCCCCGACCGGTGCCGCAGCCCCCTCCTTCCCCGACCGTGCCTCGGTCGTCGCGGCGCTGGCCGGAAGCGACCCGGCCCGGCGCCGGGCCGCGGCCCGCGCCGCCCATACCTGCGCCGACGGTGTCGCGCTGATCGCCCGTGCCCTGGCGGTGGAGGAGGACCCCAGCGTGGCCGAGGGGATGATCCTCGCCCTCGTCGAGATCGGCGGCGAGGATGCGGCGGCGGCGCTCGCCCCGCTGCTGCGCTCGGAAGACGCCACCCGCCGCTTCGCCGCGGCCGAGGCGCTGCGCGACGCGGGGGACGAGGCGCTGTCCTTCTTCGAGGCGCTGATCCGCGACGACGATCCCCAGGTCCGCATCATGGCGGCGGAGATCGCGCGCGGTCCGCTCGGTCGCACCGCGGCCGCCACCCTGGAGTCTCTGCTGCCGGAGGAGGAGGAGATCAACGTCGCCTGCGCCTTCATCGACGTGCTGTCGGAGATCGGCACGGCGGCCACGGCGTCGGTGCTGCGCGACTTCGCGGCCCGGTACCCCGGCAAGCCCTATGTGCGCTTCACGGTGGATGCCGCCCTGGCCCTGCTGCCGGCCGAGTGAGGAGGGTGCGCGCATGCCGGCCCCCGGAACCCCAGGCCACGCTCCGAAGGCCATGCTGAAGACCGCGACCCGGCCCGGTGTGGGCCCGGCCGTGACCACGGTCAGCGACGACGAGTTCCGCAAGTTCTGCGACCTGATCTACCGCCGCACCGGCATGTCCTACAGCGAGACCAAGCGCTACTTCGTGGACCACCGGCTGCTGGAGCGCGTGGCGCAGACGGACTCCCCCAGCGTCCAGTCCTACCTGTCGCTGCTGCGCTTCGACACGACGGGGCGGGAGCTGGAGCTGATCGTCAACGCCCTGACGGTCAACGAGACCTATTTCTGGCGGGAGGAGCACCAGTTCGCCTGCCTGACCCGCTCCATCCTGCCCGACATCCTGAAGCGCAAGCGGCGGGGGGAGCGGCTGCGCATCTGGTCGCTGCCCTGTTCGACGGGGGAGGAACCCTATTCCGTCGCCATCTGGCTGCTGGAGAACTGGCCGGAGGTCGATCACTGGGATGTGGAGATCCTGGCCTCCGACATCGACACCCGGGTTCTGGAGGCGGCCCGCGCCGGCATCTTCGATGCCCGCTCGGTGCAGCGCCTGCCGCAGTCGGTGCTGGGCCGCTACTTCGAGCGCCTGCCCGACGACCGCTGGCGCATCCTCGACACGCTGCGCGGCTCCATCGAGTTCTCCCGCGTCAACGTCTCCGACCGCGACCAGATGGCGGGCTTCCGCGACGTGGACGTCATCTTCTGCCGCAACATGCTGATCTACTTCGACGATGTCTCGCGGCGCGAGGCGGCCGAGGCGATGTTCTCCTGCCTGACGCCGGGGGGATATGTCTGCCTGGGCCATTCGGAGTCGATGAGCCGCATCTCCTCCCTCTTCGATGTGCGCCGCTTCGATGACGCCATCGTCTACCAGAGGCCCTTCCGATGATGGATGAGACCGCTTCCCCCTTCCGGCCCGGGGCCGGCCGGCGCCTGCTCGTCATCGACGATGCCGCCATCGTGCGTGCCTACTACCGCCAGGCCCTGGAGCCGGACGGCTATGGCGTCGAGGAGGCGTTCAACGGCATCGAGGCGCTGGAGAAGGTGCTGTCCGCGCCCTTCGATCTGGCGATCGTGGACGTGAACATGCCGAAGATGGACGGGCTGACCTTCGTGCGCAGGCTGCGCGCGACGGAGGAGGGGGCCTGCCTGCCCGTGCTGATGACCAGCACGCGCGACCAGGAGGCCGATTTCGCCGCCGCCCGCGCGGCCGGGGTTAACCTCTACCTCGTCAAGCCGATCACCACCGCCGACCTGCGCCTCTATGCCGGCATCATGACGGGGGCCGAGAACCCATGAACCCGCTTCTTGCCCAGTTCCTGGTCGAAGGCCGCGAACAGATCGCGGCGACGACCGACGGGCTGCTTGCCCTGGAACGCGACACCGCCGACGCCGACCTGCTGAACGGTGTCTTCCGGTCGGTCCACACGCTGAAGGGCTCGTCGGGCCTGTTCGATCTGCCGGCGCTGACGGCCACGCTGCACGCGGCCGAGGACCTGCTGGTCAGCCTGCGCGAGCGCCGGCTGACCCTGGTTCCGGCCATGATGGACCAGATCCTCGGCGCGCTCGACCTCGTCTCGGGCTGGCTGGACGCGGTCGAGGATACGGGCCGGCTGCCCGACACCGCCGCCGCCGAGGCCGCCCCGGCCGTCGCGGCCCTGCGGTCCTGGCTGGGCGGACCCGCCGGCCCGGCTGCCACTCCCGCTGCCGTCCCGGCCGAAGCGGCCGCGGCAGCGCCGCCCGCATGGCTCGCCACGGTGCCGGAACCGGCCCTGCTGGCGGCGCTGCTGCACGGTCTGACGCACGGCGCTCCGCTTTCCGTCCTGCGCTACCGGCCGGAGCCGCAGTGCTTCTTCAAGGGCGACGACCCCCTGGCGCTGGTGCGGCAGGTGCCCGAAGCCCTGTCCGTGGGGCTGGAGGAGCCGGAGACCTGGCCCGACCTCGCCGACTACGATCCGTTCTCCTGCGGCATCGGTTTCCGGGTGATCTCCGCGGCGCCGCGGTCGGAACTGCTGCACCTGCTGCGCTACGTCGCCGACCAGGCGGAGGTGGTGGAGGTGGAGGCCGCGGAGCTGCTGCGCTTCGCCCCGCCACCGCCCGACGACCCGCTGGTTCGCGATCTCGCCCTGGAAGCCGGGGCGCTGCTGCGCCTGGGCGACCTGACCGGCGTCCGCGAGGCGGCGCTCGCCGCCGCCGAGGCGCTGGAGGCCCGGGGCTGCGAGCCCGGCCCGGTCCGCTGGCTGGCCCGGCTCTGCGACGTCCCCGGCGCGGCCGGGGAGACGGTGGCGTCCCTGGCGGCCGTGCTGGTGACGGCGCTCGCCACCGGCACGGCGCCCGATCCGACGGGCATCATGCCGGCCGGGATCATGCCGGCCGCGGGGGCGGGCGCTGTCCCGGGAATGCCTGCCGCGGCGGCGTTCTCCCCCGCCGTGGGGCTGCTCCTGCGCGAACAGGCGGCCATGCTGGCGCAGCCCTGCGACGCGGCCGAGCGGGTCGGCCGCATCGGGTCCGCCGCCAAGGTCGCGGCCGGCGCCCTGCGCCACGACGGCCGTTTCGAGCCCGCCGGGACGGTCGCCGCCGCCGGCCGGCAGGCCCTGGCCGCCGCCGATCCCGCGCCCCTGCTCTCTGCCCTGGAGCGGGTCCTGGAGCCGCTGTCAGGCGGGCCGGCGCCCGCTCCCGGACCGGCCGCCGTGGCGGCCCCTGCGCTTCTGTCCGCCGAGGCGGAGAAGCCCCGCCGTCCGGACCGTACCGGCGCCGCCGGGGAGGAGGGCCATGACCGGGCCGCCACCGTCCTGCGGGTCGATCAGGCCCGCATCGATGCCATGATGAACCTGATCGGCGAACTGGTGGTGGCCAAGAACGGCCTGCCCTTCCTGGCCCGCCGCGCGGAGGACGTGTTCGGTTCGCGGGAACTGGCGCGGGAGGTGAAGGAACAGTACGCGGTGATCGACCGCATCGCCCTGGATCTGCGCAATGCGATCATGCAGGTGCGGATGCTGCCGGTTTCCACCGTCTTCCAGCGTTTTCCGCGGCTGGTCCGGGACCTTTCCCGCAAGCTCGGCAAGCAGGTCGAGATGGTGATCGAGGGGGAGGACACCCAGGCCGACAAGACGGTGATCGAGAACCTGTTCGAGCCGCTGCTGCATCTCGTGCGCAATGCCCTGGACCACGGCATCGAAGCCGACCGCACGGCCGCGGGCAAGACCGCGACCGCCACGCTGACCCTGGCCGCGCGGCAGGACAACGATCAGGTCGTGATCCGGGTCGAGGATGACGGGCGCGGCATCGACCCCGCGCTGATGCGGCGCAAGGCGGTCGAGAAGGGGCTGATCGACGCCGACGCCGCGGCGCGCATGGGCGACGACGAGGCGGTGCGCCTGATCTTCGCCGCCGGCTTCTCCACCGCCGCCGAGGTCACCGACGTGTCCGGCCGCGGCGTCGGGATGGACGCCGTGCGGACCACGGTGGAAAAGTCCGGCGGCCGCATCGACGTTTCCAGCCGGGTCGGTCAGGGCACGGCCATCAGCCTCGTCCTGCCGCTCAGCATGGCGGTGACGCGGGTGATGACGGTGGGGGTGTCCGGGCGGCAGTTCGGCATCCCCATGGACCAGATCAACGAGACGGTCCGCATCCGCCGGGCCGACATCGCCTCCATCAAGGACCGGGAGGTCTTCGTCCTGCGCAACGGGATCATCCCCCTGGTCCATCTGGACCGGCTGCTGGACCTGCCGCCCCGCCATCAGGCGGAGGAGGTGGCCGTGCTGGTCGTGCAGGTGGACAAGCAGACGGTCGGCCTCGCCATCGATGCCTTCGGCGAGAGCATGGAGGTGATCGTGCGGCCCCTGGAGGGCGTGCTGGCGGACACGCCGGACTATCTGGGCACCGCCCTGCTGGGCGACGGGCGGGTGCTGCTGGTGCTGAACCTGAAGGAGATCGTGCGATGATCGTCCATGACGGGGCCGTCGTGCGGCTGGAGGGCCACTGCGCCGTGGAAGAGGCGGAGACGCTCCTGGAGACGATGCAGAACGAGGCGGTGACCATGCTCGACCTCGGACGCTGCCAGGGGATGCACACCGCCGTGCTGCAACTTATCCGGGCTTCCGGTGTTCCTGTCGTCGCGCTGCCGGCGGATGCGTTGCTGGCCGGTCTGCTGTCGGCACCCTGACGGGCGCCTGACCGTCCGAAGGGGCTGCCCTGTCCCGGCGGATGAAACGTCGGGCCGTCCGCCGTGTTGTTCCTTGCGGAACCTTCTCTGGAACGACGGGCCGGCCGGATGCGCCTGGACATGCCTTTCCGTCTCGCCCTGTCCGGCGGACTGCTTGCCTTCGCTCTGGCCGCCCTGGCCCTGATCGGCTGGAGCCTGGGAGAGAGTACGCCCGCCCGCCTGCTGGGGGGGCCGGCGATGCAGCCGACCGCCGCCGTCGGCATCATGGCCTGTGCGGCGGTGCTGCTGCTGCGGCTCTCCCGACCGCATTCGGGCGGGCGCGCGCCGGACCTGCTGGCCGGTCTGGTCGTCGCCCTGGCCGCCTGGACGGCGGCGGCCTACGCCTTTGACCTGCCGCTTCCCCTGGACCGCCTGCTGTTCTCCGGTGCCGTGGTGATGCAGACCGACGCCATCGTGCCCGGCCGCATGGCCCCCGGTACGACGCTCGGCCTGCTGCCGGTGGCCCTGGCGCTCCTGCTGGCCGGCCGCGAGCGTTTCCGGGCCTGGGTTCCTGCACTCGCCACGGCGGCCCTGCTCACCCCCGGACTGGCGATGATCCGCTATCTGTTCGGACAGGACCCGCTTGAGGGCCTGGGCGTCGTCGCCGGCATGGCGGCGACCACGGCGGTGGCGCTGCTGGCGCTCGGCATGGGCACGCTGGCGCTGGTGCCGGAGCGCGGCTGGCTCGGCGCACTGGCGGGGGACGATGCGGGCGCGCGCACGGCGCGTTCGCTCCTGCCCTGGGCGATCCTGGCGCCGCTGGCCACGACCTGGGTGCTGAGCCTGGGCGTCCGGGCCGGACTCTACAGCATCGAGTTCGGCCTCGCCCTGATCGCGTTCGCCTCCATCGCCGTGCTCTCCACCGCCATCTTCCGGCATGCGGGAGCCCTGAGCCGGACGGAGGCGCGGCTCCGGGCCGAGCGCGACCGGGCGGGGCTGTACCTGCACAGCGCCCAGGTCATCCTGCTGGTGCTGGACCGACAGGGCCGGATCGAGACGATCAACCGGGCCGGACGCGAGCTGCTGGGCCATCCGCCGGAGGCCGACCTCACCGGGCGGGACTGGATGGAGCTTGCCGTCCCGGCGCCGCACCGTGGCGAGCTGCGGCGGTTGTTCGAAGCCTGCCTGGAGGGCGGCATCGACCTGCCGGAGCGTTTCGAGAACCCGGTCTGCCGTCCGGACGGGGAGGAACGGCTGATCGCCTGGCGCAACACCACCCTGCGCGACGGGACGGGGCGGATCACCGGCGTCATCAGCTCGGGCATGGACATCACCGAACGGGTGGCGGCCGGGACAGAGCTGGCCGAGCGCGAGGCGCTGCTGGGGGCCGTACTGGACGCCCTGCCGGTCGGCGTGATCATCGCCGATGCCCACGGCCGGATCGTGCGGGACAACGCCGCCAACCGGGAGATCTGGGGTCTGCCGCCGGAGACGACGTCCTGGGAGGGCTACGGCGACTGGGTCGGCTGGTGGCCGGAGACGGGGGAGCGGATCAAGGCGCACGAATGGGGCATGGCGCGCGCCCTGCGGACGGGCGAGACGGTGCGGGGCGAGCTGGTGGAGTGTGCCCAGTTCGGCAGCGGGCGGCGGCGTTTCTACCTGAACAACGCGGCTCCCGTCCGCAACGCCGCCGGGCAGATCGTCGCCGGCGTCGTCGTCGAGCAGGACGTGACCGAGCGCATGGTGGCCGACTCCGTGCTGCGCCGGGTGGTGGAGGGGGCGCCCTTCCCGGTCATGGTGCATGCGGAGGACGGGGCCGTGGTCCATGTCAGCCAGGCGTGGCTCTCCCTCACCGGCTACGAGCCGGGGGAGATCGCCACCCTGGCGGACTGGACCCGGCTGGCCCATGGCACGGAGCCGCCGGACCCGCGGGCCGCCTTCGATGCGCTCTATGCCCTGGACGGGCCGCGCGACGACGGCGATCAGGAGGTGCGCGCAGCCGACGGGCGGCATCTCCTCTGGTCCTTCCGGTCGGCGCCGGTCGGGGTGGATGCGCGCGGCCGCCGGCTGGCGGTCAGCATGGCGGCCGACCTGACCGCCCGGCGCGAGGCGGAGGCCCGGCTGCGCCTGCTGATGCGCGAGGTGGACCACCGGGCGAAGAACGTGCTGGCGGTGGTCCAGGCCGTCGTCCGCCTGACCGAAGCGGCCACGACAGAGGAATTCGCGGCGGCGGTGGAGGGGCGCATCGGCGCCATGGCACGGGCGCATTCCCTGCTCGCGGTCGGCGGCTGGACCGGCGTTGAGCTGGGCCGTCTGGTCGCCGACGAACTGGCCGCCTGGGAAGACGGGGACCGCATCGCCGTGACCGGAGTTCCGGTGCGGCTGCGGGCGGAAGCGGCGCAGCCGGTGTCGCTGGCCCTGCATGAACTGGCCACCAACGCCGCCAAGTACGGTGCCCTGTCCGTTCCGGCCGGGCGGCTCCGGCTCTCCTGGGATGAGCGGGCGGGCTGGCTCGACCTGCGCTGGCAGGAGCGCGGCGGACCCACGGTCCAGGGGCCACCGACGCGCCGCGGCTTCGGCACCGACCTGCTGGACAGCACCGTCGCCGGCCAGCTCGGCGGCCGGCTGGAACGGTTCTGGGAGCCGGAGGGGCTGACCTGCCGCATCCGGCTGCCGGCGGACTGCTGGCTGTCCGGGGCGGGGGCGGCCGATTCCCGTCCGGCGACGGTACGGCCGGACCCGGTTCCGGAGCCGGAGGGGCGGGCCGCCATCCTGGTCGTGGAGGACGAGCCGCTGACCGCCATGATGATCCGCCGCCATCTGGAGGCGGCCGGTTACGCCGTCATCGGGCCCGCCGCCCGGGTGCCGGATGCGCTGGTCCTGGTCGGGCAGCGCCGGATCGACGCGGCGGTGCTGGACGCCCGCCTGTTCGGGGCCTTCGTCACCCCTGTCGCCGCCGTGCTCGGCGCCATGGGGGTGCCGTTCCTGCTGTGCAGCGGCTATGCCAGCCTGGCGGGGCTGCCGACGGCGCTGCGTGACGTGCCACTGCTGCCCAAGCCGATGGAAGCGGACGCGCTGGTCCGCGCCGTGGCCGGTCTGCTGGGCCGCTCTTCCTGATCCTGTCCGCGGGGCCGGCCTGCGACCGGCTGCCGCACTGCCGGACGCGCAGGGTCTGCGCGTCCGTGTCGTATCATGCCGGCGCCGTAATAAGAATGACTCGCATTATGAATCCGGTTCGGATAGATGGCAGTGCTGGCGGTATGTCGGAAGGGGAATGTGCCGGGTCGGCCCGAGGGTCGTTCCGGGCGCAGAAATGAGACTGCGTCGTATTTGCATATCCTTTCCCGTGCCGGATCGGTCGGTCCGGCACGACGGGACCGTTCGGCATGCCGCTCCCCGCCGGTGCGGTGGGACATCGCAATTGGAAGGACGAAGGAAGGCGCTGATGAACGCCCGGTTGACGATCTGCCGTACCGCTACGGCCATTGGTCTGGCGCTGGCCGCCGCCCCCTATGCAGCCTCGGCCCAGGAAGCGGCGCCGACGGCGGAGAAGAGTGACGGAACCGCCCTCGTGCTGCCGACCGTGACGGTCGTCGATACCGCCGAGGAGGAGCTGAAGCAGGCGCCCGGCGTCTCCATCATCACCGCCGAGGAGATCGCCCGGCGCCCGCCCGCCAACGACCTGTCCGAGGTGATCCGGCGCATGCCCGGCGTGAACCTGACCGGCAACAGCTCCTCGGGCCAGTACGGCAACAACCGCCAGATCGACCTGCGCGGCATGGGGCCGGAGAACACCCTGATCCTGATCGACGGCAAGCCCGTCGCATCGCGCAACTCCGTCCGGTTCGGGCGCAGCGGCGAACGCAACACCCGCGGCGACAGCAACTGGGTGCCGGCCGAGCAGGTGGAGCGGATCGAGGTGATCCGCGGCCCCGCCGCGGCGCGCTACGGCTCCGGCGCCAGCGGCGGCGTGGTGAACATCATCACCCGCCCGCCCACCGACACGCTGGCCGGCTCCGTCACGCTGTTCACCAACCAGCCGGAGAGCGGCGACGAGGGCGACAGCCGGCGCATCGGCTTCACCCTCAGCGGTCCGCTGATGGAAGCACTCTCCTTCCGCCTCTACGGCAACTACAACAAGACCGACGGCGACGACCCCGACATCAACCGGGATGCGTCGGGTGCCGCCGGTGCCGCCAATCCGCCGGCCGGCCGCGAAGGCGTGGAGAACAAGGACATCGACGGGCTGCTGCGCTGGCAGATGACACCGGCGCAGGTGCTGGAAGCCGAAGCCGGATACTCGCGCCAGGGCAACATCTATGCCGGCGACCGCGCGCTGGGGGGAACGGACTCCACCATCATCTCCGACCTCGCGGATAAGGGGGCCGAAACCAACGTCATGAAGCGCACCACCGCCTCCCTGACCCACAAGGGTGACTGGGAGCGGGCGACGTCGCGGCTGATGTTCCAGTACGAGCACACCGACAACACCCGCCTCCAGGAGGGGCTGGCCGGTGGCGGCGAAGGCAACATCAACACCACGTCCAACTTCGTCACCTCGAAGCTGAAGAATTACATCGCCAGCGGCGAGCTGAACATTCCGCTGACGGTGCCGGTCGACATGATGCTGACGACGGGCGTCGAATGGCGCCGGGAGGAGCTGAACGATCCCTTCTCGATGAGCCAGGCGGTCAGCCAGGGCAGCATTCCGGGCATCGATAATACGGGACGCAGCGGCAAGGCCGATGCCGATACCTCCGCCGTCTTCGCAGAGGCGAACATCGCCGTCACCGACAGGCTGATGCTGACGCCGGGCGTGCGCTTCGACCACCACACGCAGTTCGGGGACAACTGGAGCCCGTCGCTGAACGCATCCTACGATGTCTTCGACGGGTTGCAGGTCAAGGGCGGCATCGCCCGCGCCTTCAAGGCGCCGAACCTGTACCAGTCCAATCCCAACTATCTATACTACACCCGCGGCAACGGCTGCCCGCTGGCCTATCAGAATCTGGGTGGCGGCTGCTATATCCAGGGCAACGACGCCCTGGATGCGGAAACCAGCCTGAACAAGGAGATCGGGCTCGTCTACGACAGGGACGGCTGGGCGGCGAGCGCCACCTACTTCCACAACGACTACGAAGACCGCATCCAGGCCGGCATGGTGCCGGTCGGGCTGATCCCGTCCACGCGGGCGCGGATCTTCAAGTGGGAGAATGTGCCCAAGGCCGTCGTTGCCGGCTGGGAGGGCAACGTCCTGGTGCCGGTGCTGGAGACGCTCTCCTTCAATACGAACTTCACCTACATGACGGAGAGCAAGAACAAGGACACCGGGGAACCGCTGTCGATCATCCCGGAATACACCATCAACTCCACGCTCGACTGGCAGGCAACGGACCAGCTCACCCTGCTGCTCTCCATGACCCATTACGGCAAGCAGGAGCCGCGGCGGCTCAATTCCCGCGGCGGGGCCGCGACCGGCGCGGAACTGGACGAGCGCGGCGCCTATACCCTGTTCGGGGTCAATGCCAGCTACGAGTTCAACGACAGCTACCGGCTGGCTGCCGGCATCAGCAACCTGTTCGACCGCCGGCTGTACCGCCTGGATACCCAGTCGGGCGCCGGCGCCAACACCTACAACGAACCGGGCCGGGCCTATACGCTCAGCCTGACCGCGTCGTTCTGATCCGACTGCCGTAGCCCCCGGTCGTCCGGCCGGGGGCTACGGCCTGTCTCCCCCGAAGGCTTCCTGTCATGGACATCCTCTCCCTTCCCGACCGGCGGAGCGTGCTGGGCGGACTCGCCGCCCTGCTGGCCGCGGGTCCCGCCATCGCCCAGCCCGATCTCAGCCGGCCGATGGGCCCGACGATCGCCGACCAGGGCTCGGCCTTCTACCGTTTCGACAGGGTCGGCCTCGTCTCCCGTGACGGCGGACGGCGCTACCGCGTCACCGTGGGCATGCCCCGGCGTCCCGCCCCGGCGGCCGGGTATCCGGTGCTGCACATGCTGGACGGGAACGCGGCCCTGGGGGTCCTGACGGAGCCATTGCTGGAGAACCTCGACCGGGACGGCCCGCCCGTGCTGGTCGCCATCGGCTACGAGACCGACCGGCGCTTCGACGTGGTGGCGCGGGCCTTCGACTACACCCCGCCGACCTCGCCCGCCGGGGAGACCTGGGAGAACCGCGAGCGTGGCCGCCGGGGCGGCGGGGCCGACGCCTTCCTCGACCTGATCGAGGCGGAGATCAAGCCCCGGGTGGCCGCCCTCGCGGCCGTCGATCCGGCGCGCCAGGCCCTCTGGGGCCATTCCTATGGTGGTCTTTTCACGCTGCACTGCCTGTTCACCCGGCCCGACCGGTTTTCGACCTACATCGCCGCCAGCCCGTCGCTCTGGTGGCAGGACGGGTTCATCCTCTCCGAAGAGGCGCGCTTCACGGGCGCGCCCGCCCGCCTGCTGCTGACCCGCGGCGGGGCAGAGGGGCGCAGAAGGGAGGGGCCGCGTCCCGCCGGGGGCGCCGATGCCGTGCGGCAGGCGCCACCACCGGGACGGGAGGGCTTCCCGGCCCACGCGCTGCCGCAGATGGCGGCGCGGCTGCGGACTCTGCCGGGCCTGTCGGTGGAGGTCATCGAATTTCCCGACCTGTCGCACGGGGAGGCGTTGGCGGCCTCCCTGCCGCCGGCCCTGCGCTTCGCCGCGGGCTTTGCCGGGGGGATAAAATGACGGCCCGGACGACGACGTCAACGCCGGCACCGGGCCGGCGCAAGCCCGGGTTCGGGGGGCGGTCGCGGCGGGAGGTGCTGTCGCGCAGCGTGGCCGGCATTCTGGCCGGGTACGGGCTGGCTGCCGCGTCGGCGGCCTGTGTCGCCGTCCTGCTGCCGGGGGAGAAGGCGGACGCGGCCCTGACCGGCACCATGCTGTCCTTCCTGGTCTATACGGCCGCCATCATCTGGGCCTACGCCGCCGCCAGCCCGCGCCGGGCCTGGGCGGGCATCCTGCTGCCGGCGGCCCTGTTCCTTGCTCTTTTCCTTCTGCTGCGGTGAGGCGTGATGGGTCCGGGTTTCCGCCAGGTCAATTCCTGGCTGCATGGCTGGTCCGGCCTGATCCTCGGCTGGCTGCTCTATGCCGTCTTCCTGACCGGCACCTATTCCTTCTTCCGGGACGAGATCACCTGGTGGATGCAGCCGGAGCTGCACGGGTCGGTCCCGGATGCGGAGACTCCCGAGCGGGCGCTGGCCAAGGTCGCCGAACTGGCCCCCACCGCCGCCCTCTGGTCCGTGATCCTGCCGTCCGACCGGATGGAGTCCGTGCGCCTGCTCTGGCGTGAGGCCGGACAGGGGGAGATGCGCGGCCGCCGCATGTCCGGCCGCCACATGGATGCCGGAACGGGGGCGCTGCTGACCCCGCGCGAGACCTCGGGCGGGGAGTTCCTCTACCATTTCCATTTCGAGCTGTACGCCATGCCCCGGACCTGGGGGCGCTGGATCGTCGGCATCGCCACCATGGCGATGTTCGTCGCCATCGTCAGCGGCGTCATCACGCACAAGAAGATCTTCACCGACTTCTTCACCTTCCGTCCCGGCAAGGGCCAGCGTTCCTGGCTCGATGCCCACAATGTGACGGCGGTGCTGTCGCTGCCCTTCCATGTCATGATCACCTTCTCCGGGCTCGTGCTGCTGGCCGGCACGCTGATGCCCTGGGGCAATCTGGCGGCCGGGGTGCAGGGGCGCGGCGGTCAGCCCGCCGCGGTGGCCGCCGCGCCCGCGCCGGCGGCGGAGCCCGCTTCCCGCTTCGCCCCGCTGGCGCCGATGCTGGCGGCGGCCGAGGCGGCCTGGGGCCAGCCGGTCGGCCGCTTCGTCGTGAACAACCCGACGGCGTCGCAGCCCGTGCTGGAACTGGCCCCGCGCTACAATCCCAGCCTGCTGGAAGGCGGTGGCGGCGGCGCCACGCGGATGCGGTTCGATGCCCGCAGCGGGACCCTGCTGGAAGCGGTGGGGACGCCGGAGCGCAGCGCCGCGCGCGCCGTCGCCGCCTCGCTGAACAGCCTGCACCGCGGGCGCTTCGCCGAGCCGGTGCTGCGCTGGGTCTATTTTCTGGCCGGGGTCGGCGGCACCCTGATGGTGGCGACGGGGCTGGTGCTGTGGTCGGTGAAGCGGGCGGCGCAGAGACGCGACGCCCCGGCCCCGTTCGGCCACCGGCTGGTGGCGCATCTGAACGTCGGTGCCGTGGCCGGCATGCCGGTGGCGATCGCCGCGCATTTCTGGGCGAACCGGCTGCTGCCGGTGGGGCTGCCCGACCGTGCCGAGTGGGAGATCAACATCTTCTTCCTGGTCTGGCTGCTGACCTTCCTGCACCCGCTGCTGCGCCCGCTGAAGCGGGCCTGGGTGGAGCAGTTGGCCGCCGCGGCCGCACTCCTGGCGCTGTTGCCGGTGCTGAACGCCCTGACCACGCCCTTCACCCTGATCGACACCCTGGCCGCCGGGCGCTGGCTGCTGGCCGGGTTCGACCTGACCATGCTGGGTCTGGCGGCCCTGTTCGCCGTCGCCGCCTGGACGATGCACCGCCACGACCCGACGCGGAAGGCGGGCCGCGCCGGACCGGCACAGCGGGAAGACCAGCCCGCCCCGCTGGCGGCGGAGTAGGAGGACCGCATGTTCATCGCCCTGCTGCTGACCGCTTTCGCCGGCTTCGTGCTGCTGGCCCTGACCATGGACCGTCACGGGGCGCAGCTCCTGACCCGGCCGCTGCCCCGCCGGCTGCACCGCCCCGGCGCCCTTGCGGGATGGGCCCTGCTGGTCCTCTCCGCCGCCATCGGGGTGGAGGGCTGGGGCTGGGGCACGGGCCTGACCCTCTGGTCCGGCAGTGCCGCCATCGCGGCCACGGCGCTGGCCGGGGTTCTGGCCTACCGGCCCCGGCTGGCGCTCTACGGGGCGGCGCTGGCGCCCGTGGCGCTGCTGGCCCTGCTCGCCTGACCGGAGCGCCCGTCTGGCCGCCGGGACAGGGGCGACCGCCCCCGGAACGGCAGCGGGCCGGCGGGTTCCGCCTCCTGCCGGAGGTCGATGCGGGATGGCCGGGCCCCTTCTTCGGAACCGGGCGCCGGTTGCCGGGCCCTTCCCTGGGATGGCGTGGACCGGACCGGGCGGTCGGCCGGGGGCGCCGCGGACCGTGCCGCCGCCGGTGACCGGATCGCGCGGCAGGCCCGGCTGATGGCCTGGGTGTCCGGGAAGAAGCGGTTCTCCAGACCGTAATAGCGCACGTCCGAAGCGAAGAAGCGGAAGCCGTCGCCCTCGGCAACGGCGATGCCGACCGTGATGTGGTCGAACTGGATGACGACGGCGTCTGCCATGTGATCCCCCTGCCGGTCCGCATGCCTGCGGGCCGGGCGCATCTGTGCTGGTGATGTCGGGATGCGGCGTCGGTCCGGCGCCGGAGGGCGCGGGACGGACGCTCCGGAACGGCCCGGCCCTGTGCGGGTCAGCCGTGCCGGCAGCCGCTACAGCAACAGGACCGGCCGGTCGCCCTGGGGGAGGGCCGGCGGGAGACGAGCGGGGCAGGGGCGGGAGCGGCAGTCATGGCGATACCCTTACGTCAGGTCCGGAGAACCACGAAGGGCCTTCGTGGCGCTTTAGCGTTTGGTGTCGCGGCGCAAGCTGCTCCGTCAAATTCCCGCGGACCCGGGGATGTCCGGTGTTCCGGCTCCAGGGTCAGCCCAAGATTTCACCGCGGACGGCCGTCATGTCAATTAAAATATCACAAGTCGCAGGTTGTTTCCCATATATAACGTAATTAATCTGTACAATATGCCTGGACGCTTTCCCGTCCGGCCCGCCGCGGGAAGGCGGCGATGCGCCGCTTCCCGCCGCTCGGATCAGCGCGCCAGGACCTGGGCGGCCTCCTTGGTCCGGCTGATGGCCTGACCGACCTGCCGCAGAGCCGCGGCGATCTCGCCCAGGCTGCGCGTGGCGGTGCCCACATCCTGCGCCGTCGTCTGCATGGTCTGCGACATGTCACGGGTGACCGCGCTCTGTTCCTCGATGGCGCTGGCGGTTCCGGCCACATGCTCCCGCACCATGCCGATGGCCTCGCGGATTTCGCGCAGGGTGCCGACCACCTCGCCCGAGACGGACTGCACGCCCTCGATCTCGCGGGTGATCTGGCTGGTCGCCTGGGCCGCCTGGTTCGCCAGGTTCTTCACCTCCGTCGCCACCACGGCGAAGCCGCGCCCGGCCTCTCCGGCGCGGGCGGCCTCGATGGTGGCGTTCAGCGCCAGCAGGTTGATCTGCCCGGCGATGGTCCGGATCAGATCGACGATCCCGGTCATCGCCGTCGCCGCATCCGTCAGCCGCTGCGTCGCCTGGTCGGCGGCGTCGGCCCGCTCCACGGCCTGGTCGGTGGCGTCGCGCGACCGTTGCATGTTCTGAGCGATCTCGCGGATGGAGGCGGCCAGCTCCTCGGCGCTGGACGCCACCATCTGGACGTTCGCCAGGGTGTCGCCGGCGGACTCCGACGCCCGGCCGGCCTGCCGCTCCGAGACGTCCAGAGCCGAGTCGATCTCTCCGAAGTTGCGGTCGATCAGGGTCTTGAGGTTGCCCAGCAGCTCCATCTGGGCCGTGATGTCGGTGGCGAACTTGACGATCTTGCAGGGCTTGCCGTTGAGGTCGAGCACCGGGTTGTAGGAACCCTCGATCCAGACTTCTCGGCCGCCCTTTCCGATCCGCTTGTACTGGCCGTTCAGGAAGCGGCCGCTGCGCAGCGTCTGCCAGAAGGTCCGGTAGTCCTCGCTGTCGCGCGCCGCCGCGTCCACGAACTGCGCATGCGGCCGGCCGACGATCTCGGCCAGGGTATAGCCCATCAGCTTCAGGAAGTTCTCGTTGGCCGTCAGCACCGTGCCGTCGAGGCCGAACTCGATCACCGCCTGCGAACGGGTGATGGCGTTCACCTGTCCCAGAAGGTTGGCGTACTCCATCTTCTGCGCCGTGATGTCCGCGGCGTACTTCACCACCTTCGCCGGCCTGCCGTCCGGGCCCAGGACCGGGTTGTAGGTGCCTTCGATCCAGACCTCGCGGCCGCCCTTGGCGATCCGCTTGAATTCACCGGAATGGTATTCGCCGCGTCCCAGCTTCGCCCAGAAGTCCCGGTAGGCAGCACTGCTCCGCTCCCGCGGATCGACGAACAGCGTGTGCTCCCGGCCCTGGATCTCGGCCAGGGAATAGCCCATCAGTTTCAGGAAGTTCGCATTCGCCGTCAGGACCTTGCCGTCCATCGTGAATTCGATGACGGCCAGCGACCGGTCCAGGGCCGCAAGCTGGGCCTGCATGGCGTCGATGGTCCTCGACCGGAAAAGATCCAGCATTCTTGCCTTCCATGTGACACGGGGGGAGCGCTGACAGGGCGTCTTCTCAGCGCTGATCAATTAGGCCGCAACTCCCTCCTTAAGAGGGTGGATTTCTGTAAGGCTGACCTACGCAATATGGGGTTGTCCATGTATGCATAGGAGGTAGGCGGTCCGCAGCGCTGTTCCGGGGCACGGCGTGGGGCCGCAGGGCAGGGGCCTGACAACCGGGGCGTCGGCACGGTGCGGCAGGTTCGTCCGGCGGCTGTCCAGGATCGTAGGGCGTGACTTATGGTTTCCCTTCGTGTCCTTGCGGTTTTCTGGCGCAATCCTGTCCATGGCCTGAAGTGAAAGAAAGAATCATCCATATGCAATCAATGTGACCCGAAACCGACATGTGATGTCCGTAGATCGCAGCGGCGCGGGCGCGCCGGTCGGCACGCCCCCTTTCCAGGCGGCAGCCCCGCCAGCAGCCGATCGAGCGAGACCGACATGCGATTCCGTACCAGCACCGCCCTGGTGGCGCTTGCGCTGACCACCGCCGCCGCCCTGCCCGCCTGGGCGCAGCAGGGCGCTGCCCCCGCCGGCCAGGAGTCCCTTGAGGAGATCATCGTCACCGGCACCCGCCAGACCCAGCGCACGCTCTACGAGACGCTGTCGCCCGTCGATGTCATCTCGGGCGACACCATCGACAGCACGATTTCGAGCGAACTGGTCGACTCGCTGGCGCAGACGATCCCGTCCTTCAACGTGCAGCGCCTGCCCGCCAATGACGGTCTGGCCTTCGTCCGCCCGGCCCGGCTGCGCGGTCTCTCGCCCGACCAGACGCTGGTGCTGGTCAACGGCAAGCGCCGGCACCGCTCGGCGCTGCTCGGCTCGCGCGGGTCGCAGGGGCCGGACCTGGCGCAGATCCCGTCCTTCGCCATCAAGCGGATCGAGGTGCTGCGCGACGGTGCGGCGGCCCAGTACGGCTCCGACGCCATCGCCGGCGTCATCAACATCATCCTCGACGACCAGCCCGGCTACCGCTTCTTCACCCAGGCCTCGCAGTACTATGAGGGCGACGGGGAGAACTACCAGTTCGGCGCCCAGGGCGGCTGGGAGATCGGCGAGGGCGGCTTCCTGACCGCCACGGCGGAATGGTCCGACGCCAATGCCACCTCCCGCACCCGGCAGCGCCCGGATGCCATCGCCTTCCAGGCCGCGCATCCGAATCTCAGCGTGCCGGACCCGGTGCAGCGCTGGGGCCAGCCGGATCAGGAGACCATCCGCCTCGCCCTGAACGGCAGGCTGCCGCTCGGCGGGAGCGCCGAGGCCTACCTGTTCGGCACCTATGGCGAGGGCGACGGCTGGACCGACTTCAACTGGCGCAACCCGGACAGCACCAGCAACGTCTACAAGACCACGCCGATCTTCCCCGGCTGGGACGCCCGCTCGCTCTATCCCACGGGGTTCACGCCCCGTTTCGGCCAGGACGACCAGGACTATTCCATCGTCGGCGGCGTGCGCGGCGACGTGACCGACGACCTGACCTGGGATCTCAGCAGCTCCTACGGCCGCAACCGCATCGACTACAAGATGCGCGAGACCATCAACGCCTCGCTCGGGCCCGACAGCCCGACCCGCTTCGACGACGGTTCGCTGATCCAGGAGGAGTTCAACCTCAACCTGGACTTCGTCTACAGCCTGCACACCGGCCTGCTGGCGGCCCCGGTCAACGTCGCCTTCGGCGGCGAGCGGCGCGAGGAGACCTACAAGATCATCGCCGGCGACGAGGCGTCGTGGGTGGTCGGCCCCGGTGCGTCGGCCGGCCTTGCCACCGGCTCCAACGGCTTCCCTGGCTACGGCGACGCCCAGGCCGGCAGCTTCGATCAGGAGAGCTACGCAGGCTATGTGGACGTCGAGGTGCCGGTGACGGACATCTGGACGATCGGCCTCGCCGGCCGCTACGAGGACTTCTCGGAGTTCGGCTCCACCACCGACGGCAAGATCTCCACCCGTGTCGAGGTGCTGCCGAACCTCGCGCTGCGCGGCTCTGCCTCCACCGGCTTCCGCGCGCCGACGCCGGGCCAGGCCTACAGCACCCGCACCTCGCAGGGGCTGGACACGGTCACGCTGAACACCTTCACCTCCGGCCGGCTGGAGCCGTCCAACCCGGTGGCGCAGTATTTCGGTGCCAAGCCGCTGAAGCCGGAGGAGTCGGTCAATCTCAGCGCCGGCCTCGCCTTCCAGACCGATGTCGGCTTCTCGGCAACGGTGGACGTCTACCAGATCAAGGTCACGGACCGTTTCAGCCAGTCCTCCAGCTTCACCGTGACCGATGCCATCCGGCGCCAGCTCATCGCGCAGGGCGTGCCCGGGGCCAACACCTTCACCAGCGTCAGCTTCTTCACCAACGACTTCGACACCCGCACCCGCGGCATCGACATCGTCGGCAGCTACGCGACGGATGCCGGCCCCGGCCACCTGACCCTGTCGGCGGCCTACAACTATAACAAGACCGAAGTCACCGGCGGGTCGCTCGCCGCCAACCCGACCCAGGCCCTGCTGTTCGAGGAGGGGCTGCCGGAGCACAACGCCACCCTCAGCGCCGACTACCGCCTCGGCCCGGTCAACCTGATGGCGCGGCTGCGCTACTACGGTGAATGGACCGACAGTTCGGGCAACGCCACGGGCGACATCTTCCAGACCTTCGGGGCGGAGAGCTTCGTGGACATGGCCGTGACCTGGGACATCACGGACGCCTTCTCCCTGCGGGTGGGGGCCGAGAACGTCTTCGACAACTACCCCGGAGAGGCGACCTACCAGTCCAACCGCGGCCTGATCTACTCGCGCAACGCGCCCTACGACACCGACGGCGGCCAGTACTATGTCCGCCTGGACGTGCGCTACTGACCGGCCGGATGCCGGACGGGACGGGGCGGCTCCGGCCGCCCCGTTTCCGTTCGCGGCCGGGTGCGGGACTGTGAAAGGAGAACGGACATGGGCGTGACGCGGCGGGACCTGCTGCGGGCGGGCGGGGCCGGGCTGGCGGCCGGCGTGGCGGTTCCGGCCGGCTGGAGCGCGGCCGGGGCGGCGGTGCCCGATCTGCCGCCGGTGCCGGCCCTGGCGCCGTCGACGCTGGCGCGCGACACCGGCTTCTGGGAGGCGGTGGCCGGCCAGTACGATGCCACCCGCGCGGTGGTGCATCTGGAGAACGGCAACTGGGGCATGATGGCCCGGCCGGTGCTGGAGGACTACCGCCGGCACCAGGACCGGGTGAACCGGGAGACTTCCTACTACACGCGGCGGGAGTTCGGCCGCGACGCGCGGGAGGTGGTGCGCCGCGTCGCCGCCCTGCTGGGGGCGGGGGAGGACGAGATCGCCCTGACCCGCGGCGCCACGGAGGCGCTGCTCACCCTGATCGCCGGCTACCACCGGCTCGGGCCGGGCGATGCGGTCCTCTACGCCGACCTCGACTATGACAGCATGCAGGCGGGCCTGGAGTCCCTGCGCCGCCGCCGCGGGGTGGAGGTCGTCCGCATCGACCTGCCGGAACCGGCCACCCACCAGGGGCTGATCGACACCTACGAACGGGCGCTGGCGGCCAACCCGCGGGTCCGGCTGATGCTGCTGACCCATCTCAGCCACCGCACCGGGCTGGTGCTGCCGGTGGCGGAAATCGTCTCCATGGCACGGGCGCGCGGTGTGGACGTGATCGTGGACGCCGCCCACTCGCTGGGCCAGGTGCCGTTCGACGCGGCCGGGCTCGGCGCCGACTTCGTCGGCTACAATCTGCACAAATGGATCGGCGCCCCGCTCGGGGTCGGGGTCATGTACATCCGGCGCGACCGGCTGGACGCCATCGAGCCCCACATGGGCGAGCCGGAGGGCGCGCAGGGCATCCGCGCCCGCATCCACACCGGCACGACGGACTTCGCCACGCTGCTGGCCGTGCCGGCGGCGATCGACTTCCACCAGCGGATCGGCACGCCCGCCATCGCGGCGCGGCTGCGCCACCTGCGCGACCTCTGGGCGGAGACGCTGCGCGGCAGTCGCGGCATCGAGATCCTGACGCCGAAGGACCCGCGTCTCGCGGCCGGCATCACCTCGTTCCGCCTCGCCGGCAAGCTGTCGGCCGAGGAGAACGCGGCCGTCGCCCGGCAGTTGCTGGAGCGGTCCGGCATCTTCACCGTCCACCGCACGGGCGTGGCGAAGGGGGCCTGCGTGCGGGTGACACCGGCCCTCTTCACCCGGGAGGAGGACATCCGGAAGCTGACGGCGGCGCTCCGGCTGCTCGCCGGCGGCTGAGGCCGGCGGGCAGCGTCGGGGCGCTCGGACGCAAGGGTGGCGGGGTCAGCGGACCCCGCGCGGCGCCCAGAGATCGTCCTTGGCGCCGTTCTCGTTCAGCGTCCGCGCCAGGATGAACAGGTAGTCGGACAGCCGGTTCATGTAGCGCAGCACCTCGGGATTGACCTCCTCGGCCCGGGCCAGCGCCACCACCCGGCGCTCGGCCCGGCGGGTCACGGTGCGGGTCAGATGGGCGAAGGCGGCGGCGCGGGTGCCGCCGGCCAGCACGAAGTTCGCCAGCCGCGGCAGCCCCTCGTTCATCGCCTCCAGTTCGGCCTCGATCCGCTCCAGACCGCTGCCGTCGATGCGCAGGGCGGCCCCGGACTCACCGGGCATGTGCAGGTCGGCGCAGATGTTGTAGAGGTCGATCTGGATGGCGCGCAGCCGCGCATCCACCGCGGCATTGTCCTCCAGCATGGAGCGCAGCACGCCGATCATGGCGCCGACCTCGTCCACGGAGCCGTAGGCCTCCACGCGGTCGGAGCATTTCGGCACGCGCACGCCGCGGCCCAGGGAAGTTTCGCCGCCGTCGCCGGTGCGCGTCACCACTTTTGTCTTGCTCATCGTTCTCTCCCTTTCCGGTCTCTGTCGGGTGTCGCCGCGGGACGGCGGGCCGCAGCACCCGGCGGGGGCAGCGGCGGGGACGGTGCGGCGGTCCGCCCCCTCATTTAAGGCGCACCGGGCATCCGGCCACCATCAGCCAGGCCTCGTCGGCGGCCGCGGCGGTGCGCTGGCCCAGCCAGCCCACCAGATCGCGGAAGCGGCGCAACTCGGCTTCCATCGGCACCGGGCTCCAGCCGATCTCGTCACCGACGATGACCGTCGGCCACGGGGCGGCGCGCAGATGCCCCAGGACCGCGCTCCACTCGGCCAGGATCGTGCTGTCGTCACGGTCGAAGCGCATGGCGGCCCAGATCACGATGCTGTCCAGCACCAGCCCGGACGGCGGCGGGTCCAGCGCCGCGAGCGCGGCCGTCAGATCGTCCGGCGCCTCCAGCGTGCGCCAGCCCTCCGGCCGTTCCTCCTGGTGCCGGCGCACGCGCGCGAGCATCTCGGCGTCGGCGGGATCGACGCGGTAGGTGGCGGCGAACACGACGTTCCCGCCCCAGCCGCGGGCGATCTCCACGGCGCGGGCGCTCTTGCCGCTGCGCACCGGGCCGGTCAGGAAGGTCACGGCACCCATGGCATCGCCTCCGCTCTGGCCTGCACGTCAGACATGATGGATGATCACCTCCGCCACGGCGGCCAGCAGGGCGAGGCCCAGACCCGCCCGCCGGGCGCGCTCCAGGGCGCGGGGCAGGTCGTCCGGGCCGGGCACCGCCCCTCCCTCGTTCAGAACATAGTGACCCGGCTTGCCCAGGCGCAGCCCCAGGGCCATCGCCATGGCCGCCATCGGCCAGCCGCTGTTCGGCGAGGCGGTGCGCCGCGCCTCCGTTGCCAGGGCCGCCCGCCGGTCGCGGCGCAGCGCATCGGCGCCCAGCAGCGCCAGGGCCGTCAGCCGTGCCGGGATCAGGTTCAGCAGGTCGTCGGCGCGGGCGGCCACCTTGCCGGCCCATTCCCAGCGCCCGCGATAGCCCCACATGGCATCCGCCGTGTTGGCGAAACGGTAGAGCGCGGCCCCGGGCAGCCCCGCGACCAGGAACCAGAACAGCGGCGCCACCAGGGAGTCCGACAGGTTCTCCGCCAGGGATTCGATGGCGGCTTCGCGCACCTGCTCCGGCTCAAGCTCCGTGGTGTCGCGGCTGACCAGGGAGCCCAGCCGGGCACGGCCGGCCGCCAGCCCCTCGCGCAGGGCCGTCTCGGTGGCGGCGACCTCCGACAGGAGCAGGGTCAGGGCGAACATCGGCTTCAGCAGGAACGCCAGCAGCACCAGTTCCAGCCAGGGCGGCAGGTCGGAGACGAGCCATGTCGCCGCCCCCGCCACCGCCACCGTGGCCACCGCGCCGACGGCCCAGGCGGCGGCGCCGGCCGGCAGCGCCAGCCACGCCGGCAGGTCGGGGAGGCGGCGGCCGGCCTGCTCCAGGTACTGGCCCATCCAGATCACCGGATGCAGCCGCCCCGGCGGCTCCCCCAGGAAGCGGTCGATCAGCAGCGCAAGCAGGATGGTCATGGCGTGGCGCCCCCCCGGACCGCGGGCGCCGTCTGTCCGCCTCCGCTACCGGGGCCGGACGGGCAGGGGCGGAAGGCCGCGCTGCGGGGGGGAAGACCGTGCGTCACCGGGGTTCCCGTCACCGCGCCAGGGCCAGCAGGGCGTCGAGGTCCAGATTGGCCTCCACATGGTCGGCCAAAGCCTCCAGGGCCGCTTCGGTCCGCGCCTCGAAGTCGAGCGCCGAGGCCTGCGCCCCCACCCGCTCCAGCCAAGCGGAGCGGAACCCGTCCGACCCGAACAGGCCGTGGACATAGCTGCCCATCACCCGCCCGTCGGCGGAGACCGCCCCTTCGGCCTTCGGGGCCGAGCCGTCGCCCGCGTCCAGCATCAGCCAGGGCCGCTCCAGGCCCGGCCCGGTCGAGCGGCCCATGTGCATCTCATAGCCGGTGACGCGGCGGCCGCTGTTCCGGTCCAGCCTGTCGATCTCGACCAGCCGCTTGTCGCCGCCGATCTCCGTCTCGATGTCCAGCAGGCCCAGGCCCGGCGTCTCCCCGGCCGGCCCCTCGATCCCGGCGGGGTCGCGCACCACCCGGCCGAGCATCTGGAATCCGGCGCAGAGGCCGACGACCCGGCCGCCATGGCGGACATGGGCCAGGATGTCCACGTCCCAGCCCTGTTGGCGCAGCACGTCAAGGTCGGCGCGGGTGGTCTTGGAGCCGGGCAGCACCACCACGTCCGTGTCGGCCGGGATCGGATGGCCCGGCTGCACCCAGCGCAGGTCCACGCCCGGCTCGGCCGCCAGCGGGTCCAGGTCGTCGAAGTTGGCGACGCGGGACAGCCGCGGCACCGCCACCTTCAGGCCGCTGCCGGTGCCGGTGGCCGGCCGCTCCAGTGCCAGCGAATCCTCCGCCGGCAGGCGGTCGGCCTCCTCGAACCAGCGGACCACGCCCAGGAAGGGCCAGCCGGTCATGGCCGTGATCGTGCCGCAGGCCGGCTCGAACAGGGAGAAGTCGCCGCGGAACTTGTTGACGATGTAGCCGACGACGCGGACCCGGTCGGCCTCGTCCAGCAGGGCGTGGGTGCCGACCAGGGCGGCCATGGTGCCGCCACGGTCCAGGTCGCCCAGTACGACGACCGGCAGGCCCAGCCGCTCCGCCAGATGCATGTTCGTGATGTCCGAGGCGCGCAGATAGATCTCCGCCCCGCTGCCGGCGCCTTCCACGATCACCAGGTCCGCCTCGGCGGCCAGCCGCTCGAAGCTGTCCATGATCGGCGGCATCAGGCCCTTGCGCATCCGGTGATAGGTGCGCGCCGGACAGTTGCCCAGCACCCGGCCGCGCAGCACCACCTGGGAGCCGATGTTCGTCTGCGGCTTCAGCAGAACCGGGTTCATGTGGATGGACGGCGCCACCTTGCAGGCGCGGGCCTGGAGCGCCTGGGCGCGGCCGATCTCGCCGCGCGCCGGGGTGCCGTCGGCCTCCGGCGGGGCGTCCGCGTCGGGCACCACGGCGGCGTTGTTGCTCATGTTCTGCGCCTTGAAGGGGCGCACCACCAGACCGCGGCGGGTGAAGGCGCGGCAGAGCCCGGCCACCAGCATGCTCTTGCCGACGTCGGAGCTGGTGCCCTGGATCATCAGCGCGCGGGCGCGGCGCGGAGCGTCCGTGCTGCGCGGCGTGTAGACGATCGGGGCGAGGCCGTCGCCGGGCGTCGTCGCGGAATCGGACATGGACTGGAAGCCCCTTCAGACAGGAAGGGCATGGGCATGGGGAAGACCGCGGGACCCCGGCATCCCCTCTGAGGGCGGCCGGAGCGCGGGCATTCCACCGGGACACCCCGCCCGTGGACCATGGTGCGTCGCGGCAGGTCTCCTGGCTCGCGGGTCGTCGCCTCGGCCCGGCCTTCCCGGAACCCTTGCGGGTCCAGTGGCGCGAACGGGAAAGGCTCACCGCTGACAGTTGCGGGGGCAGCTCCGGCCTTGCCGCGTACGGCGCACCGGATTCCCTCTTAGCTTCCGCACCCCGGAGAGCCGGAAGAACCGTGACGGCTGAGCTTTAGGAGACGGCCATCCCCCTGTCAACGGCCGCCTGCGCCGCCGCGGGCGGACCGCATGGCGATCCGTCATGCCCCTCCTGCGCCGCCGGAGCTTGACTTGAGCAGAACCTGCAATTACGGTATTTAGCGTTACGGTCCCCTGGATGACACAATATGTAGTTATCCGATCTCGTTATCCGGGGGCTAAGAGGGAAGCCGGTGTGATTCCGGCGCTGCCCCCGCAACTGTCAGCGGTGAGCTGCCGACCTTTCATGTCACTGGTGCCGACCGGCACCGGGAAGACCGGACGGTGGCGCGGACCCGCGAGCCAGGAGACCTGCCGTAGCCCAGTCTACCAATCTTCGGACGGGGTGATCCGAAGGGAACCCGCCGGCGCCGCGCCGGGCGGTTCCCGACCCCTGTCCGCGTGCCGGAAGGGGAAAGACCCGCATGCCCGTTCATGCCCTTGCCACGCTGCCGCAGTCCGTGATCAAGCGTAGCGGTGAAGTGTCCGCCTTCAACGGCGACAAGATCCGCTCCGCCATCGAGCGCGCCGGCAAGGCGACCGGCGAGTTCGACGGGGCGGAGGCGCATCTCCTGGCGATCCAGGCGATCAAGGTGATCGGCCATCGCTTCCATACCGAGGCGCCGCATATCGAACAGATCCAGGACGTGGTCGAGCAGGTCCTGATCTCCGCCAACCATTTCGCCACGGCCCGCGCCTACATCGTCTACCGCGAGCAGCGCGCCCGCCTGCGGCGCGACCGCAAGACGGTGGTGGATGTCGAAACCTCGATCAACGAGTACCTGAACCGGGCCGACTGGCGCGTCAACGCCAACGCCAACCAGGGCTATTCGCTGGGCGGCCTGATCCTGAACATCTCCGGCAAGGTGGTGGCGAACTACTGGCTGTCGCACGTCTATCCGGCGGAGGTGGGCCGCGCCCACCGCGAGGGCGACATCCACATCCACGATCTGGACATGCTGGCCGGCTACTGCGCCGGCTGGTCCCTGCGCACCCTGCTGACGGAAGGGCTGAACGGGGTGCCGGGCAAGGTCGAGGCGGCGCCGCCCAAGCACCTGTCCAGCGCCGTCGGGCAGATCGTCAATTTCCTGGGCACCTTGCAGAACGAATGGGCCGGTGCGCAGGCGTTCAGCTCCTTCGACACCTATCTCGCCCCCTTCATCCGCAAGGACAACCTGCCCTACGAGCAGGTGCTCCAGTGCATCCAGGAGCTTGTCTACAATCTTAACGTGCCCTCCCGCTGGGGCACGCAGACGCCCTTCACGAACCTGACCTTCGACTGGACCTGCCCGGAGGACCTGCGCGATCAGGTGCCGGTGATCGGCGGCGAGGACATGGACTTCACCTACGGCGAGCTTCAGGCCGAGATGGACCTGATCAACCGCGCCTACATGGAGGTGATGACCCGTGGCGACAGCAAGGGGCGGGTCTTCACCTTCCCGATCCCCACCTACAACATCACGCCCGACTTCCCCTGGGAGAGCGAGAACGCCGAGCGGCTGTTCGAGATGACGGCCAAGTACGGGCTTCCCTACTTCCAGAACTTCGTCAATTCCGAGCTGAAGCCGAACATGGTCCGCTCCATGTGCTGCCGGCTCCAGCTCGACCTCAGCGAGCTGCTGAAGCGCGGCAACGGCCTGTTCGGCAGCGCCGAGCAGACCGGTTCGCTGGGGGTGGTGACGGTCAACTGCGCGCGCCTGGGCCATCTGCACAAGGGCGACGAGGCGGCCCTGTTCCGCGCCCTGGACGAGATGCTGGACATCAGCCGCACCAGCCTGGAGATCAAGCGCAAGGTGATCCAGCACCACATGGACAACGGGCTGTTCCCGTACACCAAGCGCTACCTGGGCACGCTGCGGAACCACTTCTCGACGCTGGGCGTGAACGGCATCAACGAGATGATCCGCAACTTCACGGACGATGCCGAGGACATCACGACCGAGCGGGGCTATGCCTTCGCCGTCCGCTTCCTGGACCATGTGCGTGCGCGCATCGTGCAGTTCCAGGAAGAGACGGGCCACATGTACAACCTGGAAGCCACCCCGGCGGAGGGTACGACCTACCGCTTCGCCAAGGAGGACCAGAAGCGCTTCCCCGGCATCCTCCAGGCCGGCACGGCGGACCAGCCCTACTACACCAACTCCAGCCAGCTTCCCGTCGGCTTCACGGACGACCCGTTCGAGGCGCTGGAGCGGCAGGAGGAGTTGCAGCGCAAGTACACCGGCGGCACCGTCCTGCACCTCTACATGGGCGAGCGGGTGTCCTCGGCCGATGCCTGCCGCAAGCTGGTGCGCCGGGCGCTGGAGAATTTCCGCCTGCCCTACATCACCGTGACGCCCACCTTCTCGATCTGCCCCAAGCATGGCTACATCGAGGGCGAGCACGCCTTCTGCCCCAAGTGCGACGCCGAGCTGATCGCCCGCAAGCGGCAGAAGTGCGCCGCGGCCGAGTGAGCGCCGCGACACCGTACCGCCGGGACACCGGCCCGATTCCCTGACCTCCGGACAAGAGGACCCGACCCATGAGCTGCATGACCGAGACCGCCGAGATCGTCCTGAAGGACGAGGAGCGCCAGCCCTGCGAGATCTGGACCCGCGTGATGGGCTATCACCGTCCCGTCTCCTCCTTCAATTTCGGCAAGAAGGGTGAGTTCGCCGAGCGCCGCTACTTCGCCGAGGCGAAGGCGGACCTCGGGGCCTGATACGAGGCATCCGGTGGCCGACCTTCGCGTCGGCGGCCTGTCCCGGCTGTCCACCTGCGACTGGCCGGGCGACCTGGTCGCCACCGTCTTCTGCCAGGGCTGCCCCTGGGCCTGCCCCTACTGCCACAACCCGGACCTGCTGCCCCCCCGCGGGCAGCGGGAACTGCCGTGGGGGCAGGTGCTGGCCTTCCTGGAGGGGCGCCGCGGCCTGCTGGACGGCGTCGTCTTCTCCGGTGGGGAGGCGACGCTCCAGGCCGCGCTGCCCGACGCCATGCGGACGGTGCGGGGGATGGGCTTCCGCATCGGCCTGCACACGGGCGGCCCCTATCCCGAGCGGCTGGCGGACCTGCTGCCGCTCCTGGACTGGGTGGGCTTCGACGTGAAGGCCCCCTTTGCCGAATATGAGCGGATCACCGGCGCCCCCGGCAGCGGGGAGCGGGCGCGCGAGAGCCTGCGCCTGCTGCTGGACGCCGGCATCGCCTGCGATGTCCGCACCACCGTGCATCCGCGCCTGCTGGACGCGGCGGCGCTGGAGCGGCTGCGTGCCGATCTCGACGCGCTGGGCGTCCGACAGCACCGCCTGCAACCGTTCCGGGCCACGGGCTGCCGGCCCGACCAGCTCGCCCGCCTCTCAGGAGATGCGCCGTGCGCCGCGAGACCAGCCTGATCGACCTGATCTTCCCGGGCGACACCAACCACCACGGCACCCTGTTCGGCGGCGCCGCGCTGGCGCACATGGACAAGGTGGCCTTCATCGCCGCCACCCGGCACGCGCATGTCGATTTCGTCACCGCATCCTGCGAGCGGATCGACTTCGCCGCTCCGGCGCATCTGGGCGAGATCGTGGAGGTCACGGGCCGCATCGCCCGCGTCGGCCGGCGCTCCCTGACCGTGGAGGTCGATCTCGTGGCCGAGGCGCTGCTGACGGGGGAGCGGCGGCTCTGCACCCGCGGGCGCTTCAACATGGTCTCGGTGGACCGCGACGCGGCGGTGCCGCCGTTGGAGGAGACGGAGCCCGGACCGGCGACGGCCGGTGTCCGCATGGTGGAACTGGTCTTCCCCGACCAGGCCAGCCACAACCACATCCTGTTCGGCGGCCATGCCATGGCGCAGATGGGCAAGGCGGCCTTCGTCGCCGCCACCCGCCACTGCCGCCGCACCGTCGTGCTTGCCGCCTCGCAGAGGCTGGACTTCACCAGCCCGGTCAAGGTCGGGGAGATCATGGAGATCGAGGCCGCCGTCACCGGCACCGGGACCAGCTCCATGCAGGTGACGGTCGATCTCTGGGGCGAGAACCTGAAGACCGGCGAGCGCCGCAAGGCGGCAGAGGGCGTCTTCGTCATGGTCGCCCTGGATGCGGATCAGCGGCCGACGCCGGTCCGTCCGCTCTGACCGGGACCCGCCGGCCGCCCGGTCAGGAGACGGGATCGGCCGCCAGCCGGCGCCAGGGCAGCACGTAGCGTTCCTCGCCCTCGCTGCCGTAGAGGCCCTGGACGCGGTAGGCCGCCTCCAGGTTCGGGCGGGCCAGCACCGCCTCCGGCTCCCCGTCCGCCACCACCCGGCCGCCGCCGAGCAGCACCAGCCGGTCGCAGAAGCGCGCCGCCAGCGGCAGGTCGTGCAGCACGGCGACGACCAGCCGGCCCGTGGCGGCGATGCCGCGGAGCAGCTCCATGACCTGGAGCTGGTGGTAGGGGTCCAGCGCCGCCACCGGCTCGTCCGCCAGCAGGATCGGCGCCTCCACCGCCAGCGCGCGGGCCAGCATCACCCGTGCCCGCTCCCCGCCGGAGAGCGAGGTGATGGTGCGGGGCGCGAAGGCGGCGGCGTCCGCCGTCTCCATCGCGCGGGCGATGGCGGCCTCGTCCTCCGGCGTCGGACGGCCCAGGGGGCCGAGATGCGGCAGCCGGCCCAGCGCGACGACATGGTAGGCGTCCAGCGGCCAGTGGACGGTGTGGCCCTGCGGCAGATAGGCGACGGTGTTCGCCAGCTCCCGCCGGGAATAGGCGGAGAGCGGCCGGCCGGCGATCCGCACCTGCCCGGATTCCAGCGGCAGCAGGCCGGCGATGGCGCGGACCAGCGTGGACTTTCCGGCGCCGTTCGGCCCGATCAGCCCGACCACCTCGCCGGCGCCGGCCGACAGCCCGATCGCTTCCAGGATCGGCCGGCCGCCCAGGCGGACGCCGGCCCCCTCGACATGCAGGATCGTCATCGCCGTGCATCCGTGGCGGGGCGGGAAAGGGGCGGCTTGGAACAGGCGTCCATCAGAGGTCTCCGTCGGCGGACGGGAGGGTAGCCGGGACCGCCCCGGGATGCACCTCCCATCGCCGCAGCCGGGTCATGCGATGCAAGCCACAAGGGACGGCGGGCGGGCACGGGGCGCGCGGCGGGCTCACCAGGAGCGCCGCGCCTTGAGAAGCTGGCTCAGGAAGATCGGCACGCCCAGCAGCGCCGTCACCACCCCCAGCCGGATTTCGTTCGCCGTCGGCAGCACCCGCACCAGCAGATCCGCCAGCACCAGCAGCAGCGCTCCGGCCAGGGCCGAGGGCAGCAGCAGGCGCGACGGGCGCTGCCCGACCACGGCCCGGACCATGTGCGGGATCACCAGCCCGACGAAGCCGATGGCACCGCTGACCGCCACCGCCGCCCCGACCCCGATGGCGACGCCCAGCATCAGCCGGACCCGCACGCGGGCGAGGTTGCAGCCCAGCGACCGCGCCGCCTCCTCGCCCAGGGTCAGGGCGTCCAGGGCGCGCCCGTCCCAGAGCAGCAGCACCGCCCCCACCCCGATCAGCGGCAGGGCCAGGACCACATGGGTCATGCTGCGGTCCTCCAGCGATCCCAGCAGCCAGAAACTGATCTCCGCCGCGGCGAAGGGGGAGGGGGCAAGGTTCAGCGTCAGGGAGATCAGGGCGCCGCAGAGCGTGCCCACGGCCAGCCCCGCCAGCACGACGGAGAGCGCGCTCTCCGCCCGCGCCGCCAGCAGCATGACGCCGGCGATAGCCGCCATGGCCGCCCCGATCGCCATCAGCGGCAGCGCCAGCGGCATGGTGGCGGCGAAGCCGTTGTAGAGCGCGACCACGGCCCCCAGGGCGGCGGCGTTGGAGACGCCCAGGACCGACGGCTCGGCCAGCGGGTTGCGCAGATAGCCCTGGAGCGAGGCCCCCGCCAGCCCCAGCATGGCGCCCGCGCCCAGCCCGACCAGCAGGCGCGGCAGGCGCAGCTTCTGCATCACCGCCACGACCAGCGGATCGCCCTGACCGACCAGGCCGGCCAGCGCGTCGCCGGCGGCGATGTCCGCCGGCCCGATCAGCAGCGACAGGAGCGCCGCGACCAGAAGCGCCGCGGCCAGCAGCGGCACGAAGCCGGGCCGGCCCGCCGGCGGGCGCACGGGGGCAGGGGTGACCGCAGGCCGGGGCGGGGCGCCGGCGCGGCGCAGGTCGGGAGCAGGCGTCATGGGGCGGGCCCCCTGGCTTCAACGGTCGGGACGGACCGGATCGCGTCCGGGCGCGTCGCTCGATAGCCGCCGCCCGTCCCGGGCGCAAGCCCTTCGTCGGCGGGCAGGGCGGCCGGCGGGGCCGATGGTCCCGGGAGCGGCGGCCTGGGATGGACAAGCCGGTCGGAATCCCGGATGTCTAGGGGGAGAGAGGCCGGGGCCTTCCGCCCGCGGCCCGACGGTGATCCGCCATGTTCCGACTGCCCACCACGTTTCTGCCGGCCGTTCTTCTGCTGCTGGCGGTCCTGCCGCTGCCGTCCGTGGCCCAGGAGGCGCCGCCGCGGCGCATCGTCTCCATGAATCTCTGTGCCGACCAGTTCCTGGTGGATCTGGCGGACCGCGACCAGGTGCTGGCGCTGTCGGAATATGCGCGCGACCCGATCCTCTCCAGCATCGCGGAGCGCGCCCGCTCCTGGCCGGTCAGCCGCGGCACGGCGGAGGAGGTGCTGGCCCTGAAGCCCGACCTCATCATCGCCAGCCGCCTGCGCCGGCAGGAGACGCGCGCGCTGCTGGCCGGCTTCCAGATCAAGGTGCTGGAGCTGGGGACGGCGCGCACCTTCGAGGAGATCGTGGCGCAGGCGCGCACCATCGCCGCGGCGGTCGGCCATCCGGAGCGGGGGGAGGCGCTGGTGGCGGAGATGCGGGCCGTGCTCGGCGCCCTGCCGCCGCCGGCGGAGACGCGGCCGGTCGCGGTCCACTACCAGCGCCGCGGCTTCGTCAGCGGCGGCGAAACCCTGATGGACGAGATCATGGCCCGGGCCGGGCTGGTCAACATGGCCCGGTCCCTGGACGGCGCCTTCGTCGTCCGCGTGCCGCTGGAACGGATCGTGACGACGGCGCCGGAGTATCTGCTGCTGACCACCGCCCCGGTCGAGAGCCCCGACCTGGGCAGCGACATGCTGGAGCATCCGGTCCTGGCCGGGCTCTACGGGCCGGAGCGGCGGCTGGAACTGCCCGAAGCCGTCGCCATGTGCGGCGGCCCCGCCTATCCGGCGGCGGTCGCCAGCCTGATGGCCCAGCTCGGGCGGGGGCGGGCGGCGCCCGCCCCCTGACGGGCCGGGACGCCGCTACCAGCGCGTCGGCTTGGGGTTGCGCTCGTCGAAGCCGCGCTGATGCCAGTAGGGGTAGGCCGGCGTGCGCTGGCTCGCCGCCTCCAGCCGCGCCACCTGCGCCGGCGTCAGGCTCCAGCCCACCGCGCCCAGGTTCTGGCGGAGCTGTTCCTCGTTGCGGGCGCCGATGACGACGTTGCACACGGTCGGCCGGGTCAGCAGCCAGTTCAGGGCGACCTGCGGGATGGTCTTGCCGACCTCCTCCGCCACCGCCTCCAGGGCATCGACGACGGTGTAGAGGTATTCGTCCTCCACCTCGGGGCCGCCGACGGCGCCGCCCGTGGCGATGCGCCCCTCCGTCGCCGGCTGGCCGCGGCGGATCTTGCCGGTCAGCCGGCCCCAGCCCAAGGGGCTCCAGATCATCAGGCCGACGCCCTGGTCCAGGCCGAGCGGCATCAGCTCCCATTCGTAGTCGCGGCCGATCAGCGAATAATAAGCCTGGTACACGACGTAGCGGCCGAGCCCGTACTTCTCCGACACGGCCAGCGACTTCATCAACTGCCAGCCGGAGAAGTTGGAGGCGCCGATATAGCCGATCTTGCCGGCCCGGATCAGGTCGTCCAGCGCCCGCAGCGTCTCCTCCACCGGGGTCAGGGCGTCGAAGGCGTGCATGAAGTAGAGGTCGATATGGTCCGTGCCCAGCCGGCGCAGACTGTCCTCGCAGGAACGGATCAGGTGGTGGCGGGAGGAGCCGACCTGGTTCGGGCCTTCGCCCATGGCGAAGGTCGCCTTGCTGGAGATCAGGACCTTGTCGCGCCGGCCCTTGAGGGCCTGGCCCAGGATCTCCTCCGAGGCGCCGCCGGAATAGACGTCCGCCGTATCGAAGAAGTTGACGCCCGCTTCCAGGCAGATGTCGACGAGCCGCGTGGCTTCCGCCACGTCGGTCCTGCCCCAGCGCTCGAAGAAGGCGTTGCCGCCGCCGAAGGTGCCGGTGCCGAGGCTGAGGACGGGCACCTTCAGGCCGGAGCGGCCAAGCTGGCGATGTTCCATGGGACCCTCGTGATGGGTGACGGGCGGGACGGAGGAAGGCGGCGGCCCCGCCGCCCGCCTCCGTCTGCCCCTGGCGAACAGATGTGTCCGCCGTTCCGCCCGGTCATCCCCCGGATGCGGCCCCGGTCCCGCGGTGGCCGCATGGCTGCCTAGGCCCGAACCATCTCCCGGGGCAGCATGCTGCCCGTCTCGCGCAGCCGCAGATGCCAGGAGAACGCCTCCTCCAGCAGGTGCGGGGTGTGGCCGCCCCGCGCCGAGGCCGCCTTGAAATAGTCGGTCGCCAGTTCGCGGTAGCTGGGGTGGACGCAGTTGCGGATGATCGTCGCCGCCCGCTCCCGCGGGGCCAGCCCGCGCAGGTCGGCCAGCCCCACCTCCGTCACCAGGATGTCCACGTCGTGCTCGCAGTGATCGACATGGCTGACCATGGGCACGACGCTGGAGATGGTGCCGCCCTTGGCCAGCGACTTGGTGACGAAGATCGACATGTAGGCGTTGCGGGCGAAATCGCCCGACCCGCCGACGCCGTTCATCATGTGCGTGCCGCCGACATGGGTGGAGTTGACGTTGCCGTAGATGTCGAACTCCAGCGCCGTGTTGACGGCGATGACGCCCAGCCGCCGGACCACCTCGGGGTGGTTCGAGACCTCCTGCGGTCGCAGCACCAGCTTCGGCTTGTAGTGCTCGATCCGGTTCAGCACGTCGCGCTGCCGTTCCGCTCCCAGCGTGATGGAGGAGCCCGAGGCGAAGCGCAGGCAGCCGGCGTCGAACAGGTCGAAGGTGCAATCCTGCAAGACCTCGCTGTACATGGTGAGGCCGGAGAACGGGCCGTCCGCCAGCCCCTGCATGACGGCGTTGGCGATGCTGCCGATGCCGGCCTGGAGCGGGGAGAGCGACGGGCCGAGCCGGCCCTTGCGCACCTCCGACTGGAGGAACTCCGTCAGGTGGCCGGCGATGGCCGCCGTGTCCGCATCGCCGGGCAGGATGCTGGCGGCGCTGTCGGTGCGGTCGGTGACGACGATGGCGGCGATCTTCGCCGGATCGACCGGGATGTAGGGCAGCCCGGGCCGGCTTTCCGGTTGCAGCACGGGGATCGGATCGCGGTGCGGCCGCCGGGTCGGGATGTAGATGTCGTGCAGCCCCTCCAGCGCCGCCGGCTGCGACAGGTTCAGCTCCACGATCACCTTCTCCGCCAGGATGGCGAAGGTGGCGGTGTTGCCGACGCTGGTCGTCGGGATGATGCCGCCCTCCTCGGTGATCGCCGCCGCCTCGACGATGGCGACATCGACCGGCCCCATCTGGCGGGAGCGCAGCAGCTCCACCGTCTCCGACAGATGCTGGTCGATGAACATCACCTCGCCGCGGTTGATGGCGCTGCGCAGCGTCGGGTCCGCCTGGAAGGGCAGGCGGCGGGCCAGGGCCTTCGCCTCCGTCAGCTCCCGGTCCACGTTGCCGCCCAGCGAGGCGCCGGTCATCAGCGTGATCTTCAGCGGATCGTGCAGGGCGCGGGCGGCGACGGCGGCAGGGACGGCCTTGGCGTCACCGGCCCTGGTGAACCCGCTCATCCCGACGGTCATGCCGTCGCGGACATGCAGGGCTGCCTCCTCGGCGTCAGTGATGCGGTCCCAGAGCGACTTCAGGCGGATGCGGTCCCGGGGCATTCCCTTCCTCGTTGTTGTCGGCACACAGGTCCGCTGCCGCGGGTGGTTCCCCCGGCTAGGACGGATCGCCGATCCGGCCCGGCGTCAGGACTTGCCTGATATTGCCGGGGACGGGGCGCCGATGGCGTAAGCCAACCTAGCCAACTGGAATGTTTGAAACATCAGGATTTTCGGCGGGCGTGCCATGCTTGCAGCGACCGATCGGCGCAACGCCCCTCATTCCCCCGTCTGCCCGGTGGCGAAGCGGCTCAGGTAACCGGCCGCCAGCCGCTTCCATTCCGCCAGCAGCAGCGGGAACAGATCGGGGTTGTCGCACTCGATCGCCAGGGCCTCCAGGTGGGTATAGACCTGCACCGTCGTCCGGGCCACCGCCTCCACCTCCAGGGCGGAGGCGTCGGGCCGCAGTGCCGCGAGCGTCCGGCGCAGGGCCGCCACCATGCGGGCGTTGGAGGTGGCGAGCACGCTCGCCAGTTCCGGCACCGTGCGCACCGCGCGGAACAGCCGCCGCGGCCCCGGCTCCAGCCGGTAGGTCTCGATGATGGTCTCGATGCCCTCGTCCACGGCGCGGGCGATCGCCTGCGGCTCCATGCCGCCGGCCATCAGCGCCTCCAGGCGGGTGTCCACCCGGTCCATGGCGCGCCGCGCCAGCTCGGACAGGATGGCGAACTTGTTCGGAAAGTAGCGGTAGACAAGCCCCACGGGCACGCCAGCGCGGGCGGCGATCAGGGTGGTCGTGATCTCCCCCACCTCGCGCTCCATCAGCAGCGCCAGCGTGGCGTCCAGGATGGCGTCGCGCCGCATCAGGGCGCGGCGCTGCTGCGGGATGGTGCGGCTGCCCAGATCGACCGCGCCCGCCGCCTCCCTTCCGGCCGGCCGCTCCCCGGCGGCCGGTTGCTCCGCCCGGTTCCCGGAGGTCCCGATCCGCTCCGTCCCCATGTCCCGTCCCACCCTGACGATCCCCCCGCTTAGGTGGTCCGGCACGCAGGCGTTGCAAGCGGGCCTGTCCGTCCTGAGGACGAAACTGAGAATGATTCAAGTCTCTGTTGCGGGGCGCCCGGAGGCGTGTCACGCTGCGACAAAAGGTCCGACCGGGCATCGACCCGGCGCGAAGAACGGGGGAGGGTGATGCGCAGGATGACGCTGGCGCTGTGCGCCATGCTGGCCGCGACACAACTGGCGGCCTGCGACCAGTCCGATCAGAAACAGGCCCAGGCGACCGCGCCGGCGGGGCAGGCGGGCGCGGGAGGGCCGGACGCCGGGGCCGCCGGCTTCCAGGACGCGCTTCAGCAGAAGCTCCTGGATGCGAAGCCGGGCGACGTGATCCTGGTTCCCGCGGGTCGCCACGCCTTCGACCGCTCCCTCAGCCTGACCGTGGACGGGGTGACCCTGCGCGGTGAGGGCATGGACAGGAGCGTGCTCAGCTTCAAGGGCCAGATCGCCGGGGCGGAGGGGCTGCTGGTCAACGCCAGCGACTTCACCATCGAGGATCTGGCGATCGAGGACACCAAGGGCGACGCGCTGAAGATCAATGACGGGCGCAACATCGTCATCCGCCGCATCCGCACCGAATGGACGAACGGCCCCGACACGGAGAACGGCGCCTATGGCATCTATCCGGTGCAGACGACGAACGTGCTGGTGGAGGACAGCGTCGCCATCGGCGCGTCGGACGCCGGCATCTATGTCGGCCAGTCGCGCGACGTGGTGGTGCGGCGCAACCGGGCGGAACTGAACGTCGCCGGCATCGAGATCGAGAACACGGTGAACGCGGACGTCTACGAGAACGTGGCGACCCGCAATACCGGCGGCATCCTGGTCTTCAACATGCCGAACCTGCCGGTGGCGGGGCACGGCACGCGGGTCTTCAACAACCGGGTCTTCGCCAACAATACCGGCAACTTCGCGGCCAAGGGCGCCGCCGTCGCCTCGGTCCCCGCCGGCACGGGCATCATCGTGAACTCCAACGACGAGGTGGAGATCTTCGCCAACGAGGTCGCCGACAACGACACGGCGAACATCATCATCTCCAGCTACTTCTCCACCGGCTACATGAACCAGTACGGCGTGGCGGAGACCTTCGATCCCTATCCCGAACGCATCTTCATCTACGACAACCGCTTCTCCGGTGGCGGCGGCTCGCCCGACGGGATCGAGCTGAAGACCCTGAAGACGCTGCTCTACGGCCCGTTCGGGCGCTTTCCGGACATCCTCTGGGACGGCTGGATCGATCCGAAGAAGCTGGTGGACGGCAGGCTGCCGCTGGAACTGGCGATCTGCGTCGCCAACGGCGAGGCGCGGATGCTGAACGTGGACGGTCCCAACGGCAACAAGAACCCGGGCGTGGACATGGCTGCGCATGACTGCACCCTGCCCAGGCGCGCGCCGGTGGAACTGGCACCCCCGCTGGACCAGTTGACGAAGAAGGGGGCGTGATGCGCGCGCGGGTCCGTGCGATCGCGCTTGCCGCCGCCCTGCTCGCGGCGGCCGGCTGCGACGGGGGCAACGGCACGGCGACCGAGGCGCCGGCCGGTCCGTCCGCCGTCGTCTTCCATGCCGGGGAGAACCCCGAACGCCTCAGCGACTGGGGCGTGCTCCCCGTCGCCGGCGGCCGACTGACCCTGGCCGGGGGCGTCGTGCCCTACGATCTGGCGACGCCACTGTTCACCGATCATGCCGGCAAGCTGCGCACGATCTGGATGCCGGCCGGCACCTCCGCCCGCTACGACGCGGCGGCGACCTTCGACTTCCCGGTCGGCACCGTCATCACCAAGACCTTCTACTATCCCCGTGCCGGGGCGGAGGATGGACTCGTCGCGCCCGGCGACCGGACCGCGGGCCAGGGCGGGGCCGGGCAGGGCGGGTTTGGACTGGACCTCTCCCGTGTCCGGCTGATCGAGACGCGGGTCCTGGTCCGGCGGGAAAGCGGCTGGGCGGCGCTGCCCTATCTCTGGGATGCCGACCAGAAGGATGCGCGCCTGCACCGGACCGGGGCCGTCATCCCGCTCACGCTGGCGCGGGAGGATGGCAGCCGGGAGCGGTTCGCCTATGTGATGCCGAACGCCAACCAGTGCGCCGGCTGCCATGTGGACAATCTGGCCAGCCGGGCCTTCCAGCCGATCGGCCCCAAGGCGCGCCACCTGAACGTCGATTTCGACTATCCCGGCGGCCGGGAGAACCAGCTCCGTCATCTGGCGGCGGCGGGCTACCTGACCGGCGCGCCGGAGCCGGCGGCCGCCCCGCGCAACGCCGACTGGCGCGACACGGCGCAGCCGCTGGAGGCACGGGCGCGGGCCTATCTCGACATCAACTGCGGTCATTGCCACAACCCGGCGGGGGCGGCGAAGACCTCCGGCCTGCATCTCGGGGCGGAGGTGACGGACGCGCGCGAACTGGGCTTCTGCAAGCCGCCGGTGGCGGCGGGGCAGGGCACCGGCGGCCACCGCTTCGACATCGTGCCGGGCCGGCCGCACGAGTCCATCCTCGTCTACCGTCTGGCATCGGTGAAGCCCGGCGCCATGATGCCGGAGCTGGGGCGGACGCTGGCGCACGACCAGGGCGTCGCCCTGATCCGCGACTGGGTCGCCGCCATGGCGGGCCGCTGCGACTGAGGCATTTCCGGAAAGGAGGAGGGCAGGACGCCTGCCGGCGGCGGAGCCCAGGGGCCGGACAGCGTGAGTAGATGACTGCCGCGGACTGGCGCCGGCACGGCCGTGCCGGGCGGAGGACGCGGGAATACCCGGGCACATCCGGGAACAGCAACGATCAGAATACCAACGATCAGAACAGCAACAAGGCGCCCGCTGCCCCTTCGGCCGGCCCTCCCGGCGCGGGGGACTGCGGGCCGGAAGGGGGGAGCATGGAGAAGAGACGGGAAACCTGCGCGCGGGTCTCAACGGCGCGCGCATCCACCGACAGGCCCACGGACCGGGCCACGGACGGGGGCACGGACCGGCATGCGGTACCGCAGCGGCTGGTCCGGCTGTTCGGCCTGGTGGCGCCGGTCGCGCTGATCCAGGCGGCCGGCGCCGGACCGGTCCTGGCGCAGACGGCGCCGGAGCCCCAGCGCCGCGCCGCGGTGGAGGAGATCGTCGTCACCGCGCAGCGTCGGCAGCAGTCGGCGCAGGATGTGCCGATCAGCCTCCAGGTCGTGGATTCGGCCCGCATCGAACGGGTGGCCGCACAGGACATGGGCGACCTTGCCGCCTTCGTGCCGGGCCTCCAGGTCAAGGCGGACAGCCCGACCCAGCCGAAATACACGATCCGCGGCGTCGTCACCGATGATTTCGGCGTCGGCACGGACCCGGCCGTCGGCATCTATGTGGACGGCTTCTACGCGGCCCGCTCCGGCGCCTCGCTGCTGGCCTTCAACGATGTCGAGCGGATCGAGGTGCTGAAGGGTCCGCAGGGCACCCTGTTCGGCCGCAACTCCGCCGCCGGCGCGGTTTCCATCATCACCCGCAAGCCGTCGGACGAGGCGGAGGGCCGCTTCCTGTTCCGCCTCGGCAGCTACGACAAGCGCCGGGCCGAGGCGATGATGAACCTGCCGGCCGGCGACGATCTGGCGCTGCGCGTCAATGCCGTGTTCAACCAGCGCGACGGCTGGTTGAAGGACGATGCCACCGGCGAGGGCCTGTCGCGGGAGGACAACTGGGCCACCCGCGCCGCCCTGCGCTGGGGCCCCCTGTCCGGGACCAACGCGATCCTGACCTGGGAGCATGAGGAGCTGGACCAGGACGCCCGGCCGGCGATCAGCGTCATCGACGTCCCGGCTTTTCCGGGTCGTCCGTCGCTGCCCTACGATCCGTCCTCCTTCATCGACCCGCGCGACGGGCCGGTGCTGAACGACGTCATCGACAACCATGAGACGCGGGAGCTGGACAGCATCACCCTGACTCTGACCCACCCGCTGAGCTGGGGCGAGCTGACCTCGCTGACGGCCTTCCGCCACTTCGAGACGGAGAACCGCGAGGACGAGGACGGCACCAACCGGCGCGACCTCTACTTCGACACCAACAACATCGAGGACAACACCAGCTTCTACCAGGAATTCAAGCTGTCGGGCACGGCCGGGCCGGTGGACTGGGTCGCCGGCGCCAGCTTCTGGCATGAGAAGGCCAAGCAGCAGGCCAGCACCAGCGCCACGACCGACTCCATCAACGCCGTGCTGGGCAACATCGGTGCCGGCACGCCCTTCTCCGACCTGGAGAACTTCGTCCTGATCCCCTTCGGCATCCCGTTCCGGCTGCTCGGCAACAGCTGGAACGAGACGATGGCGAACGAGGGCACCTTCAAGGCCTACGCCGTCTATGGCGATGCCATCTGGCACGTCACCGACCGCCTCAACCTGACGCTCGGCGGCCGCCTGACCTACGACAAGAAGACCTTCTCCTGGTTCAACGGTCCGCGTCTGGCGCCGGAACTGGACGAGACGATCCGGACGCTGGCCGACCTCGGCGTGCTGGACCTTGCCGGCGTGCCGCCGGAGGCGCTGCGCTTCGACGTGGTGTTCGATGTCGGCGCCCTGGAAGGGCGCAAGGTGGAACTGTCGGACAGCTGGACGGACTTCAGCCCCCGCGTCGTGCTGGACTACGCCCTCACGGACAGCGTCATGGCCTATGCCTCCTACACCCAGGGCTACAAGGCCGGCGGCTTCAACAGCGTGGAGCCGCTGTCCCGCTTCGACAACGAGAAGGTCCGCAACTACGAGATCGGCGTGAAGACCAGCTTCCCGGAGGCCGGACTTCAGGTCAATGTCGCCGGCTACAAATACTTCTACGACGACAAGCAGCGGGTCCGGCTGGTGCAGGAGACCTCCGGTTCCAGCGTGCCGCAGTACATCGTGGAGACCAGCGACGACAAGGCGGTGGGCATCGATTTCGACGCCCTGTGGCGTCCGATCGACCCGCTGGAGATCAATCTGGCCGTCTCCTGGATCGATGCGGAGATCGACAGCAAGGTGACGCGGGAGGGGCTGGATCTCTCCGGCCAGCCGACGGGGGAACCGCACTGGACGCTCTCCGGCGGGGCGGCCTGGACGCAGCCGCTGGGCGACGGGGCCACGGTGCAGGTCGCCGTGCAGCACGCCTACCGCGGGGCGCCGCGCTGCAACACGGAGACGCTGGCGGTCGGCACCTGCGGCGACATTCTGCCCTTCAATGTCGGCGGCCCCTACCACCGCACGGACCTGCGCGTCGCCTGGACCAGCGCCAGCGGCGCCTACACCGTGGCGGCCTTCGCCAACAACGTCTTCGACAACCGCTACGTCACCTCCCTCAACCGGCTGACGGCGGACACGCTGGGCACGGTGTTCTCGGCCCTGTCCGAACCGCGCATGCTCGGCGTCGATCTCTCCGTGCGCTTCTGATCGGCCCCCCCCCGGGGCATCGCCCCGGGGGCTGACCCTGCCGGAAGGCCGCTGCCTGCGGCCATTCCGGGCTTGGCCTATACAAACATTCGTGTATGTTTGTGGCGTTGCCCGCCGGGAGCGCCACCATGCGCCGCACCAAGGAAGACGCGGAACGGACACGCGAACGCATTCTGGATGCGGCCGAGACCGTGTTCTACGACCGCGGCGTCGCCCGCACGACGCTGGAGCAGGTGGCTCTGGCCGCCGGCGTCACCCGGGGCGCCATCTACTGGCATTTCGACAGCAAGGCCGCCCTGCTGGAGGCGGTCCACCAGCGTGTCCGCCAGCCATTGACGGACCTGCTCTACCGCCTGATCGAGGATGACCCGCCCGACGCGTTCGCGCGCATGGAAGCGCAGATCACCGACGTCCTCATGCGGCTCTTCGAGGACGACCGGACCCGCCGGGTCCTCACCATCGTGCTGCTGAAATGCGAGCATACGGAGGAGATGGCGGCCATCCTGGAGCACGAGCAGGTCCAGCGGCAGCAGTTCCTCGCTTCCCTGGCCCGTTTCTTCGCCCGCCTCCAGGACAGGGGGCTCGTCGCTCCCGGCGTTCCGGAAGTGCAGGCGGCGGCCCTGCACGCCTTCCTGCTGGGCCTCTTCAGCGACGTGCTGCGCTTTCCCGCCCACTTTCCGACGCCCGACCATGCCCTGGCGCTGGTCCGGTACTTCCTCACCACCTTCGCGCCGCGGCGCAGGCAAGCCCCGCCCGGCGGGGTCGCACTCTCTGGGGTCGAGCCATGAATGCTACGTTGAAGTCCTGGGGGCTGCGGCTGGGGGCGGTCGCCATCGTCGCCGCCGTGGCCGTGCCGCTCTGGCGCTCCTTGCAACCCGACACGCTGCCGGCGGGTTTTGCCGCCGGGAACGGCCGGATCGAGGCGGTGGAGATCGACGCCGCCGCCAAGACCGCCGGCCGCGTCAAGGACATCCTGGTGAACGAGGGCGACTTCGTCACCGCGGGCCAGGTGCTGGCGGTGATGGACACGGCCGTGCTCGACGCCCAGTTCAAGGAGGCGCAGGCGCAGCTCCGCCAGGTGGAGATCGCTGTTGAAACAGCCCGCTCCCTGGTCACCCAGCGGCAGGCGGAGCGGGAGGCGGCGGTCGCCGTCGTGGCGCAGCGCGAGGCCGAGCTGGTGGCGGCGCAGAAGCGTCTGGCGCGCAGCCAGGATCTCGGCACCCGCGGCAACATCTCGCCGCAGCAGATCGACGACGACCGCGCCCAGTTCCAGAGCACCAAGGCCGCCGTCGCCGCGGCCAAGGCCAATCTCGCGGCGGCCGACGCGGCGATCGGCTCCGCCACCTCCCAGGTGGTCGGGGCGGAAGCGCAGGTGGAGGCGACCCGCGCCACCCTCCAGCGCATCCAGGCCGACATCGACGACAGCACCCTGCGCGCCCCGCGCGACGGCCGGGTGCAGTACCGCGTGGCCCAGCCCGGCGAGGTGCTGTCGGCCGGCGGGGCCGTGCTGAACATGGTCGATCTCGCCGACGTCTACATGACCTTCTTCCTGCCCACCGCGGATGCCGGCCGGACGGCCCTGGGCGGGGAGGCGCGGATCGTGCTGGATGCGGCCCCGCACCTGGTCATTCCGGCCTCGATCTCCTTCGTGGCCGATGTCGCCCAGTTCACCCCGAAGACGGTGGAGACGGCGGAGGAGCGGCAGAAGCTGATGTTCCGCATCAAGGCCCGCATCCCCGCCGACCTGCTGAAGCGCCATATCACCAGCGTGAAGACCGGCCTGCCGGGCATGGCCTATGTCCGCCTGGACCCGGCCGCCGACTGGCCCGCCGCGCTTCAGGTGAGGCTGCCCAATGGCTGACCGCCCCGACCCGGAGGCGCCGGTCGTGCGGCTCCGCGGCGTCACCCAGCGGTTCGGCAGGGTGGCGGCGCTGGACGGGATCGACCTGGACATCCCGGCGGGCCGGATGATCGGGCTGATCGGGCCGGACGGTGTGGGCAAATCCACACTGCTCTCGCTGATCGCGGGGGCCCGCGTCATCCGCGGCGGCCGGGTGGAGGTGCTGGGCGGGGACATGGCCTCGGCCGGGCACCGGCGGCTGGTCTGCCCGCGCATCGCCTTCATGCCCCAGGGCCTGGGCAAGAACCTCTATCCCACCCTGTCCGTTGCCGAGAATCTGGAGTTCTTCGGCCGGCTGTTCGGCCACGACGCCGCCGAATGCCGCCGGCGCATCCTGGACCTGACCCGCAGCACCGGGCTTGCCCCCTTCCTGGACCGGCCCGCCGGCAAGCTGTCGGGTGGCATGAAGCAGAAGCTGGGGCTCTGCGGCGCGCTGATCCACGATCCCGACCTGCTGATCCTGGACGAGCCCACCACGGGCGTCGATCCGCTTTCCCGCCGCCAGTTCTGGGATCTGATCGACCGCATCCGGCGCGACCGGCCGGGTATGAGCGTGCTGGTCGCCACCGCCTACATGGAGGAGGCGGCGCGCTTCGACTGGCTGGTGGCGATGGATGCCGGCCGCGTGCTGGCGACGGGCACGCCGGCGGATCTCTTGGCCCGCACCGGCAGCGACACGCTGGAAGCCGCCTTCGTCCATCTGCTGCCGGAGGAGAAGCGGCGCGGCCATGCCGCGGTCGTGATCCCGCCGCGGACCGACGGGGACGGCGAGGACGGCATCGCCATCGAGGCGCAGGACCTGACCATGCGCTTCGGCGCCTTCACGGCCGTGGACCGGGTGAACTTCCGCATCCGCCGGGGCGAGATCTTCGGCTTTCTCGGCTCCAACGGCTGTGGCAAGACCACCACCATGAAGATGCTGACCGGCCTGCTGGCGCCCAGCGGGGGCCGGGCCTGGCTGTTCGGCAGGCCGGTGGCGCCCGACGATCTGGCGACGCGCAGCCGCGTCGGCTACATGTCCCAGGCCTTTTCGCTCTACACCGAACTGACGGTGCGGCAGAACCTGGACCTGCACGCCCGCCTGTTCCGCGTGCCCGTGGCCGAGGTGCCCGGCCGCGTGGCGGAGATGCTGGAGCGGTTCGGTCTGCGCGACGTGGCCGACTCCCTGCCCGAGGCGCTGCCGCTGGGCATGCGCCAGCGCCTGTCGCTGGCGGTGGCGATGATCCACAAGCCGGAGATGCTGATCCTGGACGAACCGACCTCCGGCGTCGATCCGGTCGCGCGCGACGGCTTCTGGCGCATCCTGGTGGAGCTGTCGCGCCGCGACCGGGTGACGATCTTCATCTCCACCCACTTCATGAACGAGGCGGAGCGCTGCGACCGCATCTCGCTCATGCATGCCGGCCGGGTGCTCGTCACCGGCGCTCCGGCCGAGCTGGTGGCCGCGCGCGGCGCCGCCAGCCTGGAGGACACCTTCATCGGCTACCTGGAGGAGGCGGCCGGGCCGGAGGCCGCGCCCGCTGCCGGCGAGGAAAAGGGTGCGGAAGCGGTCGCCGCGGCGCCCGCCCGCGCCACGGTGGTGCGCCAGGGCTTCGATCCGGGCCGCACCCTCAGCTTCGCCCGGCGCGAGGCGCTGGAGCTGCGCCGCGATCCGATCCGCCTGACCCTGGCGCTGCTGGGCAGCGTCATCCTCATGCTGGTGATGGGCTACGGCATCAGCATGGACGTGGAGGACCTGACCTTCGCCGTGCTGGACCGCGACCAGACCGCCATCAGCCAGAATTACGCCCTCAACCTCTCCGGCTCCCGCTACTTCATCGAACAGCCGCCGCTGACGGACTACCAGGACCTGGACCGGCGCATGCGGGCCGGGTCGATCACCCTGGCCATCGAGATCCCGTCCGGCTTCGGCCGCGACATCGCCCGCGGCCGGCCGGTCGCCGTCGGCGCCTGGGTCGACGGCTCCATGCCGATGCGGGCGGAGACGGTGCGCGGCTACGTTCAGGGCATGCATGCGCAATGGCTGGCCGGGAAGGCGGCGGAGGCCGGCCGCGCGGCGGAGGCGGCCGGGCTCGTGAACATCGAGACGCGCTACCGCTACAATCCCGATGTCCGCAGTCTGGTCGCCATGGTGCCGGCGGTCATCCCGCTCCTGCTCATCATGATCCCGGCCATGCTCGCCACGCTGGCCGTGGTGCGGGAGAAGGAGCTGGGCTCCATCGTCAATTTCTACGTCACGCCGACGACGCGGCTGGAGTTCCTGCTGGGCAAGCAGATGCCCTACATCGCGCTCTCCACCGTCAGCCTGCTGATGCTGACGCTGCTCGCCGTAACCCTGTTCGGGGTGCCCTTCACCGGCAGCTTCTGGGCCTTCCTTGCCGGTGGGCTGCTCTATGTCGGGGCCGCCACGGCGCTCGGCCTGCTCGTCTCCAGCTTCATCCGCAGCCAGATCGCCGCCGTCTTCGCTACCTCCATCCTCACCATCCTGCCGGCCGTCAGCTTCTCCGGCCTGACCAACCCGGTCTCCTCGCTGGAGGGGGCCGGCCGGCTGGTGGGCGAGGTGTTCCCGACGACGCATTTCCTCACCATCGCCCGCGGCACCTTCTCCAAGGCGCTGGGCTTCGCCGATCTCCAGGCGTCCTTCCTGCCGCTGATCCTGGCGAACATCGTCCTGGTGGCGCTTGCGGCCCTGCTGCTGAAGAAACAGGAGGGTTGAGCCATGCGCCCCGGCAACGTGCTCCAGCTCGGTGTCAAGGAACTGCGCAGCCTGCTGCGCGATCCGGTGATGCTGGTGCTGATCGCCTACGCCTTCACCCTGTCCATCTACACGGCGGCGAAGGCGCTGCCGGACACGCTCAACCTCGCCCCCATCGCCATCGTGGACGAGGACCGGTCGCCGCTGTCCGGCCGCATCGCCAGCGCCTTCTTCCCGCCCTACTTCCTGCCGCCCTCCCTGATCACCCAGGCGGAGATGGATGCCCGCATGGATGCGGGCCTGGACACCTTCGCGCTGGGCATTCCGCCCGACTTCCAGAGCGATCTGCTGGCCGGGCGCCGGCCGACGATCCAGCTCAACGTAGATGCCACCCGGATGAGCCAGGCCTTCACCGGCAACGGCTACATCCAGACCATCATCAGCGACGAGGTGACGGCCTTCGCCAAGCGCTACCGGGAGGTGGCGGAGATGCCCGTCGATCTGGCCCTGCGGCTGCGCTTCAATCCGGAGCTGAACCGGACCTGGTTCGGCTCGATCATGGAGGTGATCAACAACATCACCATGCTGTCGATCGTGCTCACCGGGGCGGCGCTGATCCGCGAGCGCGAGCATGGCACGGTGGAACATCTGCTGGTCATGCCGGTGACCCCGTTCGAGATCATGGCCGCCAAGGTCTGGTCCATGGGACTGGTGGTGCTGCTGGCCTGCACCGTCTCTCTACTGTTCGTCGTGCGGGGGGCGCTGGAAGTGCCCGTCCAGGGATCCGTCGCGCTGTTCCTGGCCGGGGCGGTGCTGCACCTCTTCGCCACCACCTCCATGGGCATCCTGCTGGCGACGGTGGCCCGGTCGATGCCGCAGTTCGGCCTGCTGCTGATCCTTGTGCTGCTGCCGCTCCAGATGCTCTCCGGCGGGGACACGCCGCGGGAGAGCATGCCCGAGGCCGTGCAGACGATCATGCTGGCGGCGCCGACCACGCATTTCATCATGCTGGCGCAGGCGGTGCTGTTCCGCGGCGCGGGGCTGGACGTGGTGTGGCCGCAGTTCCTGACCCTGGCCGGCATCGGGACCGCCCTGTTCGGCGTCGCGCTCCGTCGCTTCCGCAGCACCATCGCCCAGATGGCGTGAGGGCGTTTCCGGCGGGCGGCCCTCAGCAGGGGGGCTTCAGCAGGCGGCGGCCTGCGCCGCCCGGTGCCGCAGCGCGGCCAGCCCGAAGCCGCCGGGGGTCTCGCGGAAGCGCTGCTGGATGTCCCGGATCGCCTCCGGGTCGGCCAGCAGCGCCTCGACGCAGGCGGGGTCGAAGCGGCGGCCCGCCTGCGCCCGCAGGAAGGCGGCCGCCGTGTCGTTGCTCCAGGCTTCCTTGTAGGGGCGCTGCGAGGTCAGGGCGTCGAACACGTCGGCCACGGCGACGATCCGCCCCTCCAGCGAGATGGCCTCGCCCGCCAGCCCGTGCGGATAGCCGCTGCCGTCATAGCATTCGTGGTGATGGGCCACGACGTTGCGCAGCAGGTCGCGGTACGGCAGCGCTTCCAGCCCGTGGTCGTGGATCATGGCGTCGATGATCTCCACGCCCTTGGCGACATGGGTCTTCATCACCTCGTATTCCTCGGGCAGCAGCTTGCCCCGCTTCAGCAGGATGTGGTCGGGCACGGCGACCTTGCCGATGTCGTGCAGCGGCGCGTACTGGAGCACGTACTCCACGAACTCGTCGGACAGCAGATAGCGGGCGGCCAGGGTCTGGGCGATCAGCTCGGCGTAGCGGCTCATGCGGTCCAGGTGGGCGCCCGTCTCCTCGTTGCGGTAATGGCTGACCTGGAGCGCCGAGCGGACGGCGGCCAGCATGGTGCGCTGGCTGGTCAGCGTGCCGACCACCAGCACGTCGATCAGGCGGCGGTAGGGGGTGAGCGCCGCCACCGTCGCCTCCGTGAAGAAGCCGGGCCGGCCGGAATTGAAGAAGATGAAGCCGTAGAGCGTGCCCGACCGGTGGATGCGGACGATGTAGCGGGAGCGCAGACCGAGCGAGCGCAGCCGGTCGTTCAGCCCATCGCCGCCTGCCGGATCGCCACCGATGGCGTTGTTGATGAAGGGGATGCCGGTCGTGGCGACGGCGGCCAGGGTGGGATGCAGCTCCAGCCGGTCGGAGAATCGGTCGAACGGCCGGGAGCCGATGTTGGACTCGACGAAGGTCCGCAGCCGGCCCGAGGCGGAGTCGTGGACCGCCACGGCGATGCGGTCGATCGTCGCCAGCTCCGGCTTCGCCCTGATCTCCCGATGCAGTCCGGCGAGCTGGGCCTCCAGCCCGCCGTTCAGTCCGACCCAGGGGTCGTCCGCGGTCACGAACGACGGCGCATGAGCTGTGCCCATTCAGGTCACCGGAAGTCTACGGTCTCTGCCCCGGCGCCCGGGAGCGGGGTCCCGGCGCGTCAGAAGTCCTTGAATGCTAATGTATGTGAGGTGTGTTACCCGTAGGTAAACGGGATTTGTTGCAGCCGGAAGCGTCGGAATGTCGCATCCCGCGCTGTCAGGGATCTGCCCGGTAGAAGCGTCGCTTGGCCGCTTCCGTCGCCGCCACATAGAGCGCCACCACGCCCAGCAGCGCGGCCAGCAGCGCCGGCGGCAGCGGGACGAAGCCCAGCGGGCCGGCCAGCCAGCCGACATAGGGGATGGCGACCGCCAGACCGGCGACCGCGAGGGTGGAGGCCAGCAGCAGCAGTCCCGGCCGGCTCCCGAAGGCCGGGCGACGGGTGCGCAGCACCAGCACCACCATCAGTTCCGTCAGCAGCGAGACGAAGAACCAGCCGGTCTGGAACAGCGGTTCGGACGCCTCGAAGACCAGCAGCAGCAGGGCGAAGCTCAGGACGTCGAACAGGCTGCTGACAATGCCGAAGACCAGCATGAAGCGTCGGATTTCCCGGATGCTCCAGCGGGGCGGCCGGCGGATCGATTCGGGGTCCACGCGGTCGGTGGAGATGGCGACGGAGGGAAAATCGGACAGGAAGTTGTTCAGCAGGATCTGCTTCGCCAGCATGGGCAGGAACGGCAGCACCAGCGACGCGACGGCCATGCTCAGCATGTTGCCGAAATTGGCGCTGACGGTGATGGCGATGTACTTCTGGGTGTTGGCGAAGGTGCGCCGCCCGTCCTCGATGCCCTGGCGCAGCACGCCCAGGTCCGGTCGCAGCAGCACGATGTCGGCGCTCTCCCGCGCCACGTCCACCGCACCGTCGACGGAGATGCCGATGTCGGCGGCGTGCAGCGCCGGCGCATCGTTCACGCCGTCGCCCATGTAGCCGACGACATGGCCGGCCCGCCGCAGGGCCCGGATGATCCGCTCCTTCTGCTGCGGATCGACCTCCGCGAACAGGTCGGTGCGCGGCGCCCGGTGCCACAGGGCATCGTCGGAGAGGCGGTCCAGGTCGGCGCCGGTCAGCAGCGCCGCCGGGTCCAGCCCGACCTCCCGGGCCAGACTGGCCGCGACGTGGCGGTTGTCGCCGGTGATGATCTTGGTCCGCACGCCCAGCCGGTGCAGGTCGTCCAGCGTTGCCGCCGCATCGGGCTTCGGCGGGTCGCGCAGCAGGAGGAAGCCCAGGAAGGCCATCTCCACCTCGTCCCCGTGGCCGTAGGCGGCCCGGGCAGGGACCCGCCGCGCGGCCAGCGCCAGCACCCTGTACCCGTCGCCGCCCAGGCGCTGGAACCGCTCCAGGATCGCCGCCCGGGCGTCGTCATCCAGCGGCCGCGGCGCCTCCAGGCCGATGGCGGTGCAGCAGTCCAGCACCGGCTCGACCGCTCCCTTGGTGACGATGAGGTGACTGTCCGGCAGGTGGCTGTCCGGGCCATCCCCGGCCGCGGTCACGACCACCGTCAGGCGCCGCCGCACGAAGTCGTAGGGGATCTCGTCGATCTTGTGCCAGCCGGCGGCATCCAGCCCGTGCTCCCTGCCGGCCTCCATGATCGCGGCATCCAGCGGATTCTCGATCCCCGTCTCGAAGGCCGCGTTCAGGAAGGCGAGGCGGAGAACCTCGTCCGACGGGGCGCCGTCCGGGTCCAGCGTCCGGTCCAGCCGGGCGATGCCCTCGGTAAGGGTCCCCGTCTTGTCGGTGCAGAGGACGTCCATGCTGCCCAGGTTCTCGATCGCCTCCAGGCGGCGGACGATGACCCCGGTGCGGGCCAGGGCGCGGGCGCCGGCCGACAGAGTCACCGACACGATGGCCGGCAGCAGCTCGGGCGACAGCCCCACGGCCAGCGCCACGGCGAACAGCAGCGTCTCCGCCAGGGGGCGGTCGCGCAGCAGGTTCATCGTCAGCACCAGGACGACGATGACCAGCATCACCTGCGTCAGCATGATGCCGAAGCGGCGCAGGCCGCGGGCGAAGTCCGTCTCCGGCGGGGCGGTGCGCAGCCGGAAGCCGATCCGCCCCAGTTCCGTGGCGTCGCCCGTGGCGACGACCAGCAGGCGGCCGGTGCCGGAGCGGACGGAGGTGCCCTGGAACAGGCAGTTGCTCCGGGCGCCCAGTTCGGTCGCCGCCGGCAGCACGCCGGGCTGCTTCTCCACCGGGAAGGACTCGCCGGTCAGCGCCGCCTCCGCCACCAGCAGGTCCTTGGCTTCCAGCACGATGCCGTCGGCCGGGACCAGGTTGCCGGCGGACAGCAGCACCACGTCGCCTGCCACCACCTCCGTCGCGTCGATCCTGACGGGTCGGCCGTCGCGCAGGACGGTCGCCTTGAGCGAGAGGCGCTGGCGCAGTTTCGCCACGGCGGCCGAGGCCCGGAACTCCTGCGTGAAGCTCAGCAGCGCGCTGCCCAGCACGATGGCCAGGATGATGCCGGTGTCCATCCAGTCGCCCAGCACGGCGGAAACGCCGGCCCCGAACAGCAGGATCAGCACCAGGGGGCTGAGGATCTGGCGCAGGAACAGCCGTAGCGCCGCGAGCAGCGCACTGTCACCGCTCCCCCGCCGCCGGGTGGCAGCGAGCCGGGCCGCGGCTTCCGCGGCCGTCAGCCCGTCCCGCCCGCTGCCCGCCCTCTTGGCCACCGCATCGGCCGGTTCCGACCAGCAGGGGGGTTCCGTTCCCGTCACTCGCATCGCGCCCATCGTCACGTTTCCGCCGCCATCCGGCCGTTTCCATCTTCCCGCCGGAAGAGAGGCGCTTCCAGTCCGGTCTTCATCCTGCGCCGACGGGCGCGTGCTGCCGGCTGCGCAAGGACGCCAGTATCGCCTGCACGACGGCTTCGTAGTCGCCGTCGAAATGGTGGTCGCCGGGCAGTTCCAGGGGGATCAGCCCCGTCGCCCCGGGATCGGTGCAGAGACTGTCCGCCGACTCCGCACTGCCAAGGACGCAGTGGACCGGCAGGCCGCGCAAGCCCGCCAGTTCGGGTGCGACGGGGGAGGCGCCGTCGCCGTCGCCGCCCAGATAGGCGGCCACGTTGATCTCCCAGTCCGCGTTGCGGTCGGGCGACAGCAGCCAGAGCGCGTCGACCTGCGCGCGGGTCTCCGCCGGCAGAGCGTTGACGGCGGCCGGCAGGATGGCCGCGCCGAAGCTGAACCCGATCAGGACCACGCGCCGCGCGCCCCAGCGCGCGCCTTGCCGCCGGATCAACGTCTCCATGTCGCGCGCGACCTCGGCGGGGCTGCGGCGGTGCCAGAAGTAGCTGAAGCTGTCGATGCCCAGCACCGGCACCCCGGCCGCCGCCAGGGCTTCCCCGATGGTCGCGTCGATGTCGCGCCAGCCGCCGTCGCCCGACCAGAACAGCACCAGCGTGTCGCCCGGCCGCTCCGCCGGCAGTTCCACCACCGGCAGATCCCCGGCGGCGGCACCATCCTCCTGCGCCGGGGCCAGGGCGGCGACCCGGCGGCGCAGGTCGGCCATGTCCGCGGCTCCCTTCAGCCGCTCGATGCCGCGGCCGGCGACGCTCTCCGCCCCGGCTTCCAGCAGGGTCACCGGCGTCTCCTGCCGGTCGAGCGGGGGGTAACGCCGGCCGCCCGGCACGGCCACGCTGTCCACGCCCAGGCAGATCGGCGCCACGAAGGGCATCGTCGCGCCCGGGCGGAGGGCGAGGGCGCCGGCGAACATGCCGCCCAGCCCCTGCACCGCCGCCCCGTAGGCCACCATGCCGCCGGCCCCCCTTCCCAGCAGCACGGGCGTCAGATAGTGCGGCAGCCCCTCATGCTGCTGCGCCAGCCGGCTCACCGCCTCAAGCTTGCCGGAGATCCAGTGGCAGCCGTCGGTCTGGTGGTTCAGCGCCGCCGCCATCTCCCGCAGGTCGATGCCCGCCACCAGGGCGCCGTCCCCGGCCAGCGCCCGCGCCATGCCGTCATCCGCGCTGTCCCAGCCGGTCCCGTCCGACAGGGCGACGACGACCCGGCCGACGGCGCCCGACGGCCCGTAGAGGCGGAGCGTGCCCGCCTCCCCGCCGTCCAGTCTGAGCGGGGCGCGGGCAGGGCCCGTCAGGCGGGAGTCCGTCAGGCTGGGGGGCGTCAGACCGGTGACCAACGCGAGGGCGGCGCCCAGCGCCAGCAGGGTGCCCGTCAGCAGGGCCGCGGCCCGCAGTCTCCGTCTCATCGCCGTGCGCCCGTCACTTCCCGATGGTGCCGTCCAGCCCGCCCGCCACCAGGGCGGCCACGTCGGCCAGGATGGTGGCCGGGGCCAGCCCGCCGGGGGAGCAGAGGTAGCGGGGCTCCCAGCGTGGGTGGAACTTCTCCTTGTACTGGCGCAGCCCGCGGAAGCCGTAGAAGGGCTCGCCACGGGTGAAGACGAAGGCGCCCAGCCGGTGCCAGAGCGGCGCCAGCGGCCGCCCGGTCAGGCCGGAGAGCGGCGCCATTCCCAGGTTGAACCAGGAAAAGCCGGCTCCGGCCCCCCACAGCATCAGGTGCGCGAACAGGAAGTCCATGGTCAGGGGAGGCGCGTCGGGCCGGTGCCGCATCAGGTCCACGCTCAGCTCGCCACCCGGCGCCCCGGCCCAGAGGTTGGCGAAGGCGACGATCCGCCCCTCGTGGCGCACCACCGCATGATCGAAACGGCCCAGATAATCCGGGTCGAACCAGCCGACGGAAAAGCCCTTCTCGCGCACCTTGCGTCCGGCCAGCCAGGCGTCCGACACGGCGCGCAGCTCGTCCAGGAGCGCCGGCACCTCATCGCGTCCGACCAGGGCGAAGCTCAGCCCGTCGCGCCCGCCCTTGCGCACGGCATAGCGCAGGTCGCGCCGCTCCGGCCCCTCCAGGTCGAAGCCGGCCAGCGGCACGCGCGCCTCCTCCCCGATCTTCACGGGCAGCAGCCCGGCATCCAGGTAGAGCGGCAGGGATTCCGGGCGGACCTGGTAGAAGGCGGCCTGCCCGCCGTGGCGGTGGACCATCTGACGGAACGACCAGACCAGATCGGGCCAGGTTTCCACCGGGCCGACCGGGTCGCCCATGGCGACCCAGCTCCGTCCCCTGACGCCGTACATCAGGAACCCCGTACCGGCCTCGTTGAAGAGCACGGCCTTGTCGCCCAGCAGCACGAGGTTCCCCTCGGTGCGGGGGGAGGTCGGCAGCAGGGCCGCGGCGCGCTCCACCGTCGCCGCGTCGGGGCGCGGCGTCGTCCGCGGGGCGGGCCGCAGCAGGGCATGCAGCGACAGGCCCAGCAGTGCCACCCCCGTCGCCACCAGGGCGCGCATGCTGCGCGGCGCGTCGGCGGTGGTGGCGACCTGCCACCAGAGCGCGTCGCGGTACTCGACATGCTCGAAAGCGAACAGGGTCAGCACCACGGCTCCTGCCACCAGCCCGGCGCTGCCCAGCACCCAGCCGGGGGTCAGCCGCACATCGGTCAGGGAGCCCCGGCGGTAGAACTCCTCGCGCGCCGCCCACAGGATCGCGGCGCAGCCGGCCAGGATCACCGCCTCCTCCCAGTCCAGGCCCTTCAGCAGGTTCAGCACGACGCCGGCGCCCAGGAGCCCCATGGTCAGGGTCCAGGCGCTGTCCAGCCGCTGGTAGAGGCCACGGCCGATCAGGACCAGGCCCAGCCCGACGACGCTGTTCAGGATGTGCGACACCTCCACCACCGGCAGGGAGACCAGTGCCGCCGCGGCATGCACGCGCCCCGGCACCGCCGGCAGCGCGCCCGAGACCAGCAGCACGATCCCCGCCGCCACCGCCACCGCGGCCGCCGCGGCGGGCAGCGCGCCCCGCCCCAGCCGCAGCGCGCCCGCGGTCCGGCGGCGCAGCTCCGCGAGCGGCAGGCGGTCGCGCAGGGCCCGGCCCTCGTGTCCGGCCAGCAGGGCCACCGCCGCCAGCAGCGGCAGCAGGTAATAGACGGCGCGGTAGACCAGCAGCGCCGCCCCCATGCGCTCTGCCGGCACGGCATCGGCAAGCGCCAGCACCATGATGCCGTCGAACACCCCGATGCCGCCGGGCAGGTGGCTCAGCAGCCCCAGCACGATCGCGGCACAGTAGACACCGGCGAAGGCGGCGAAGCCGACAGGCGTGTCGGCCGGCAGCAGCACATAGAGCGCGCCTGCGGAAAAGGCGATGTCGGTCGTTGAGATGACGAGCTGCATCAGCAGCAGCTTCGATCCGGGCAGCGTGATCTCGCGGCCGAACAGGACCAGCGGCCGGCGCCACAGGGCGGCCGCCAGCAGCAGGACCGGGAGGCTCACGGCCACCACCATCGCCAGCGTCCGGACCGCGGCGGGCGGCAGGTGCAGCACCGCCGCGGCGCGCTCCGGCGCCAGCCAGAGCCCGACGCTGCCGACCAGACTGATTCCGACCATGAAGGCGGTGCTGAGGAAGAACACCGCTTTGGCCACCTGCATGCCCGAGAGCCCGGCGGTGGTGTAGAGGCGGTAACGGATGGCGCCGCCGCTGAAGGCCGTGAAGCTCAGCGTGTTGCTGAAGGCGAATCCGATGAAGCTGCCCATGGCGGCCCGCGCCAGGGGCAGCCGTGCCCCGATCCAGCGCAGGGCGGACAGGTCGTAGCCGACCAGGGTGGTGTAGCTGGCGAGCGTCAGCAGGACGCAGCCGGCCAGGGCCGCGGCCGGCAGGGTCGCCACCTCCCGGCCCAGGGCGGCGAGGTCGAACTCCGCGCGCAGCCGGCCCGCGGCGACGATGGCCAGCGAGGCGACCAGGAGGGCGACGGCCCAGGGCAGCAGGCGGCGGAGCAGGGGGAGGAGGGGACCCGCGCCCTTCACATCGGGGGCGGCGGGCAGGGTGGTATCAGCACTGTGCGGCATGGCGGGGAAGCCTTCCGGCGACCGGGGAAGGCACCCTGCGACGGCCCGCGCGACGCCGGCCTGTCCGCCGCATGAATTTCCTGACAGGTCCGGCCGGGAGGCGGCCGGACCCGCCGGGCGGTTCCGTTACCCCGCCGCCCGGTCGCCGGTGTCCGTCGACAGCTCCGTGACGAAGGCACGGACCCGGCTGCGTACCGCGTCGGAGCGCCCGGCCAGATCGGACGCGGCCCCGTTCACCCGGCCGGCGACGCTGCCCGTGTCGCTGGCCGTGGCGTGGAGCTGGTGGACCTCCATCCGGATCGTCTCCGTGCCGCTGGCGGCCCCCTGGATGCTGCGGGTGATCTCGTTGGTCACGGCCGACTGTTCCTCGACGGCGGCGGCGATGGCGCCGGTCATGGCGCTGATGTCGCCGATCAGGCCGACGATCCGCTCGATGGCGGCGGCGGCGTCCACCGTGGCGCCCTGCACCCCCTCCACCTGGGCACGGATTTCCTCCGTCGCCTTGGCGGTCTGGGTGGCCAGCGACTTGACCTCGTGCGCCACGACGGCGAAGCCCTTGCCGGCTTCCCCGGCGCGGGCGGCCTCGATGGTGGCGTTCAGCGCCAGCAGGTTGGTCTGGGCCGCGATCCCGTTGATGATGTCCACAACCTGACCGATCTCGGCCACCGTGTCGCGCAGCCGGGCCACGCGCTCGGCCGTCTCCTTCGCCTGATTGGCGCCCTCGGTGGAACGGGCGGCCGTCTCCCCGGCGCGGGCGCTGATCTCATGGATGGAGGCGGACAGCTCCTCCGTCGCCGCGGCCACCGTCTGCACGTTGCTGGCCGTGCGTTCGGTCGCCGTCGTCGCCTCCTCCGTCATCTGCGCCGTGCGGCCGGCGGCGGCGGCCAGGGAATCCGCGTCGGCCTTCAGCATTCCCGATTCCCGCGCCAGTTCGTCGGTGATGGCGTTCATGCCGTCCACGAAGTCCTTGACCTGGGCGGTGAGGCGCGCGGACTGCCGGTTCCGCCGCTCCTGCTCGCGGCGCTGTTCGGCTTCCAGCTCGTCGGCCCGGCGCATCGCGTCGCGGAACACCATGACGGCCCGGGCCATGCCGCCGATGGCATCGCTGCGGCCATGGTCGGGCAGCTCGAAGTCGTAGTCCTTGGCCTGGAGCTTCGTCATCGCCTCGGTCACCCGGTCCACGGGCCGGATGACGCCACGCTGGGCCACCAGCAGCGAGACAGCGAGACCGGCCAGGATGCCCACCAGGGCGACCGTGCCCATGATCCAGGTTTCCATGGCGCTGGTCTCGGCCAGCGAGGTCTCCAGTTCGGCGACCCGCTTGATGCCGTCCTCGATCATCGGGTCAGTCAGTTCGGACGCGGCCCGCTCCGCCGACCGGACCTTCGTCTTGAACAGATCATGCGCGCCGGCGGTATCGCCTGACAGGGCCGCGTCCCGGACCTGGATCAGGGCGGCGACCACGTCGCGCTGCAAGGGGGCGAAACGCGCCTCCGCCGCGGTCAAGCGCGTCTCGATGGCCGCGGTCTGCTCCGACATGGAGGCGAGACGCCTGTTGAATCGCTCGGCGATGGCCTGCCGGTTCTCCGCCGGTTCGAACACGAGGTTGAGCGCGTCGCGTTGCAGGGCGCGGCTGGTGCTGCGCAGTTCCGAGGCGGCGATCACCAGATTGCTCTGCGCCTTCATCTGCGTCACCGCCCCGCCGATCCGGTCCAGGCTCAGGAACGCCGATCCGGCGATGATGGCGGCGACGAGCGACAGGATGGCGACCGGGGCGAGAATTTTCTGGGTCAGCGTCATGGGCAAGGTCCTGGATCGGGGATCGTGGCAGAGAAACCGGCGAGGGCGGAGCGCATCATCGGTGCGGCAGGCGGGAAGGCTGCGTTACGCGGGTATGGGGAAAGCGGTCGTGGTCGCATCCATTATGGGTACTTCACTGTCGCGTCATGAACATTAAGATTCCGGCAATTTCTCCGGGAGCTGACCGGAAGACGTGGCGGGCCGGTCGCTCCAGGGAGGTCGCCCGGGAATCCGTCCTGCGTCCGGATTCCCCGCCCGGCGAGTGGGTTTCCTGTTGACAGCAACCGTGCCCGCATGGGTCGATTCCCAGGCCAGGAACCTGCCCCGGCGCCTGCCCATGGAACTCCCGTTCACGCGCCCCGGTTGCATGCCGGGCCGTCCGGGAGCGGGCGGACCGGGCCGCCGGTTCCTGACCGTGGGGCGCCGTCCAGCCGCAGGCGGGTCACGGCGCAGTCCACCAGAGCCTGTCCGTAAGAGCTGTCCATAAGAGTCTGTCGCCATCAGGCGTCGAACCTTCAGAACAACGGCCACCGGGAGGTCCCGATGAAAGTGCCCATGCGTATCGGACTGGTCATCACCCTGCTGTTCGCGGCTGTCGGCGCCCGCGCCGCCGACTTCGGCACCGCGGAGGAGGCGAAGGCGATGCTGGAGCGTGCCGTTACGGCGATCCAGCAGGACAAGGACAAGGCGCTCCGCCAGTTCGCCCAGGGCGAGGGCGGATTCAAGGACCGCGACCTCTACCCCTTCTGCGGCGGGCCGGACGGCCTGTTCACCGCACACCCGTCCCTGACGGGCAAGAGCCTGCGCGACCTGAAGGACAAGACCGGCAAGGCGCTGGGGGAAGAGATCTACGGCACGGCGGCCGAGGGCAAGATCTCTGAGGTCAGCTACATGTGGCCGCGCCCCGGTGAGACGGAGCCGGTGCAGAAGGTCACCTACGTCACCAAGGTCGACGATCAGGTCTGCGCCGTCGGCTACTACAAGTAAGCCGGGCCCGGACGGGGTGGGCGGTCCACCCCGTCCGGACACCCGCAGCCGGGTCAGGCCGCCGTGCGGTTGTCGCGCTGGCGCTCGACCAGGGCGTCGATGAAGGCCTGCCCGGCCGCGTCGCCCGCCAGCGAGAAGGTATAGGCGATCGTACCGGACTCGACCCGCGCGATGCGCGCTGCGACCTGCCGCTGGCCGAAGCCGATGGTGACCCCCAGCCCAGGCTGCGCTCCGGGCAGCACGTCGGGCGTCGCCAGCCCGCCGATGGACAGATACAGCGTCTTCGTGGGTACCGTCCGCTCGCCGCAGGAGATGCTGATCTCCAGGGCGCAGGGGACCCGCTCGTAGTTGCGCTGGTCGCCGGCCCCTTCCATCTGCTGCATGAAGCTCTCGACCTCGTGGCGCAGGCTCTCGGCCTGCCGCGCCAGGTCGCCGGTCGCCGCCAGCACCTGATCGGAAGCCGTGCCGGTGTCCCGTGCGGCGCGCGACACGTCGCCGATCAGGGCGGTGACCTGGGCGGTCGATCCGCTGGCGTTCTGGACGTTGCGCACGATCTCCTGGGTCGTCGCCGACTGCTCGTCGATGGCCGCCGCGATGGAGGAGGAAATCTGGTCCATGCGCCCGATGATCCCCGAGATCTGGGTCAGGGAGCCGGATGCCTGTCCCGTCGCGGCCTGCACGGCCTGGATCTTGGCGCTGATCTCCTCCGTCGCCCTGGCGGTCTGGTTGGCCAGGGTCTTGACCTCGCCGGCCACGACGGCGAAGCCCTTGCCGGCCTCCCCCGCCCGCGCCGCCTCGATCGTGGCGTTCAGCGCCAGCAGGTTGGTGCGGGCGGCGATCTCCGTGATCAGCTTCAGCACGTCGCCGATCTGGGCCGCGGCATCCACCAGCCCGCGCATGATGGTGTCGGTGCGCTCGGTCTCGTCCACCGCCTCGTTCGCCACGCGGCGGGCCTCCTCGACCTGCCGGCCGATCTCCTGGATCGACGACAGCATCTCCTCCGTCGCGGCGGCAACGGTGGTCAGGTTCTCGGCGCTCTGGGCGGCATTGGTGGTCACGTCGCTGGCCTGGTCGCGGGTCCGGCCGGCCGTGTCGGACATGCTGCGGGCGGTGCCCTGCATGTCGGTGGCCGCCCCGGACAGCCCCTGAAGCACGCCGGAGACGGCGGCGTTCAGGTCGGCCGTATGCTGCTCCAGCGCGGCGCGGCGGCGTTCGCGGATGGCGCGCTCGGTCGCCGCCGCGTTCTCCAGCCGCCGCGCCTCGCGGGCATTGCGGCGGAAGACCTCCAGCGCCCGGGCGATCTCGCCCATCTCGTCCTTGCGGTCGGCATCCACGATCTGCACGTCCAGGTCGCCGTCCGCCAGCCGGCGCACGGCCGTGGTCGTGCGCTCCAGCGGCTGCCGGATGGAGCGGATCAGCACATAACCGGCGGCCCCGGCCACCAGCAGGATCAGGGCGGTCAGCAGGGCGACCGCCTTGGCTTCGGCCAGGAACCGGGCCTGCACGTCATCCACATAGAGGCCGGTGCCGACCACCCAGCCCCAGGGTTCGAAGGAGGTGACGAAGGAGATCTTCTCGGCGGGTTCGCTCTGGCCCGGCTTCGGCCACAGATAGTCCACGAAGCCGGATTTTCCCCCTTCGGTCGCGGCCAGCATGTTCATGAACAGCAGCTTGCCTTCGGCGTCCTTCGTGCCGGCCAGATCGGTGCCGTTCATCTCCGGCTTGATCGGGTGCATGACCATGCGCGGCTGGCGGTCGTTGACCCAGATGTAGTCGCCGTCGCCGTAGCGCATGGCGCCCAGCGCCGCCAGGGCGGCAGCCTTCGCCTCCGTCTCCGTGACCTCGCCCCGCCGGGCGGCGGCATGGAAGCTGGCGACGATGCTGCGGGCGGATTCCGCCATGGAGCGGACCAGATCCTGGCGGCTGTCGAATGCCTGCCGACGCGAAGAGAACAGATCGGCCGTCGTCGTTCCCGCCAGGGCGAGAACCAGGACGGCGATCAGAAGAACGAGCCGCTGGCCGACGGTGACCCGAGAAAGATACTTGTCCATGCTGATCCCTTGATTACGGCGCTGACGGCCCGACGGAAACCGGGTGATATCCAGTATGGGTGTGCCCCGACCAGAAGATGTTTCTATTTGGTATAGGTATATGGTTAAAAAACTGGATAAGTTCGGCTATGAAACCTCCCGGTGCCCGCCCTGGACGGGGCAGGTGCTTCAGGATCTTTTAATCGGGGGGCCCTGACTGGAAATACCGGTCGCGGTCAGGTCTTCAACCTGACCGAAAGAGGGTGCCTGATCGGATGGCGGCTGTGATCGGCCCGGAACGGGTGCGGCGCCGGTCCTGGAAAGCGTAAGGCCCGGCCTCCTTGCGGAGACCGGGCCTTACAGGTCGGTATGGTGCAGCGGGGAGGGAACCCTCGGTCCTGCGGCCGCCCCGGCCGGTGTCAGCGGGTGCTGCGCGGGCTCCAGGCCTGCGGCGTCACCATCAGGGCCGGGTCGAAGCTGCCCGCGATGGCCTTCCAGTCCACATACTTGAAATTCGTCGCCTCCGGCTCGCCGGACAGGCCGTTCAGGTCGTCGTTGTAGCCGTCCTGCACGACCATCAGGCCATCGGGGAAGCCCGGCAGGGCATAGCTGACGATCTCCGCCCCGTCACACTCCTGCACGCCGTCCACCCCGTTCCCGGCGACGATGCGGAAGGACCCGAGATAGCGGTTGTCCCCGCCGCGCTCGAACACGGCGAAGGTGTCGTCCAGGCCCTCCGGGTCCGGGGCCGTCCCGTCGCCATGGGCATCGCCCTGGCTGGAGGCGACCAGATAGCCGGTTCCCTCCGGCCCGTAGTAGAGCGCCAGCCCCTCCACGTCGCGCGCCACCCGGCTGGCCCGGTTGTCGAACGGGGAGCGGATCGACCCGCGGGTCTCATGGAACGGGGCCGCGTCGGCCGCGCCCGTCTTCAGGTCCACGCGCCAGAGCCCGACATCCTCCTGCCCGGCGAACAGGATGCCGCGCTCCTGATCCACGACCAGCCCCTCGAACTGCGGCTGCCAGTCCCGGGCGGGGTCGTGGTCGTCCTCGGCGGTCAGGGACTGGCCGCGATGGCTGTAGGGGAAATCCCAGTGGCGCAGACGGACATGGCCCACCGTGCCGTCGGGATTGACGACCAGCCTGTGCTCGACCAGCCGGGCCTCCTTGCGCTGGGCGACGATGACCCGGTGCCCGTCCGGCCCCTTCCAGGTGGTCAGGCCGTAGGCGCTGCGCTGGTCGGTGGCGGGATTGGCGATCTCGCCGCTGCCGTCGGGGGCGCGGCGGGTCGGGAACACCCGCGGCTGGTCCGGATCGGTGATGTCGGCCAGCGGCGTCGCGGGCGAGTCCGGATCGATGCGCCAGACCATGATCCGGTCGCGGCCGCGGTCGCTGGCCACGGCCACGTCCATGCTGCCGCCACCCGGCAGGGCCAGACCGTAGGCGACATCCACATTGTTGTAGCGGCCCGGCAGCCCGTCGGCGCCCGCCCTGGCGGCCTCGACCCGCTGCACCAGCCGGCCTTGCAGGTCGTAGACCCGCAGCCCGGCATCCTTCACCGCCGTGATGATCAGGCTGCGGGCGGGATCGGTCGGGTGCAGCCAGACGGCGGGATCGTCGGCGTCCGCCTCGTCGGGGGTGTCCGGCAACCCGGGCGCGGTCTCCAGGGCCGGTTGCACGGTGCTGACCGGTGCCGTGGGCGCGGCGCAGGCGACCCCGGCCAGAAGCAGCAGGGCCAGGACGGGGGCGGCGGGAAAGGGCAGGCGGGGCATCGTCGTTTCCGGTCCTCTCGTGCGGGAGATCTCAGAAGGCGGCGCGCAGGGTGACCTGGAACAGCGCACCGGATTCCTCCCGCTCCTTCTCGGCCTCGTCCACGTCGCCGGTGCGGCGGGCTTCCAGCATCTCCGCGACGGAGTTGCCGTCGAAGAAGCGGAAATCCTCCTTCTTCTTGCGGTTCAGCAGGTTGGTGCCGGTCAGGCGGAGCACGAAGCGCTCCGCGAACCGCTTTTCGATGAAGGCCTCCAGTTCCTGGCCGTAGCGCAGGTCGATCGTCTCGTCCAGGGAGGACTCCTCGGCGCCGCTGCGGCCGGAGAGGGAGGCGCCGAAGCTCACGTCCCAGGACGGCAGGGTCTGGATGAAGCCCACATTGTAGACATGGCGGGGCTGGTTGTTGAAGCGGCGGTCCTCGCCCGTGAAGGGGTCGGTGACGCTGCTGTCCAGCCAGGTGTAGTTGGCGAACACGCCCGTGTCCGGCAGGCCCGCGAAGTCCAGCGGCAGCGACAGGTCCGCCTCGACGCCCCAGGTCTCGCCGTCGCCGATGTTGCGCGCCTGGTAGACGCTGCCGCCGGCCTCCGCCGCCTCGCCGGTATTGACCAGCTCGATGACGTCGGTGACGTCGCGGTAGAAAACGTTGACGCCGAAGATGCCGCGTCGGCCGATCTGGCGCTCATAGCCGACGTCGATGCCCCAGGCCATCTCGTTCGCCAGCGACGGGTTGCCGATCAGCTCGTCATCGTCCGCCGGTTCCTCCTCCTGGCGGTAGGGTGCCAGCAGGTCGTAGTCGGGCCGGCGGACGGTGCGGGCGAGCGACAGCAGGAAGTGGTCGGACGCCGTCGGGTTGTAGCGCAGGTGCGCCGACGGGTTCAGGTTCTTCGACTCGTGCGAGCCGTCCTCGCCGTCGCTGTCCACGTCACGGTCGGTCATCTCGTAGCGGGCGCCCAGGTCCAGCATGACGCGGTCTGTCAGGTCCAGCGACAGGCGGGCATAGGGGTCGATGCGCGTCTCCTCGATCGTGTAGATGGCCCCCGGCGGGGTCTTCTCCTCGACGTCGCCGCCGTCGATCTCGAAGGTGCGTTCGGCATTGTCCCGCTTCTTGTGCAGCAGGTCGACGCCCAGCTTGGTGCGGAAGCCTTCCGGGCCGAAACGGTAGCTGACGGTGCCGGTGACCTCGTCATCGTCTGTATCCAGGCTCTCCCGCTCGACCAGCCCGGCCTCCGCGACGGTGTCGCCCTCATCGGTCTCGGCCGTCGTGTCCTCACGGTAGCCCGACCAGCCGGTGGCCAGCCCCAGCTCGCCCGTGCCCAGCGGCAGGGTGGCCTCGGCTCCCAGGGCATAGCTGCGCTGGCCGATGCGCTCGCGCTGGATCTCCACCTCGTCCAGCTCCAGCGCCGCCGGGCTGTCGCCCTCGTAGGTCAGGGAGGTTTCGTCCTCGTCGCGGTCGGTGTCCACGACCAGACCGAACAGCCGCAGCGAGCCACCGCCGAGCACCGTCGTCAGCTCGCCGTTGGCGGAGATATCGACGCCGTCGCGGGTGTCGGACTGCAACTCGCGGCCGGTGAATTCCTCGAAATCGCCGTCGTAGAAGTCCGTGACCTTTTCCTTCGGGTTGCGCCGCCCCTGATAGTTCAGCGCCACCCAGTAGGAGGTGTCGCCGCTGCGCAGGGTATCGGCATAGGCCACGGCGGCCGACGGCCGCAGCTTGCCGTCATCGTTGATCAGCGCGCCCACCTTGGCGAAACCGCCCGCGAATCTGGCGCTGTCCTTCGTGATGACGTTCAGCGTGCCGGCCACGCCCTCGCTGGGCTGGTCGGCGCGCGGGGCGCGGACGATCTCCACCCGCTCCACCAGTTCGGCCGGGATGCGGTCCACGAAGAAGCTGCGGTCGGCTTCGCCGCCCGGTGCGGCGCGGCCGTTGATGAGAACCTGGGTGTATCCCGCCGGCAGGCCGCGCATCTGCACGGCGTCGTACTCCAGCACGTCCGAGGTGAAGGTGACGCCCGGCACCCGCTTCAGCATCTCACCCACCGAGACCGGCTCGAAACGCTGGAAATACTCCAGGTCGTAGGACAGCACCGGGTTCGGGTCGGTGGTGCGGTTCCGGAAGGCGATCGTCCCCGTGATGATGATCTCCTCGATGTCCTGGCGGACAGCCGCCTTGTCGGCTGCCGTACCGGCCGTACCGCCCTGTAGCGCGGGGGCTTCCTGGGCCAGGGCGGGGGCGGGAAGGGACAGGGCGGACAGCAGCAGGGCGGCCGTCAGCCGCGGGCGGTGCCAGGACGTCATGGTCGTAAGCCTGTCTGGGAGGGCCGTCCGCGGCGGCCGACGGGGGCGGATCGAGGAACACCGGGTCCGGGGAGAAGACCCGCCGGGTCGGATGCGGCCCGGTCTAGAGGGCGGCCATGTCCGCCGCATGTAGCCCGCGTGAAGGTTCGGTGACGGTCGCCGCCGCTGTCCGCGGCGTGGTGACGCCCGGTCCGCACAGTGGCGGCGGCCTTCCGCAGAGCGGCTGCCTCACCGTATCCGGCCGCCTTCCGGCCTGTGGCGCCGGAAACGCAGTGCAAGCCCCCCTTTCGCCGCAACGCAAAAGGTTCATTGGAGTGTCAGCGTCCTGACACTGAATTCGGGAAGGGTCCGGCAACCCGACGAACAGTCGTCTTCACCACTTCCACGCTGGGGCCTTAACCATGTCGCGACCGGTCGTTTCCCGTGTCCTTCCCTTCCTGGGTGCCGCCCTTGTCGCCGCCGCGGTTCCCGCCGCGGCCGGTGCGCAGGAGATCGAGGAGATCATCGTCACCGCCCAGAAGCGCGCCCAGAGCGCGCAGGACGTGCCGATCGCGCTGACCGCCTATTCGGGTGAGTTCCTCGACCGTCTCGGCATCGACCAGCTCGACAAGCTGTCCGACTACGTGCCCGGCTTGCAGATCCAGTTGCAGAGCCCGAACAATCCCGGTTTCGTGATCCGCGGCATCACCTCCGACAGCGGCTCCTCGCAGCAGGAGGCGCGCGTCTCCGTGTTCGTGGACGGCGTGCCGGCCAGCCGCGCCCGCGGCGCCGTGGTGGAGATGTTCGACCTGGAGCGGGTGGAGGTGCTGAAGGGCCCGCAGGGCACCCTGTTCGGCCGCGGCGCGCAGATCGGTGCCGTCAGCATCATCACCGCCAAGCCCACCCTGGACGAGGTGGAGGTGAAGGCCGAGGGCAGCGTCGGCAACTACGGCCAGCGCCGGCTGGAGGCGGCGGTGAACCTGCCGGTCAACGACCGCGTGGCCGTGCGTCTGGCCGGCACCACCCGCGACCGTGACGGCTACATCGACAACCTGGCCGGCAGCAAGGCGCTGATGGGCGTGGGCGTGCAGGCCGCCCGCGGCTCCTTCCTCGTGGTGCCGAACGACGCGCTGACCGTCACTGGCGTCGTCAACTACCAGGAGGACGACTACACGGGCACCTCCTTCAAGAACAAGCGCTTCGCCCCGGCCGGCGGCAGCACCAGCCCGTTCACGGCGGCGCAGCTCAACCGCGGCGACGAGCTGGGCACCGACCGCAGCCTGTTCAACGCGACCCTGACGGCGGAATACGAGCTGAACGACAGCCTGATGCTGACCAGCATCACCGGCTACCGCGAGTTCAACGCGCTGGAGGAGTTCGACGCCGACGGCACCCAGGCCTACCTGCTGGAGTTCGCCGAGGACGCCCAGGGCAAGCAGTGGTCGCAGGAGTTCCGGCTGAACTATGAGATCGGCGACAAGCTCGAAGGCTTCGCCGGCGTCAGCTACTTCTACGAGGACGGATTCCAGCGCGTGCCGCTGCGCACCGACGAGCGCCAGCTCGCCATCTTCAATCCGGGTGGTGCGCTGCCGTTCCCGAACCTCGGCCCGATCATCACCCCGGCCGGCACGCTGAACCCGCTGGTGGCGCTGCTCGGGCTGCCGCGCTCGGCCGGCAACCCGCTGCCCTTCCCGCTGCCGGCGCTGGCGACGGGTGAGTTCACCAACTTCGGCACCAACAAGGCCTATGAGGCCTTCGCCGACGCGACCTATCACGTCACCGAGGAATTCTCGCTGACCGGTGGCGTCCGCTTCACCCATGAGGAACAGGAATCGGCCTTCGTGCAGTCGGTCAGCCCGACCGCCATCCTGCTGCCGGCCCTGTTCCCGAACGTGCCCCGGCGCGAACTGTCCGAGGATTTCGACAGCGTCGTCGGCCGTCTGGTCGCCAGCTACCAGCCGACCCCCGACAGCCTGTTCTACGCCAGCGTCTCCCGTGGCCGCCGTCCCGCCGTCGTCCAGGTCGATGCGACCAACCGTGAGGTGCTGAAGAACGAGATCGTCTGGAGCTATGAGGCCGGCAGCAAGCTGAGCCTGCTGGACGACCGGCTGACGGCCGAGGCGTCCGCCTTCTGGTACGACTACTCCAACTTCCAGACCGCGGTCCGGATCCCCAACTCGGCCCAGGTGCGGGTGGACGATGCCGGCGAGGCGCGCTCCTACGGCTTCGAGGTCGCGCTCAACGCCCAGGCGACGGAGTGGCTCACCCTGTTCGCCACCTACGGCTACATCAACGCCCGGATCGACGACGAGGACTCCAACGGCCAGCAGCAGGAGCTGGGCGGCAACACCTTCCGCCTGACGCCGAAGCACGCGGCTTCCGTCGGCGCCAACGCGGTCTATGCCGTGGCCGACAATCTGGAGGTCTTCTTCACCCCGTCCTTCACCTTCAAGTCGCGGGTCTTCTTCGAGGATGCCAACACGCCGGGCATCGAGCAGGGCGCCTACGGCCTGCTGAACCTGCGCGGCGGCGTGCAGTCGGCCGACGGTGTCTGGACCCTGACGGCCTTCGTCGAGAACGCCTTCGACCGCGAGTACATCATCGACGCCGGCAACACCGGCGGCTCCTTCGGCGTGCCGACCTTCATCGCCGGCGCGCCGCGCTTCTACGGCGTCGAAGTCTCCGCCCGGTTCTAAGGGAAACCGCACCATGACCAGCCAGACCCGGACCGGCGGCCTCAGCCGGCGGTCCTTCCTCGACCTCATGCTCGCCGCCGGCGCCATGACCGCCGTGACGGCCGGGACGGGTCTCGTGCCCGGCCTGCGCACGGCGCTGGCCGCGGCGGGGGAGAGCTTCCACTTCCCCCAGGGGCTCGCCTCGGGCGACCCGATGCCGGACCGGGTGGTGCTGTGGACCCGCGTCGAGGCGAAGGACCCCGCCGCCGCGGCGCGGCCGGTGGATCTCACCCTGCATGTCTCGGAGACGCCGGACTTCGCCACGGTGGTGGTCGAGCGCACGGTCGCGGCGCGGCCGGAGCACGACCACACGGTCCGCGTCCTGGTGGACGGGCTGCGGCCGGACCGCGTCTATCATTACCGCTTCGTGGCCCCCGACGGGGCGGTGCCGGAGTTCACCGGGCGTACCCGGACGGCACCCGCGCCCGATGCGGACCGCACGGTGCGGCTGGCCTTCGTCTCCTGTCAGAATTTCGAGGACGGCTTCTACGGCGCCTACCGCACCCTCCTGAAGCAGGACGCGGCGGCCGGAGAGAACGGCATCGACTTCGTGCTGCATCTGGGCGACCAGATCTACGAGACGGTGGGCGACAGCGGCGCCCGCACCATCCCGCCGCTGCCCAGCGGCGGCGGCGAGACGAAGTGGGGCAAGGCGCGCAATGCCCTGACGCTGGAGGATTTCCGCTACCTCTACCGGGTCTACCTTTCCGATCCGGACTACCGGGAGGCACGGGCCCGCTTCCCCTTCATCTCGATCTGGGACGACCACGAGTTCGTCAACGACTACTGGCAGTCGGTCATCACCTACACGCCGGCCGGCAAGTCCGCGCCGACGACGAAGACCGCCGCCAACCAGGCGTGGTTCGAGTACATCCCGGCCCTGCTCACCGGCACCGTCGGCGTGCCGGGCGTGGCGCCGGCCGCCAAGGACTTCCAGCCGGTCAGCGTCACCGACGTGGACGCCACCCACGCGCCCGTCGATGACGACAACCTGTTGCAGGAGCCGAACAACCTCGCCGCCATCGGCAGCCTGACCATCTACCGCAGCCTGCGCTTCGGCCGGCATGTGGAACTGGTGCTGACCGATACGCGCAGCTACCGCTCCGACCATGCCGTGCCGGACGAGCTGGGCATCGCCATCAGCGGTCAGGCCACCTACATGCTGCCGCTGCCGCTGGTGGCGCTGATGGATGCCGGCCGCACGGCCAACGGGGGCAACCCGCCGGCCGTGCTGACGCTGGGCGACAGGCAGGTGCCGAACCCGCGCAAGGACAGCCCGGCCGGCACCCTGCTGGGCGGGCCGCAGAAGGCGTGGCTGAAGGAGACCCTGGTCCGCAGCGACGCGACCTGGAAGCTCTTGGCGACCTCCGTGCCTTTCCTGCCGATGCGCGTGGACATGGCCCGGATCGACCCGAAGGCCCAGACCCTGGTGCTGACGGCCGACGCCTGGGACGGCTACCTGGCCGAGCGGCGGGAGCTGATGGGCTTCCTGCGCAGCCGCGGCGTCGGCAACGTGGTCAGCCTCAGCGGCGACCACCACCAGAGCTTCGCCGGCCTGATCTATGACGACTACGAGGCGGCGGAGCCCGTGCCGGTGTCGATGGAGTTCAGCATCACCGGCGTCGCCAGCACCCCCGTGTTCCAGGCCTTCGCCGCCGCCGTGTCGAAGGACGAGAACCCGCTGAAGCCGCTGATCGTGGCGGACGGCGCCGTCTTCGGCCGTCCCGGCACGGTGGCGGAGATGCTGAACATGACCCTGCGCTACGGCACGACGGCCTCCGTGACGGCCGTGAAGACGGGCGATCTCGCGCAGGGGCTGGCCGCCCGCAACCCGGCGCAGAACCCGCACCTGCGCTATGTGGACAGCAACTCCAACGGCTTCGGCCTCGTCACCGTGGACGCCAGGGGCACCCGCGTGGAACTGGTGACCGTGGCGTCGGCCCGCCGGTCCTACGGGCCGGACGGGGCGCCGGTGCTGCGCACCGCCCGCTTCGACATCGCCCCCTGGGGCGAGGGCGCGCCGGCGGCGCTGGACGAACCCGCCATCGAGGGGGAGAAGCCGTTCCCGCTGGCCTGAGCCGGCGGGAACGTTGCTCCCGTCAGCCTCACTTCCCCGCCGGGCGCAGGGCCGCCAGCGCATCGGCGGGGAAGTCGGCGAACACCCCGTCCACCCCCGCCGCCGCGAAGGCCGCGGCCTCCGCCCCGGCATCGCCCTTCAGCGCCGGGAAGCGCGGGTCGGACCTGTCGCCCCGGCGCAGCTCCGCCGGCAGGAAGTAGTTCTCGGACCGCAGGGTCCAGACATGCACGGCCAACCCGGCCGCGTGCGCCCGCCGCACCAGGTCCGTGGCCGGCAGCGACCGCGCCTCGGCATCGCGCGGGATCACCAGCACCTTCTCGGCCCCGATGCCGTCGGCATAGCGGGCGATCTCCGCCAGCCCCGTCTCCGTCAGCAGGTCGGCATAGGTCCTGCCGTCGCCGGCCGCGGCCAGATCGGCCGGCGCGCCGTCGGCGGCGACGAGCTGCACCAGGGGCAGCTCCGTCATGCCCCGCAGCTCCTTCAGGTTCCCGACCTCGAAGGACTGGATGAAGACGGGGGCGGTGCGACCCCGGTAGCCCGCGGCGTGCAGCGCTTCCACCAGCCGCGGCTCCAGCGCCAGCCCCAGGGCGCGGAAATGGCCGGGATGCTTGGTCTCGGGATAAAGGCCGATGCGCCGCCCCGTCTCCGCCTCCTTGCGCCGGACCAGCGCGATCACCTCGTCCAGGGTCGGCACCGTCTCCTGGCCATCGAAGGCGGTGTTGCCGGGGCGGAGCTGTGGCAGCCGCTCCCGGGCCCGCAGGGTCTTCAGCTCGGCCAGGGTGAAGTCCTCCGTGAACCAGCCGCTGACCTCCGCCCCGTCGATCCGCTTTGTCGTGCGGCGGTCGGCGAACTCGGGACGGTCGGCCACGTCGGTGGTGCCGGAGATCTCGTTCTCGTGCCGGGCGACCAGCACGCCGTCGCGGGTGGCGACGAGATCGGGTTCGATGAAGTCTGCCCCCTGGTCGATCGCCCGCTCATAGGCCGCCAGCGTGTGTTCCGGCCGCTCGCCGCTGGCGCCGCGGTGGGCGATGACCAGGACGGGCTTGCCCGCCGTTCCCGCACGGCCCGGCTCCGCCGCCCTCCCGTCCGTTCCTGGAACGGCGCTCCCCAGCGCCGCCGCCAGGGCCAGGACCGCCAGTCCTGCACGTCGCACTGCCATCGTCTCTCCTCCGGACCTCTCTCGGGCGAAAGGGGGCAGGATCGGGGGCTTCCGTTACAGATCCAATCGCGGAAGGCCACACGGATGACGGGTGTGCGATTCAGGATTAACAAATTCATGCAGATGTGTAAGAATTAGAACAAATACAGTTATATTCCCAGGGAGGGGAGGCGTGGGCATGGCTGTCGACTGGGCCGATCCGGTCTTTGCGGAAAGCGTGGAGATCCTGGCGGATGCGATGGACGGGATCGGTGACCGCGCCGCCGATGCGCGGCGCATCGCCTTCGCCCTGCGCGCGCGTCCGGAGGCGAAGACGATGGCGGCAGTGGAGGGGTCGTTCAACAGCCTGCCCGTCCGCCTGCGGCGGGAGATCGCCCGCCAGGGCCTGATGATCGCCAAGCTGCGCGCCGTCGCCGGTGCGCCTGAGCCCGATCCCTACGGCAATCCTTGGGCGATGGCCCCGTTCCGCAGCACGCTCGACGCTGCCGGTTGATCCGCCGGAAGCCCCTCCTGTCCGTAGGGAATAGATCGCCCGCCGAACGGCTCCGTGGGTGAATGGTGCGACAGCGCAACGCACTCCCGCTTCCGCCGCCCACCCTCACATCCTGCCCGACATCGCAGAACCCGTGAGCGGACGAGGAAGAAAGATGACGCCCGCGCAGCAGTACCGGCCCGCCCGGCCCCGGAACGGGGGAGGCGCGCCATGGAAGCGCTGACCCTGGCCCGCGTCCAGTTCGCGGCCAACATCACCTTCCACATCCTGTTCCCCACCATCACCATCGCGCTCGGCTGGCTGCTGCTGTTCTTCAAGCTGCGCTTCCGGGCCACGGGCGAGTCGCGCTGGATGGAGGCCTACGGGTTCTGGGTGAAGGTGTTCGCCCTCAGCTTCGCGCTCGGCGTCGTTTCCGGCATCACCATGAGCTTCCAGTTCGGCACCAACTGGCCCGGCTTCATGGAGACGGTCGGCAACATCGCCGGTCCGCTCCTGGCCTACGAAGTGCTGACCGCCTTCTTCCTGGAGGCGACCTTCGTCGCCATCATGCTGTTCGGTTTCCGCAGGGTGCCCGACTGGGTCCATACCGGGGCGACTCTGCTGGTGGCCGTCGGCACCACCCTCTCGGCGTTCTGGATCCTGGTGCTGAACAGTTGGATGCACACGCCGGCCGGCTTCGAGATGCGGGACGGCGTGGCGCATGCCACCGACTGGTTGGCGATCATCTTCAACCCGTCCATGCCCTACCGGCTCGTCCACATGCTGCTGGCTTCCGGCCTGACGGCGGCCTTCCTGGTGGCCGGCCTGTCCGCCTGGCGCTGGCGGCGGGGCGACCGTTCGCCCGGGGTGCTGGCGGCGCTGCGCACGGGCGTGGCCGTGGCGGCGGTGCTGATCCCGCTCCAGATCGTCGCCGGTGACCTGCACGGGCTGAACACGCTGGAGCACCAGCCGGCGAAGGTTGCGGCCATGGAGGGGAACTGGCAGACGCGCCCGAACGTGCCGCTGCTGCTGTTCGCCGTGCCCGACGAGGAGACGCGGACCAACCGCTTCGAGGTCGCCGTGCCCGGCGGGGCGAGCCTGATCCTGAAGCACGACACGGCCGGCGTGGTGCCGGGCCTGGACGATTTCGTCGGCCAGCACCCGCCGGTGGCACCGGTGTTCTACGGTTTCCGTATCATGGTCGGAGTCGGGCTGCTGATGCTGCTGGTCTCCTGGGCCGCGCTCTGGCAGCTCCGCGGCGGGCGCGAGCCGGGACCCCGGCTGGTGCTGGCCCTGGTCGGGATGACCTTCTCCGGCTGGGTGGCGACGGTGGCCGGCTGGTACGTGACGGAGATCGGACGCCAGCCCTGGCTGGTCTCGGGCCTGCTGCTGACGCGGGACGCGGCCGGTGCCGTCCCGGCGGCCTCCATCGCAACCACCCTGGCGATGTACCTGACCCTCTATGCCGGGCTTCTGGCGGCCTATGTCGCCGTTCTCTTCAGGCTGGCGGCGAAGGCGGGCGGCGCCGCCGGACACCGCCCCGTGGCGGCACCGCTACCCGTCCCTGCGGCCGGGTGAGGGGCACCATGGAGATGATGGAAACCGGGCACTGGCTGCCCGTCGCCTTCACGGTCCTGATGGGCGTGGCCGTGCTCGCCTATGTCGTGCTGGACGGCTACGACCTCGGCGTCGGCATCCTGATGGCCGATGCCGACGACGCCCAGCGCGACCGCATGGTGGCCAGCATCGGGCCCTTCTGGGACGCCAACGAGACCTGGCTGGTCCTGGCGGTCGGGCTGCTGCTGGTCGCCTTTCCGGTGGCGCACGGGATGATCCTGGGGGCGCTCTACCTGCCGGTCGCGGCGATGCTGCTGGGGCTGATCCTGCGCGGCGTCTCCTTCGAGTTCCGGGCCAAGACGGAGGGCGTGCAGCGCCGCTGGTGGAACCAGGCGTTCATCGCCGGATCGCTGCTGGCGGCGCTGGCCCAGGGTTACATGCTGGGGCTCTACGTGCTGGGCCTGCTGCAGGGGCCGGCCGCCATGGCGTTCGGCGTCCTGACGGGGCTCTGCCTCGCGGCCGGCTACGCCTTCATCGGCGCCGCCTGGCTGATCCTGAAGACGGACGGGCCGTTGCAGGCGAAGGCCGTCCTCTGGGCGCGGCGGACGCTGGGGCTGGCCGCGCTGGGCATGGTCGCGGTGTCGGTCGCCACGCCGCTGGCCAGCGGCCGCATCGCGGACCGCTGGTTCGCGCTGCCGGAGCTGTTCCTGCTGGCCCCGGTTCCGCTGATGGCGGCGCTGCTGTTCGGCATCGTGGCCCTGGCCCTGCGCGGGTTGCCCCGTGCCGACGACCGCTGGTCATGGGTGCCGTTCGCCGGCGCCGTCTGCATCTTCGTGCTGGGCTTCCACGGGCTGGCCTATTCCTTCTTCCCCTATGTCGTGCCGGAGCGCCTCACCATCTGGGAGGCGGCGAGCGCCCCGGAAAGCCTGATGATCATCTTCGTCGGGGCGGCGGTCGTGCTGCCGCTGATCGCCGCCTACACGCTGTTCGCCTACCGGGTGTTCCGCGGCAAGGCGACGGAGCTGCGCTACGACTGACCACCGCCCGGCGCCCGGTCGGCGGTGGGGTGCTCCAGGAAGAAGCGCAGCATCTCGCGGGAGGCATCGGGGCCGCGCGGGTCGGTGTAGCTGCCCTCGGCGCTGCCGCCGGCCCAGGCGTGCCCTGCGCCGTGGACCGTCCAGTGCTCCACCAGCACCCGGCCGTCGCGGCCGGCGTGCAGCGCGCGCGTGAAGGAACGGCCGCCCGGCGCCCGGCCGCGCTCCACCCGCGGCGCTCCGGCGACGGCGCCGCCGGCGAACTGCGTCACCACCGCCTCGCCGTTCTTCGGATTGACGGTGCCGTCGCGGTCGCCGTGGAAGACGATGGCCGGCACCGGCCGTCCGTGGCTGCCGTGGTGACCGTGAGGGACATGGCGGCCGGGCGCCGTACCTTGGCGCATCGCCGTGAAGGCGCCCGGCAGGTCGCGGGCGGCACCGCAGGCCAGTCCGGAATGCACGCCGACCGCGGCGAACAGCTCCGGATAGGCCAGCGCCAGGATGGCCGCCTTCGCCCCGCCGGCCGACAGTCCGGCGACGTAGACGCGCGCCGGGTCCACGTCGCGGCTGCGCATGATCTCCCGCGTCAGGCCGGCCAGGATGGCGGGTTCGCCGCGGTCGCGGCCCTGGTCCTCCGGCCGGAACCAGTTCCAGCAGCCCGACGGATTGGCGCCGCTCGCCTGGGCCGGCCAGACCACGATGCAGCCATGCTGCTGTGCCAGCAGGTTCATCCGGGTGCCGGCGGCGAAGTCCTCCGGCGTCTGGGTGCAGCCGTGCAGCATCACGATCAGCGGGCGCGGTCCCTCCGGCGCCCCGGCGGGGACGAACAGCCGGTAATCGCGGGAACCGGCGGCGTTGGCAAAGCGGTGGGCGGTCATGCGGCCGTCCCCCGACTCCGGGGGCGGGCGGGCCGGTTCGGCCACCCGCACGGATTCCGCAGCCAGATCCAGGGTCGGCGGCTCCAGCACGCGGGCGTCGGCCGTCGGCGGGGCGAGGGCGCGGCCGTCGGGCTGCCGCCCCAGCAGGCGCTGGATCAGGGCGGTCGCTTCCACCAGCCGGCCCGTCCGGGTCAGCCGCGTCGCCTCGGACATGCCGGGCATCAGATCGTCGAATTTCAAGAGGGGAGGTCCTTTCAAGGGGGGATCAGCGCGCCCGGTCGGCCAGTGCCGCCTTCACGGCGGGGCTGGCATGCAGCGCGCCCAGGACGGAGACGGAGGCGATGGCGGCGCGCGCCAGTTCGGGAGTCACGTCGGTGGCGATGCTGGCAAGGCCCAGCACCTGGATGTGCAGGGGGGTGCCGGCGTCGCGCGCCGCCTCCAGGTCCTGCCGCGTATAGTGGCGCAGGCCCAGATCCACGGCCTTGCGCGCCACGGACTGGCGGACGGCGTCGCCGTGCCGTTCGATCTGGTTCCGGATCGCCGTGCGGATGAAGTCGGTGCGGTTGGAATAGAATCCCTCCGCCACCAGCAGGTCGATGTGGCCCAGGTCCACGAAGCCCAGGTTGATCGTGATCTTTTCGCTCTCCGCTGCCTTGGGCCGCAGCTCATGAACCGTTTCCACCATGGCGCTACCATCCATCCACCATCCAGATGGATGGAAAATGGACACGAACCGTAGGGTTTCCAAGGGGTGGGGGCGCGCGCAGATGCCTCATGTGCCCGGACTTTGATTTGCGTCAAATACGTCCGCCAAAGTTCACGTCAGCTTGGCGGAAACCCGAACGCCAGGAAGGTTCCCATGCGCGTCCTGCTTATCCATCCCAACTACCACTCTGGCGGCGCCGAGATCGCCGGCAACTGGCCGCCGGCATGGGCGGCGTACCTGGCCGGCGCCCTCAAGCAGGCGGGCTACACGGACTTCATCTTCGTCGACGCGATGACCAACAACCTCTCCGAGGATGAGGTGCGGGCCATCTTCGAGAAGGAGAAGCCCGATCTCGTCGGCGCGACGTCCATCACCCCGTCGATCTACAAGGCCGAGCGCCTGTTGCAGATCGCCAAGGAGGTGAACCCGAAGATCGTCACCATCCTGGGCGGCATCCATGCCACCTTCATGTACCAGCAGGTGCTGAGCGAGGCCCCCTGGGTCGACGCCATCGCCCGCGGCGAGGGTGAGGCGATCCTGGTCAATCTCTGCCGCGCCATCGAGGACGGCACCTGGGCGACCGACCGCAAGTCGATCAAGGGCATCGCCTTCATCGAGGACGGCAAGATCGTCGCCACCCCGGCCGAGCCGCCGATCGCGGATGTCGATACGATCAATCCCGACTGGTCGATCCTGGAGTGGGACAAGTACATCTACATCCCGATGGGCGTGCGCGTCGCCATCCCGAACATGGCGCGCGGCTGCCCCTTCACCTGCTCCTTCTGCTCGCAGTGGAAGTTCTGGCGCAACTACCGCGTCCGCGACCCCAAGAAGGTGGTCGATGAGATCGAGACGCTGGTGCGCGACCACAAGGTCGGGTTCTTCATCCTCGCGGACGAGGAGCCGACCATCCACCGCAAGAAGTTCATCCAGTTCTGCGAGGAGATGGAGCGGCGCAAGCTGCCGGTGCTGTGGGGCATCAACACCCGCGTGACCGACATCCTGCGCGACGAGGAGCTGCTGCCGCTGTACCGCCGCGCCGGCCTCGTCCACGTCTCGCTCGGCACCGAAGCCGCGGCCCAGCTCAAGCTGGACCTGTTCAACAAGGAAACCACGATCGCCCAGAACAAGAAGGCGATCGAGCTTCTGAAGAAGAACGGCATCGTCGCCGAGGCGCAGTTCATCGTCGGCCTGGAGAACGAGACGGCCGAGACGCTGGAGCAGACCTACCAGATGGCGATGGACTGGGGTCCGGACATGGCCAACTGGGCCATGTACACGCCCTGGCCGTTCTCGGACCTGTTCCGCGATCTGGGCGACAAGGTCGAGATCTACGACTTCGAGAAGTACAATTTCGTCACTCCGATCATCAAGCCGGCCGCCATGGACCGCGCCGAGCTGCTTGACCGCGTGATGAACAACTACCGCCGCTTCTACATGCGCAAGAGCCTGTTCCATTATCCGTGGATCAGGGACAAGGTGAAGCGCAAGTACATGCTCGGCTGCCTCAAGGCGTTCCTCAAGAGCGGCTTCGAGCGCAAGTTCTACGACCTGGGCCGTGTCGATTACTGGGGTCCGCAGTCGAAGAAGAAGGTCGACTTCAAGTTCGACCGCAACCGCACCGCGGCCCTGCTGCCGCTGGCGGACGACTGGGAAGCCGCGGCCGACAAGGCGCGCAAGGCCCGGCTGAAGGCCGCCGAGAAGGAGAAGGCGAACCAGCAGCCGGTGGACGAGGTCGAGCTGGAGGATACTGCCGACATCGAGGCCAAGGGGATCGTCATCCCGATGGCCTGTGGCGGCGGCAAGGACCAGCTTCCCGACGAGGTCGAGGAGACGACCGAGGCCGGGAAGAAGCCGGCCGCGGTTCCCATGGCCTGCGGCGGCGGCAAGGAGCAGCTCGCCGAGACGGTGGGCGGCGACGACTGAGGACCCGCACCCGTGAGCGTTGACAGCGTCTCGCCCCTGCCTGCTCCGGTCGCGGACCGGGGCGGGCAGGGGCGGCCCCCCGGCGGCCCCGGACACGGGGACGACCATGGCGGGGCCGACCATGGCGTGGACATGGCCTTCCGCATCGGCCCGAACGCCATCATTCAGATGGAGGCGGTGCTGCGGGACCGGCTCGGCGCGGCCGAGACGGTCCGTCTGCTGACCGCGGCGGGCCTGTCGCGTTACCTGGACACCCCGCCCGGCCAGATGGTGGACGAGCGGGAGGTCAATGCCCTGCACCGGGTGCTGCGGGCAGAACTGGGGGTGGCCCAGGCCCGGCGCCTGTCGCATGAGGCGGGGCAGCGCACCGGCGACTATCTGCTGGCGCACCGCATCCCGAAGCCGGTGCAGGTGATCCTCAAGCTGCTGCCGGCGCCCTTGGCCAGCCGCGTCCTGCTCTCGGCCATCGGCAAGCATTCCTGGACCTTCTCCGGCTCCGGGACCTTCACCGTCCGCTCGGTCAGCCCGGCCGTCGTCAGCATCGAGAACTGCCCCATCGCCCGCGGCGCGACGGGGACGGAGCCGGTCTGCGACTTCTACACCGGCACCTTCGAGCGGCTGTACCGCGTGCTCGTGCATCCCCGCGCCCAGGCCGAGGAGACGGAGTGCGAGGTGACGGGCGCTCCCCGCTGCACCTTCGAGGTCCGCTGGTAGGCGCCGCGCGCCCGGTTCCGGTTGCGAACCGCTTCCGATGAAACGAAGCCCCCGGTCTCTGGCCGGGGGCTTCGTCATTTTCCGCACTCCGTTAGGCGCCCCCTGCCGGGCAGCCCCGATCCCTATTCGGCGGCGGCGCGGACAGGCGGCAGCGTCTCCCGCGTGCCGGGGACGGCTTCCGGGGTGGCCTGCCGGTCGGCGGCGATCAGCATGTAGACCGACGGCAGGATGAACAGCGTGAACAGGGCGCCGATGGCCATGCCGGCCACCAGCACGATGCCGATGCTGTTGCGCGCCGCGGCCCCCGGTCCCTCCACCAGCACCAGCGGGAAGTGGCCGACGACGGTCGCGGCCGTCGTCATCAGCACCGGCCGCAGCCGGGTCAGCGCCGCCTCGCGCACCGCCTCCAGCTTCGACCGGCCCTCTTCCTGGAGATGGTTGGCGAACTCCACGACCAGGATGCCGTTCTTGGCGATCAGCCCGACCAGGGTGATCAGGCCCACCTGGCTGTAGATGTTCACCGTGGTCAGGCTCAGGAACGGGAAGACCAGCGCGCTGGACAGGGCCAGCGGCACCGATCCCAGCAGCACCACAAGCGGGTCGCGGAAACTGCCGAACTGCGCCGCCAGCACCAGATAGATCAGCAGCAGGGCGAAGCCCAGCGTGCCGATCAGGGTGTTGCCCTCCTGCCGGATCTGGCGGGACTCGCCGGCATGGTCCAGCACGTAGTCGGCGGGCAGGATCTCGCGCGCCGCCTGCTCCAGCGCGCTCAGGGCCTGTTCCTTGGTGACGCCGGGTACCACGCCGCCATAGACGCGGAAGCTGTCGGCCTGCTGGAAGCGGGTCAGGGCGCGCGGCGCCGCCCCCGTCTCCAGCCGGGCGATGCTGGACACCGGCACTGCCGCGCCCGACGGCGTGCGGATCTTCAGGTCCAGAAGCTGGTCGGCCGTCGCCTTGGCGTCGTTGCCGACCTGCGGCACGACCTTGTAGGCGCGGCCGTCATAGTTGAAGCGGTTGACGTAGTTGCCGGCCAGCAGCACGCCGAGCTGACGCCCGACCTCCGCCAGATCCATGCCCAGATCGGCGACGCGCTCCCGGTCCACCGCGATCTTCACCTGCGGCAGGTCGATGCGCAGGTCGGTGTCGGCGAACATGAACAGGCCGCTCCCGAACGCCGCACCGACAAGGCGCTGCGAGAAGGCCGCCATCTCCTCCGGCGAGGCGATGCCCTTCACCACCAGCTCCACGTCGTAGTTGCCGGAGACGGGCAGGGCGGGGAACAGCACAGGGAACGCCTGGATGCCGCTGATCTGCGACAGCGCCTCGAAGAACAGGGGTTGCAGCTCCTGGGCGGAGCGCTCGCGCTCGGTCCAGTCCTTCAGCACCACGCCGCCGAACCCGTTCGAGGGCAGCACCACCTGCCAGAGGAAATCGGTCTCGGGGAAGCTCTTCGCCGTATCGACCAGCGATTCCATGTGGCTGCTGGTATAGGTCAGGGTCGCGTCCGGGGCGGAGGTGACCATGATGAAGATGTCGCCCTGGTCCTCGACCGGCGCCAGCTCCTTGCCGGAGAACAGGAACAACGGCACGGACAGCAGGGCGACGAACAGGCCGAAGGCCAGCACCGGCGGGCGATAGCGCAGCGTGCGGTCCAGGCCGCGGGCATAGGCGTCGCGGACGGCGTCGAAGATCGTGTTGACCCGGCGGGTGAACCAGCCCTCCCGGCCGCCCTCCGCGGCGAAGCGGGCGCTCATCACCGGCGAGAGCGTGATGGCGACGACGCCGGACATCAGCACGGCGATGGCCAGGGTGAAGGCGAACTCCCGGAACAGCACCCCGGTCAGGCCCGACAGGAAGCCGATCGGGGCGTAGACCGCGGCCAGCGTGATGGTCATGGCGACGATCGGCCCGAAGAGCTGGCGCGCGCTGGCCAGCGCCGCTTCGGTCCGCGACCGGCCTTCGCGCATGAAGCGGGAGACGTTCTCGACCACGACGATGGCGTCGTCCACCACCAGACCGACCGACAGCACGATGGCCAGCAGGGTCAGCAGGTTGAAGGAGAAGCCCAGCGCCAGCATCATGCCGGCGGCGCCGACGAGCGACACGGGAATGGCGACCAGCGGCACCAGGGCGGTACGGACCGAGCCCAGGAACAGGAAGACGACCAGCCCGACGATCAGCACCGTCTCGGCCAGGGTCTTGCCGATCTCCTTCAGCGCCCGCTCCATGTAGATGGTGCCGTCATAGGCCATCTTGATCTCGACGCCCGGCGGCAGCGCCGCCCGGATCCGGTCAAGCTCGGCGCGCAGGTCGTAGCCCAGGGTGATCTCGTTGGAGCCGGGCAGGGGCCAGACGGACAGGTAGACGGCCGGCACATGGTCCAGGCGGACATCCGCCGCCGGTTCCTCCGATGCCAGGGAGATGCGGGCGATGTCGGACAGGCGGATGATGGAATCCGCGCTCTCCCGCACGATGAGCTGTTCGAACTCCGCCTCGGTCTTGAGGTCCGTGTCGGTCAGCAGATCGACCTGCACGGCATTGCCCTTCGACTGGCCGATGGCGGCCAGGAAGTTGTTGCGCGTGAGCGCGGCCTGCACGTCGTCGGCGCTGATGCCGAAGGCATCCATGCGCGCCGCGTCCAGCCAGATCCGCATGGCCTGCGGCCGCGCGCCTTCCAGCCCGACCTTCTGCACCCCCGGCAGCACCGTCAGCCGGGGCTGCACCTCCCGGTCCAGGTACTCGGTCAGCCGGGGCAGGTCCAGCGTGGTGGCGGTGACCGCCACGTAGAAGGCGGCATAGGAGCGGTCGGCGCGGATCACCTCGACCGTCGGCGGTTCGGCCTCGGCCGGCAGTTCGTTGCGGATCTGGTCCAGCCGGTTGCCGACCTCTGCCAGGGCTACGGTGCTGCTGTGGTTCAGCCGCAGCCGCACCGTCACCGTGCTGACCCCGGCGACGCTGCTCGATTCCACATAGTCGACGCCGGAGATGGAGGAGACGGCCCGCTCCACCGGCGTCGTGATGAAGCCCTTCACCACCTCCGCCGGAGCGCCGACATAGACCGTCGTCACGACGATGGAGGCGCTCTCGATCTGCGGGAACTGCTGCACCGGCAGCTCCTGCGCCGCGCGCAGACCGATCAGCAGGATCAGCAGGTTGACGACGATGGCGACGACCGGCCGGCGGACGAACAGTTCGACGAAGCGCATGGCGGTCCCCTCAGTGCGCCGGGGCGGTCGCGGGATCGGTCCCCGGCTCCCCGCCCGGGCGGGTGTAGAGGCCGTTGACCGTCACCAGCAGACCCTCACGCAGCTTGAAGGACCCGTCGGCGGCGAGCATCTCCCCCGCCTCCAGTCCGGACAGCACTGCCACCTCCGGGCCCCGCACCGGGCCCAGCCGGACGAAGCGCTGGCGGGCGCGGATCTGGTCGCCCTCCTGCGCCAGCACGAAGACATGGTCGCCGTGCGGCGCCCGCCGCACCGCCGTCAGCGGCACGAACAGGGCGGGGCGGGGGGCGCCCGTCTCCGCCACGACGTCCACGAAGGCGCCGGGCGTCAGGACCCCGCCCAGGCCGGGGACCACCGCCCGCAGCCGCAGGGAGCGCGCACCGTCATCCACCGCCGCGTCCCGCGCCACGATGCGCGCCACCGCGGTGCCGCCGGGAAGCTGGGCGCCGGACAGGGCTACCGTGCCGCTTCCGGCCAGCAGCGGGGCGATGTCCTGCGGGAAGGCGAAATCCACATAGGCGTCGTCCGACACGCCTTGCAGGCGGGCGATCAGCGTCCCTTCCGACAGGTAGGCGCCGGGGTGCAGGTCGCGCAGGCCGACCCGCGCCTTGAACGGGGCACGCAGGGTCTTCTTGGCGATCTGCACCTCCATCCCCTGCATCCGGGCCCGCAGCGCGGCAAGCTGGGAGCGGGCCTGGTCCAGCGTCGCCTCCGATGCGGCCTGGGTCTTAACCAGCCGCTGCTGGCGCTCCAGGGTCAGCTTGGCGAGATCGGCCTCGGCCTTCAGGGCCGCCAGATCCGCTTCCTCCTGCGCGGTGTCGAAGCGCACCAGCACCTGCCCCGCCTCGACCACGTCGCCGGAGTCGAAGGTCACCTCGGTGACGCGGCCGGCCAGCTCGTTGCGCAGCTCGACATGGCGCAGCGCGATGACCGTGCCGACGGTCCGGGCGCTGGTCGTGAAGGTTCCGGGTTCCGCCCGGGCCCCCTGGACCGTCTCCCGCTGTTCGGGATAGGACGCGGCCGCCGCGATGGCCCTGGTGATCTCGATGGTCTTGTAGCCGCCCAGCCCGGCGAGGATCGCCAGCATGGCAAGGATGGCGATGACCCATGATCTGATACGCATGACCCGACCCTGTCGAAAGCCCCGTGTGCGGGGCGGACCTGACGGCTGAAGACGACGAGCCCGGCAGAGGCCATGGGGCGGCTCGCCGGGCTGAGGATGAAGGCACGGATCGGGGCGGACGGTCGGCGGATGTGGATTCCGCCTTGGCTCGGCCGGCCGCGGTCATTACCATGCAGACAGTATGTATGGATACGCACATACACGCTGTATGTCAATCACGGCTGCGGGCGGCGGCGGGACGGGAAGGGACGATGGCAGGACGGACTGCGCCGGCACGGCGGGGCGGCAGCAAGGCGGAACAGTCGGCGACGACGCGGGCGGCGCTCCTGGCCGAGGCGCAACGGCACTTCGCGGCCAAGGGGTTCGCCGCCACCACGGCGGAGGACATCCTCCAGCCACTCGGCCTGACCCGGGGGGCGCTCTATCACCAGTTCTCAGGCATGCGGGATCTCTTCCACACCGTCTGCCGGGACATGATGGACAGTTGCGGGAATGAGGTCCTTTCGGAGACGGGGGCCGCGACAGGAAACCCGGTGGAGCAGCTCCGGGCCGGCTGCATCGCCTTCCTGCGGCGCGCGGCGGAACCCGACTTCGCCCGCATCGTGCTGACGGACGGTCCTGCCGTCCTTGGCTGGGAGGCGATGGCCGAACTGGACCAGGGGACCTGGTATCCGCGCTTCATGGAGACGGTGCGTGGCGCCATCGCGGCCGGGGCCAGCCTGCCGGCCGATACGGAGGCCGCGATCCGGATCGTGGACGGCGCCGTCGGAAAGCTGGCGGAGTGGGTGGCGACGGCGACCGACGACCGGGAAGAGGTACTCCGCCGCGCCATCGCGGCGGTCGAGCTCCTGATCCGCGATCCGTCCTGAACCGCCGCCATGCGATCCGGCCCCCCGCCCGGCAGGCCGAGCGGGGGGCAAGGTCGGAGCGTTCCCGTCGGAAGAGGCTCAGAAGCGCGTCAGCACGTTCAGCCCGATGGTGCGCGGCTTGATGACCTGATAGCCGACCCGGGCGCGGAAGCCGCGTTCGCGGTCCAGCGACAGCCGCGCATTCTCGTCGAACAGGTTGTTGACGTAGCCCGCCACTTCCCAGCCGCCGCGGCGGACACCCAGGCGCAGATTGACGATGTCATAGGCCGGCAGCTTCGGATCGAAGCTGAAGCTCGTCGCCGGCTGGCCGCCGATCGGGATGCGGGTGACGGTGCCGACCGCCGCCGGGTCCTGGTCCACCGCCTGGGTGTAGCGCGAGCCGACATGCTGGTAGGTGGCCGTGACGAAGCCCAGCAGGTCGTCCGCGATCTCCTGTTCGTAGTTGGCGCTGGCGTTGAACTGGAAGCGCGGCACGGTGGGCAGCCGGTTGCCGTCCTCGATGCCGCCGACGACGGTGGCGGCCCCGCCGGCCCCGACCGAGGTCACGGTTTCCGTGAACTCGCTGTCCGTGTAGCTGGTGGAGACGGCCAGCGACAGCGCCTCGGTGACCTGGAAGCTCAGTTCGGCCTCGCCGCCTCTGGTCCGGGCATCGGCGTTGAAGACGATGCGCGAGGAGCAGGTGCCGGCGTCCAGCGTGACCTGAAGGTTGCTGATGTCGGCGTAGAAGCCCGCCAGATTGAGCTGCCCGCGCCCGTCGGCGAAGCCGAGCTTGGCCCCGACCTCGTAGTTCCAGACGGTCTCGTTGTCGAAGCTGGAGCGGCCGCCGAAGGTGACCAGATCCTGGGCCGAGCAGAGCGGGGCGTTCAGCGGGTCGTTGATGCCGCCCAGCCGGAAGCCCTTCGAGACCTGGGCGTTCAGCGTCAGGTCGGGCGTCGCCTCATAGCTGACGATCACCCGCGGGGAGAAGCCGTCGCTGCTGGTCTTGCCCTCCTGCCCGATGCTCCGGTCGGCGAACAGACCGTCGAAGTTCAGGACCCGCTCCTCCTCGAAGTCGAACCAGCGCACGCCGGCCGTGACGCTGAGCTGGTCCGTGAGATCGTAGCTGCCCTCCCCGAACAGGGCGAGCTGCTTGAAGTCGTAAGGGATCAGCGAATAGTAGAGCACGTCGCGCGGGGCCAGCGGCCCGGCCGTGGGAATGCCGGTCTGCGCCTCGAAGCCCGGCACGTCCAGGCGCTGGGCATAGGTGCGCTCGATGTCCGAATAGAAGGCGCCCAGCACCCACTGGAACGGCCCGTCGCCGTTCGACGCGATCCGCGCCTCCTGGGTGAAGACCTCCAGGTCGGTGGTGTCGTTCAGCGGCGTGGCGATGGAATAGACCGACCGCGGCAGCCCGCCCGGGGCGAAGGACCCCGGCTGCCCGGTGATCGACCCGGTGAGCGGGGAGGCATCGCGCACCACCATCAGGTCGCGGTCGGTGTAGGTGGTGATCGAGGTCAGGGTGACCGCCTCCAGCTCCCACTCCAGCGTCAGGTCGGCCAGCAGGAAATCGTCCTCGAACTGCTCCTCAAGCTGGGTGAACTGCTGGCGCTCGTCGAAGCGGTAGAGCCGCTGCGGATCGGTCGTCGGCGTCAGGTCGTTGGCCAGGATGTTGAAGATGTCCTCGCGGTTGAAGCCGTCGGTCTCGATCTTCTGGTAGATGACGCGCGGGATGACGCTCAGCCCTTCGGTCGGCTCGACCAGGGCCGACAGGCGGAAGCCCTTGCGGGTGCCGTCATTGACATTCTTGTCGATGCTGCCGTCGGGCCGGACCGCATCGATGAAGCCGGCATAGTCGGTGTAGTAGCCGACGGCGCGGAACGCTGCCTTCTCGGTCAGCGGGACATTCACCGCACCGCGTGCCGACCAGCCGGTGCCGCCGTCCTTCAGAGTCTCGATCCCGGCCTCGGCCGTGCCCTCCACCCGTTCCGTCGTCGGCCGGTTGGTGATGTAGCGGATGGTGCCCGACAGCGAGCCCGAACCGTACAGCGTGCCCTGCGGCCCGCGCAGCACCTCCACCCGGCTCAGGTCGAACAGGTCGAGGTCCGGCGTGAACAGGGACAGCGAGATGACCGATTCATCGAGATAGACGCCGACCTGCTCCTTCACGCCGGGCTGGTCGCGCACGATCTGTCCGGCGGAGATGCCGCGCACGGCCACCTGGCTCTGGCCGGGGCCCAGGTTCTCGATGGTCAGGCCGACAACATTGCGCGACACGTCCTCCAGCGTCTCGGCGCCGCGGGCGCGGAGCTGGTCCTGCCCCAGCGCGTTGATGGAGAACGGCACGTCCCGAAGGGTCTCTTCGCGCTTGCGCGCGGTGACCAGGATTTCCTCGATGAAGCCGCCCTGCGGCGGCGGGCTGCCGGCGGGTGGCGCCGACTGCGCCAGGGCCGGCGGCGCGCCGGCCATCAGGGCCAGAACCGCCGTTCCGCGGACCAGGCGTCCGCGGCTGGTCGAAACAGGCATGGATGCTCCCCCTGTCTTCTTTGTTGCGCGTCTCCCGCGGGACGGCGGCACTCCGGCGGCACCCTCCGCGAGGCCCTGCCGGGAGCATCGACCGTCCGCTCCCGTTGCTGGAGAGGGGCGGAAGATGTACTCCCGGTGGCAACAATCCTAGGGCGAGTCGATCCGGATACGCAACGGGTACGGGGAGGCACGTGAATTACCGATGATCGAAGCGTGCAGGCATTCCGGCAATCCAAGGAATGTCAGTCGTCGGGATGGATGCCCCGTTCTGCCCGCCATGTCTGGAGATCGGTCTCCGCCTCGGTGGAGGCGCGGTCGAGCAGGTCCCGCAGGTCGCGCAGCAGGGTCCCGGCCTGGTCCCGTGCGGCGGTGTCGTGCAGCAGGGAGGTCACGCTCTGCGCCAGCGTCGCCACCGCCAGCTCGGCTTCGACCAGCCCGGCCAGCCTGTTCCGCATCGCCTCGTACCGCGCGGCGGCATCCTCCGTCATGGCGTCCCCCCGTTTCCCTGCATCATCCGGGAGCAACGGCCCGGGGCGGTCGGTTGTTACGGCGCGGCCTTGACGATGGCGGCGGCGCCCCATCTTAACCTTACGGAACCCTGTGCCGCCGGACCCTGCCTGTCCGGACGGTGCCAGGGACACGGGACCGGGATCAGAATCCATGAAGCTGTCGCTTCCTTTCCTCGTCGTGCTGGTGGCCAGCCTGTTCGGGCTGGGGGTCTGGTTGCACACCCCCGACAGGCCGCGCGACGAGCTGGAGGCGCTCTATCTGCGCTCGCCGGCGGACTATGTTCAGGCGGCCGGGATGCGCCTGCATGTGCGCGATGACGGCCCGCGCGATGCGCCGGCGGTGGTCATGCTGCACGGCTTCGGGGCCAGCCTGCACACCTGGGAAGGCTGGGCGCAGGGGCTGGCCGGGCCGTTCCGCGTCGTCCGCTTCGACCTCCCCGGCTTCGGCCTGACCGGCCCCGACCCGACGGGCGACTACGGCGACGACCGCGCCATGGCGGTGCTGGAGGCGCTGCTGGACCGGCTGGGCATCGCCCGCGCCAGCCTCGTCGGCAACTCCATCGGCGGCCGCATCGCCTGGAAGTTCGCGGCCCTGCATCCCGACCGGGTGGAGAAGCTGGTGCTCGTCTCGCCCGACGGCTTCGCAAGCCCCGGCTTCGAGTACGGCCGGAAGGCGGAGGTGCCGGGCATCCTCAACCTGATGCGCTTCATCCTGCCGACCGCCGCGGTGCGTGCCAACCTGCAACCGGCCTATGGCGACCCGGCCGTGCTGACCGACCAGCTCACCACCCGCTACCACGACCTGATGCTGGCGCCCGGTGTCCGCGATGCCATGTTCGCCCGGCTGGAACAGGTGATGCTGGAGCCGCCCGAGCCGCTGCTGCGCCGCATCCAGGCGCCTACCCTGCTGCTGTGGGGGGAGAAGGACGCCATGATCCCCGTCTCGAACGCCGCGGACTATGCCCGCGCGCTGCACGACAGCCGGACGGTGACCTTCCCCGATCTGGGCCATGTTCCGCAGGAGGAGGCGCCGGCCCGGTCGCTGGAGCCCGTGCGCAAGTTCCTTGCTGACGGATACCCCGGACTTGATGGTTAACGAATAGCGATCCCCGCCCCAGAATTCGCTTGGTTACCCGCCGGACTCCACTAAAGTGCTGCTGCCGGTCTCCGATGGGCCGGCCAGGGAACGTGGCTGGTGGGAGCGTGCGCATGCGTGGTTGGTCTGCCTGGGTGTCCGTCGCGGTCGGGTCCGGTTTCCTGCTGCTGGCTGCCGCGTCGGCGAGTGCCGATGCCATCCAGCAGACCAAGGGCGACTGGGAGGACAAGTTCCGCCAGCTTGAGGTGGACCTCCCGACTCCGAACACCTACCGCACCGCATCGGGCGCGCCGGGGCACCAGTACTGGCAGCAGCGCGCGGACTACCGCATCGACGTGAAGCTGGACGCTGCGGGCAAGCGCCTCACGGCCAGCGAGTCGGTGCGCTACACCAACAACTCGCCCGACACGCTGTCCTATCTCTGGGTTCAGCTCGACCAGAACATCTACAAGGACGACAGCATCGCCCGGATGACCGAGACGGTGCAGACCGGCGGGGCCCGCCGGCCGGCCACGGGCGGCGGCGACACCGGCGACCGCCTGACCTACAACGGTCTCGCCCGCGAACAGATCTTCAAGGACATCGAATTCGGGGTGGAGATCCGGGCCGTCACGGACGAGGCGGGGCATCCGCTGCCCTACCGCGTCGTCGACACGATGATGCGGATCGACCTGCCGCAGCCGCTCTCCCCCGGCAAGGCCACGACCTTCCGGATCGACTGGGCCTACAACATCGTGGACGAGGAGCGCGTCGGCGGCCGTAGCGGCTACGAGCACTTCAAGGACACCGACACGGACCTGTTCTTCCTGGCCCAGTGGTTCCCGCGCATGGCGGCCTACACCGACTATGCGGGCTGGCAGCACAAGGCGTTCCTCGGCCGCGGCGAGTTCACGCTGGAATTCGGCGACTACGATGTCTCCATCACCGTGCCGGCCGACCACATCGTCGCCGCCACGGGCGAGTTGCAGAACCCGTCCGACGTGCTGACGCCGGAGCAGCGCCGCCGGCTGGAACAGGCCCGCACCGCCACCAGTCCCGTCTTCATCGTCACCCCCGACGAGGCGAAGGAGAACGAGAAGGCGACGGAGACGGGGACCCGCACCTGGGTCTTCCGGGCGAAGAACGTGCGCGACTTCGCCTGGTCCAGCTCCAACAAGTTCATCTGGGACGCGATGGGGTTCCGCCAGGACAGCCCGCAGCAGCCCCAGGTGCTGGCCATGTCGTTCTACCCGAACGAGGCCGAGCCGCTCTGGTCCAAGTATTCGACCCAGGCGGTCGTCCACACGATGGAGGTCTATTCCAAGTTCTCCTTCCCCTACCCCTACCCGACGGCGCAGTCGGTCAACACCTGGGACCGGGGCGGGATGGAATACCCGATGATCACCTTCAACGGCTCGCGGCCGGTGAAGGACAAGAAGACCGGCAAGGTCACCTATTCCTCCCAGGCCAAGTACGGCCTGATCGGCGTCGTCATCCATGAGATCGGGCACATCTACTTCCCGATGACCGTCAACTCTGACGAACGCCAGTGGAGCTGGATGGACGAGGGCCTGAACACCTTCCTCCAGAACGTCGCCCATCTGGAGTGGGAGGAGAATTTCGGCGGCCAGGACCGCAACCCGAATCTGCCCGACACGATCACGGCCTACATGGTCAGTGAGAACCAGGTGCCGGTCATGACGCAGTCGGACAGCATCCTGCAGTTCGGCCCCAACGCCTACACCAAGCCGGCGACGGCGCTGACCATCCTGCGCGAGACGGTGCTGGGTCGCGACCTGTTCGACCATGCCTTCCGCGAATACGCCACGCGCTGGAAGTTCAAGCGCCCGACCCCGGCCGACTTCTTCCGCACCATGGAGGATGCCTCCGGCGTCGATCTCGACTGGTTCTGGCGCGGCTGGTTCTACACCACCGACCATGTGGACATCGCCATCGACGGCGTCCGTGAGTACACCATCTCCACCCGCAATCCCGAGGTTGAGAAGCCGCTGGCCCGGACCGAGCAGCGGCAGGAGCGGGTCGAGCCGCTGATGCAGATCCATAACCGCGAGGACGGGCTGAAGACCCGGGTGGAGCGCATCCCCGACCTCAAGGACTTCTACAACGAGAACGACCAGCATACGGTCACGAACAAGGACCGGAACGACTATGCCGACCTGATCAAGGGGCTGGAGGACTGGGAACGGGCGGCGCTGGAACGGGCTCAGAAGGACGGTGATTTCATCTACTTCGCCGACTTCACCAACAAGGGCGGCCTCGTCATGCCGCTGCCGCTGAAGCTCACCTTCGCGGACGGCTCCAGCGAGTTCGTGATGATCCCTGTGGAGATCTGGCGCTACAACCCCAAGCGCGTCACGAAGATGCTGATCCGTCCGAAGCGCCTCGTCTCCATCGAGCTGGACCCGCGGCACGAGATCGCCGACGCCGACCGCAGCGACAACAGCTTCCCGCGCCGGATCGAGGCGTCGCGCCTGGAACTGTTCAAGGACAGGGAGTCCACGCGCAACCTGATGTCGGACATGCTGGTCGAGCTGAAGTCCGAGCGGACGGGCGACACCAAGGGCGAGGCGGACGAGGGTAAGGCCGGTGAGGGCAAGGCCGGGGAAGGCAAGACCGTGCCGCTCGGCCCGGCGCCGAAGGACGCGCCGCGGGACGGCAAGCCGGCTCCGGCCGCGGCGCCGGCCCCGTCGAAGTGAGAGCGCCCGTGCTCGCGCGCCGTCGCCTCCTCTCGCTCGCCCTGGCGGGGCTCGGCCTCGCCGGGGTGGCGGGGGCGTCCGGGCCGGTGCTGGCGCACCGGGCCAAGGCGGCGCTGACCACGATCGCCTGGAATCCGCGCAGCGGGACGCTGGAGGTTGTCCACCGCCTGCACGCCCACGATGCGGAGATCGCGCTCAACCGGGTCGAGAAGGTGCCGGCCCCGGACCTTGCCGACCTGAAGACCCGGGCGATCCTCGCCCTCTACGTGGAGAAGAATTTCGCGCTGGCGGACGCGGCCGGTGCGCCGCTGGCCCTGACGCTGGTCGGCGCCGAGGTGGAGATGGACCATGTCTATGTCTACCAGGAGGTGGCGCTTCCGGCACCGCCGGCGGAACTGGCGGTGCGCGACACCATCCTGCTGGACGTCTTCTCCGACCAGCTCAACCAGGTGAACATCGACTTCGCCGTCGATGGCACGGGCGGGGTCCGCACCCTGATGTTCCGCGGCGCGGACGACTGGAAGACGGCCAAGCGCGGCTGACCGACCGGGCGGGAACCCTCGCCTGACGCACACTCGCCGGACCGGGCTCAGGGAGCCGCGGTCGCCGGGACCGGCGGGCTACCCGCCGCCACCTCCCGCGGGGCCAGCAGCAGATACATGGCCGGCGTCACCAGCCGCGACAGGAAGGTGGAGGAGACGAGGCCGCCGATGATGACGATGGCCAGCGGCGAGTAGAGGCCGGACTCCTCCAGCGCCAGCGGCAGCAGGCCCCCGATGGCGGTGGCGGATGTCAGCAGCACCGGCAGGAAGCGGACCTCTCCCGCCTGCTCGATGGCCTGCTTCAGTGGTACGCCGGCGCGGCGGAGCTGGGTCGTGAAGTCCACCAGCAGGATGGAGTTCTTGATCTCGATGCCGATCAGGGCGACGAAGCCGATCATCGCCGTGAAGCTCAGCGTGTAGCCGGCGAGGTAGAGGGCGACGAGGCCGCCGACGATCCCCAGCGGGATCACCCCCGCCACCACGGCGGAGGCGGAGAAGCTGCGGAACTCCAGAATCAGCACGGCGACGATGCCGAAGACGGCGATCAGGATGGCGCTGGACAGGCCGGCGAAGCTGCGGGCGCGCGCCTCCGCCTCGCCGCCGGCCGTGATGCGGTAGCCGGGCGGCAGCGGGATCTCCGCCACCGCGGCCAGGATGGCGGTCGTCACCCCGTCGGTGTTGTGGCCCGTGGCGGTGTAGGCGGTGACCGTGACGGCGCGTTCCCGGTTGTAGCGGTCGATACGGGCCGGGCCGGATTCGAAGCGCGGGTCGGTGGCCGCGGCCAGCGGGGTGGCGCCGCCGGCCGCCGGCACGTAGATCTCTCCCAGCGTCTCCAGCTCGTGCCGCTCCCCCAGCGGCAGGCGCAGCACCACCGGAAAGGCGTCGCCGTCGCTCTCCCGGAACAGGGCCACCTGTTCGCCGGACAGGGCCAGCCGCACGGCGCGGTCGATGGCGCCGGCCGGCACGCCCAGGACGCCGGCCTTCTCCAGGTCCACGCCCAGGTTCAGGTCGGTCCGGTTCAGCCGCACCGGGTTGACGATGTCGCGCGTTCCCGGGGTCCGTTCCATCGCGGCGGTGACCCGGCCCGCGATCTCCTTCAGCACGTCCAGCTCGGGGCCCAGCACGCGGATGGCGATGGGGGCCTCGATCGGCGGGCCGTTCTCGAAGGCGCGCACGATGATCTGGGCGCCGGGATAGCGGGCCAGCCGCGCCCGCAGCCCGTCCAGCACGGCCACCCCCGCCTCGCCGTGCCAGCCCTCCAGCCCGACCAGGACGGAGCCATGGGTCGGGTCCTCCTCACGCGGCTGTACATTGTAGTAGACCCGCGGATTGCCGTGGCCGACATTGCCCATGAACCACGCCACTTCCGGCGTCGCCCGCAGCTCCGCCTCCACGAAGTCCACCGCCGCCTGCGTGGCGGCGCGGGAGGCGCCGTCGGGCAGATCCACCTCGACCAGGAACTGCGGCGTGCCGGCCGGCGGGAACAGGCTGAAGCCGATCCGCGGCACCAGCAGCAGCGACGCCCCGAACAGGCCCGCCGCCAGCAGCACGGTCAGGCCGGGCCGCTCCAGCGCCCGGTGCAGCAGCGGCCGGTAGACCGTGTGGATGACGGCCATGACGGCGCGCAGGGCGCGGTTGCCGTCGGGGTCGCCGTGCCGGCTCAGCATCCGGCCGGCCAGGAACGGGATGATCGTCAGGGCCACGAACAGCGACGCCGCCACCGTCACCAGCACCGCCACCGGCAGCGATTTGATGAACTTGCCCGACCCCTCCGGCAGGAACATCAGCGGCAGGAAGGCCAGCATCAGGGTGGCGGTGCAGCCCAGCACGGCCACGGCGATCTGCCGTGTCCCCTCGATCGCCGCCTGTTCGCGCGGGCGTCCCAGGCGCAGGTGGCGGGCGATGTTCTCCGTCACCACGATGCTGTCGTCCACCAGCAGGCCGAGCGAGAGCACGAAGCCCGCGATGGTGAGCTGGTTCAGCGAGAAGCCCGCCGCCTGCAACAGGGTCAGCCCGATGGCGAGCGACAGCGGGATCGCCAGCATGACGACCAGGGAGGCGCGCAGCCCCAGCGGCACCAGGGTCACCAGGACCAGCGCCAGCGCGATGGCGAAGTCCTTGAACAGGCGCGACAGGCGGTGCGCGACATTGACGGACTGGTCGAAGCCGCGCTCGATCCGGATGGTGTCGGGCAGGGTCGCCGCGAAGCCCTCCAGCGCCGCGTCCAGCCGCGCCGTCAGGTCGAAGATGTTCTGGCCTGGCTTCATGTTGGCGGTGACCAGGACGGCGCGCCCGCCATTGTAGCGGGTGATGTGGCTGGGCTCGTCGGCCGCCCAGGACACCGTGGCCACGTCGCGCACCTTGACGACGCGGCCGTCGGCGGCGCGTACCGTCGTCTCCCCGATGTCCGCCAGATTGCGGAAATCGCCCGTCGCCTTGACGTTGAAGCGGCGCTCCCCGGAATGCACGGCCCCCAGGGGCAGTGCTGCCCCTTCCGCCTTCAGGGCCTCAGCCAGGGCGGAGACGGGGATGCCCAGCGCGGCCAGCCGGCCGAGATCGACGGCGACCCGCACCTCCGTCCGGGCTTCGCCCCAGACTTCCGTCTCGCGGATGCCGGGGATGCGGTCGATGATGTCCTTCAGGTCGGTCGCCCGCTCCTCCAGCTCGCGGTCGCTGGCGTGGTCGCTGACCAGCGCGACCTGGGCGAAGTTGGTCAGGCTGGTTTCGACCTTCTTCACCTCCAACCGGACAAGCCCGTCGGGCAGGCTCGGCCGCAGGGCGTTCACCTCGCGCACGACCTGGTCGTACTTGCGCTCCGGTTCGCTGTTCCAGTCGAACTCGACATGGATGACGGTGCTGCCGTCGCGTGTGCGGGAGGTGATCTTGATGACGTCGTCCAGACCGTCGAGCGCATCCTCCAGCGGATCCGTCACCTGTTCTTCCATGTCCAGCGGGTCGGCGCCCGGCAGCACGGCGATGACGTTGAAGATCGGGGTGGGGAAGTCCGGGTCCTCTGCCCGCGGGATGGAGAGGAAGGCCCCCACCCCCATGGCCACCAGCATGGCGAACAGCACCAGCATGAACTGCCACTGCCGGACGGCGAAGCCGACGATCCCCGACATGGCGGCCTCAGCGGTCGATGGTGGCAGTCTGCGGCCCGGCGACCGTCACCGGATCGCCGGGCCGGAGATAGGCCGCCCCCGTCGCCACCACCTGCTCGCCCGGGGCCAGCCCGCCCGCGATCAGGGTGAAGGGGCCGTCCAGCCCCGCGACGGTCAGCATCCGCCGCGACACCCGGCCGGTCTCCGGGTCCAGCACATAGACCGTCGCCTCCATGCCGAAGCCTTCCAGGATGGCGGAGGAGGGGATGGCCAGCAGGCCGGCGTCCGCCCCCGCCACCGGGACGATCCGCACCCCGACGATGCGGCCGCTGGCCAGCCGCTCCGGTGCCGCGTCCAGGGCCAGCTCGACGTCGAAGACACCCGTGCCGGGGCTGCTCTTGGCGGCGATGCGGTCCACCGTCGCCGGCAGCGTGCGCCCGTCCAGCAGCACCTCCGCAGCATTGCCGGGCGCGATCCGGCCGATGTCCCGGTCGGCCAGCCCGACCCGCACGATCAGGCCGCTGCCGCGGTCGCCCAGGGTCAGCACCGGCGCGCCGGCCGGCACGATCTCCCCCGGCTCCACCGGGCGGGACAGCACCACGCCGTCGGCGGGGGCGGTGATCTCCGACAGGCTGCGGTTGAAGGCAACGGCGTCGCGCCGCGCCTTCGCGGCCTGCAACGAGGTCCGCGCCGTCTCGATCCGCGACAGCTCGACGAAGCCCTTCTCCAGCAGCGGTTCCAGCCGGTCCAGGTCCTGCTGCGCCCGGGTCACCGCCGCCTCCGCCTCGCGGAGCTGGGCCGACACCTCCTCCTGGTCCAGGAGCGCCAGCCGCGCGCCCTTGCGCACACTGTCGGCCACGTCCACGCTGATCGCGGCGATGCGGCCGGAAACCTTGAAGGAGAGCGGCAGTTCACGCTTGTAGGCGACGGTGCCCGTGCCGCGGACGAGACTTGCGCCCGGCGCGGGAACCGCCTCGGCCACGGTGACCACGACCGGGGCCGGGCCGGCCGCGGCCTCCCCCGCTTCCGGCCGGCCGCAGCCGGTCAGCAGCGGCGCCGCGAGCACCAGGACGGTGAGGGCGAGGGTGACGGGGAGCAGCGGCGCGCGTACCATGGCACCCTCGACCTGACGGTGTTAAGTTTACGGTGTTAGGTTAGCGTCATCCAGGGGTTCGTCAATGGCTTTGCGGAAGGTTCACGCAAAAAGGGAGGAAGCGGGCATGCGGGAGGCGGCGGAGCCGTCCGGGAACGAGCGACCCGGCGGCCGCGGCCAGCGTCTGCCCGCGGCCGAACGCCGGGCACAGATCCTCCGGGTGGCGCGCGACCTGTTCGTGCAGGAGGGGATCGAGCGCACCTCGCTGCGCCGCATCGCGGACGGCGCCGGGATCACCCCGACGGCGATCTACGACCATTTCGCGGACAAGCAGGACCTGCTCGCCGCCGTTGCCGGCGACTTCCTGGACGGGCTGATCGTCGCCATGCAGGAGGAACCGGCCGATCCGGCTGATCCCCTGGACCGGCTGCGGGCGCTGGGCCGCGGCTATGTCCGTTACGGCGTCGGGCATCCGCATGAATACCGGCTGGTGTTCATGACGACGCTGCCCGCCTTCTCCCCCGTGCCGGGCCACCGCGCCCCGCCGGGCGCCGATCCCGTCTGTCCGCCCAACAAGGGCATGCAGTCGTTCGGCGTGCTGGAGGCGGAGATCACCCGGCTGCTGGAGCTTGGTCTGCTGGTCCCCGGCAACCGCCATGCCTATGCCGACGCCCTCTGGGCCACGATGCACGGGATCGTGTCGCTGCTGATCACGCACGCGCACTTCAACTGGACGCCGATCGATGAACTGGTCGGGACGGCGACCGACATGCTGCTGCGCGGGATCAGCGTCCCGGGTCGCCTTGCCTGAAGGGCAGGACGGGGGTTGCCGCTCTCTGCTGCGAGTAAGGGCTTTATATTCAACGCCCATGAGGGGATTCTGTTGTAACGGGTGCTCCTCTTCCGCCGGTACGGGAGCGGCGATTTACCTTTTCCCCTCTCCGGGTGCCATGTATCATTTCGACTGAATGTCAGGTCTTTTCCCTTTCCCGCTTTCTTCCGGTAAGGGTGTCTTCCACGGCCCTCTCCGCAACGACAGGCGGTTCCCGGGTCGGGGCGGGCATTATCCGCAAGGTGTCCGGTTCAATCCCACGCATATCCGCGTCGGTTTCTGGCAGGCGCACCATGGATGACTTCAGGCAGGCCCTCTACGAAGGGGTGCTGGTCGCGTTCGGCAAGGCGATGGCGAGGTTCGACGGTTTCGCGCAGGGGGAGGTCATGCGCGATGTCGGTCGGGAACTCATCGAATACCTCAACAGAAAGGGTCTGTGCTTCAAGGAAACCGGCTCCGTTTCGGATCTGGAGGCCCTGATCCGACTGTTCGTCGACAACGGCTTCGCCGAGAGTGTCGAGATTGTGCCGGCCGACCGTGGCAGCACCTATGTCTGGCGGAATCTCTACGGTGCGCCCGCCTATGCCGAGCTGCACCGCTTCTCGGACAATCCGTTCCTGGCCTGTCCGCTCAATCTCTGCCTCTATGATCTGGCCGAGAGACGCGGCGTCCGGATGCTTCTGCACCGCAAGGCTTTCGGCCCCGGCTGCCATGTCGTCGAATCCCAGTACGAGATCGTCCCCAAGCCGCCGGAGGCGGAGGAACGGGACCAGCTCGTCGTCCGCAGCGCGACCCTGGTCGAGCAGGCGCGCCAGCGCGAGGCCGAGCGGAGCCGCTTCCTCGCCCACGCCAGCCACGATCTGCGCCAGCCGGTGCAGGCGGTCTCCATCTTCACCGAACTGCTGGTCCAGCGGCTGGCGGGGACGGAGCACCAGGGCACGGTCGACAAGCTCCAGCAGGCCGTGGCGGCGACGCAGAACCTGCTGAATGCCCTGCTCGACGCGGCCGTCCTCGATTCCGGGCAGGTCCAGCCGCACGTCTCGGCCTTTCCGCTGGGGCCGCTGCTGGCGTCGCTCGCCGATCAGGTGCGGGAGGAGGCGGCGGCGAAGCGGCTCCGGCTCCGCATCGTCCCCACGTCGGCGTGGGTGGTCAGCGATCCGGTCCTGCTGGAGCGCCTGCTCCGTAACCTGCTGCTGAACGCCCTGCGCTTCACCTCCTCGGGCGGCATGCTGCTGGGCTGCCGGCCCCGGGGGCGGCAGCTCGCGCTCTGCGTGGTGGACAGCGGCATCGGCATTCCGGCCGACAAGCTGAAGGCCGTCTTCGAGGACTTCACCCGCCTGGGGGAGGGCGACGGCAGCAGCCGCGGCTTCGGGCTGGGGCTGGGCGTGGTGCGGCGCATGGCCGGCGTGCTGAACCACGGGATCGAGGTCCGTTCGACGCCCGGCCGCGGCTCGACCTTTGCCGTCCTCGTCCCGCGGGCGGCGCCGGGTGGCGCCGCCTCCGGTATCAGCCCCGCTCCGTCAGACGGGCCGCATGCCAGCGCAGATGGTCCTCCATGAAGCTGGCGATGAAGTAGTAGCTGTGGTCGTAGCCTGGCTGCCGGCGCAGGGTGAGCGGGATGCCGGCCCCGGCGCAGGCCGCTTCCAGCAGGTCGGGGCGGAGCTGCGTCTCCAGGAACTGGTCGGCCCCGCCCTGGTCCACCAGCAGCGCTTCCAGCCGGTGGCCGTCCTCGATCAGGGCGCAGGCGTCGTAGGCGCGCCAGTCCCGGCGGTCGGGACCGAGATAGCGGCCCAGCGCCTTCTCCCCCCATGGGCAGGCCATGGGGGCGGCGATGGGGGCGAAGGCGGAGACGGAGCGGAAACGGCCCGGATTCTTCAGGGCGATGGTCAGGGCGCCGTGGCCGCCCATGGAATGGCCGCTGATCCCCTGGCGCGTCCGGTCGACGGGGAAGGCGGACGCCAGCACCTGCGGCAGTTCCCGGGTGATGTAGCTGTACATCCGGTAGTGCCGCGCCCAGGGGTCCTGCACGGCATCGACATAGAAGCCCGCCCCCAGCCCGAAATCGTAGGCCCCCTGCGGGTCGTCCGGCACGCCGTCGCCGCGCGGGCTGGTGTCGGGGGCGACCAGCATCAGGCCCAGCTCCGCCGCCACCCGCTGCGCCCCGGCCTTCACGGTGAAGTTCTCCTCCGTGCAGGTCAGGCCGGACAGGAACCAGAGCACGGGGACGGGGCCGTGCTCCGCCTGCGGCGGCACGAAGACGGAGAAGCGCATGGGCGTCCCCGTCTCGGCGGAGACATGGCGGTGGATGCCCTGGATGCCGCCGAAGCAGCGATGGCGGCTGATGGTCTCTACGGTCATGCTCGCGCCGGTCATGGCCTGCCTGTCGGTTGCCGGGTCCCCGGGATGCCCGTCGTCAGTAGACGACGGCTCGTCAGTAGACGACGACGGAGCGGATGCTCTCGCCGTGGTGCATCAGCTCGAAGCCATCGTTGATCTTCTCCAGCGGCATGGTGTGGGTGATCAGATCGTCGATGTTGATCTTCCCCTCCATGTACCAGTCGACGATCTTCGGCACGTCCGTCCGGCCACGCGCCCCGCCGAACGCGGAGCCCTTCCAGACGCGCCCGGTGACGAGCTGGAACGGCCGGGTCGAAATCTCGGCCCCCGCCGGGGCGACGCCGATGATGATGGACTGGCCCCAGCCACGGTGGCAGCACTCCAGGGCCTGCCGCATCACCTGCACGTTGCCGGTGCAGTCGAAGCTGTAGTCGGCACCGCCGCCGGTCAGATCCATGACGGCCTGCACGACCTTGTCGCGGCCGACCTCGTCGGGATTGACGAAGTGGGTCATGCCGAACCTCTCGGCCATGGCCCGCTTGGCCGGGTTGATGTCGATGCCGATGATCCTGTCCGCCCCGACCATGCGGGCGCCCTGAATCACGTTCAGCCCGATGCCGCCCAGGCCGAAGACGGCGACGCTCGCGCCCGGCTCCACCTTCGCCGTGTAGATCACGGCGCCGATGCCGGTGGTCACGCCGCAGCCGATGTAGCAGACCTTGTCGAAGGGCGCGTCCGGCCGGATCTTCGCCACCGCGATCTCCGGCAGCACCGTGAAGTTGGAGAAGGTGGAGCAGCCCATGTAGTGGAACAGGGGCTCCCCGTTCCGGCTGAACCGGCTGGTGCCGTCGGGCATGACGCCCTTGCCCTGCGTCGTGCGGATTGCCGTGCAGAGGTTCGACTTGCGCGACAGGCAGGTCTTGCACTGCCGGCATTCGGGCGTATAGAGCGGGATCACATGGTCGCCCACGGCGACGGAGGTGACGCCGGGCCCGATCTCGCGGACGATGCCGGCCCCCTCATGCCCCAGGATGGAGGGGAAGACGCCTTCCGAATCCTGCCCCGACAGGGTGTAGGCGTCGGTGTGGCAGATGCCGGTCGCCATCACCTCGACCAGCACCTCGCCGACCTTGGGGCCGGTCAGATCGACCTCCATGATCTCAAGCGGCTTGCCGGCAGCGACCGCGACGGCGGCTCGTGTCTTCATGATCCCTCCCCGGTGTTTCCGGTCCCGGCCTTCCGCGGCCGGATTGCGTTGCCACTGTTGTTCCCCGCGCGGGCGGCGGGGGCCGCATCCTAGCAGAGGCGGACCGGAATGCGACCCCGGAACCGGCGGCGCGCATCGGTCGCGGCGGAACGGCGGTGAAGCGGCCGCCGGACATGGTATAGATGGCACGACGCGAAGCAGGAGACAGGGGATGCATGTTTCGGCAATCCTGACGGTCATCGGCCGGGATCGGCCGGGTCTGACCCAGGCGCTGGCGGACGTCGTGGCGGAAACGGGCGGCAACTGGGGCGACAGCCAGTTGGCCCGGCTCGGCGGCCACTATGTCGGGTCGGTTCTGGTGGAACTGCCGGCCGGCAGGCTGCCGGCACTGGAGCAGGCGCTGGGACGCCTGCCCGACGATCTGACCGTCACCCTGGTGGAGGTGACGCCGGAGCCCCACCCGCCGGAGGGCAGCCGCTTCTCGGTGAGCCTGGTCGGTCAGGACCGCCAGGGCATCCTGCGGGAGGTATCGTCCGTCCTGGCCGAGATGGGGGTGAACATCGAGAGCCTGGAGACGGGGCTGGAGCACGAGGCCTGGACCGGCCAGAAGCTGTTCCGCGCCGACGTGCAGATCTTCGTGCCGGCCAGCCTGCCGCTGGAGGTGGTCGCCGACGCGCTGGAGCACATCTCCGGCGAGATCATGGTGGACATCAACCTGTCCGAGGCGCTGCGCTGACAGCCCGCCTGCGGGGCGCGCCGGGTCAGCCCGGCGCCCCGCTCAGGGTCCGCTTGACCGCCTCCTGCCAGCCGGCCAGCAGGGCCGTGCGGGTGGCGGCCGGCATCGCCGGGTCGAAGCGCCGGTCGCGCTGCCAGACCCGTGTGAACTCGGCGAAGTCGCCATAGACGCCGGCCTTGCGGCCCGCCAGATAGGCGGCCCCCAGGGCCGTCGTCTCCATCACCACGGGGCGGTCTACCGGCAGGTCCAGCAGGTCGGCCAGGAACTGCACCATCCAGCCGTTGGCGACCATGCCGCCGTCCACCCGCAGCGCCGCGGGCACCGCCCCGTCCTCGCGCATCGCCGCCAGCAGGTCGCGGGTCTGGTAGCACGATGCCTCAAGCGCGGCGCGGGCCAGATGGGCGCGGCTGCTGGCGCGGGTCAGGCCGGTCAGGCTGCCGCGGGCCGCGGCGTCCCAGTGCGGCGCGCCCAGGCCGGTGAAGGCCGGCACCATGTAGACGCCGCCATTGTCCGGCAGGCCGGCGGCCAGCGCCTCCGTCTCCGCCGCCGTGCGGACGATCCCCAGCCCGTCGCGCAGCCACTGCACCGCCGCCCCGGCGATGAAGATGGAGCCCTCCAGCGCATAGTCGGTGCGGCCGTCGATGCGATAGGCGATGGTCGTCAGCAGCCGGTGCCGGCTCGCCACGGGCGTCGCGCCCGTGTTGACCACGACGAAGCAGCCGGTGCCGTAGGTGCTCTTGATCGTGCCGGGCTCGAAACAGCACTGGCCGATGGTGGCGCCCTGCTGGTCGCCGACCAGCCCCAGGACCGGAATCGGGCGGCCGAACAGGGCCGGGTCCGTCTGGCCGAAGCTGTCGGCGCTGTCCTTCACCTCCGGCAGCAGGGCGGCGGGCACCCGGAACAGGCGCAGCAGGTCGGGGTCCCAGTCCTGGGTGTGGATGTTGAACAGGTTGGTGCGGCTGGCGTTGGTCGCGTCGGTGGCATGCACGCGCCCGCCGGTCAGCCGCCAGAGCAGGAAACTGTCCACCGTGCCGAAGGCCAGATGCCCCGTCTCCGCCCGCATCCGCGCGCCGGAGACATGGTCCAGCAGCCACGCCGCCTTGGTCGCGGAGAAATAGGGGTCGAGCAGCAGGCCGCTGCGGGCCTGCACCATCGTCTCGTTCCCGTCCGCGGCCAGGGCGGCGCAGTCGGCGGCGGTGCGGCGGTCCTGCCAGACGATGGCGTTGTGGATGGGGCGGCCGGTCTGCCGGTCCCAGATCAGCGTCGTCTCGCGCTGGTTGGTGACGCCGATGGCGACCACCCGCGCCCCCGTCGCCTCCGCCGCCTGGAGGGCCTGACGGGAGACCTCTAGCGTCGAGCGCCAGATGTCCTCCGGATCATGCTCGACCCAGCCGTCCGCCGGATAGTGCTGCGGGAACTCCGTCTGGGCCACGGCCAGCACGGCCGCGCCGGCGTCGAAGACGATGGCACGGCTGCTGGTGGTGCCCTGGTCGATCGCCAGGATGCAAGGCCTCTCCCCCATCGCGTCGCCTCCCCGAATGCCGGCCAGGTCGCCTGTCGCCCCGGTCCGGTTGTCGGCCACTTGCGGTTCCGGCCGGAACCGTCCCGTCACCGGACTAACACGCGCGGGGCCGTGGTGCGACGCCCGGCTTGCCGCGCCCCGCGCCGTCCCCCGCGGTGCGGGCAGGCGCGACCGCCCGGATCAGGCCGCCGCCTCCAGCAGGGAGAGGATCTCCGCATGCAGGGTCGGCGGCAGGGCGATCCCCTCCCGCGCGGCGCGGGCGCGGTTCTCCAGCCGCCGGCTGCCCGGCGGCCGCACCCCCGGTTCCCGCGCGAAGGCGGCGATCAGCTCGCCCATGCGGGAGAGGAAGCGACCGTCCGACGAGGGGGCCGGGTCGATTGCCACCAGGGTCTGCCCCAGGCCGGGCGGCGGGCCGACATCGTCCAGCAGGCTCGACGCCTCCCAGCCGAAATGGCTGGCCGTGAGCGCCGCCGACAGCACCTCCACCATCAGGGCGAGCGCCGCCCCCTTCGCCCCGCCGATCGGCAGCATGGACCCTTTCAGCGCCGCCGCCGCGTCCGTCGTGGGATTGCCGTCGCGGTCCAGCGCCCAGCCCTCCGGAATCGGCTCGCCCAGTTGCTGCGCCGCCATCACCTTGCCGCGCGCCACCTGCGACAGGGCCATGTCGATCACGAGCGGCGGGCCCACCGGCACCGGGGCGGCGATGGCGACGGGGTTCGTGCCGATCATCGGCTGGCGCCCGCCCCAGAAGGCCATGGCCTTGGGCGCGTTGCCCAGCAGCAGCCCGACCAGGCCGCGGTCCGCCAGCCGCTCCACCACGGCGCCGGCCTGCCCGAAATGGTGGGAGCGATGGATGGTGGCCAGGGCGATTCCCTGGCTGTGGGCCAGCGGCTCGATCTCCGCCACGGCCAGATCCAAGGCGGGGTAGGCGAAGCCGTGCGCCGCGTCCACCCGCAGCACGGACGGCGCCAGCTTCCGCACGCTGGGCCTGGCGAATCCGTCCACCTTGCCGTTGCGGCTCTGGGCCGCATAGCAGGGCACCCGCGACAGGCCGTGGCCCTTCTGCCCGTCCGCCTCCGCCTGGACCAGGGCGCGGGCGGTGGCGCGCGCAGCGTCCGGGCTGGTCCGGCAGGCGACCAGGGCGTCCATGGCGAGGCCCTCGGCCTCCTGCAACGTCATGCGGATCGGGCCGCTCATCATGCGCGCTTTCGTGTCTCGGAACGGGATCGGGCCGGATCGGATTGTGCGTCGGTCGGGTGCGTCGGTAAAGCGTGCTCCGCGCAGCGGGCGCAGACCGGGACCTTGCAGGATTCCCTTGTCTGCCAGACCTTTACCGTTATTGTCGGCAAGTCCTTTACCAATCGAAGGAAAGAATGATGCGTGTCGGTGCCTTGCTCCCGGCCTTTCTGCTGGCGCTCGCGGTCGCGTCGCCCGCTCTGTCCCAGGACGCGAAACCCCCTGCCGGGAAGGAGGCGGAGAAGGCGGCCGACCTTCCGGAGCCCCGGACCTGGAAGGTCGAGCGCAGCGGCACCTTCGCCGGTACCAAGATCGACTACTCCGTCGTGGCCCACGAGACCCGCCTGAAGAACGACAAGGGCGAGCCGGTGGCCGACATGTTCTCCATCGCCTATCTGCGCCAGGGCGTGAAGGACCCCAGCCGGCGGCCGGTGACGTTCCTGTTCAACGGCGGTCCCGGCTCGGCCAGCCTGTGGCTGCACATGGGCGTCTTCGGCCCGCGCCGGATCGACGTGCCCAGCGACGGCGGCAATGCCGGCGCGCCGCCCTATCCCATCGTGGACAATGCGCAGACCATCCTGGACGTCACCGATCTGGTCTTCATCGACCCGGTGGGCACCGGCTACAGCCGTGTCGTCGGCAAGGGGGAGGAGAAGGACTTCCTCGGCGTCTCCGAGGATGCGCGCTCCGTCGCCAAGTTCATCCGCCAGTGGCTGAGCGACAACAAGCGCTGGAACTCGCCCAAGTTCCTGGGCGGGGAGAGCTATGGCGCCGTCCGCACGGCCGCCGTGGCGAAGGAACTGAGCAAGGGTGATTCGTGGGTGTCGCTGAACGGTCTCCTGCTGATCTCCGGCGCGGTGGATTTCGCCACGCTGGATTTCGGCCGCGGCAATGACGAGGCCTACTGGACCTTCCTGCCGTCCTACGCGGCCACCGCCTGGTATCACGGCAAGGTGCCGAACAAGGGCAACTTCGAGGCGTTCATCGAGGAGGCGCGGCGCTTCGCGCTGGAGCGCTACGCCCCGGCCCTGCTGAAGGGCAACCGGCTGACGCCGGCGGAGCGCGCCGCCATCGTCAAGGATCTGGCCCGCTTCACCGGACTGTCGGAGACCTACATCGACCGCGCCAACCTGCGCGTCAGCGCCGCCCGCTTCCAGAAGGAGCTGCTGCGCGACCAGGGCAAGACCATCGGCCGCTTCGACGGACGCTACACCGGCGAAGACTTCGACGATGCCGGAGAGACCTTCGACAACGATCCGTCCTATTACGGCGTGGCCGGGGCCTATACGGCCGCGATCAACGACTACATGGAGCGTGATCTCGGCGTCGACATGGACCGGGAGTACAAGGTCCTCGGCTCCATGTGGAACAAGTGGAACTGGTCGGTGGGGGAGAATTCCAGCCGCAACGGCTACATCGACGTCACGCCCTGGATCGGTCAGGCCATGCGCGAGAACAAGGACCTGCGCACCCTGTCCGCCAGCGGCTACTACGATCTGGCGACGCCCTTCTTCGCCAAGGAGAACACGCTCAACAACAACGGCGTCCCGACGGAGCGGGTGACCTTCACCTACTACCAGGGCGGCCACATGATGTACGTGAACAAGCCGGCCCTGGACAAGCTGGTCGATGACGTCCGGAAGTTCATCCAGGCCGGACTGAAGCAGGAGTAGGGGCGGGGGCGCGCTCCCCCGCGAACCAGGCGCCGACGTCTGCCCTGGCGTCGGCGTCCAGGTGCAGTCCCAGCCGGGACCGGCGCCACAGCGCATCCTCGCCGGTCCTTGCCCATTCCTCGCGGCGGAGGTGGTCCAGTTCCGCCTCCGTGACGCCGCCGAAGTCACGCCCCAGTGCCGCCAGCGAGCGGGCGTCGCCCAGCACCCGCGCGATCCGGGTGCCGTAGGCCCGGCAGAGCCGGTGCCGCATCGCCGGCGGCAGGAACGGGTAGCAGCGGGCGGTTTCCGCCTCGAAGTGCTCGAAGTCCCCGCCGGGAATGTCGCCGCCCGGCAACGTCGCGCCCTCCGTCCAGGGGGCGGCGTGTCGGCCCAGCCGGGGCAGCAGCTTCGCCAGCGCATCCTCCGCCAGCCGGCGGAAGGTGGTCAGCTTGCCGCCATGCACGGTCAGCAGCGGCGCCCCGTCCTCCTGTCCGTCTGCCGGCCCGTCAAGGTCCAGCGCATAGTCGCGGGTCACCGCCGATGCATCGGCGCTGCCGTCGTCATGCAGCGGGCGCACCCCGGCGAAGCTCCAGACCACGTCCGCCGGCGTCGGCGCCCGCTCGAAGTAATCCGCGACGACGCCGCAGAGATAGGCGGTCTCCTCCGCCGAGGCGGTCACCGCCGCGGGATCGCCGCTCACCGGCACGTCGGTCGTGCCGATCAGGCTGAACGCGCCCTCATAGGGAATGACGAAGACGATGCGGCCATCGGCGTTCTGAAGGGTATAGGCCTGTTCGCCTTCGTAGAGGCGGGGCACGACGATGTGACTGCCCTTGACCAGCCGCACCCGGCGCCCTGCCGGCCGGCCCAGCAGCGCCTGCACGGCGGCGACCCAGGGGCCGGCGGCGTTGACCAGGGCGCGGGCCCTGAGCGGCGTCCGCCGGCCGGTTCCGGTATCCTCAAGCTCCGCCTCCCAGAGATCGCCGGTCCGGCGGGCGGCGGCGAGGCGGGTCCGGGTCAGGATGCGGGCGCCGCGCTCGTCCGCATCCAGGGCGGACAGCACCACCAGCCGCGAATCCTCGACCCAGCAGTCGGAATAGGCAAATCCCAGCCTGTAGAGCGGCCGCAGCGGGCCCCCCGCGGGATCGGTGCGCAGATGCAGCGTCCGCGTCGGCGGCAGGCGCGAGCGGACACCCGGCCGCCAGCCCAGATGGTCGTAGAGGAACAGTCCCGCCCGCAGCATCCAGGCGGGGCGCAGCCCGTCATGGTGCGGCAGCACGAAGCGCAGCGGCCGGATGATGTGCGGCGCCGCGCGCAGCAGCACCTCCCGTTCCGCCAGCGACTCCCGCACCAGCCGGAACTCCCGGTGCTCCAGGTAGCGCAGGCCGCCATGGATCAGCTTGGAACTGGCCGAGGAGGTCGCGGCGGCCAGATCCCCCTGCTCGCACAGCACGACCGACAGGCCGCGGCCGGCCGCGTCGCGGGCGATGCCGGTGCCGTTGATGCCGCCGCCCACCACCAGCAGGTCCACCGGACCGTCCATCCGCCGCCTCCGTCCGTTCCGGGGACCGTCAGGCCCCCGGGCGAGTGTGCGGGGCGCGCCGGCCGGGCACAAGCCGCAGGCCGGGGCAGATGCCGGCTGTCAGTCCGCGGCGGGGCCGCGGCCGGTCAGGCGCTGCCAGAGGGAGCGGCGGCGCGGCCGGACGGCGCGCTTGGCGATGTCCAGCTTCTCTTCCAGGTAATCGACCTTGAACAGCAGGCCTTCGCGGTGGCGGCGCACCTCGCCCAGCTCGCGCGCCTCCTCCAGCCGCTGCTCCTGCACCGTCTCCAGGCGGCGCTGCAACTCGTCGATGCGCGCCCGTGCCAGCATCAGCTCACGGGTCAGCCGCTCCACCAGCGGCGTTTCGGCGCCGGGCGCCGGGTCGGGATCGCCGCGCAGGGCGGCGGCCGCCTCCCGCAGGGGCGTCTCCTGGGATGCCATGCTCACGTCCTCCTGGGTCCGCCGGCACGATGGACCAGCGGCGACGTGGGAGGCAACGGCTCCGGCATGGCTCCGTGCGGGGAAATCAGCGAAGTCTACCAGTATAGAAAGGGGTATGATCAAACGAAGGCACGCGCGCCTCAGTCACCGACAGGACGACGGCCCCGGGAGGCATGGTGGCTGTAGAGCGCGATGCTGGCGGCCACCATGGCGTTGAGCGATTCCACGGCCCCCGTCGTCGGCACGGCCAGCCGTTCGACCGGCAGGTCCGGCGGCAATCCTTGCCCCTCTTCGCCCAGCACCAGCCGCACATCCGCCGGCCAGTCGAAATCCGTCAGGTCGCGGCCGCCCCCGTCCAGCCCGAAGACCGGCCCCGCGATCCCCGTGAGGCCACGCCAGCCCGGCCCGGTCCGCAGGGCCAGCTCGAACTGGGCGTTCGCCGCGGCGCGCAGGCATTTCGGATGGAAGGGGTGGGCCGCCTCCTCCAGCAGGATCAGGGTGCGCACACCGAAGGCGGCGGCGCTGCGCATCAGGGCCCCCAGGTTCGCCGGGTCGCCCAGGGCGCAGACCAGCTCCAGCCCCACGGGCGGAACCGACAGGTCGATCGCCGGCATCGCCGGCACGCTCCCGACCAGGAGCGGAAAGCCGGTGCCGGTGACGTCCAGACGCTCGAACAGGGCGGGCGCCAGCAGCAGCGCCTCGATCCCCGGCGGCAGCGGCAGGGCGTCGAGCTGGTCCGGGTCGGCCGCCAGCACCGTCCCGAACCGGTCCGGGTGGCGTTCCAGCGCCTCCGGCACCGTCTTGCGTCCGGCCAGCAGGAAGCGGCCATGCCGGCGCAGGCCCCGCCGGTCCAGCAGGGAGTCCCAGAGCTTGAAGCCGGGGTTCTGCGGGCTCTCGATCAGGCGGTAGCGGTCGCGGCGCATCTTTCGCTTCCAGGCGGGCACGGATTTCCGGCACCCTGCCGGGAGCGGCGGCGGAAGGCGAGCGGAAATCGCGCCTGTCCCTCTGGCCCCGCCCCGCCCCGGGGATTAATGCCGGCGATCGCGCGTTGGTGGCGCATCAGTTCTTCCGGAGACCGGCGCAGAAATGCCCAGCAGCCCGTTCGAGGCCCAGCTTGCCGACCAGATCGCAGCCCTCAGGCGCTATGCGCTGGTCCTGACCCGGAGCCGGACGGAGGCGGAGGATCTGGTGCAGGACTGCCTCACCAAGGCCTTGTCCAGCGCTGACCAGTGGCAGCCCGGTACGGACCTGCGCGCGTGGCTGTTCCGCATCCTCTACACCTGCCATGTCAGCCTCCTGCGCAAGCAGCAGGTTCGTGCCCGGGCCCAGCAGGGGGAGGTTCCGGAGACCGCCGCCGATCCCGAACAGCCGCGCCGGCTGGAGGTGAAGCGCGTCCTGTCCGCGCTGGACCGGCTGCCGGCGGCGCAGCGGGAGGCGATCATGCTGGTCGCCCTGGAGGACATGAAGTACGAGGACGCGGCGCGCCGCCTGGGCGTCCCGGTCGGAACGCTGATGTCCCGGCTCGCCCGTGGGCGGGAGGCTCTGCGGCGGCTGATGGATGAGGAGGTGCGGCCCCGGCTGCGCCTTGTGGGGGGCAAGTCATGACCGACCAGATCGACGAGATCGACGAGTTCGACCTGCACGCCTACCTTGACGGACAGCTCGAACCCCGGCGGGAAGCTGCCGTCCGCGCCTTCATCGAGGCGAATCCCGCGACGCGGGAGCGGATGCGGGCCTATGCCGAACAGCAGCTCCTGCTGCGCATGTCCCAGGTGGAAGGGGAGACGGAAGGCAGGGCCGTCGCGGCGCTGCCGGTGATGCGTCACCTGCTGGCCCGCTGGCAGCGCTCCCGCCCGCGCGAGCGGGCGCTGCGGGCCGCGGTGGGGCTGCTGCTGTTCGGTGCCGGCTGGATCGCGGCGGAGCTGTCCGACCGCATGCCCGCCCTGATCCTGCCGGCCTATGCGCAGGATGCCCTGGCCGTCCACGAGGCGCTGGGCGCCGCCGACGCGAAGGTCATCGAGACGGCCGGCGTCCGCCAGGAGGAGGTGTCGCGCTGGCTCTCCGCCCGCATGGGGGAGCCGGTGAAGCTTCCCGAGCTGCACCTGATCGGGCTCCGTCTCGTCGGCGCCACGCTGGAGGACGGGGAGCAGGGCATGTCCGGCATGCTGGTCTACGAGGACCGCACCGGCCGTCGGGTCACCCTCGCCATGGTGCCGGAGGAGTCGGCCGGTCCCGACCAGCTCGAACTCAGCGAGGTCCACGGCTATGTCGTCGGCTGCTGGCGGGGCAAGAACTTCGCCTATGCGCTGGTCGCCCGGACCTCGGAGACCCAGGTCGCCCAGATCGCGGCAGCTTTCGGCAGCGCCCGGTAGGGTCCTGCGGCATCCCCGGGGCCGGTGACCGCGGTGCGGTGCGGCACCGATCGGTGGGGGGCTCCGGCCCGCCGCGGCGCTGGCATCCCCCCGCCGGGTCGGTCACCATGTGCAAGCGCCCGATGCTGCGGGCGTCCCTGCATGGAGAGCCGCGAGTGCCCGCACAGCCGCGCTATCTGGAAGACATCGAGCCGGGCCAGACCGTCGAGTTCGGCGACCGTCCGGTGACGGCGGAGGAGATCGTCGCCTTCGCCCGTGACTACGACCCCCAGCCTTTCCACCTGGACGAGGCAGCCGGGGCGCGCACCCATTTCGGCGGGCTGGTCGCCAGCGGCTGGCATACCGCCGCCATGGTGATGCGGATGCTGGTGGACGAGTATCTGCATCCGGAGACCAGCCTCGGCTCCCCCGGTCTGGACGAGCTGCGCTGGCACAGGCCGGTGCGACCGGGGGACCGGCTGCGCGTCCGTGTCACGACGCTGGAGGTGCGGCGGTCGCAGAGCAAACCCTCCATCGGGATCGTCCGCCAGCGGCTGGAAGCCCTGAACCAGGACGGTGAGGTGGTGATGAGCCATGTCGGCATGGGCATGGTGCGCGCGCGGACTCTGCCGGCCGACACGGCAGCCGGCGGGGGCGCCTGATGGCCCGCTCTGCGGCCTGCCCGGCGCCATCCCCCGGGGCATCGGCGGACGTCGCGGACACCGACCTGCCGCTGGTCACCGAGGGGCCGTTCGCGGGCTGGCGGAGCTGGAGCGGGCGCGATCCCTGGGAGACGCTGACCGGCCCCTTCTATTTCCGCCGGGAGGGAGAGGCCGTCCGCTGCGCCTTCCGGGTGGAGGCGAAGCACCTGAACGGGCTGGGCGTAATCCATGGCGGCTGCCTGATGACCTTCGCCGATTTCGCCCTGTTCGCCATTGCCCATCCCCTGATCGGCACCGGGCCGGCGGTGACGGTGTCCCTGCACGGGGACTTCATCGCGGCCGGCCGGGAGGGGGAGCTGGTGGAGGCGACGGGGGAGGTAACCCGCGCCTCGCGCAGCCTCGTCTTCGTGCGGGGCCTGCTGACGGCGGGCGAGCGCACCCTGTTCGGCTTCTCCGGCATCATCCGGCGGCTGTCCGGACCCTGAGATGCCGCCGATCCCGCATGAAGCCCGGGCCGCCGCTGCCGCTCCCCGGCTCGCCGGACCGGCGGACCGCGCCGCCCTGGCCCGCCTGCTGGCGGCGGCCTTCGCCACCGATCCGGTCATGGACTGGTGGGTGCGGGACGGCGCGGCCCGGGCGCAGGCGCTGCACGGCTTCTACGACGCCGAACTTGCCGAGGTGCTGCCGCTCGGCGCCAGCTTCATGGCGGAGGACGCCTCCGCCTGTGCGGTCTGGCTGCCGCCGGACGCGGCTGTCCGGCATTATCCGTTCTGGCGCAAGCTGATGATGGTGCCCCGCTATCTCCGTTTCTGCGGGGTGGCGCGGGCCCGGCGGCTGATCGCACTGGGGGACATGATGGAGCGCAACCATCCCCCCGCGCCGCCGCACTGGTATCTCTATTTCCTGGCAGTCGATCCCGCCCTCAAGGGGCGGGGGCTCGGCTCCGCCATCCTGGCGGCGACGCTCGCCCGGGTGGATGCGGACGGCCTGCCCGCCTATCTGGAGAATTCCTCGCCGGCGAACCTGCGGCTCTACGAGCGGCACGGCTTCCGGCTGGTGAAGCAGGACCGCCCGCTGCCGGGCGCCCCCTGTCAGTGGACCATGTGGCGCGGACCTGCGCCGAAGGAATCCACGCCTGTGGGCTCCTTCGGCGCAGCTTGACCCAGGTCAACGCCCGTGTGCCGTCCGGCGGACGAGGGTGGGCGATGAACAGCCGGAAAGGGAGGATGCGATGGGCTTCAAGGACATCCTGGTGCATGTTCGGCCGCATGCGGTGGACGGTGAGCCCGTGCAGGTCGCCCTGCGTCTTGCCGCGGGGCACGGCGCGCGGCTGACCGGTCTGCTGACACTGCGCGACCTCGCCATGCTGAAGCTGCTCTACCCCTCCAGCGCCGCGATCGTGGAACAGCGCGTGCAGGAGGCGGCCCGGCTGGCCACGGAGGTGGAGGACCGGCTGCGGACCCTGGCCGACAGCGCCGGCGTGGGCTTCGGGTTCCAGGTGGGCGAGGGGGACACGGCGGAACTGCTGGGCCTCGCCGGCCGCTACCATGACCTGGTGGTGATCGGACAGACCGATCCCGGCACGGAGGAACTGGGGATCGACGTGCCGGAGGCGGCCCTGGGGACCTGTGGCCGGCCCGTGCTCGTCGTGCCGCGGCAGGGCACCTTCCCCGTCGTCGGGCGGCATGTGCTGGTGGCCTGGAACGGCTCACGCGAATCCGCCCGGGCCGTGCAGGCGGCGCTGCCCTTCATCGCGCTGGCGGAGCGGATCACGGTGCTGCTGGGCCGCTCCAAGGAGCGCTATCCCAGCATCACCCGGCGCCCGCCGGTGGACATCGCCGTGCATCTCGCCCGCCATGCCGGGCCGGGCTGCGCGCCCGTGGAGGCGGTCCCGCTGGAGGTGCCGGAGGCCGAGGCAGGCGCCGCCATCCTGCGGCAGGCCGCGGCGCGCGGGGCCGATCTCCTGGTCATGGGGGCCTATGGCCGCTCCTGGCTGCGGGAATGGGCGCTGGGGGGCGCTACGCGGCATGTGCTGCGCAATGCGCCCCTGCCCGTCCTGATGGCGCACTGACGCCGCTATCGACGCGCGGCGTCAGCCGCGCGCCAGCCGCGTGCCGACGCGCCAGACATAGAGCAGCAGGATGCCGGCGATCACGGCGGTGGAGACCGGATTGACCACCGCCTCGACCCGCTGGTACTGGTCCTGAAGCAGGTAGCCGGCCCCGGTCAGGACCGTGACCCAGGCCAGCGATCCGGCCGTCGTCAGGGCGAGGAAGGGCAGCAGGCGCATCCGCGCCAGCCCTGCGGGCACGGAGATCAGGGTGCGGACGGCCGGCACCAGTCGGCCGAACAGGACGGCCCGCCAGCCCCGGCGCCGGAACCAGTCGTGTGCCCGCGCCACGTCGCACGGCTCCATCGTCAGCCAGACGCCGTGCCGTTCGACAAGGCGGTCCAGCCGGTCGCGGCCGAAGCGGCGGCCGACCCAGTACCAGGGAAGCGCCCCCAGAACGGACCCCAGCGTGCCGGTCAGCACGACAAGGACCGGGTCCATCTCCCCCCGCGCCGCCAGGAAGCCTGCCAGCGGCATGATCAGTTCGGATGGAATCGGCGGAAACAGGTTCTCCAGGAACATCAGGGCCATGAGGCCCAGATAGCCGGCGGATGTGATGACGTCGAGAATCCAGTCGAACATGAGGGTCCTTCGGACAACCTTTCCGGTACCACGCGGGGCGCGCCGGCACCTCCTGTCCCGCACAATGTAGTGCGGCGGGTGTTGTTCCGCAGCACGAGTCGGCGCAACCCCGGAGACCGCCGGATGCGGACCCGTTCCGAGGGCCCGGTCTCCGGGCCCCGGCGGTCCGGGCACCGTAGCAAAAATGAGGCACCCTCCCGCCATCGATCGTTGCCGACGACAACCGTTGAACGTCGCTATACCCAACGGCCCCGCGATTGCACTATCTTACCGCTTTCCTGGTCGTACCCCCGTACGCCCGCGCGGTTGGCCGGCCGCCCGCGGACAATCCGGCCTGTATCTTGGGAGTCATCACCATGGTCTTGTCGAGGCGTGCGCCCGAGCCGCCGAAGCCGGGCGAGTGGATGGAGGAAGTGAAGCTGCCGAGGCGCCGCCTGCTCGTCCACGCCGTTCATTCACGTCCCGGCCATCCGCCGCATGTCGAATTCCTGGTGGACGGCCGGTCCAGCGACCGGCTGTCGTTGGCCCTGGAGGTCGTGAACGATCCTGAGCGGTTCCGCCGCCTGGGGCCGACCACGCAGAACGCGGCCTGAAGCGGCTGCGGCAGGTCAGTGCCGGCAAGGGGAACGGGGCGCCCGCGGGAAACCGCCGGGCGCCCTTGCCATGTCTGGACACCGGTTTCTGCCAGGACCTGATGCCGGGTCGGGCTTGGCCGCGGCCCGCCCCGTCAGTCCGCCAGCAGACGGGCGGCCGCCGTGGCGACCGCGGCCTCGAAGTGCGGATGCACCGGCCCGGTCGCCGGATCGACCAGCATCAGATTGACCGGCAGGCCGAACTCCTCCACCAGCATGCCCTCGGCATCGCGCCAGTCGGCGCCATGGGCGAACAGGTCGATCAGGTCGCGGGTGCGCGCCAGCAGACTGCGCGTGTCCGACGACCAGGCGAAGACCGGCAGCCCCAGGGCGGCGGCGAAGCCCATCTCGTAGGCCGTGCCGTCGTCGACTGACGGGCCCCGGAACGGGGAGACGTTGGCGATCACCCCCGCACAGCCCCGGATCAGATCCAGGTTGGCGCCCCGGATGCGGGCGGCGAAGGCCGTGAGCGGCTCGTCCTGCCGGCGCACCAGGGCGGCGTCCAGCGGGAAGACTCCCTCAAGCCCGGCGGCGGCGCAGGCCGCGCGCATCGTCTCCGCTGCCGCCAGGGGATCGGGCAGGAAGACGTCCGGCCCGGCGAGATAGACGCGGGGGGCGGCGCTCACGGCTGGACCCCCTTGCCCGAGAGATCCACCTGGAACAGGTCGAAGCCGTTCTCCCCGGGACCGTGGTAGGTCAGGACCGGGCATTCGGCCAGATGCTGCCGGGTGCGGGGCGAGCTGTCGTAGAGCACGGTGACGGGGCTGGCGACCGGCTGGAAGCGGAAGGTCGAATCGGTCTGCGGCTCGACCACGCCCTGGGTGCGGATGTAGTTCAGGATCGCCTCCTGGGCCGTCTCCGGCGCCTGGAAGACGACGGTGCTGCCATCCAGGCCGGGGAAGCTGCCACCGCCGTTGGCGCGGTAGTTGTTGGTGACGACGATGAACTCCTGCGCCTCATCGATCGGCCGACCCTGGAAGGACAGGTCGCGGATGCGGTGCGCGTCGGGCGCTGCCAGCTTGCCGTCGCGGTCGTAACGCGGCGGCTGGGTCAGGTCCACGGCATAGGTCACGCCGTCGATGACGTCGAAATTGTAGCCCGGCACACGCCGGTCCAGGAGCATCTGCGGCTTCGCGTCCGCCGGGTCGATCCGGTTGAAGACGCGGGCCGACATCTCCAGCCACTCGCGCACCTGCGCCCCGGTCACCTTCACCGCGACCAGCATGTTCGGATAGGGATAGATGTCCGCGATGTTGCGGATGGCGATCTCGCCGGCCGGGATGTCGGCGTAGAAGTCGGGGCCGAAGCGCCCGCCCGACTTGAACACCGCCGCGGCGGCCAGGATCGGCAGGCCGGCATGGGGCGTGCCGCGCAGGGCCCGCTCCATGTAGAAGCGTTCCGCCTCGGAGATCAGCTCCAGGCCCGGCGTGTCGCCGACGAAGGCGCAGTAGCTGTGGATCGGGCCGCTGGTGCGGCCGACGGCGCGGCGGACATAGGCCAGCGTGCCCTGGTGGTCGGCCTCCAGAAGGGCCGCCAGTCCGGCGTCGGGCTCGGCGGCGGGGACGTTGCGGCCGTCGCGCCGCTCCGTCAGCGGGCGGGTGGAGCCACGGCCGTCCACCACGGTCCAGCGGCCGTCGCGCTGCGCCAGCGTCAGTTCGATCACGCCGAGCTGGTTGCCGCTGTAGCCGGCCATGACCAGGGGCACGCCGTTCACCGTGCCCTTCGTGATGTCGGCGCCGGGCAGGCCGGCATAGTCCGGTCCGGGGAAGACGCCGTGCGAATGGCCGGTGACGACGGCGTCGATGCCGGGGATCTCCGTCAGGTAGGCGGAGGCCTGCTCCTCCCCGCCGACGCGCGGTGTGCCGGACAGCCCGGCATGGGACAGCGCGATCACGATGTCGGCCCCGGCGGCCCGGACTTCCGGCACCAGCCGGCGGGCGGTGTCCACGATGTCCCGGGTCGTGATCCGGCCGTCCAGCTTGTCGCGGTCCCAGACCATGATCTGCGGCGTCAGCACGCCGATCACGCCGATCCGGACGGTGTGCATCGCGCCGGCCGTGTCGCGGAGCTGACGCTCCAGGATCGTGTAGCCGGGGTAGAGCGGCTTGTCGTTGGCGGGATCGTCGTCACCGTCCACGACGAAGACATTGCCGGCCAGCACCGGGAACGTCGCCGCGGCATAGGTCTGCTTCAGCACGTCCAGGCCGAAATTGAACTCGTGGTTGCCCAGCACGGCCGCGTCGTAGCCGAGATGGTTCAGCGCCACCATGGCCGGGTGCGGCCGGCCGGGGCCGATGCCGCGCTCCCGCACCACCCAGTCGCCCAGGGGCGTGCCCTGGATCAGGTCGCCGTTGTCCAGCAGCAGCGTGTTCGGATTGGCGGCCCGCGCCGCCCGGATCAGCGAGGCGACCCGGACCAGCCCGATCGACGGGTCCGGCCGGTCCGCATAGTAGTCGTAGTCCATCAGCGCCATGTGCAGGTCGGTCGTGGTCAGGACCTGCACTTCGATCCGGTCCTCCGCCCGGGCGGGCAGCAACGGGACGAGGACCAGCGCGGCGAGAAGGGCGAGGCCGGCGAAGGGCCGGCGGCGGCCAAGGGCACGGATCACGGACGATGGCTCCCTGAAGATACAGCCCGAACGGATGAGGAGGCGACCATATACCCCAGGGCCGGTGACGGGTTAAAGCGCATGGGCATGGCAGGGCCGGCGGAAAACGGCCAGCGGTCCGCCGCGACCTGCGCTCCGTCCGCTCAGCGGTCCTTGACGTAGGGGGTGCCCAGCGCCTTCGGCGGGATGGCGCGGCCGACGAAGCCCGCCAGCAGCAGCACCGTCAGCAGGTAGGGCAGCGCCTCGATCAGTTGCACCGGCACCTGCCCGACGCCCGGCAGCGGCACGCCCTGCAACCGCGTCTGCACGGCGTCGGCGGCGGCGAACAGCAGGCAGGCGGCCATGGCCGGGACCGGGCGCCACTTGCCCAGGATCAGCGCCGCCAAGGCCAGGAAGCCCTTGCCGGCGGTCATGTTCTCCTGGAAGGCGGCGCCCTGGGCGGTGGACAGGTAGGCGCCGGCGATGCCGCAGAGCACGCCGGCGATCGCCACCGCCTGATAGCGCAGCCGGGTGACGGAGATGCCGGCCGTGTCCACCGCGGCCGGGTTCTCGCCCACCGCCCGCAGGCGCAGGCCGAACCGCGTCTGGGCGGAGACCCAGGCCGCCAGCGCCACGGCCGCGAAGGCGACATAGGCCAGCAGCGTGTGCCCGCTCACCAGCTCGGCATAGACGGGTCCCAGCAGGGGCACGGGCCGCAGCGTCTCGGCCAGCGGCAGGGTGATCTCCTGGAAGCGGGCGCCGGCCTCCAGCGACGGGGTGCGGCCGCCCAGGCCGAACCAGGCCGAGGCCAGCACCGTGGTCAGTCCCAGCGCGATGGTGTTGATGGCGACGCCGGACACCACCTGCTCCCCCTTCTGGGAGATGCAGGCGAAGCCGTGCAGCAGCGCCAGCAGGACGGACGCGCCGATGGCCGCCCCCAGCCCCAGCCAAGCCGACCCGGTGGCGGCGGCGGCCGCCGCGGCGGCGAAAGCCCCCGCCAGCATCTTGCCCTCAAGGGCCAGATCGACGACGCCGGCCCGTTCCGAAAAATAGCCGGCCATGGCGGCCAGGATCAGCGGCGCGGCAAGGCGCACCGTGCTGTCCAGCAGGGACAGGAGCCAGACCGAATCCATCTCACGCCTCCGCCGTGCGGTCGCCGCGGCGGGCGAACAGCCGGACCAGCGCCGGCCGGAACAGGTGCTCCAGGGCTCCTGCGAACAGGATCACCACGCCCTGGATGACCACCACCAGCTCGGGGCTGATGGACTGGTACTCGAAGGCCAGTTCCGCCCCGCCCTGGTAGAGCGCACCGAACAGGATGGCCGCCGGGATGATGCCGGCCGGATGGGCCCGGCCCATCAGGGCCACGGCGATGCCGGTGAAGCCCATGCCGGCGGGGAAGTTCAGCATCAGCCGGTGCTGCACGCCCTGGATCTCGTTGATCCCCAGCAGGCCGGCCAGCGCGCCGGAGATCAGCATGGCGACGACGACGGTCCGGCGCGGGTCCATCCCGGCATAGTGCGCCGCCTGCTCATTGGCGCCGACCGTGCGCAGGGCGAAGCCCTGCCGGGTGTGCCAGATGAACAGCCAGACCAGCAGGCAGGCCGCCAGGGCCAGGAAGAAGCTCAGGTTCAAGGGCGTGGCGTCGATCTCCAGCCCCAGGGCGCCCAGCATGCCGTGCAGCGTCGGCAGGAACAGCGACGGATCGATCTCCCGGCTCTCCGGCGACATCTGGCCCGGCCGGATCAGCACGTTGACCAGCAGATAGACCATCAGGGCGCTGGCCAGGAAATTGAACATGATCGTCGTGATGACGACATGGCTGCCGCGGTAGGCCTGGAGATAGCCCGGGATGAAGGCCCAGGCGCCCCCGAAGGCCATGGCGGCCAGCACCGTCAACGGCAGCACCGCCCACCAGGGCCAGCCACCCAGGGCAAGGCAGACCAGCCCGACGCCCAGCCCGCCGATATAGGCCTGCCCCTCGCTGCCGATGTTGAACAGCCCGGCATGGAAGGCGACGCTGACGGACAGGCCGGTGAAGATCAGACTCGTCGCGTAGTAGAGCGTGTAGCCGAGGCCGGTGCCGCTGCCGAAGGCGCCGACCAGCATCGTCCACAGGGCCCCCGCCGGGTCCTCCCCGATGGCAAGGATGACCAGCGCCGACACCAGCAGCGCGACGGTGATGTTGATGGCCGGCAGCAGCGCCAGGGAAACCCAGCGCGGCAGCCCGTCGGCCGTGGTCGTGCCCGCGCTCATGCCGTCGCTCCCGCGTCGGACGCGGGGAGGGGGTCGGCGATGCCGGCCATCATGCGGCCGATGCGGCCGTCGCTCGCCTCCGACGGCGCCAGTTCGCCGACGATGCGGCCGTCGCACATCACCAGGATGCGGTCGCTCAGGGCCATGATCTCGTCCAGTTCCGCGGAGACCAGCAGGATCGCCTTGCCGCGGTCGCGCAGGTCCACGAGCTGCCGGTGGATGAAGGCGATCGCCCCGATGTCCACGCCGCGGGTGGGCTGGCCGACCAGCAGCACGTCCGGGTCGCGGGTGATCTCGCGCGCCATCACCAGCTTCTGCTGGTTGCCGCCGGAGAAGAGGGAGGAGCGCAGCCCCGGCTGGCGCGGCCGCACGTCGAAGCGTTCCATCAGGGCGGCGGTGCGCTCCAGTACCCGGCGCCAGTCCAGCCAGGGACCGCGTCCCAGCCCGGCATCGTCCTGATAGCCCAGGATGGCGTTCTGGTAGGCGGGGTAGGGCTTCACCAGGGCCAGCCGCAGCCGGTCCTCGGGGACATGGGCGACACCGCGGCGGCGCACCGCGCCCGGCGTGAGCCCGGCGATCTCCGCTCCCTTCAGGCGGATGCTGCCCTTGGCCGGCGTCGTCATGCCCGCCAGGGCGTGCAGCAGTTCGGACTGGCCGTTGCCGGCCACGCCGGCGATGCCGACGATCTCGCCCGCGCGCAGATCGAAGCCTACGGACTTCAGACGCTCCACCCCGAGGGAGTCCACGACGCTGAGGTCGCGCACCTCCAGCACAGGGGCCCCGGGCGCCGCCGGCGCCTTCTCCAGCGACAGCGAGGCGCGGCGCCCGACCATGGCGTCCGCCAGCTCCTGCTCGTCCGTCCCGGCTGTGGCGAATTCGGCGACCACCTGACCCTGGCGGAGCACCGTCACCTGGTCGGTGACGGCCATGATCTCCTTCAGCTTGTGGGTGATCAGCACGACCGTCCGACCCTGCTCGCGCAGGCGCTCCAGGATGCGGAAGAGCTGCCCCACCTCCGGCGGGGAGAGGACGGCCGTCGGCTCGTCCAGGATCAGCACCTCGGCGCCGCGGTGCAGGGCCTTCAGAATCTCGACACGCTGCTGCACCCCGACCGGCAGGTCCGACACCCGCGCATCCAGGGGCACCTCCAGCCCGAAGCTGCGCTCCAGTTCCTCCACCTCGACGCGGGCGCGTTCGCGCGCCGGACCCAGCCGGGCGCCGCCCTCGGCGCCCAGCAGCAGGTTCTCCAGCACGGTGAAGGTCTCCACCAGCATGAAGTGCTGGTGGACCATGCCGATGCCCAGCCGGATGGCGTCCTGCGGGGTGGCGATGCGGGCCGGTTTCCCGCCGACGCGGATCTCGCCCCCGTCGGCCTGGTAGAAGCCGTACAGGATGCTCATCAGCGTCGATTTGCCGGCGCCGTTCTCACCCACCAGCCCGTGGATGCTGCCCGGCGCGAAGCGGATGGTCACGTCCCGGTTGGCGTGGACGGGGCCGAAACGCTTGTCGATGCCCAGCAGTTCGACGGCGAAGGAGACGGAGTCGGAACGGGTGGCGTCCGGAGTGGGGGCTGGACGGGTCACGGAGCGCGCGGGCTCAGTACTTGCAGCCGTCGGTGTCGCTGTAGTTAGCGACGGCGCGGGTGCCTGCCTTGATCTCCTGCGCCGCCGCCTCGACGCGCGCCTTCATCTCGGGCGTGATGAGGTCCTTGTTGTTCTCGTCATAGGCCCAGGTGACGCCGTCATCCTTCAGGCCCAGATACTGCAACCCCGGCTTCCAGGTGCCGTCCTGCGCCGTCTTGAAGGCGTTGTAGGCGGCCACGTCCACCCGCTTGACCATGGAGGTCAGGACGCTGCCGGGGAACAGGTGGTTCTGGTTGCTGTCCACGCCGATGGAGAACCGGCCCGCATCCGCCGCCGCCTGGAGCACGCCCATGCCGGTCTGCCCGGCGGCGGCGAAGACGACGTCGGCCCCGCGGTCGAACTGGCTCTTGGCCAGCTCGCTGCCGCGGGTCGGGTCCGACCACGCGGCGGGGGTGGAGCCGGCCATGTTCACCAGCAGGGTGGCCTGCGGATTGACCGCCTTCACCCCCTGCTCGTAGCCGCAGGAGAAGCGCCGGATCAGGGGAATGTCCATGCCGCCGACGAACCCGACCGTGCCGGTCTTGCTCGCCATCGCGGCCAGCATGCCGACGAGGTAGGAGCCCTCGTGCTCGGCGAACATGATCGACTGCACGTTCGGCAGATCGACCACGTTGTCGATCAGGGTGAAGCGGGCCTTGGGGAATTCCTTGGCGATCTTCTCGACCGCCGGCGCCATCGAGAATCCGACCGCGACGACGACGTCCGTTCCGCGCTGGGCCAGCCGGCGCAGGAACTGCTCCCGCTGCGCTTCGTTCGTCACCTCGAAGAAGCGGAAGTTGATGCCGGTTTCGGCCTTGAACCGCTCGGCGCCGTCATTGGCGCCTTCGTTGAAGGACTTGTCGAACCGGCCGCCCATGTCGAACACGATGGCCGGTTCGAAGGCCGCGGCCGGCCCCGCCATCGCCGCACAGAGCACAAGGACGGCCGCGAAGGCGGCGCGCAACAGCGTCTTCATCAGGCTGAACCCGCAGGATACAACAATTCCGAGATGGAGCCACGGAACCTAACGGCTTCGCCCGTCCTCGGCAAGGTCGGGCGCGCGTCCTGCCGACCATCCCGGCTCCGGACAGGAGCGGGCGGCTGCCCCGCGGTCCGCCGCCGCGCTGTCATACGATTGTAAGATGAGGTCGCTATAAGCCGCAGGTGCGGCGGAATCGCCTGTCCGGTCAGCGGGATGGCCGGCGCCGTTGTCCCTTCGGACGGCCCCCCGATATCTGCCGGACGCCTCAGCCCCACCGGAGTACCCTGCCATGACCGCCCCCTTCACGCACCTTTCCGCGGACGAGTTCGAGGACCGCGCGGACCTCCCGTCCAGCCCGGACACGACGCCGACCTTCGGCGAGGTGCTCCAGCGGCGGTTCGGCCGGCGCGAACTGCTGCGCGGCGCGCTCGCCAGCACGGCGCTGGCGGCGCTGCCGCTGTCGCTGCTGCTGCCGGCATCGCGGGCGGCGGCAGCGCAGGACGCGGCGGCCCGCGCCGTCGATGCGGAGAGCCGGTTCCCCTTCGAGGAGCTGGCGCGCGGCGTCGACGAGACCCACCACGTCGCCAAGGGCTATCAGGCCAAGGTGCTGCTGCGCTGGGGCGATCCCCTGCTGCCGGGCGCGCCCGAGTTCGATCCCTATGCGCAGACGGCGGAGAAGCAGCTCGGGCAGTTCGGCTACAACAACGACTTCGTGGGCTATCTGCCGCTGCCGCTGGGCAGCCGGTCGAGCGACCACGGCCTGCTCTGGGTGAACCACGAATACACCAACACCGAGGTGATGTTCCCCGGCCTGATCCCGGCAGGCATGGACCGCATCCCGCAGGACAAGGCCGCCCAGCTCATCACCCGGGAGATCGCCGAGGTCGAGATGGCCGCCCACGGCGGCAGCATCGTGGAACTCAAGCGCGGTGCCGACGGCAACTGGGCCTACGTGAAGGGCAGCCCGTACAACCGCCGCCTCTCGCCGCTCGCCACCGAGATGGCGTTCACCGGCCCCGCCGCCGGCCATGAGCGGATGCGGACCAGCGCCGATCCGACCGGCACCCGCGTCATCGGCATGCTGAACAACTGCGCCGGCGGCGTCACGCCCTGGGGCACGTTCCTGACCTGCGAAGAGAATTTCGACGGCTACTTCATCGGGACCATCGACCAGTCGCACCCCGAGCAGCGCAACTACGACCGCTATACGGTGCCGGGCAGCCGCTACCTCTGGGGCCTGCACCACCCGCGCTTCGACGTGAACAAGGAACCGAACGAGGCCAACCGCTTCGGCTGGGTGGTCGAGGTCGATCCCTACGACCCCACCTCGACTCCGCGCAAGCACACGGCCCTGGGCCGTGCCAAGCACGAGGGGGCGGGCGTCGTCGTCAACAAGGACGGCCGCGTCGTCGTCTACATGGGCGACGACCAGGTGTTCGAGCACATCTACCGCTTCGTCAGCCGCAACCGCTTCGATCCCGACGACCGGGCGAAGAACATGACGCTGCTGGAGGACGGCACGCTCTATGTCGCCCGTTTCAACGCCGACAGCACGCTCACCTGGCTGCCGCTGATCCAGGGACAGGGGCCGCTGACGCCGGAGAACGGCTTCCGGACGCAGGCCGACGTCTCCATCAACACCCGCCACGCCGCCACCCTGGTCGGGGCCACCCGCATGGACCGGCCCGAGGACATCGAGGTCAATCACAGGACCCAGAAGGTCTATGCGATGCTGACCAACAACAGCGACCGCCGCCCGGCCCGCCCGGAGCATCCGTCGATCACCCATGTGGATGCGGCCAATCCCCGAGTCGGCAATCTCTGGGGCCACATCGTCGAGATGTCGGCTCCGGACGACGACCACACGGCGGAGACGTTCCGCTGGACGATGCTGCTCCAGGCCGGCAACCCGGGCGACCCCAAGGTGAAGGCGACCTTCAATCCCGCGACCACGGAGAACGGCTGGTTCGCCTGCCCGGACAACTGCGTGGTGGACGGCCAGGGCCGCCTCTGGGTCGCCACCGACCAGGGCAATTCCTGGCCGACCTCCAGCGGGTCGGCCGACGGGCTCTGGGCGGTGGAGACGGAAGGCCCCCTGCGCGGCACGGCCAAGGCGTTCTTCCGCTGCCCCATCGGCGCGGAGATGTGCGGTCCCTTCTTCACGCCCGACGACACGGCGCTGTTCCTGGCCGTGCAGCATCCCGGCGTGGACGGTGTGTCGCAGGTCGTCGCCACCGGCGAGCGGGCGACCTTCGAGCATCCGGGCACCCGCTGGCCGGACTTCGACGAGAAAGTGCCCCCGCGTCCCTCGGTGGTGGTAATCACCAAGGACGGCGGGGGGCCGATCGGCTCCTGACGCCCATCGTCCGCCTGTTCCCACGGAACCATCCATGCCGATCCTCGACCCCTTCCGCCTGGGCCGGCGGCAGCTGCTGAAGACCTTCGGCGCTGCTGCCGTCACCGCCCTGTCGCTGCCGCCGACGCTCCGCCAGTCCCTGGCGCAGCCGGTCTTCGTCGCGCCGCCGTTCCAGCTCGGGGTCGCGGCGGGCGATCCCGCACCCGACGGCTTCGTGATCTGGACCCGGCTGGCGCCGCAGCCGCTGGAGCCCGGCTACGGCATGCCGGCCCAGCCGGTGGAGGTGGACTGGCAGGTCGCGGCCGACGACCGCTTCCGCACCGTCGTGCAGAAGGGCACGGCCGTGGCCCGGCCCGAGCTGGGCCATGCGGTGCATGTGGAGGTGGCCGGGCTGGAGCCGGGCCGCCCCTACTGGTATCGCTTCGTCGCCGGAACGGAGCGCTCGATGGTCGGCCGGGCGCGGACGGCGCCCGCCTTCGGTGCGCCGGTGGACAGGCTCCGATTCGCCGTCGGCGGCTGCCAGGCCTATGAGCACGGGCACTACACCGCCTGGCGCTGCATCTCCGACGAGGACGACCTGGATTTCATCTACCACTACGGCGACTACATCTACGAAGGCGGCGTCCGCAGCTTCTATTTCGACCGCCATGAGGAGCGGACGCTGCCGACGCCGCGCCCCTTCGACGGCAAGGAACTCTATTCGCTGGACGAGTACCGGCGCCGCTACGCGCTCTACAAGCTCGACCCGAACCTCCAGATGGCGCATGCCTCGGCCGCCTTCATCCCGGCCTGGGACGACCATGAGGTGGACAACAACTGGGTGGCCGACCGCGACCAGGACGGCACCCCGCCGGAGGTGTTCCTGCTGCGCCGGATCGCGGCGGCGCAGGCCTATTACGAGAACCTGCCGTTCCGGCGGTCGGCCTGGCCGCTGGGGCCGGCGATGCAGATCTACCGCCGCCTCTCCTTCGGGTCGCTGCTGGACCTGCACGTCCTGGATACCCGCCAGTTCCGCACCGACCAGCCTTGCGGCGACGGTTTCAAGGCGCCGTGCGCGGGAATGGACGCGGACACCGCCTCCGTGCTGGGGGCGGAGCAGGAGAAGTGGCTCTATGACGGGCTTGCCGCGTCCAAGGCCCGGTGGACCGGGCTTGCCCAGCAGGTGATGCTGATGGACATGGACCGCGAGCCCGGCGAGGAGGACATCCGCAACATGGACAGTTGGGACGCCTACCGGGCGGCCCGGACCCGGCTGCTGTCCTTCCTGCACGACCGTCGGATCAGCAACACCGTCGTCCTCACCGGCGACGAGCACCAGAACTGGATCGGGGAGGTCAAGCTGCGGGCCGGCGATCCCGACTCGCCGACCGTGGCGACGGAGTTCCTGGCGACCTCCATCAGCTCGGGTGCCGATGGTGGGGAGATCCGCGCCAACGGCGCCGGCATCCTGGCCGCGAACCCGCACCTCAAGCTGCTGAACGACCAGCGCGGCTACCATCTGCACGAGGTCACGCCCAAGGCCTGGACGGCGCACGTCAAGGTTCTGGACAAGGTCAGCACGCCGGGCGGAACGCTCTCCACCCGCGCGGTCTTCACGGTCGATCCCAAGCGGCCCGGACCGCAGCCGGCCTGACCGGTCGGGCTGCTGCCGGTCAGTCCCGGGTTTGATCCACGTCAAGGTGCCCCGGATGGTGAAACGATATGGTCGCCTCACCATTCGGGAGGGCGCGCGATGCTGATGGACGGTCGAACCCCGGGGCCCGCTCTCACCGGCTTCGCCCTGCTGGCCCAGGCCATGGGACTGGCGGCCGCGGGCCGGGGGGAGACGGCGCTGGACAATCCCTTCGTGGAGGAGCCTGGAGCATCGGCCGCCTGGATCGACGGCTGGATGCGGGGGCAGGCGGGGCGTTCGGCCCCGCTGTCCGGCCGGGCCTGACGGACGGAAGCGGACCGCGGTCGCCGGAAAGGGATAGCGCATCTTTGTCACCACCACGCCAGCGCCCTCTTGCCCTGCGGAGTGTTCACCGGTCGGGTTGATCTTCCCGGAGCTGACCGATGCCGCCTTCCGCCGGACGGGGCCGCTGCGCCGCCGCCCCTGCTGTTCCTGCGCCTGCCGTTCCCGACCCTGTCGGTTCCGCCTCCGGCGTGATCCTCGACGGTCCGCATGCCGCGCCGCGCCTGGAAGGGGTGGCCGCGCATGCACGGGTCATGGACCGGCTGGCGGCGCAGGTCCGCACCCTCTCGCGCTTCTTCCCGCCGGGCGGCCGCGTCGCCTATCTGGATCTGCCGTTGCACGGCAATGTCGGTGACCTGCTGATCTATCTGGGAACCGAGCGGTTCCTGGCGGAGCAGCGGCAACGGGTGGTGCTGCGCACGACCTGCGCCGCATCTCCCGCGCGGATCGCGCGCCGGATCGGGACCGGGGACCTGATCTGCCTGCATGGCGGCGGGAACTTCGGGGACCTCTATCCGGCACACCAGGAGTTCCGGCGGGCGGTCGTGGAGCGGTTTCCGGACAACCGCATCGTCGTCATGCCGCAGACGGTGCATTTCGGCGACGGCAGTCTCTGGCACCTGCTGGAACCCTTCCGGCGCCACCGCCGCCTGACCGTCTGCGTGCGCGACCGCGCGTCCGCCCGGGCCCTGGCCGAGGCCGGGATCGAGGATGTCGTGCTGGTTCCGGACATGGCGCACCTGCTCTGGCAGGACCGGCCGGCCGGCGGCGGTGGCGGGCCGCTGTACCTGCTGCGCCGCGACCAGGAGGCACCGGCCGGGGTGGGACCGCAGACCGCGGCCCCGGCCTTCGACTGGGGCGACCTGATCCATCCCGCCGAACGGCGCTGCTTCCATCTGCTCCAGATCGCGGCGCGGCGCCATCTACCCGTCGCCCCGCTCTGGCAGCCGCTGGCCGCCCGGCTGGCGCGCCGGGCGGAGCGGCTGCTCGCCCGCCACGACCATGTGGTGACCGACCGGCTGCACGGGGTGATCCTGTCGGCGCTGCTGTCGCGGCGGGTGACGGCCCTGGACAACAGCTACGGCAAGGTCTCCGCCTATGTCGATCTCTGGCTCGCCCGTTCCCCCCTGATTGCCAGGGGATGAAGGGGCGCGGTCCGGGGTGATCCGACGGGGTGACCGGACGAAAGCGGATCGCCGCCGGAAGAGCGGTTGCCCCGCGGGCGCCGGGCGGCAGGATTCGGCTGCAACCACCGCTGGGGAGCCGCATGACCGATACGGCCGAATCCCTCCTGACGACGGCAGCCGCCTCGCCGCCCCGCATCGACGTGATCATCCGGACGCTTGCCGAGGCGCGCCGGGCCGACAGTCTGCGCCGCGCCATCCGGAGCATCCGGAACCAGCAGGGCGTCACGGCCCGGCCGATCGTCGTCGTCAACGGCGACCGCTTCGATCCGGTCCTGGTGACGGAGCTGCGGGCCATGCCGGAAATCAGGCTGGTCCGGATCCCCGGGGGCCTCAGGGACAGCATGCTGGAGGGGCGCCGTCTGGTCGATGCGCCGTTCTTCGCGTTCCTGGACGATGACGACGTGCTGCTGCCGGGCGGGCTCGCGGCCCGGCTCGGGCCGCTTCTGGCGGACCCGACGGTGGACCTGTCCGTCGGCAACGGCTGGGAGGTCGGTCATGGTCGCCGGGTCATGGCGATCCCGGACATGCCGGCTGTCCGGAGCGATCCGCTGAACGCCCTGCTGTCCGCCAACTGGCTGCACAACTGTGCCGGGACGTTCCGCGCGGCAGCCTTCCCGCTGTCCTGGCTGGATGACCTCATCGACGAATACGAGTGGACCTGGATCGCGTTCAAGAGCGCGGGGGAGGGGCGTCGCATCGCCTTCGTGGACGCCATGACCTTCCTCTACACGGCGGATTCCCCGGGGTCGGCCAGCAAGCAGGAGCGCTGGATGCGGTGGGAGGACCGGCTGTACGGGCACCTGCGCGACCTGCCGCTGCCGGCGCCGGTCCATGCCGCGCTCAGGCGCCGGCACGGGGCGGCCCTGCACGCCCTGTCCGACCTTTTCCGCCGCCGCGGCGCCCTCGGACTGGCCTGGCGCTACCATCTGTGCAGCCTGATGAAGCCGGGGGGCGTCCGCTACCTCGCCTATTCGCGCAGGCTGCTGCTGCCGACCGCGGGCTGACCGGTCAGCCGTTCAGGCGCCGGCGCAGGCTGTCCGCCACCCGCTCCGCGGTGCGCCCGTCCCAGAGGTCCGGCCGGGCACCCCGCGGCCAGCGGCCGGCCAGCACGTCGCCGATGCGGTCGGCCAGTTCGGGCAGCCGGACCAGCCGGTTGGTCCCCGTGGTCACGGTCACCGGCCGTTCCGTCGTCTCCCGCAGGGTCAGGCAGGGGATGCCCAGACAGGTCGTCTCCTCCTGCACGCCGCCGCTGTCGGTCAGCACCAGCCGCGCCCGCAGCACCAGGGCCATGAAGCCGACATAGGGCAGCGGCCGCACCGGCACGATGCCGGCCGCCCGCTCCAGCCGGGGCCAGAGGCCGAAGCCCTCCAGCCGGGCGCGGGTGCGCGGATGCACCGGGAAGACCAGCGGCAGGTCGCGCGCCACGTCCGTCAGCACCTCGACCAGCCGTTCCAGGGTCGCGGCGTCGTCCACGTTCGCCGGCCGGTGCAGGGTGACGACGCCGTAGCCGCCGGGCGGCAGGCCGAGGTCGGACAGGATCGGGTCCGCCTCGATCCGGTCGCGCTGGCGCTCGAAGCTGTCGATCATGATGTTGCCGACCCGCTCGATCCGGGCCGGGTCGGTGCCCTCGCGCAGCAGGTTGGCATCGCCGTCCGGCGACGGGGTCCAGAGCAGATCGGCCACGCGGTCGATCAGCACCCGGTTGATCTCCTCCGGCATCGTCCGGTCGAAGGAGCGCAGGCCCGCCTCCAGATGCGCCACGGGCACGCCCAGCTTGACCGCCGCCAGCGTGCAGGCAAGGCTGGAGTTGACGTCGCCCACGACGACCGTCCAGGCCGGCCGGCCGTCCAGGCACAGATCCTCGTAGGCCGTCATCACCGCCGCCGTCTGCCGGGCGTGCGTGCCGCTGCCGACGGCGAACTGCACGTCCGGCCGCGGCAGGTCCAGATCCTGGAAGAAGCTGTCGGACATCTCGGCGTCGTAGTGCTGGCCTGTGTGGACCAGCCGCGGCCGGCACCAGTCCGCCCGGCTCAGCGCGTGCCAGAGCGGGGCCACCTTCATGAAGTTGGGCCGGGCCCCGGCCACCAGATCGACGATCGGCTTGCTCATGCGCAGGGCTCCCAGGATGGTGCGTGAGGTCAGGCGGCCGCCGCCGTGGCGCCCGACATCAGGTCGTGCAGCGCCTCCGGCGTGGTGAAGCGGCCGCCCAGGCCACGGAAGAAGTCGAAGAACCGCTCCATGTCGGTCAGGAAGCGGTCGAGATCGGCTCCGCTGCGGACATAGGGCGTGTGCCCCGGCGCCAGCGACGGGCTGTGGTAGGTGTAGGAGAAGATCCGTCGGCCGTCGGCCAGCAGGGTTTCCACCAGCCGCCGGTGATCCTCGAAGCGCAGCCCCTCCGGCGACAGCCGGATGCGGTCGAACAGGCCGCTGCGCGCGAGCAGGCCCGGCAGCCGCAGGCGCATCCCCAGCGGCGAGGTCGTGGCCGTATGCAGCGCCGCCGTCCGTCCCCGCAGCGGACCCGTGAACCCCGCTGTCAGGGGCAGTTCCAGCAGCCGCCCGCCGGGGCCGACCCAGAACGGGTCGATGCCGTAGCCGCGGAAGTCGGGTCCGCTGTCCGCGGCGAAGCTGACCCAGGGCACGACGCTGCTGTCCACCCGGTAGCCCAGTTCCAGCAGAAGCGCTGGCGTCTCCGGCCCCAGCCCGTAGCGGCCGGCGCGGTAGACGGTCGGTGCGCGGCCGAAACCCTCCGCGATGGCCTCCGTCAACCGGCGCAGCTTCTCCCGCTCCAGTGCCGGCGGCAGGTTGCCGGCGTAGGAGGCTGCGGGGGAAACAACCTCCTCGTGCGGCGGGTTCACCCAGGGGTGCAGGTGCGCGCCGATCCCGCAGCGCCCCTCCCGTTGCAGCCCGCCCAGCAGGTCGCGCGCCACGGGGGAGGTCGCCACCGGCCAGTCCACGACATAGGTCGGCACGATCCCGTAACGGTCGAACAGGGCGTGCGCCCGGCGCTGCGCCGGGATGGTCGTGACGGCCACGTTCTCCCGCGCCAGCGGGCGCGACCAGTCGAACTCCTCCTCCGTGTCGACGATCACGGTCAGCAGCGGCGGCAGGTCCGGCGGCAGCACCGCCTGCCGGTGGGGAAGCGGGTGGCTCATGCGGCGGGTCTCGTCCGGCGGAACAGGTATTCCAGCGTCAGCACGCGGGCGAGCTGGCGCGGGTCGCCGATCCGCTCCACCCGGAAGAACCGCTCCACCCACTCCGACCGGCCGGGCAGCACGGCCTCCCGGTGCGGGCCGGTCAGCAGCGCCGGCAGCGGCCCGGCCCGACGCCGGCGCGGCAGCCAGCCGGGGCGCAGCCGCAGCAGCAGGTCGGCGGCGCGCGCCGCGACCGGCGGCGGCCGGTCGAAGGCATGGCCGTAGGCGGACGGATGCGCCGCGAGCGCCGGGTCCGCCAGCGCGATCATCCGCGCCTGGAGCCGCCCGCCCCGCTTCAGGGCCGGCGGCGAGGCCAGGGCCGCCCGCAGCACCGGCGGATCGACGAAGGGCGTCAGCGCCGGGCCGAAGCGGTTGTTCAGGCTGGCGTTGCGCCCCATCCACCAGCGGCAGCGGAAGGCGGGATAGAGGGCTTCCGCCTGCACGGCGCTGAGCCGCCGGTCCGGTTCGACGCCGAGCGTCGCCGCGATCCGGCCGGCGAGGCCGTCGAGATAGGCGTCCGCGTCGAAGTCCCCGGCGGCGATGGACGGATCGAACCCTCCGTAGAACCGGCGGGCGAGCCCGGCCGGGCTGACGCCCCAGGGCGGCAGGTGGAAGAAGTCGCGGAAGACCTCCCCGCCGCCGCCGTTCAGGGCCAGCCGGCCGCCCGCGCTGCGCGCCGTCCGGGTGCGGACATCCATGCCGTTGTCGAACAGCCCGTCGATGGGGCAGCCGTCCAGGGCCAGGAAGTTCGCCTCGACCTGGGCCGCGAACGCCTCCGGGTCGGGGGTTCCGGCGGCAGCCTTGTCCACCGTCTCCAGCGCCAGCCCCTCGGCCGCGCAGATGGCGCGGGCGATCCGCACGTCCGGGCTGTCGGCCGCACCGTAGACATGCAGCGCCGGGACGGCGCCGCAGCGGCGCAGCAGCGCCAGGATCAGGCGGCTGTCATAGCCGCCGGAAAGGGCCGCATCCAGCTTTCCGCCCCAGAGCTCCGCCAGCACGGCGAAGCGCCGATGCAGCACGGCGAGGCAGCGCTCCGCCGCCTCGTCCAGGCTCGCCCGCCGTCCTGACGGGCAGGGCAGGAGTGCTGCGCCGTCGCCGGCCGACAGCAGCCGGATTTCCCGGAAGACGGTGCCGCCGCCGTGTGGCGCCTCCTGGAAGACATGGTCGTAGACGCCCTGCGGGTCGATGCTGAGCCGGGGCAGGGTCTCCGCCAGCGCCAGGAACGAACTGCTGACGATCCGGCCCGCGCCGTCCGCGTGCAGGTGGAAGGTCCCGGCCCCGTCGGTGCGCAGGACCCGGCGGCTCGCGACCCGTCCCGCGACGGCGAAGCAGCCCCAGGGCTCGTCACCGTCCGTCAGCGTTCCGGCGCGCAGGTCGGCATGCAGGCGCCGAAGCGCTTCCATGCCCGTGGCGCCGCGGTGGATCAGCGTGCCCGCGGCGGCCAGGGCGTCGCCGTCGGGCGTCTCCAGCAGCATCGGATCGCCGCCGCAGAAGGGAGCGTGGGCGCCCAGGATCAGGCCGGGCAGCGCCACCCGCCGGCCGGCCCGGAAGCCTTGGCCCCGCAGCGAGGCATCCAGGCGGGCGGCATCCTCCGCCGCGGCCCGTTCCCCGGCCGGACTGCCGGCATCCGGCCCGGCGAAGATGGCGTAGAGGGCACCCATCGGCCGCGCGTCTCAGGGCCAGCGGGCGAGCGCGTCGCCCGTCCGCTCCAGCAGCCGTTCCGGCAGCGGCGCTTCCCACAGCGACCAGAACGGCACATCGACGACGGTGTGCGCATCCACCGCCGCCCCGCCCGCTTCCCACGCCGCCATCGCCAGCCGGCTCGCGGCGCCGGGTCCGGCGGCGGCGTCCGCGGCGATCTCCAGCCAGGCGACCCGGGTGCCCGCGGGCGGCGGCAGGTCGCGCAGGGTCCGCGCCGCCAGCGCGTCCAGCAGGGCCGGGCGCAGGGTGTAGCCCGCGATCTCCACCGGCCGCCCGGCCGCCAGAGAGTGCCGTGGCGTCGTCGCCGGACCGCCCCCGCGCAGTCCGCCCCCGCGTAGCCCGGCGGCGACGCCGACCCGGAGAAGCTGCCGCACGAAGGCAGCCCCTTCCGCCACCGGCTGCCAGAACAGCAGGTGCCGCGCCGCCGTCCGCCGCGCCATCTCGGCCGCCAGCAGGGCGCCGGAGCGCACGCCCCAGAAGCCCGGGCGGGTGCCGCTGGCGCGGGCCAGCCAGGCGGCGGCAGTTTCCAGATCGGACAGCCAGAGGTCCCAGTCGGCTTCGGCGAAATCGCCGCCGCTGTCCCCCGTGCCATAGGGATCGACGATCAGGGTGGCGATGCCCCGCGCCGCCAGACGCCGCGCCTGCACCGCTACGGCGCGGCGTCCCCGGTTCATCTCCTCCGCGAAGGGCGGGCAGTAGACCAGGGCCAGCCGCTCGGGGGCCTGCGCCGGGACATGCAGGCAGAAGACCGGCCCCCCGTGTCCCTCCAGGAAGAAGGGGGTGACGTCGCCGGGGACGGGGGCCGGATCGTAGGCTTCCAGGGCGCTCATGCCGGCGCTCCCAGCCAGTCCAGGGTCCAGTCGGCCACCTGCTCCCGCCAGACGGCGGAGGAGAAGGTATGGTCCGCGGCCTCCAGATGCCGCCGCGCCGTTCCAGGCCGTGCCAGAATCGCACGCCAGCGCGGGCAGCGGCCGGCAAGGTCCAGGAACTCCCGTGCGATCAGGTCCTGTCCGCTGGTGACGACCAGGGTCGCACCGCGGAAGCGGGCCAGCGCCGCCGCCATCCGGTCGGGCAGGGCCGCGGGCTCCGTCGCACCCGTCCGGCTGCGCCGGGCGGCACCCAGCACGCCCGCCACGGCCCCGCCCAGGGCGACCTCTCCGCGCAGCAGACGCCGCCAGAAGCCGGGATCGCGCAGCCGGCCGCCGTAATAGTGCGTCAGCTCCGCCCGCGCCGCCCCGGCTTCGGTCCGCACCCAGGGGTTCAGCAGCACCAGCCGGGTGACGCGCGCATCGTCCGCCGCGACCGCAAGGATCGCCGGCACCGCGTCGCACAGGCCCCAGAGAGCGATGCCGTCCAGGCCGGGGCAGGCGCCGGCCAGTGCCTCCACGGCCGTGCGGATGTCGGGGCTGATCGCCTCGAACCCCGGAGCATCGCCCACGCTGTCGCCGATCCCGGCATGGTCGAAGCGCAGTACCGCCACGCCCGCCGCCGCCAGCCGGCGGGCCAGCAGGACGAAGGCGCGGTGGCTGCCGGCCCGGTACTGCGGTCCGCCCACGACGATGACGCAGCCGCGGCGCGGCCGATCTCCGCCAGGCCCGTCCGCCGGTCGGTGCAGGATCGCCACCAGCCCACCGGGCAGCAGCATCGGCTCTTCGCGCAGGGTCATGGCAGGGTCCGCTCAGTCCGCCCGCTTGCGCCGGACGAAGTCGGTCAGGCTGCCGACGGTGCGGAAGATCGCGGCGTCGATCTCGTCATCCTCGATGACGATGCCGAACCGTTCCTCCAGCGCCGTCAGGACGGCGACCACGGCCATGCTGTCGAATTCCGGCAGGCTGCCGAACAGGCCGGTCTCCGCCGTCAGCTCCGCGGCGCGGCCGGTCAGGTTCAAGGTGTCGCGCAGCAGGGCGCAGACTTCCTCCTGTACCGGATCGGCCGTCTTCAGGTCGTACATGAAAATCCCCCGCCGAGCTTTCTGATTAGAGTGAAAGGAGGGTGACCTGCACATCCGGTCGCCACTCCACGGGCGCACTTTAGCAAGCAAGGGGGGCGCCATAACATGCGCGCGGACGGTTGTCCGGGAGGCTCCTAAGTTTCAATACAGGAGTACTGGCGGTGGTTTTGGTGGCCCGTTCGAGTGAGCGCGATCGTCTTTTCGGGTCACTCCCGATACTTTTTACGAAAGCCCGTGGCGTGCTTGCCGAATTCGGGGTGCGGGACGCAGTGTCCTACGCGGTGTACCGGCTCCTGGGGCGAAGCGGCGGATGGCTGGGGTTCTACCGATACGTGTTCCATGCCCAGCCCGTGGCCGCGGTGCCGCGGGTGCCGCCGCGCCGTGCCGCCGGGCTGCCCGTGCGCCGGCTGTCGCCGGGCGACCCGGCGCTGGCCGCGCTCGGCCTGGATGCGGCGGCGCAGGCGCACCGCTTCGGGCAGGGGGCCGTGTGCCTCGCCGCCTTCCGCGGCGAGGAGCCGCTGGGCTGCATCTGGCTCTGCCTGGGGCCGTTCCGGGAGGACGAGGTGCGCTGCCGTTTCGAGCCCCTGCCGGCCGGGACCGCCTGCTGGGACCTGGGCGTGTTCGTGCGCCCGGAGCACCGGGCGGGCTTCGCCTTCGCCCGGCTCTGGGACGCGGCGGACGCCTTCCTGCGGGAGCGGGGGGTGCGCTGGTCGGTCAGCCGCATCTCCGCCTTCAACCCCGCCAGCCGCCGGGCGCACGAACGTCTGGGCGCCCGGCCGGTCGGGACGGCGAGCTTCCTCTGCCTCGGCCCGGTGCAGCTCACGGTCTCGTCGCTGCGGCCGTTCCCGCATCTCTCCCTGCGGCGCGACCGGCTGCCGGTCCTGCGCCCGCCCGTGCCCGAGCTTCCTGACCCGCCTCCTGCCCCGGACGGACCATGAGCGACCTGCTGCACCACCTGATCCTGCACACGGCCGGGCGCGCGCCCTCGGCCCCCGCCCTGCGCTGCCGCGACACGGCCCTGGATTACGGCACCCTCGCCCGGCAGGTCGGCCTGTTCGCCGGGGCGCTGGCCGGCGCCGGGGCGGGCCGCGGCGACCGTGTCGCCGTCTATCTCGACAAGCGGCCGGAGACGGTGGTCGCCCTGTTCGGCGCCGCCATGGCGGGCTGCGTCATGGTTCCCGTCAACCCCGTGCTGAAGCCGGCCCAGGTCGCGCACATCCTGGCCGACTGCGGCGTGCGCGTCCTGGTGACGGCGCGCGGGCGTCTGGACGCCCTGGTGCCGGAGCTGGGCCGCTGCCCCGGGCTGGACGTGGTGGTCCTGGTCGATGCCGCCGGCAGCGTGGAGGAAACGGGGTTGCCCGGCGTCGCCGTCCTTTCCTGGGCCGAGTTCCTGGACCTGCCGCCGCTGCCGCCGCACCGCGTGATCGACACGGACATGGCGGCGATCTTCTACACGTCGGGCAGCACCGGGCGGCCGAAGGGGGTGGTGCTGTCCCACCGCAACCTGGTCGCCGGCGCCCGCAGCGTCGCCCAGTACCTGCGCAACGATCCCTCCGACCGCATCCTGGCCGCGCTGCCCCTGTCCTTCGACGCCGGTTTCAGCCAGTTGACGACCGGCTTCCACGCCGGTGCCCTGGTGGTGCTGGCCGACTATCTGCATCCGGCCGAGCTGGTGCGCCTGTGCGCGCGGGAACGGATCACCGGCCTGACCGGCGTGGCGCCGCTCTGGGTGCAGTTGGCCGGCGTCCGCTGGCCGGCGGAAGCGGCGGCAAGTCTGCGCTACTTCGCCAACACCGGCGGCCACCTGCCGCGGCCGATCCTCCAGACATTGCGCGCGGCCCTGCCCGGTGCGCAGCCCTTCCTGATGTACGGCCTGACGGAGGCGTTCCGCTCCACCTACCTGGACCCGGCGGAGGTGGACCGCCGGATCGACAGCATCGGCAAGGCGATCCCGAACGCCGAGATCCTGGTCGTCCGCCCGGACGGCAGCCCCTGCGCGCCGGGGGAGGAGGGCGAACTGGTCCACCGCGGCGCCCTGGTCGGTCTCGGCTACTGGAACGACCCGGAGCGCACGGCGGAACGCTACCGCCCGGCGCCGGGCCAGCCGGCCGGGCTGCCGCTGCCGGAGATGGCGGTCTGGTCGGGCGACATCGTCCGCACCGACGCCGACGGCTTCCTCTACTTCGTCGGACGGCGGGACGAGATGATCAAGACCTCCGGCTACCGGGTCAGCCCGACGGAGGTGGAGGATGTCGCCTACGGCAGCGGCCTTGTCGCCGAGGCGGCCGCGGTCGGCGTGCCGCACGCCACCCTGGGGCAGGCGGTGGTCCTGGTGGCGGCGGGCCGCGACGGCGGCCCCCTGGAGGAGGCCGCGCTGGCGCAGGCGTTCCGCGCCGCCCTGCCGGCCTACATGGTGCCGCGCCTGATCCTCGGCCGTCCCTCGCTGCCGCGCTCACCCAACGGCAAGATCGACCGCAAGGCCCTGTCGTCCGAGCTTGCCGGGAGCTTCGGTACGGGGACGGAGGCCGCGGCATGACCCTGACCCTGGACGCCCCGCACCCCGCCCTGGCCGCCTGGGACCGGTCGGGACCGGAGCTGCTGGTCGGCGGCGTGCCGCTGTCGCGCCTTGCCGCGCGGGTGGGCTCGACGCCCTTCTTCGCCTACGACCGGGAGAAGCTGACCGCGCGGGTCGGGCGGCTGCGGCGCTTCCTGCCGGAAGCGATCCATCTGCACTATGCCGTGAAGGCGAACCCGATGCCGGCGCTGGTCGCCCACATGGCCGGACTGGTGGACGGCTTCGACGTGGCGTCGGCCGGGGAGATGGCGACGGCACTGGATGCCGGGATGGCGCCGCAGCACGTCAGTTTCGCGGGCCCCGGCAAGACGGACGCCGAACTGCGCCGGGCCGTCGCCGCCGGGATCGTCGTCGAAGCCGAGTCCGAGGGGGAGGTGCGCCGTCTGGCGGCGCAGGCCGCGGCGCTGGGCCTGTCCGCGACGGTCGTCGTGCGGGTGAACCCCGACTTCGCGCTCAAGGGCTCCGGGATGAAGATGGGCGGCGGGCCGCAGCAGTTCGGCGTGGATGCCGAACGGGTGCCCGCCCTGCTGCGCCTGATCGGGGACCTGAGCCTGGACTTCGCCGGCTTCCACATCTTCGCCGGGTCGCAGAACCTGCGGGCCGATCAGCTTGCCCTGGCGCAGGAGCGCACGGTGGACCTGGCTCTGCGGCTGGCCGGGCAGGCGCCGGGTCCGGTCCGGCACCTGAACCTGGGCGGCGGGTTCGGCATTCCGTACTTCCCGGACGACCGGCCGTTGGACCTGGGGCCGGTGGCGGACTCCCTGGCCCGCGCGGCGCTGCGGCTGGGCGAGCGGCTGCCCGGCGCGCGCCTGATCCTGGAACTGGGGCGCTATCTGGTGGGGGAGGCGGGCGTCTATGTCTGCCGCGTCGTGGACCGCAAGGAGTCCCGCGGGCAGGTCTTCCTGGTGACGGACGGCGGGCTGCACCACCACCTCGCCGCTTCGGGCAACTTCGGGCAGGTGATCCGGCGCAACTACCCGCTCGCCATCGGCACCCGGATGGACCGCCCGGCGGAGGAGACGGCGAGCGTCGTCGGCTGCCTCTGCACCCCGCTCGACCTGCTGGGCGACCGCTGCGCCCTGCCGCGGGCCGAGGTCGGCGACCTGCTGGTCGTCTTCCAGTCCGGCGCCTACGGCACCACCGCCAGCCCGGCCGCCTTCCTGGGCCATCCGCCGCCGGCGGAAGTGCTGGTCTGAAGCCGCGACCGAAGCCGGAAAGGAGAGGGAAGATGGACGGTCTGTTCGGCTGGTGCGGCACCGTTCCGGGACACGCGACCTGGTCGGAAGCGGCGCGCGGGCTGGAGGCACCCGGCGGCACCGCCGCGTCGCCGGACGGGACGGTGCGGGCCGGCATCGCCGGGACGCCGCGCTGGGCCGACCGGGAGCTGGCGGACCTGGCCGCCGTCCGGGGCGATGCCGCGGCCCTGCTGGAAGCCTACCGCCGCGACGGGGAGGCGCTGTTCGGGCGGCTGCGCGGCGGCTATGCGGCCGTGGTGATGGATGCCCGTCATGACCGGGTCGTGGCAGGCATCGACCGTTTCGGCATCCAGACCCTGTGCTACGCCACGCCGGGCCGCGGCGGGCTGGTCTTCGGCAGCACGGCGGATGCCGTCTCCACCCACCCCGCCGTGGATGCCGCGCTGTCGCCGCAGGCGCTCTACGGCTATCTGCACGCCGGGACGGTGCGGGCGCCGGCCACGATCCATGCCGGTCAGCAGAAGCTGCGCCCGGCGGAATATCTGGTCCTGGAGCGGGGACGGCTGCGGCGGGGCTTCCACTGGCAGCCCGGCTGGGGCGAGGACCGCCGCAGCGGACCTGAACTGGCGGAGGAGCTGCGCCGGCTGCTGCGGACGGCCGTGGTGCGGACGCTGGGCCGCGACCCCATGGCCTGCTTCCTCTCCGGCGGGCTGGACAGTTCCACCGTCGCCGGGCTGTTCGCCGGAGCGGTGGGGCGGCCCGCGCGGGCCTTTACGGTCGGCTTCGAGGACCCGCGCTATGACGAGCGGCCCTATGCCCGGATCGCCGCCCGCCATTTCGGCATCGAGCTGACGGAGGCGGTGCTGACGCCGGAGCGGGCGGCCGCCCTGCTGCCGGAGGTGGTGGCCGCCTTCGACGAGCCGTTCGGCAATTCCTCCTCCCTGCCGACCCTGCTCTGTGCCCGCAGCGCCCGGGCCGAGGGCATCGCGCTCATGCTGGCCGGCGACGGTGGGGACGAGATCTTCGCCGGCAATGCCCGCTACCGCGAGCAGCTCCGCTACGAGGCGGCGGCGCGGCTGCCCGCCTCCCTGCGCCGGGCGACCGCGGGCATGCTCCTGTCGCCGGGACTGCCCTGGGGCGGCATGGGCCCGGTCGCCCGCGCCCGGCGCTTCCTGGAGCGGACGGCGCTGCACACGGCGGAGCGGCTGGAGGTCTACAACCCCCTGTGCGGCCGGCCGGTGGCGCGGGTGATCCACCCCGACCTTGCGGCGGCGGTGGACCCGGAACTGCCCATCGCGGAGGCGCGCGCCCTCTATGAGGCGCCGGCGGACGCCGCGCCCGTGCAGCGGATGATGCACCTCGACCTCGCCGTGACGCTGGCCGACAACGATCTGCGCAAGGTCGGCCGCATGTGCGCTCTGGCGGGTGTGCGGGTCGCCTATCCCCTGCTGGACGAGGATCTGGTGGACTTCGCCGTCCGCATCCCCGGAGCCTTGCAGGCGACGCCCCGGCTGCTGCGGCGCTTCTTCCGGGACGCCCTGCGGGACTTCCTTCCGGCGCCCACGCTGGCCAAGCGCAAGCACGGCTTCGGCATGCCCTTCGGCCCCTGGACGGCCGGACGGGGGGAACTGGCCGACATCGCCCGGGACGCCCTGGACGGGCTTGCCGGCCGGGGGTTGCTGGATGACGGCTTCGTCGCCGCGGTGCGGCAGGCGGCCCGCGGCGGCGGCGATCCGGCGCTGGCGGGCTGCCTCTGGGACCTCATGGTGCTGGAGCTGTGGCTGCGTTCCCGCGCCGGGCTCCACCGGGCCGCCCGCCCGGCGGAGGCCGTGGCGTGAGTGAAGTCGGCCGCGCCATGGCCAGGGGGGCTGCGTGGATGGTGCTGATGCGGCTCAGCGTCCGCGCCCTGGGTCTTGTCAGCATGGTCATCCTGGCACGCCTGCTGAGCCCGGGGGATTTCGGCGTCGTGGCGCTCGCGCTCGTCTTCCTCGCGGCGCTGGAGGCCCTGTCGGAGTTCGGCTTCGACCTTGCCCTCATCCGCATCGCGGACCCTGACCGCACCTATTATGACACGGTCTGGACCCTGTCGCTGATCAAGGGGGCCGTCGTCGCGGCGGCGATGGCGGCCCTCGCCGTGCCGGCCGCGTCGCTGACGGGGGAGCCGGCGGTGACGTCGATCCTGCTGGCGCTGGCCGTGCTGCCGCTGATCGAGGGTCTCCAGAATCCCGGTATCGTCGATTTCCGGCGGGAGATGCGGTTCGACCGGGAGTTCCGCTTCCGCATGGTGGAGCGGCTGGCCGGGTTCGCCGTGACCCTGCCGCTCGCCGTCGCCTGGGAGAGTTACTGGGCGCTGGTGGCGGGGATGGTGGCGGGCCGCGTCGCCGCGACGGTGGCGAGCTACCGCATGTCGCCCCGCCGGCCGCGACCGGACCTGTCGCGGGCCCGGGAGATCCTGGGGTTCTCAAGGTGGATCGTCGCCTCCAGCGGGGTTCACTTCCTGAACCAGCGCATGGACGATCTGGTGATCGGACGGCTGGTGGGGACCGCGGCACTCGGCGCCTACAGCCTGGGCAAGGACATCGGCAGCATGACGACGAACGAGCTGCTGATGCCGATCTCCCGCGCGCTCTATCCCGGTTTCGCCCGCATCGCCGACGACCGGGACGGTCTGATCGCGTCCTACATGGACGTGCTGTCGCTGTCGCTCCTGCTTGGCGTGCCGACCGCCATCGGGATCGCCCTGACGGCGGATCTGATCGTGGCCATCGCCCTGACCCCCGACTGGGCCGCGGTCGCCCCGATCATCGCAATCTTCGCTCTGGCCGGTGCCGTGCAGATGGTGGCGGCCAATGCCCATCCGGTGCTGCTGGCGCTTGGCCGGCCGAACATGTCCTTCGCCTTCACGGCGGGGACGGCGGCCATCGGGCTGCCGGCGTTGGTTCCGGTGACGCTCTGGTACGGGGCGGAAGGGGCGGCCTGGAGCATCATGGTCCGGCAGGCCGTTCTGACGATCCTCTTTCTTCTGGCCGTGCGCCACCTGCTGCGACCGGCGGCCGGGCGCTATCTGGCGGCCCTGTGGCGGCCTGTGCTGGGCAATCTGGCGATGGCGGGAGCGGTGTTCTGGCTGCGCCGGGACCTTGCCGCGGCGGCGCTGCCGGCCTCCGTCGAGGCCCTGCTGGCCGTGACGGCCGGGGCCGTGACCTACGGGGTGACGGTGCTGCTGCTCTGGTGGGCGGCGGGACGCCCCGCCGGGATGGAGGCGCTGCTGCTGTCCCGGCTGCGGGGCCGCCTGGGCCTCCGGCGGGTGCCCGCAGCGGCGCCGTGACGGCTCAGCGGCGGCGGAAGCCGCCGCCCGGGGCGGAGCGACCGGTGCGCAACACGCTCCGGCCTGCCGATGGCGGCTCCGCCGGGGAGCGCGCCGGACCGCGGCGCCAGACCGGTTCCAGCAGAGCCAGAGGGCCGAGCGGCCGACCGGCCTCGGCTCGCAGCATCCAGAGGGCCACGGCGAAGACGGCCAGGGTGAAGGCGACGATCAGCAGGAATTCCATGGAGCGTCCTCCGCTGCCGGTTCAGGGGTCGCGCGGCGCCGTGTCGGTGGGGCGGGCCGGGTACTCGACGACGAAGCCGCGCATGAACTTCACATCCCCCGCCGCCTGCCAGAGCCCCCCCTCCTGTGCCGCTGTCATGTAGACCGGCATGAATTTCATGTGGGTCGCCGTCTCGCAGGTGGTGGCCGGGTCGCGGAACCACTGCGGATGCCAGGCCTGGAAGCCGCCCCGCTCCAGCAGGGTGCCATCATCCCATTGCAGCGTGCGGAAGCGGCACCAGTAGCGCAGACCGATCCAGAAGGGTTCGCGCGCCGGGAGGGCGCGGCGGAGGAACTGGAACGTCTCCCGCGTGGTCACCTTGGCCAGCCGGCCGGGCACGCCGGCCCGGCTGCGCCGGTGGGCCCGGGCCTGGGCATCCTCCCAGGTGAATCCGCGGAAGGAATGGTCCGGCAGGATGAGCTGGAAATGGCTGCCGGAAGCGGGGTCGAAGACGACCGGCCCCTCCTTCTCCGGCACGTCCGCGGTCATCTCCGCCGCTCCGGCCCGGCTGGGGAGGAGCAGCACGCCTCCCAGCGCCAGCGCGGCCACGGCCGCCCGGACGGCCTGCCGGCGCGTCCGCAGCAGGGGATTGCGCATCCCGGTCTCCATCGTGGCTTCTCTGGGGAACTGACGGGTCATCGCGGGGGCGCATCCTCCACCCGTACCGGGCCGCGTCCGCCGGTGTCCTGGACCCAGGCGCGCAGCCCGGTCTGGGTGTTGTCGTGCAGATGCAGGGGACCGCCCAGCCGGTTCGTCACCAGCACGCCCTTGGGATGGCTGGAGACGATCCTGTTGCCGGCGATCTCCGCCCGGTTCTCGGCATGCTCCGGCGCCCGCGGGTCGCGGATCTCCAGCGCCAGCCCGATGGCGTCGCTGTTGCCGCCACGGTCGTGATAGAGCGTGTTGCCGGTGATCCCGATCACCCCGCCCTGCGGGATGTCGATGAGGCGGGAATAGGTCGCGCCGCGCCCGTCCAGCGTATTGCCCTCCAGCACGGTCCGGCGGGCCCGGCTCTTGATGTAGTGGCCCTCGTTGCGTTCGCCCGTGAAGCTGCTGGAGCGGACCACCAGCCGCTCCGGGCAGCCGCCCAGATGGTCGCAGGAAGAGTAGATGTTGTGGCCGAGATCCGCTCCCGGCCGGCCGATCCGGTCGAAGCGGCTGTCCTCGATCAGGGTGTCGCCGCGTTCCCCGGTGATCAGCACGCCCATCTCCGCGTCCGCGCAGTCGAGCCGCCGGATCACCAGATCGCGCCCCCGTTCGTTGAAGCGGACACAGGCGCCGTTCCCCCCGACCGCCACCTCGGCGACGGACAGGTCCTCCAGGGTCACGCCGCTCGCCTTGACCACGATCGTGGCCTTGGACTCCGCGACCGCCCGGCGGAAGCGCACCGTTCCCGGCGTCCGTGCCCGGACGGTCACGCCGTCGGCGGTGATCACCATGGGTTCGTAATAGGTGCCCGGCGGAATCTCGATCACGCTGCCGGGTGCCGCCTCCGCTGCCGCCCGGGCCGGGCTGAAGAAGGTCGGGTCGCGCCCGTCCCCGCCATCGGGCCGGTACAGCCAGACATTTCCCGCCGCCCGGGGATAGGCGACGAAGATGTCCGCCGCGGGCAGGTGGAAGAAGCGGGAATAGACGTGGGACTGCGGCGGCGGCCCGTCCTCCGGCGTATGGTCGCGCACGCTTCCCGTCTCTGGATCGATGCTGTGCATACGGCGGTCGCCGCTCCAGAGCCACAGGAGTCCGGCACGGTAGACAAGGCCGCCGGCCACGTTCAGATAGCCGGGAAGCTGCGCGATCACGCTGCGGACGGCACCGCTGGAGAGATCGACGGCCAGCAGGCTGCTCCCCGCCAGCAGGAACAGCTCCCCCCGGTCGGGCGCCAGTACGGCACTCCCGGCTCCCAGCCAGGGCAGTTCCGCCACCGGATGCAGGCGCCCGCCGGGCACGTCCAGCGCCACGAGGCGGGTCCAGCCGATCAGATACCAGCGCTTCGCCACCGGGTCGTAGGCGGACTTGATCTCCCCGGGCGACTGCCGGTCCGCGACGACGGTGGACCAGCGCCGGGTCGCCGGATCGAAGCGGTGGACTGCGTTGTCCGGGCAGTAGCTGTAGCCGTAGGAGCCGGCGACGTAGAGGATACCGTCGATCACCGCCATCCCGTCATAGGTATGGGTGCTCCGCGGGGCAGCGGGATCGGCGGGGCGGCCGGCGGTGTCGGTGGCAAGCTGGCGGGGGCAGGGCGGGTCCGTCGGGTCCGGCGCCAGCGCCGTCGGCATGGTCAGCCGCTCCCAGGCCAGCCGCTCCAGGTCGAAGCGGTAGACCTCGTTGCCGGAATAATCTGTGTGACCGCCGCCATGGAAGTACCAGAACCGGCCGCCGTCCCAGGCGGCCCCGCTGTAGGCGTCGATCGCGGCGTCCGAGCCCATCACCCCGCCGTCGAGCGGCGCCTGGTCGCGCGGCAGCAGCACGCTACGGGCGGAGGTGGCGGGGATTTCCGCCCAGTGGCCCGGCGCCGGCCGGTGCGCCAGCAGGGCGGAGAGGTCGGGCGGCTCCGCCCGCGCCGGAACCGCCGCAACGCAGAGGAGCAGGGCTAGGATCGTCCGCACGCAGGCCGTCATCGGGGGGAATCCTCCAGCAGCGGGGCAGGCCCGGCGGCCGCCGCACCGGCCGCCGGACCGGACAGGTGGCGCAGGCTGCGCAGGAAGGGGGCGATCCGGGCGAACTGTTCCGCCCGGCTGAACCCGGCTGCGGCGCCGGGCGGGGTCGGCGGGATGCCGGTGCGCCGCTTCTGCGCCAGCCAGAGGCGGAGCTGTGCCGCGATCGCCCCGACGCTCTCGCCCAGGATGCCGGCGCCGCGCTCGCGCAGGAGGGAGTCCGGCACGCCGCCCGCCAGCCCCAGCAGCAGCACCGGACGGCGGGCGCCGAGATACTCGAAGAACTTGCCGGGGACGTTGCCGTCCTCCCGCGGGTCGGGCCACTGCATCAGCAGCAGCACGTCCGCCGCCCGCTGGATCGCCACGGACTGCCGGTGCGGCACGGCGGGCAGGACCGTGACGCTGCCCAGGACGCCGTGCCGCTCTGCCAGCGGCCGCACCATCGCCGGGTCGGTGCCGTAGAACACCACCCGGACGGACGGCGCGTCGTCCCCCAGCGCGGCGATGGCGGCGAACAGGGGGGAGGGGTCGCGGCGGCCGGGATAGATGCCCCCGGTATAGACGATGGTCAGGACCGGTCCCGGTGGGGTCGGCAGGGGTTCGTCCGCGCCGTCCGTGCCGTCCGCGTCGTAGCCGTTGCAGACGACCTCCACCGGCCTGCCGAAGCGGCGCCGGTAGGCCGCGGCCCAAGGTTCGGAAACGGTGACGATCCCGGCCGCGCGGCCCAGCACCTGCCGCTCCAGCAGCCGGTCCAGCGCCAGACGCCAGCCCGGCGGCGGATAGTAGGGGTCGTCGGACCAGCGGTCGCGCATCTCGCAGACCAGCGGGGCGCCGGTGTGCCGGCTCAGGGCCAGCCCCGCCAGCAGGCCGGTGAAAGGCGGGGCGGTGGCATAGACCACGTCCGGATGCCAGCCGCGCACCAGCGCCTTTCCCGCCCGGACGGCCCCGGGCAGCCAGCCGATGCGGCTGTCCGGCAGGTTGGTGGCATGCTGGTAGACCTCTCCCGCCCAGCGCCGCAGCCGCCGGGCCGGCCCCGGTGCCGATGGAACGGCCGGCGCCTCCGCCGGGGGGCCCCCGGCAGCCCCCGGCCGTCCGCCCGACCGGCGGAGAAGCCGCTCCGGCAGGTCGTTCACGTCCCACCAGGGGGCGCGGGCGACGCGCGCTTCCGGCACCATGGGGTCCAGCGTGGCGGGACAGGGCAGGCCCGCCGCCGTCAGCACCCGGACATCGTGGCCCTCCGCCAGCAGCGCCTCGGCCATCCGCCCGATCCGCACGGCGGCGATCGTGTTCGCCGGCGGGAAGTACCAGGACACCAGAAGGATGCGCAGGGAACCGGTCATCGCATCGGGGCTCCTGTCGGAGAGGGCGTCCGTCGCGGAGATCATCAGGCCGCCGCGCGCAGCAGGGGGCTGGCGGGGGAAGCAGCCGCCGACCGGCCGGCGTCCGCCTGGATCGCCCCGGCGATGACCAGGATCGCCGCCACGTTGTAGACCAGGTCGAAGAACGCCAGATTCTGGAAGGCGCCGGAGACCGCATAGGCGACGAGGCTGACCTGCGCCATGCGGGCGAGGTCGCGCAACCATACCTGCTCCGGATCGCCACGGGCGCGGCGGACGATCTGTTCGGCCTTCAGCCAGCAGGCCAGCCCGAAGGCGGCGAACAGGCCCAGGCCGACGAAGCCGTGATCGCCCAGCACCTCGAAATAGACGCTGTGGTAGGCACGCACGCGCATCGCGTCGGGCACGTAGGCGCGCAGGCGCTCCTCGTCGAGGTAGGAGTGGAAGCCGCCGCCCAGGACCGGCCGCTCCAGCGCCAGCCGGTAGCCGTACTCCCAGGCCCAGAGCCGCTCCTGCGCCGACATGTCCTGTTCGTAGGTGCGGATGGTGTTCATGCGGTCCATCCAGCTCTGCGGCACGAAGGCCAGGGCGCAGAGGCCCAGGGCCGCCATGGTCAGCAGGCCGCGCACCTTGTGCCGGGTCAGCAGCACGTAGAAGACCGCCATGGCGACCCCGCCGACGAAGGCGCCGCGCGACTGCGTGCCGATCACCGCCAGCCCGATCAGGACGATGCCGACGCCCAGGGCCCGGCGCACCGCCTTCGATGCGCTGGAGAGCTGGAGGTAGCGCGCCAGCGGCAGCGTCATCAGCAGCGCCAGCCCCAGCGCGTTGTTGTCCGCGATGAAGCTGCCGGGCGGACCCCAGACCCGGTCGGCGCCGCCGGTCAGAAGCGTGAACAGCCCGCCCTTGATGCCGTAGAACCAGAGCGACAGGACCACCATCCAGACCATGGCCTGGAGGCGCTCCCGCGTGTGCATGACGGCGATCATCAGGACGGTGAAGACCAGCATCTTCATGGACTGGTCCCACTTCACGACCGCATCGTCGGGAAACAGGGCGAAGGCCGTCGTTACCGTGATCCAGGCCATGATCAGGCCGATGGTAACGGTGATGCCGTCCACCGGTACGCGCCTGGCCTCCCGCGACAGCAGGAAGCCCAGGATCGTCGCGGTCCCGACCAGCATCGCCAGCGGCAGGCTGTAGGCGAAGCCATAGGCCAGCCGGTGCGGGTTCATGTAGGCCAGCCAGCACCACAGCAGCACGCCGATCGACGGCCGCCAGATGATGAAGGGCAGCGACAGCCCAACGCAGCCGACCAGGAACAGGTCACGCATGGCCTGCTCTCCCGGCGCCTGTCGCCTGTCCGGCCGCCGTGCCGGGGCGCGTCCCGTCAGGTGCGTCCGTCACGGGGGCCGCCGTAATAGCTTTCATAGTCGTAGCCGTAGCGGCTGCCGGCGCCGCGTTCCCCGATGACGTGGCGGCACTTGTTCAGGACCAGCGAGACCTTCGCCGGGTCGCCCAGCAGTTCCAGCGATTCCGTGACGTCCCGGCCGCGCGTGGCGTTCGCCTCGACGACGAACAGCACCTCTGCCATGTGGTCGAACAGGGCTGCCGGCAGGGTCGTCGCCAGCACCGGCGCCGTGTCGAAGATCAGGACATGGTCGGGGAACCGCCGCCCGATCTCCGCGATCAGGTCGGCCATACGCTGACTGGTCAGCAGTTCCGTGCTCAGGGCGTGCGCGGGTCCCGGCGGCAGCAGCCGCAGGCCCGGGATGCTGGTGTCGCGCACACAGGACCCAGCATCCAGGGCCGCGTCCTCCAGCAGCGAACTGAGCCCGGGCAGGTCCGGTGCCTCGACGCCCAGCAGGCGCAGCAGGGAGGGGCGCGCAAGGTCGGCATCCACCAGCACGACGCCGAGGTCGCGTTCGTTGGCGATGCTGATGGCGAGGTTCGCGGCGAGCCAGGTCTTGCCCTCCCCGGGAAGCGCACTGGTCAGCATCAGCGCCTTGCCCGCCGGGCCGCCGTTCTGGGACAGGCGCGCCAGCAGCAGGCGCTTGATCAGGCGGACCTCCTCCGCCAGCCGGGTGCGCAGCCGGTCGGGGGTGAGTACGCCGGCCGCCTGGAGCACCGTGCGGTCCAGGTCCAGGAGCCCCGGCCGCGCCGTCGGTCCGCGGCTGCCGCTGCCGGTCGTGCCGGTGCCAGTTCCGGCCGCATCGGCTCCGGAGCGGATGCCGAAATCCAGGGCGGCCGCGGCGCGCTCGATCAGCGTGGGCTCCGGCGGCAGCGGAAGGGCGAGGGATCGGTCCATGGCGGATCTTCCTGAACGGGACGGGCAGCCGGGTTCACAGGCCCAGGGCGGCAAGCGCGCGGTGCAGACCGGGGCCCGGCCCGTCCTGCATCAGCAGCCCCCAGCCGAGCGCCCCCTCCACGGCCAGCAGTCCCGCGAACCCGGCCGCCAGGACCAGCAGCAGGCCGGCGAAGGCGGCGGGTTCCAGGTGCCGGGCCCGGCCGCCGCCGTCGGGCAGGGTGAGCGACAGCGCACCCACCACGGGCACCGTGTAGTGGCTGCGGAGCTGCCGCACGCTCATGAAGGTGTCGTCCACCAGGCCGCGCAGGAACGCGGCTCCAACGCCCGCCGCGCAGCCGGCCACCAGCACGGCGGGAAACAGCAGCAGCCGGTCGGGGCCCGACGGCATCAGCGGCACCAGGGGCGCCTCGATGGTGCGGAAGGAGACCTTGCCGCCGCTCGTCTCCCGGTTCTCCGACAGCCGGGCGGATTCCCGCCGCGACAGAAGCTCCTCGTACTTCTCCTTGATGACGCCGTAGTCACGGGTGAGCTGCATCATCCCGGTCTCGATCTCCGGAACCGACCGGCGCACCCGCTCCAGCTCGGCCAGATCCTCGTCCACGCGGGCGATCCTGGCCTTCGTCGTCTGCCCCAGGGAGGCGAGGCGGATCACTTCGAGCTGGAGCTGTCCGTAGGTCGGATTGGGCAGGCTGCCGGGTGCCGTCGGGGCCGGGGCGTCGCCCCGGCTCGCCGGCATCTGCCCGGCGAGCAGCGCGTCGAGGCGGCGCCGGGCGGTCACCACGTCGGGATGCTGCTCGGTGTAGCGCGACAGCAGCTCCTGAAGGGTGTGCTGCAACTCCATGATCTGGACGTCGGCATCGGTCGGCGGGCCGCTGCCGGCGGCCCCGGCATAGAATTCCGGCACGCCGCGCATCGCCTCGCGCATGGCGTCGTGCTGCGCCTGCACGTCCTTCAGTTCGGCTTCCAGCTTCTGCTTCTGGGCGCGCGCCGCCTCGATGCGGGCCTGGAAGGTCTGACCGCCGGCCAGCAGGTCGATGTGCTCCTGCTTGAACTCCGCAAGGCGCCGCTCCGCGAGGCTCAACTGCTCTTCGTACTCTTCGATCTGCCGGTTCAGGAACCCCTGGGCGTTCTCGAAGTCGCTCCGCTTGGCGCCGAGATTGTTCTCGACGAAGACGGTCATCAGCGCATCGACCACGGCCTGGGCACGCTGCGGCGACGGGGATTCATAGGAGATGGTGAACAGGTTGGACTGGTCGGCGCGGATGCGGACTTCCTTGCGCAGGCGGCCCAGCAGGTGCTCGTGGTCCTCCGGCCTGCGCGTCTCCAGGCCCAGGTCGGCCATGGCCACGACCTTCTCCAGGTTCGGCCGGGCCAGCAGCGTCCGCCGCATCAGGTCCACCTGGCCCGCCACGTCGCTGTCCACGGCCAGCCCGCTCAGAAGCGGGCGCAGCACGTTGCCGGTATCGACATAGAGGCGGGCGAAGGACTCGTAGCGGTCGGGCAGCAGGATGACCCAGCCCCAGCCCGCCAGCCAGACGGCCAGCGCCACCCAGAGCGCCAGCCAGCGGCGGCGCCACAGCCGCGTGACCTGCTCCAGCACGATCTGGATCTGCTCGTTCAAGGATGGCCTCCCGACGGGGACAGGGGCTGCGCGCGCCTCGGAAGAAGCGCTTCAGAAGAAGCTCTGGGGGATGATGACGATGTCGCCCGGCAGCAGCGCCACGTTGGCGTCGATGTCGCCGTCGCGGACCAGCCGGTCCAGGCGGACGCGGTACTTCGACTGCCCGTCGCCCTCGGTGCGGACCAGCACGGCCTCGTCGCCGGCGGCGAACTCGCTCAGCCCGCCCACGGCGATCATGGCGTCCAGCAGGGACATGTGCGCCCGGTAGGGGATCGCCTGCGGGTTGGCGGCGGCGCCGACGACGCGGACCTGCTGCGAGAACGGGCCGACGAAGTCGCTGACGACGACGGAGACCCGCGGGTCCTGCACATAGGCACCGAGCGCTTCCTCGATGTCGCGGGCGAGAACGGTCGGCGTCTTGTCCGCCGCGACCATGTCCTCGATCAGGGGGACGGTGATCCGCCCGTCGGGACGCACCCGCACCTCCGACGACAGCTCCTGATTGCGCCAGACGACGACCCGCAGGGCATCGCCAGGGCCGATCCGGTAGTAGGGGCTGGCCGCTGCGCCGTCGATGGACGCGGGTGGCGGCTCCATCCCGCTGGCGCAGCCGGTGAGCAGGGCGAGGGCGGCGAGGCTGCCCATCAGCCGTGTGCGACGCACGTCCGACACTGTCGCTTCTCCCCTGTGAGACGCCGCCGGCGGTTCCGCTCCGGTCTTCGGCGGCGCACCTGGACGGTGCTTGTCCGGCGACTATGGCGGCGGGCCGGGGCCGGTCCAAATGGGCAGATGGCGCCGGTCCGGTCCAAGGGCGGTTCCGCGGAAGGGGTAGGGGCGCGCGGGCGGGGAGCGCCGGAATCCGGCGGATTGTCCGGTGTCGGCGGCCGGTTCCGGCCGGGGCACTCCCGGCATTACCCCTTTCTTGCGGACGATCCGCCCCTGCGCGCGGGCGACGCCCGTGGCGGCGGGGATGTACAGGAAAGCGCAGGCAAACGGTCCCGTCTCCCGATCCCTCGGGGGCGGGCAACGATGACGGACAAGGGGGGCCACGCCGGCATGCAGCCCGATACCGGTCGCCCGCCCGCCGGGGCGCGGCGTGGACAGAGCGCTCCCGCCCGCGCCGCGCTGCGCCGGCTTCTGCCGGCCGGGATCGCCCTGGCCGCCGTCATGACCGTCCCGCTTCCCCCTCCGGCCGCAGCGGCGGCGGACGTCCCGGCGGGCTACCGCATCGGTCCGGGCGACGGGCTGGAGGTCGAGGTCTGGCGGCAGCCCGACCTGTCCACCGCCGTCACGGTCCGGCCGGACGGCTTCGTCACCCTGCCGCTGGTGGAGGACCGGCCGGCCGCCGGCCGCACGCCGGAGGAGCTTGCCCGCGCGCTGGAGGAGGCCCTGGCCGCCTATGTGCAGGAGCCGCGGGTCAGCGTCCGCGTCGTCGCCCTGGTCGGCGATCCCACGCAGCAGGTCCGTGTCGTCGGTGCGGGCGTGGCGCGGCCGCAAGCGCTGCCCTTCCGCGAGGGGATGACGCTTCTCGACGTCGTCGGCGCCATCGGCGGCCTGGGGCCCCGCGCCAGCGGCAACGCTGCGGAGATCCGTCGGCGGGAGGACGGCCGCACGGTGGTCGTCCCGGTCCGGCTGGCCGACCTGACGGAACGCGGCGACCTGGGCGCCGACCGGCCCCTCAGGCCCGGTGACGTGGTGGTGGTTCCCGCCGGCTTCCTCAGCGGCGACTGGCGGCTGGAGCAGGAGGGGCGGGTCACGCTCTCCTACACCGACAATGTCCGGCTGGCCCCGTCCGGGCAGCGGGACCCGGCCCTGATCGCGCAGGTGCAGCCCGTCGTCCGGCTGTCCGGGGACAGCGCGCGTCTGGTCGGGGCGTTGGAGGGCTCGCTCGCCCTGCGGCAGCGGCTGCTCCACGACTCCGACCTGGAGGTCGTGCCGCTGCTGGAGGCCAACAGCACGGCCGAACTGGTGGAGCGGACCCTGTTCCTGGATGCGGGGGCCAGCCTGCGCGAACAGTCGGACAGCCGGGACGATGCGGAGTCCGTGGTCGAAGGCAACGGCCGGAACCTGGGGCAGGTCCGCACGGTCTCCCTCAGCCCCTACCTGATCAACCGCTTCGGGCGGGTGGCGACCTCGACCGTCCGCTACACGGCCGGCCATGTCTCCGGCGAGACCGACGCTCTGGAAGACTCGCTGTTCCAGGAACTGTCGGCGCGGCTGGCCGCCGGCCCGTCCTTCCGGCGGTTGCGCTGGAGCCTGGACGGCCGCGCCTCCGTGCTGGAGCGTTCGGGCCGCGAGGACCAGACGCGCTACGAAGCGGAGGCATCCCTTGAGTATGCCCTGTCGCCGCGGCTCGATCTGCTGGGCAGCATCGGCTACGAGGATTTCGACGATGCGGACAGCGGCTTCAGCGGGGGGACCTGGCTGGCGGGCCTGCGGCTGGCCCCCCTGGCGAGGACGACGCTCTACGCCGCGGTGGGCCGGCAGGACGGGGACGATACCGCCCGCCTCGCCCTGGACTGGTCGCCGGGCGCCACCACCACCCTGTCGTTGAGCTACGATGAGACGGTGGACACGGGACAGGGCCGCCTGCTGCGTGCGATCCGCCCCCTCGATCCCGGCGCTCCGGGCGGCTTCCGGCCGGAAACCGGCCTGCCCGGTCAGGTGACCCTGACCGATGCGGCGACGCGGCTGGAGAGCTGGCGCCTCGCCGTCAGCACCCGGCAGGGCCGCACCTCGCTCTCGCTCTCCGGCCAGATCGTGGAGGAACGGGCGCTGTCCGGGGCCGGCCTGGACGAGCGGGACCGGGAAGTCCGGACCGACATCGCCCATGCCCTGAGCCCCCGCACCACCCTGACCGCCTCCGCCGCCTACGAGCAGACCCGGGAGCGGGGCGGCCTGCCGTCGGAGGACTGGCGGGTGCGGGTCCTTCTCGGCGTGCAGGTCCGCCTGTCCGAAGACCTGCTGGCCAGCCTCGGCTACGCCTGGCAGAAGCGCGACAGTGACCTGCCCGAGCGCGACTTCCGGGAGAACGGCCTGGTGCTGGGCCTGCGGATGCGGTTCTAGCGGGTCAGGGCGGCGAACAGGCCCGGCAGCCGTTCCGGCAGGCGGCGGACATGGTCGATCACCGTGTAGCCGTTGATGCCGAAGATGCGGGCGACATAGCGGTCGGCCAGCGGGTCCAGCGTCAGGCAGAAGGGACGGATGCCCTGGGCGCGCAGTTCCTCCACCGCCCGGCGGGCGTCCTGGCGCAGATGCTGCGGGTCGCGCTCGTCCACGTCGGCCGGCTCGCCGTCGGTGACCACCAGCAGCAGGCGGTGCGCCTCGGGGCGACGGCCCAGATGGTGCGCGGCGTGGCGCAGCGCCGTGCCCAGGCGGGTCGAAAGCCCGCCCTCCAGCCCGGCCAGCCGGCTCCGGGCGTCGCCGTCGAACCGCTGCTCGAAGTCCTTGATCCGGTAGTAGCGGACATCCTGCCGCCCGTCGGAGGCGAAGCCGTGGATGGCGAAGGGATCGCCGATGCCGGAGACGGCCGTCGCCAGCAGGGTGCAGGCGTCGCGGGTCAGCTCCAGGATCGTGGTGTCGCCGCCGCGCACGGGATCGTTGGTCGAGGCCGACAGGTCGAGCAGGACCAGCACGGCGAGGTCGCGCCGGTGCAGGACGGAGCGGCGGGTGATGCGGCTGTCGGGCTGGAGCCCGGCGCGCAGCATCACCATGGCGTCCACGGCGGGGCCGATGTCCAGCTCGTCGCCGTCATCCAGGCGCCGGCGCCGCTCCACGCCCTGCGGCCGCAGCCGGTCCACGATCCGGCGCACCTGCGCCGTCACGCCCCGGTGCCGCTCCAGCACCGCGTCGATGGTGGCGGGATCGCCCCGGGCCGGGCGGTGCTCGCGCAGCGTCACCCAGTCGGGCCGGTAGTGCTGCCCGCGGTCGTCCCATTCCGGGTAGCGGACGGGATCGGAGACGGGCGGCCGGCCCTCCCGCTCGTTGAAGGAGATGCCGTCATCCTCATAGGGGAACAGCTCGGTTCCCAGGACCCAGATCTCCTGCGCGTCCTCCCCGGCATTCTCGACGTCGGTCTCGTTGATGAACTCCATCAGGCCGACGCGGCGGCGCACCTGTCCCGACGCCTCCTCTCCGCCCGCCGGATCGGCGAATGTCTCGAACGCCTCCGCCGTCCAGAGCAGGTGGTTGTCGTCGCGGTAGGCGAGGCGGTGACTCTCCAGGATTCGCAGGCTGGGCAGCAGCCGGCGCGCCGAGAGAAGATCGTGCAGGTCATGGCCCAGGGTGAGGGCGAGCGTCTCCTCCGCCCCCGGCTGGCCGGCTCCGGCATGGAAGCGGTCGACCAGGGCGTCGAGTGCGGCATCGCCGGTGCGCCGGGCGGGGTCCAGCAGGGCGCGGGCCGCGGCCTCCACCAGATCCATGCCGGGATGGCCGGGGAAGGGAGGCAGGTTCGCGGCCAGCAGCGGCGCCCAGAGGCGGCGCAGGCCGGGGAAGCGGGCCAGGGCCTCCCGCTCGACCCGGGCATCCTCCACCAGCCCGACCATGAAGCGGGCGGCCGGGGCGGACCCGTCCACCGGCAGCGGCCGGCGCCGGTAGAGCAGATGGGCTGCCATGTGCGCCGCCATGGCGCGCAGCACGTCCAGCCCGCCCAGACCGCCGGCCGCGTCCACCGCGTCCGGCAGGTGCAGGGCGCCGGCATCGACGAAGGGGCGGAAGCCGGGGCTGTCGGATGCCGCCGGCCGCAGCCGGAAGTCGCGGCCCCAGAGGGCGCGCAGGAAGGCGCTCAGCCGGCGCTGGCTGTCCACGAACTGCGTGCCGCGCCGTTCCCGTTGCAGCACCGACCGGCTTTCCGGCGAGGTGAGGCCGAAATAGGCGACCTGCGCCGCCACGTCGCCGCGGTGGGTCTCGGCCCCGAACTCCACCCAGCGGCGCAGGCCGGAGAGCGTGAGCCGGCCCAGCAGCTCGTCCAGCACCCCCAGCATCGGGCGCAGGCCGCGCGGTGCCCGCGCCGCCAGCCGGTGCAGGACCTGCATGTAGGCGGCCAGCAGGTCGGCGTCGCCCAGCCGGGCCGCGGCCGTCGGCAGGGTGGCGAAGACCAGTTCCAGAACCTCGCCCGAGGTCATGGAGGCCAGCTTCATCGCGGCATGCCGGCAGTCGCCCACCGCATCCTCGCCGCAGTCGCGGGCAACCTGCGGCATCGCCGCCAGATAGGCCGCGGGCAGACGGCTGCCCCGGCCCAGGCGGGCCAGCGCCAGGGCACCTTCCAGATAGTCGCGCCGGCCGGCCGGGGACATGAGGCGCGACATCTCGTGCAGGGGGACGGCGAGCGTACCCGCCAGATCCGGCGCGGCCGCGACCAGCTCCCGCCGGAGGTCCTCAAGGTCGGTGGACATGGAACGTCGATCCTCGGGCTGCGGTCGGCCGGTCAGCCGAACAGGGTGTCGATGGCGGCGTCGAGCGTGTCCTGCATGTCGGGATCGTCGGTCAGGGGCCTGACCAGCGCCATGCGACAGGAGTCGGCGGGGGGGATGCCCTGCACGATCAGGCGCCCGGCATAGATCAGCAGGCGGGTGGAGATGCCCTCGTCCAGCCCGTGACCCTTCAGGTTGCGGGAGCGGTGGGCCATCTGCACCAGCTTCGCCGCCAGGGCGGGGGCGACGCCGGATTCATGCGCGACGATCTCGGCCTCGATCTCCGGCAGGGGATAGTCGAAGGCCATGGCCCCGAAGCGCTGCCGCGTGGACGGCTTCAGCTCCTTGTTCAGGCTCTGGTAACCGGGGTTGTAGCTGATCACCATCTGGAAGTCGGGATGGGCGGCCACCAGCTCGCCCTTCTTGTCCAGGGGCAGCATGCGGCGATGGTCGGTCAGGGAGTGGATGACCACCAGCGTGTCCTGCCGGGTCTCCACCACCTCGTCCAGGTAGCAGATGGCACCGATGCGGGCCGCCACCGTCAGCGGCCCGTCCTGCCAGCGGGTGCCGTTCAGGTCCAGCAGGAAGCGCCCGACCAGGTCGGCCGCCGTCATGTCCTCGTTGCAGGCGACGGTGATCAGCGGCCGGTCAAGCCGCCAGGCCATGTGCTCGACGAAGCGGGACTTCCCGCAGCCCGTCGGGCCCTTCAGGATCAGCGGCATGCGGGCGGCGTAGGCGGCCTCGTACAGCTCCGTCTCGTTGCCGACCGGGCGGTAGTAGGGCATCGCCGCGACCCGGTACTGCGCGGCGTCGATCTCGCTCATGGATGTCATCCTCGGGAAAGGGCGGCAGGGACGGGGCCGGCGGCGGAATGGGGGAGACCGCCGGCCCCTGCGGGCAGGGCGACGCGCGCCGGATCAGCGCGCCACCGCTGCCCGGTGGACGACCATGCTGGTGCCCTGGCTCTGCTTGATGTTGTCGTAGCCGATCAGGCGGATGTGGTGGCCGGGGTTGGCCTGCCGGCACGCCTCGATCTCGGACAGGACGCGGTCGACATCCGTCTCACCGAACAGCGGCAGCTTCCACATGTACCAGTAGTGGCTGGCGGCATGCTCGGGTTCGGTGTGCTCCAGGGCCGGGTTCCAGCCCTTGGCGACGATGTATTCCACCTGACGGCGGATCTGCGCCGCATCCAGCGGCGGCAGGTAGGAGAAGGTGCCGAGCTTACGGCTGCCCGGATCGGAAAGACGGGAAGGATAGTCCTGCATCACGCTCATGGTCGGGATCTCCGGTTCTGGAAGGGCGGGGTCAGCGGTGGACGACGTCGAGCTTGTCCACCACGTCGAACTCGAAGCGGACCTCCTTCCAGGTCTCCATCGCCATCTTCAGCTCGGGGCTGTGGCGGGCGGCGGCGGTCAGGATGTCCTTGCCCTCGCGCTCGACGTCGCGACCCTGGTTGCGCGCCTCGACGCAGGCTTCCAGTGCCACGCGGTTGGCGCAGGCACCGGCGGCATTGCCCCAGGGATGGCCCAGCGTGCCGCCGCCGAACTGGAAGACGGCATCGTCACCGAAGATCGAGAGCAGCGCCGGCATGTGCCAGACATGGATGCCGCCCGAGGCGACCGGCATGACCGGCGCCATGTGGCCCCATTCCTGGTCGAAGAAGAGGCCGCGGCTGCGATCCTCCTTCACATGGCGCTCGCGCATCAGGTCCACCCAGCCGAGCGTCGCCTCGCGGTCGCCCTCCAGCTTGCCGACGACGGTGCCGGAATGCAGGTGGTCGCCGCCCAGCAGGCGCAGCAGCTTCGCCAGGACCCGGAAGTTGATGCCGTGCCGCGGGTTGCGGTCGATGACGCCGTGCATGGCGCGGTGGACGTGCAGCAGCATCCCGTTGTTGCGGCACCAGCGCGACAGGCTGGAATGGGCCGCCCAGCCGATCGTCAGGTAGTCGCTCATGATGATCGGCGAGCCGATCTCCTTGGCGTACTCGGCCCGGCGGTAGATCTCCTCCATGTTGGGGGCGGTGACGTTCAGGTAGTGGCCCTTGCGCTCGCCGGTCTCCGCCTCGGCCTTCTCGATCGCCTCCTGGCAGAACAGGAAGCGGTCGCGCCAGCGCATGAAGGGCTGGGAGTTGACGTTCTCGTCGTCCTTGGTGAAATCCAGGCCGCCGCGCAGGCATTCATAGACCGCCCGGCCGTAGTTCTTCGCCGACAGGCCGAGCTTCGGCTTGATCGTGCAGCCCAGGAGCGGGCGGCCGTACTTGTCCAGCTTGTCGCGCTCGACCTGGATGCCGTGGGGCGGGCCGTCGCAGGTGGTGACGAACCAGAGCGGGAAGCGCACATCCTCCAGCCGCAGGGACCGCACCGCCTTGAAGCCGAAGACGTTGCCGACCAGCGAGGTGAAGACGTTGACGATGGAGCCTTCCTCGAACAGGCCCATCGGATAGGCGACGAAGGCATAGAACGCCTCGTCGTCGCCCGGCACGTCCTCGATCGCGTAGGCCCGGCCCTTGTAGTAGTCGAGGTCCGTCAGCAGGTCGGTCCAGACCGTGGTCCAGGTCGCGGTGGAGGATTCGGCGCAGACGGCCGCCGCGGCTTCTTCGCGCGGGACCCCCGGCTGCGGGACCACCTTGAAGCAGGCCAGGATGTCGCTGTCCTTCGGCGTGTAATTCGGGTCCCAGTAGGTCTCGCGGTACTCTCTGACGCCTGCCTGATAGGTCTTGCCCATCCTGTGCTCCTCTTGTCCCAGGTCCCGCCACTGCCGGCCTCGGTGGCGACCGGGGCAGCGGCGTTGTTGCGGCTTGACCCTAGAGGAGCGGGAATATAGATAAAAACTAATATATCTAATCGTCAGTATTTACTCCTGTTTATTGACGGCCGGATGGTGGGACCCCTGTCATGCATCTGACCCTTCAGCAGCTCCGCCTGTTCGAGGCGGTGGCGAGGCACCGGAGCTTCACCCGCGCCGCGGAAGAACTGCATCTGACCCAGCCGGCGGTCTCCATCCAGATCCGCCGGCTGGAGGAGAATGCGGGGGCGCCCCTGATCGAGCATCTGGGCAAGCGCTTCTTCCTGACCCCGGCGGGCGAGGCGATGTACGCCACGGCCTGCGACGTCCTGACACGGCTGAGGTCGCTGGACGACGAACTGGACGAGCTGGCCGACACGCTGCGCGGCCCGCTGCGGCTGGCCGTGGCGACGACGGCCAAGTATTTCACGCCGCACCTGCTGGGCCGCTTCGTGGCGGACCATCCGGCGGTGGTGCCGCGGCTGGTCGTCACGAACCGGGCGCGGCTGATCCAGCGGCTGGGCGAGAATCTGGACGATTTCGTCATCATGGGGCAGGTGCCCGACGACCTGCCCCTGGTCGCGCACCCGATCATCGAGAACCGCCTGGTCGTGGTCGCGCATCCGCAGCACGCCTGTGCGGACCGGGCGGGCCTTTTGCTGCCGGACCTGGCCGGGGAGCGCTGGCTGATGCGCGAGCCGGGGTCCGGCACGCGCACGTCCTTCGAGCGGGAGCTGGCGGGGCAGGGCCTGAGCATCGAGCCCTACATGGAGCTGGGCAGCACCGAGGCGATCAAGCAGGCGGTGATGGCGGGGCTGGGGCTGTCGGTGCTGCCGATGCACAGCATCGAGCTGGAACTGGCCGCGCACCGGCTGGTGATCCTGGACATCGCCGGTTTCCCGCTGTGCCGTCGCTGGAATGCCGTGCATCTCCAGGGCAAGACGCTGTCCCGCGCGGCGCGGAGCTTCCTCCAGTTCCTGAGGGAGACGGCGGATGCGCCGTTCGGGACCATCCCGGCGGCACTGCACCCGCTGCCGGCGTGACGGACGGGCGGAGGAGAGACGACATGCAGGCAGGAGATCACGGAACCCCCGGAGCGGGCTGGATGCCGGAGCCGCCCGCCGGCTGGCTGGCGCGACTGGAAGGCTACGCCTGGACACGGCCCTCCGAGGGCTGCTCCGACGCCGCCGTGTTCCGGCTGGACGCGCCCGGACGGCCGGCCCTCTACGTCAAGACGGAGCCCGTGGAGCCCTTTGCGGAACTGCCCGGAGAGGTGGCGCGGCTGCGCTGGCTGGCCGGGCAGGGCATTCCCTGTCCGGCGGTGCTGGCCGCCGTCGAGGAGGCGGGGCGGCACTGGCTGCTGATGTCGGCCCTGCCGGGCCATGTTCTGGAGGATGCGCCGGATCTCGACACCGGCCGCCGGATCGCCCTCTATGCCGGAGCCCTCCGCGCCCTGCACGCGCTGGACGTCGCCGCCTGTCCCTTCGACCAGCGGATCGGCGGGCGGATCGAGCAGGCCGCGGCGCGGGTCGCCGCCGGTCTGGTGGACGAGGAGGATTTCGACCCGGTGCGGCAGGGCCGGAGCGCGGCCGATCTCCTGGCCGAACTGCGGGCACGGCGCCCGGTGCGGGAGGACCTGGTCGTGACGCATGGAGACGCCTGTCCGGACAATCTGATGGTCGAAGGCCCCATGGTCGAAGGGGGGCGCTTCGCCGGCTTCATCGACTGCGGCCGGCTGGGGGTGGCCGACCGCCACCAGGACCTCGCGCTGGCCTGCCGCAGCATCGCGGACGACTGGGGCGAGGCGTGGATCGAGCCCTTCCTGGCGCAGTACGGCCGTGCGGCCGATCCCGACCGCCTGGACTACTACTGCCTGCTCGACGAGTTCTTCTGACCGGCTTCCGCCCTGTCCGGAACGCGGCCGGCGAGGATGCGGCGGAAGAGGGCGAGCTGCCCGGCCGTCGTCGCCTCCCAGCCGAAGCGCTCCGCATGGGCGCGGGTGGCGGCGCGCGGCGGCGGGGCGGCCAGAAGGGCGCGCGCGGCCGCTGCGATGGCGGCGGGCGTCCGGTCCGGCAGCAGGGAGCCGGCGGCGGGCGTGATGACCAGCTCCGACGCCCCGCCCACGTCCGAGGCGATGACCGGCGTGCCGCAGGCCATCGCCTCCAGCAGCACGTTGGCGCAGCCCTCGCTGGCGGAGGCCAGCACCAGGGCATCGGCGGCGTTGTACGCCCCCGGCATGGCGGCGTGCGGCAGGGCGCCCAGCAGGCGCACCCGCTCCGCCAGCCCCAGCTCCGCCGCCAGCCGGCGCAGCCTGTCCTCCTCCGGCCCCTTGCCGGCGATGGCGAGGGTGACGCCCGGCAGGTCCGTCAGGGCCCGGATGACGCGGTCGTGGCCCTTGCCGGCGACGAGATTGCCCGCGGACAGCAGGAGCGGCCCGGACAGGCCGAGCGCCCGGCGGGCCGCGGCCCGGTCGGACGGGCTGAACTGCCGCAGATCGACGCCGTTGCGCAGCACCAGCGGATCGGGGGCGGCAGGGGCGAGGTCGCGCAGCCTGTCGCGCAGGGGGCCGGCGACGGCGATCAGCCCGTCCGCCCGCTCCGCCGCCCGGCGGATCAGCCGGCGCGGCAGCGCCAGGGTCGGGAAGTGGTTGATGTCGGTGCCGCGGGCCGTGACCGTGACCGGCAGGCCCAGTGCCCGTCCCAGCAGCACGGCCGCGACCCCGTCCGGATAGAAGTAGTGGGCGTCGATCAGGTCGAAGTGCCGCCCCTGACGGATCAGGCCGCGGAGGAACGGCAGCAGGGCGGCGGCCATCAGTCCGGGCGACAGGGCCGTGCCGACCTTCGGCAGCGCCGGGAAGCGGGGATGCAGCACCTCGATCCCGTGGCGGAACTCCCGCGCCGGCACCCGCGCCAGCGCGCCGTAGCGCCCGAACCGCGGGGAGGCCAGGGGGAACCAGGGCACCGGGGCCACCACGGTGGCCTGGACCTCCCCCGTGGCGCAGAGCTGGCGCAGCCGGTTCTCCACGAAGACGCCGAAGCCCGGCTGCTCCCGGTTGGGATAGAGGCTGCTGAAGGTCAGCAGCCGGATCGGCGCCGCGCGGTCCGGGGCGGACGCGATCTCCGCGAGCGCCGTCACCGCGACGTCTCCAGGAGGGGGCGTTCCGCCGGCAGCAGGCGCGCGACCAGCCCCTCATAGGCGGCCAGCATGCGGTCCAGCCCGTACCGGGCGGCGACGTGCCGGCGGTTCTCCGCCCCGGCCGCGGCGCGGCGGTCCGCGTCGTCAGCCAGCCGCAGCACTGCCGCGGCCAGCGCCGCCTCGTCGGTCTTCGGCACCACCAGCGGCCGGGCGGCGGCGGGCAGCATGGCGGCGATGTCCCCGACATCGACGGACGCCACCGCCCGCCCGGCCGCCATGGCCTGGAGCAGGGCGTTGGGCATCTGTTCGGTGTCGGAGGTGATGACGAACACGTCGATCAGGCCCAGCACCGTCTCCACCCGCTCGACATTTCCGGCGAACAGGATGCGGGCGGCGATGCCCAGCTCCGCCGCCAGCCGCTCCAGACCGGGCCGCTCCGGCCCGTCGCCGACGATCAGCAGGCGCAGGTCGCGCTCCCGCGGCAGGGCCGCGAAGACGCGCAGGAGCCGGCCCAGGTTCTTCTCCGGCCGCAGTGGCGCCACCGTCCCCACCACCACCGCTCCCGGTTCCACGGCCAGCCGGCGGGCAAGGTCCGTGTCGGCGGGGGCGGAGAAGCGGGCGCAGTCGATGCCGTTGGGGATGTGCAGCAGCGTCCGCGCTGGCACCCGCCAGCTATCGCGGGCGATGCCCAGCAGCCGGTGCGACGGCACGACCACCCCGTCGGCCCGCGCCAACGCCAGCCGGCGCAGCAGGTCCCGGCGGGGAAGCCGTCCGTCCGCCTCCTCCGGACCGAAGCCGCTTTCCAGGTGCAGGTGGGCGGACCGGCGGCGCAGCGTGTTCGCCAGCGCCCATTCCACGGCCCCCCAGTTGTAGGTCAGCAGCAGGTCGGGCCGGAGGTCCCGCAGCTCCGCCCCGATCCGCCGCAGACTGCCGGCGATCCCGTAGCGCGGCAGGGTGAGGGGACGCAGCTCCAGAGGCACGTCCGGCGCGATGCGGGAGGCGGCGTCGAACCGGCCGTCCAGGGCCACCACCGTATGCCGTGCCCGGCGGCCCAGATGGTTCATCACCGTGGCGATGCGGATGGGCACACCGCCGATGCCGAAGCTCGGGAAGATGTGGACGAGGTGCGGCGGCAGCGCCGGGATCGTGCCGTGCATGGTCACTCGGCCGCCAGTGCGGGTGCGGGCGCCGCCCCGACCCGGCGCAGGAAGCCGTCGAACATGACCAGCGCCCAGAGGGCTGCGCTGTGGTCGGAGAGGCCCGACAGATGCTCGTCCGCCAGCGTGCGCAGCGTCCGCATCTCGAACAGGCCGCTGTCCGCCAGCACCTCCCCGGTCACGGCGGCGCGCATCCGCTCCCGCAGGGGGCCGCGGAACCACTGCGCCAGCGGCACCGCGAAACCCATCTTCGGCCGGTACATGACGTCGTGCGGCAGATACGGCTCCATCGCCTTCTTCAGCAGGACCTTGCCCTCGCCGCCGCGCAGCCTGAGGGAGGCCGGCAGGGTCGCCGCCCATTCCAGCAGCTCATGGTCCAGCAGCGGCTCGCGCACCTCCAGCGCGTGGGCCATGCTGGCGCGGTCCACCTTGGTCAGGATGTCGCCGGGCAGATAGGTCATCAGGTCGGCGTACTGGACCTGCGCCAGCGGATCGTCCGCCGGCGCCGATGCCATGGCGCCCCGGATCACCTCGGCGGCGTCGTAGCCCTGGAGTTCCGCGCGGAAGGGCCGGGCGAACAGGCGCCCGCGCACCGATGCCGGCAGCACGGAGACGGTGTGGAAATAGGCGTCCGCCGTGTCGCGGGCCAGCGCCTGCAACGTGGTCCTGGCGCGCAGGGGCCGCGGCGCCCAGTCCAGCTTGGGATAGAGCCCGCCCAGAAGGCCGAACAGCGGGCCGCGCAGGGAGGGCGGCAGACGGCTCCGTACCCGCTCCTCGGCGGCGTGCCAGCGGTAGCGGCGATAGCCGGCGAAGACCTCGTCACCGCCATCGCCCGACAGCGCCACGGTGACGTGGCGCTTCGCCAGGGCGCAGACCCGGTAGGTCGGGATGGCCGAGCTGTCCGCGAACGGCTCGTCATAGAGGCCGGCCAGTCGGTCCACCAGGTCGAAATCGTCCGCGGCGACGCGCTGGACATGGTGCGCCGCCCCGTAGCGCCGGGCCACCGCCTCGGCATGGTGCAGCTCGTCATAGGCGGCGACGTCGAAGCCGATGGAGCAGGCGTCCACCGGCTTGCCGGGTTCCAGCCCCGCCATCAGGGCGACCACGGCACTGCTGTCCACCCCGCCGGAGAGGAAGGCGCCCAGCGGCACCTCCGACACCAGCCGGATGCGGATGGCCTCGCGCAGGCGCTCCGTCAGCTCGGCCGCCGCGTCGCGCTCCGTCAGGGTGCAGGTCGCCGCGAAACGGACGTCCCAGTAGCGCCGCGGCGCCGGAATCGGGGCATCGCGGCGGAGCGTCAGGGTGTGCGCCGGCGGCAGCTTGCGCACGGCCTGGAAGATGCTGCGCGGGTCGGGCACGTAGCCGAAGGCGAAGTAGTCCTCCACCGCGCGGGCATCGAGCGCCCGCGGCAGGCCGGGGTGGCAGAGCAGGGCCTTCAGCTCGGAGCCGAAGAGCACGGTCCCGCCCGCCAACTCGGCGTAATAGAGGGGCTTCACGCCCAGCCGGTCGCGCGCCAGGAACAGGGTGCGGTCGCGGGCGTCCCACAGGGCGAAGGCGAACATGCCGCGGAACCGCTCGACGCAGCGCTCGCCCCATTCCTCCCAGGCGTGGACGATCACCTCCGTGTCGCAGCGGGTGCGGAAGACGTGCCCGGCGGCGGTCAGCTCGGCGATCAGGTCGGGGAAATTATAGATCTCCCCGTTGAAGACGACGCAGACGCTGCCGTCCTCGTTGAACAGGGGCTGGTGCCCGGCGGCGATGTCGATGATCGAGAGGCGCCGGTGCCCGAGCCCGATGCCGGGCGCCACATGGACCGTGCCGGCGTCCGGCCCGCGGTGGGCGACGCTGTCGTTCATCCGGTGCAGCAGCGCGCGGTCCACCGGCGCCTCGCCGGAGCGGTGGAAGATGCCGACGATTCCGCACATGCTGGTCTGTCCTCTTCTTGCCTCGGACCCGGCGTCAGCCGAGGTCGCGGGCGATCCAGGGGCCGATCGTGTTGGCGAGCGGCAGCGGCAGGCGCCGCCATGCTGCCACCAGCAGCCGGTACCGGGGATTGGTGGGGTTGGTCTGCGGCCGCTCCGCGCGGCCGAACAGGCGGTATTCGTAGGCGAGCGGGGCCGGTTCGAAACCCCAGTTCTTCTTGAAGGCGAAGGCGCCGGTTCCCCGCTTGCTGCGGCCGAAGTCGAAGACCCGGTAGCCGCGGGCGGCGGCGCGGGCCATCACCTCCCAGTACATCCGGTCGTTGGCGCCGCTGGTCCGCGCGGCACGGGTCCCGCCGCCGTAGTAGGGCAGCACCTCGTCCCGGAAACGGAAGTTCAGCACCGCCGCCACGGCCTGCCGCCCGTCATGCACGGAGACCACGTCGCAGTCGCCGGGGAAGGCGTCGCGCAGGGCGCGGAACCAGCGCCGGGGAAAGACAGGCGTGCCCAGGTTGCGCACGCTCTCGGCATAGATCCGGTGCAGCAGGTCCACATCGTCGTCCGCGCGGGCGGTCAGCCCGTTCTCCAGCGACTTGCGCACGACCGCCCGCTGCTTGCGCGGGATCGCCTTCAGGTTCCTCTCCGGATCCTCGTGCAGGGTGCGCCGGAAGCTGGCGTAGAGCGTATCCTCGCAGGGCCAGTCCGGCCGTTCCCGCCCGCGCAGCCGGTATTCCAGCATCCCCGCGCCCAGCCGGCAGGCGAGGTCGAGCGCGGCCGTGTCCAGGGCGTCCCGTGCCGCCCCGTCCCGGCAGGCCGGGCCGCCAAGCACGGCGAAGGCGTTGGACAGGAGCGCATTGCCGAACAGGGGGCTGCGGATGTGGGTCAGCGGCAGCACGCCCCGGATGCCGCGCGCATCCTCGGCATAGAGGAAGTGGCAGCGGTGTCCGAACGCGCCCTCAATGGCGCGTTTCCAGCCGGTCCTGTGGAAGAAGGTCGCCTCGGGCGTCGTCTCGACGAAGCGGTCCCAGGCGGCGACGGTCGCCCTGTCGTCCAGGTCGAGCACGCGGACGACGGGGGGCGGCGTCTCCGCCGGCCTCAGTCGGTCGGGAAGATACGGTCCATCCGGTCCCATGCGAATCTCCCCAGCATCTTCACAAGGCGGCCGCGCATGGCGGACAGGTTCACGGAATGGCGGAAGCGCGCCTTGGCGGAGGCGCCGGCGGGGCGCGGCTGGCCCGGGTCGATCTCCCAGGGGTGGAAGTAGAAGACGCAGCGGCCGAGCTGCCGCGCCGCCTTGCGGAAGGCGAGGTCGGAGACGGTCAGCGGCAGCAGCCGGAAATAGCCGCCGCCGGAGCAGGGCAGGTTCCGGCCCAGAACCCGGCAGGTGGTCGGCGGGATCTCCAGCAGGGCGCCGCCGGCGACCCGGTAGGGTGTGCGCGGCGCGTCGGGCGAGCCGTAATGGTCGTGCCGCACCGGGTAGACGCTGGAACTGTAGCGGTGGCCCTCCTCCGCCAGCACCTCGTGCGCCCAGGGCGTGTGCGCACCGATGGAGAAGCTGGGCGCGCGATAGCCCGTCACCGCCACGCCCCCGATGTCTTCCAGCAGCCGCTTTGCCCGGCGCACGTCGGCGCGGAAGCGGAAGGCGTCCAGCTCGTGCAGCGGGTGGTGCGCATGGCCGTGGCTGGCCAGTTCATGCCCTTCCGCCACGATGCGGCGGATCAGGGACGGGTGGCGCTCCGCCACCCAGCCGAGCGTGAAGAAGGTGGCCCGCGTGCCGTGCCGGGCGAACAGGTCCAGCACGGCGTGCGTGTTCGTCTCCACCCGCCGCGGCCGGCCCTCCCAGGTCGCGCGGTCGATGAAGGGGGCGAAGGCCTGGACCTGGAACCAGTCCTCCACATCCACGCTCATGGCGTGCGCCCCGGCCGCGGCGGAGGCCGGCAGCCGCGCGTCGTCGGGACCGGGCAGGATTTCGGCGACGCTCACGGGCGGCCTCCCATGCGGCTGCGGAAATGGACCAGGGTCTGCTGCGGCGCTTCCGGCAGGCGCGGCGCTGTCATGGCGGGGGCGGGCAGTTCGGCTTCCAGCTCGCGGGCGGCCTGGGCGACATCCGCCGCCGTCAGCCGCCGCCGCTCCAGCAGGGCGAGCAGCAGCAGCCGGTCGCACAGCCGGTTGATCCGCCGCGGCACCCCGCCGGAGGCGGCATGGACCACGTCCAGCGCCTCGGGCTCCAGCAGCGCGTCCGTCTCCGGCCGGCCGGCCACGGCCAGACGGTGGGCCACGTAGCGCCGGGTGTCCTCCGCATCCAGCGGCACCAGATGGTGGGCCGCGGCGATGCGCTGGCGGAGCTGTTCCAGCGCCGGTCGGGCCAGGAGCGTGCGGAGCTGCGGCTGCCCGACCAGCAGGCATTGCAGCAGGGGCGTGGGGCCGGCCTGGAGGTTGGTCAGGATGCGCAGCTCCTCCAGCGCCTCGGGCGACAGGTTCTGCGCCTCGTCCACGATCAGCAGGGCGCCCAGCGCCTCCGGCCGGCGCAGCGCCCCGTCGAGGCGGGCATGCAGCTCCGTCTGGTCGCCGCTGCGGTCCAGGCCGAAGGAGCCCGCGGTCATCCGCAGGGCGCCGAGGGCGTCGAGGCGCGGGGCGTTGAAACGGCCGACCTTGCGCCGGCCGGTGAGGCTGCCGCCCAGCAGATGGTCCAGCAGCATGGTCTTGCCGGCCCCGATCTCCCCCGTGAGCACAGCGAAGCCCTGGCGCTTGCACAGCGCGAAGCCGAGATAGGCCAGCGCACGCTGGTGCGGCACGGCCGCATAGAAGAACCGCGCATCGGGCGCCATCTCGAACGGCGGCAGGTCGAGCTTCAGGTGCTCGTCATCCATGAGGAACGCGGCCCCCTCCCGCGGCGACGCCCTGTGCCGGGCGCTCAAGATCCCGGCGGAGGGTCGCATCGGGGGCGGGCAGGGTGAAGGCGCTCTTTGGGCGACGGCTGGCACCCCGACGTGTACCCCTTTTTAGCGGACATCCGGGGCATGGCTGCGCGTTCGGACCGGGTCTAGGGTGGCATGATCCTCGGGACTCCGGCCGGGACCCTCGCCGCATGCGCATCCTGCACGTCTTCGACCATTCCCTGCCCTTACAGAGCGGGTACGTCTTCCGCAGCCTGGGCATCCTGCGGGCGCAGCGGGCCCTGGGCTGGCAGACCTTCCACCTGACCACACCCCGCCAGGGGGACCGGCTGAACGCGGTGGAGAGCGCCGACGGCTGGGACTTCCTGCGCACGCCCGTCCCCACCGGCGTGCTGGCGCGGCTCCCGGTCGTTCGCTACGGGGCGGAGATGCGCGCCACCGCGCACCGCCTCGACGCCCTGGTCCGGGAGCTGAAGCCCGATATCCTGCACGCCCATTCGCCGGTCCTGAACGGGCTGCCCGCCCTGTCCGTCGGCCGCCGCCATGGCATTCCCGTCGTCTACGAGGTGCGCGCCTTCTGGGAGGATGCGGCCGTGGACCTGGGCAGCGCCAACGACGGTGGCCTGCGCTACCGCGCCAGCCGCTGGCTGGAGACGCGGGTGCTGCACCGGGCCGACGCGGTGGTCGCGCTCTGCGAGGGGGTGCGGACGGAGATCGTCGGACGTGGCGTGCCATCCGCCCGCGTCACCATCGTGCCGAACGCGGTCGATCCCGGACCGTTCGCCGGGGACCGCCGGCACGACGGCGCCCTGGCGGCGGAACTGGGGCTGGACGGGGCCGAGGTGATCGGATTCATCGGCTCCTTCTACCATTACGAAGGGCTGGACCTGCTGCTGCGGGCGCTGCCGGCCGTGCGGGCGCGGCGCCCGCGGCTCAGGCTGCTGCTGGTCGGCGGCGGCGACCAGGAAGCTGCGCTGCGGCGTCTGGCGGCGGACCTGGGGCTGGAGGGATCGGTGGTGTTCGCCGGGCGGGTTCCGCATGCCGCGGTGAAGCGCCATTACGATCTGATCGACCTGCTGGTCTATCCGCGCTGCCGCATGCGCCTGACGGATCTGGTGACGCCCCTGAAGCCGCTGGAGGCGATGGCGCAGGGGCGGGTGGTCGTCGCCAGCGATGTGGGCGGCCACCGCGAGCTGATCCGCGACGGGGAGACGGGTTTCCTGTTCGCCGCCGACGATCCGGCGGCCCTGGCCGCCCGCCTTGTCGCGGTGCTGGAGGCGCAGGCGGCCTGGCCCGCGATCGGAACGGCTGCCCGGCGGCAGGTCGAGCGGGAGCGCACCTGGACCACGGTGGCGGCCCGCTATGCCGGTGTCTACCGTGCCGTCCACCCCGGCCGGCCCGGCGGGGCGGGGGCGCTCCCGGACGGTCTTACTGCCGCTGAGTGACGGACCGGCTCCGGTGCGGGGGCCGGTGGGGCACGCCGGTCAGCGCAGGCCGGCCAGCAGCGCCGCCGCGTCGTCGCGCCCGTCGAACTGCGGCGTGCCGGCCAGCAGCGCCTCCAGCCGCCTGCGCGCCTCGGCCCCCCGGCCGGCCTTCGCCAGCGCCCGGGCGTAATTGACCTGGACACCGGCATTGTCCGGCAGCGCCGCCGCCGCATCCGTCAGAAGATCGAGCGCCCGCCCGGTCTCCCCGCGGTCGAGCAGGATGACGCCGAGCGTGTCCTTGACGGCCGGGTCCTCCGGAACAAGCCGCAGGGCCGCTTCCGCCCGGACCGCGGCATCGTCCAGCCGGCCGCTCCGCCACAGGACATGGGCGAGGTTGTTGAGCACGGCCGCATTGTCGGGGGCGATCGTGACGGCCGTCTCCAGATCCCTGCGCGCCCCGTCCAGGTCGCCGTCGATCATGCGCCCGACCGCGAGGTCGAAGCGGCCCGGCAGGTGTGCGGGGTTGCGGTCGGCCCAGCCCTGAAGGGTCTTCAGGGCGGCCCCGCGCTGGCCGGCCGCCCATTCGGCCCGGGAGAGCTGGCGCGCCCGTTCCCAGACGGGTTCCAGGGCATAGGCGGTGCGGAACTGTTCCAGGCTCTCCGCCCCGCGGCCGCTGCGGGCCAGTATGATGCCCCGGATCTCCGCCGTGTCGGCGGTCCTGCCGCTCCGGTCCTCGATCCGTTGCACCTCTTCCGTCGCGGCGTCCGCTTCACCCGCAAGGGCCAGGGCGCCGGCCAGCATGACGCGGGCCTGGGTGTTGTCCGGCGCCAGCTTCAGCGCCTCGCGCAGGGGAGCGACGGCGTCGGCCGGCCGGTTGCCCGCGATATGGGCCCGGGCCAGGGAGATGCGCGGCCGCACCGCGTCCGCATGCAGGCGGATCGCCTTCTCCAGCGCGGCCAGCCCCTTTGCCGTGTCGCGGCGGGACAGGTAGGCGCGGCCGCCGACATCCAGCACGGCGGCCTCGTCCGCCTTGTCCGCCGGCACGCCGGAAAGCAGCGCCAGGGCGGCGTCCGGATTGCCGCGGTCCAGGTGGAACTCCGCGAACAGGAGCCTGGGCCCCAGCGCCGACGGATGTGCCTCCAGCGCCGTCTCCAGCAGGCCCCGCGCCCGGTCGGCATCGGCCTGCGCCAGCTTGGTGACCGCCGTCAGCAGGCGACGGTCGTCGGGGTGCGCGAGGAAGGCCGGCCGCAGCAGCGCCTCGGCCTCCTCCGCGCGCTTGGTGGCCGCCAGGAGCTGCGCCAGCACATTGACGAAATCGACATTCTCCGGCGCGAGCCGGTGGGCGTCGCGCAGGGCCTGTTCGGCCGGGCCCGGCTGGTTCGTGCCCAGCAGGGCCAGTGCCTCCAGCAGCCGCGCCGACATGTCCGCGGGGTCCTTCCCCCGCAGCGCCCGGGCCGCGGTCAGCGCCTCCGTGTGCCGGCCGGAGAGCAGCAGGGCCAGCGCGATCTGCGGCGCCTCCGTCATCAGCTCCGGCCTGTCCTGGATGTCGCGGGCAAGATCGCTGACCGAGGCGCTGCCCCGCTCCACGGCCGTGCGGGCCAGATAGACCCGCGCCTCCGTCTCCTGACTGTCGGCGGCGGAGGCGGCCTTCGCCAGCACCTCCCGGGCCTTGTCGCGCTGCCCCAGTTCCAGCGCGAAGGCGCCGATGCCGGACAGATAGTCCGCGTTGCGGAGCTGCGCCTCCGGCGCGTCGCTCAGGGTGGCGACGGCGCGCTCCTTGCTGCCCAGGCTGGCCTGGGCGAGGGCCAGCAGCTTGCGTCCCTCGATATGGTCGGGGTGCGACCGCAGGAAGACGCCGAGATGGTCGTGCGCCTTCTCGACGGCCCCGAGCTTCAGGTTCGACAGGCCGGCGATCAGGCGGGCACCGGCATTCTCCGCCCCCATGGACAGGACCGCTTCCGCGGACTGCCGGGCCATCTGCCAGTCCTCCATGCCGGCCGCGGCAACGGCACGGGCCAGCCTGACCTCGGGGAACTCTGCCAGCCGCTCGCCGCCGTCGTCGAGGATACGCACGGCTTCCGCCGGTTCGCCGTTCAGCATGAGCGCCCGCGCCAGCCCGAAGCGGGCGTCGATCCGCCCGGGGGCGAGTGCGAGCGCCTCGCGGAAGCTGGCGGCGGCCCGCACGGTGTCCCGTGCCGCCAGCGCCGTCTCACCGACGACGGTCAGGATCTCCGCATTGTCGGGATGCCGCTGCTGCGCTTCCGCCGCCCGCTCCCAGGCCAACGGGACGTCGCCGCCGGCGAGCGCCGTCCGGACCAGCCCGACCCGGGCCTGTGGCCGGACGGCCGCGGCCTTGAAGGCGGCAGTGGCCTCGGGGAGCCGCCCCCTGGTCAGCAGCGCATAGCCGATATGGGTGTTCAGCTCCGCCGCATCCTTGGCATCCTCCGGCAGGGGCCTGTCCCCGAACTGCGCCAGCAGCGCGTCCACCTGCCCCTGGCCGATCAGGGCGCGGGCCCGCAAGAGGCGCAGCGTCTCCGGCGCGGCCCCGGCCCGTACCGCCCGGTCCAGGTTGGCGGCGGCACCCGCCGCGTCGCCCGCTTCCAGCAGCAGCTCGGCCAGCAGCGTGCGGGCGGCCGGGCTGTCCGGTGCGGCCTGAACGGCATTGCGCGCCTCGATCAGGGCGGCGGCACCGTCGCCTTGTTCGATATGGGCGCGGGCGCGCGTGATGTGGTCGGCCGCCGTCGTCGGCTGCCCGCAGGCCGAGAGGCCGACGGCAACGACGAGACCGAGCACGGGGGCAAGCAGGGGGCGTCCGGGTCTCGCAGCCATGGGGTGAGGTCCGCCTGTTCTTCTGGAGGGCGGAACTCTATCCGTCCGCCCCGGACCGGCCAGGGTTCTTGCGGAGGGACGGCCGTATCTCCGGAAGGGGCCCGGTCCATCGGGGCGTGACGGACGGTCGGTCGGCACGATCGGGCGGGCTAACCCCGGGGAGGGCAAGCCATCCCAGGCACCATGCCTGTATCGGAGGTGGGATATGGCGCCATCCGGAAGGAAACGCCGCATTCGCCGCCAGTTTCCGGCAGTACCGGCCCTGTCCATATCGGTTGTGCCCCGCGCCACGACAGGATCTTCCCGGGTGAGCGGCAATCGACGCTGGACGAAGATTTCCGGCGTTCGGGGTAGGTCCACGGACCGGCCGGCCTTTTCTCCTGCGCAGGCGCGGGCCGCGCGGTGCCGGGGGCAGAGTGGGCGCTCCTTTCGATCCGGCCGCCTCCGGGGCATGCCAGCCTGCTGGCCGAGGCGGTCGATCCAGCACGGAGACGGCCATGGTTCAGAACGAGTGCGTCGGCGTGATCGGCCTCGGCTATGTGGGGCTTCCGGTGGCGCTGGCCTTCGCCTCGCGGTTCAGGGTGGTGGGCTTCGACATCGACCGGCGGCGGGTCGAGGCCCTGCGCCGGGGCGAGGACTGGACCGGGGAGGTGACGGCCGAGGCGCTGCGGACGAAGTCCCTCTTCCTCACCGACGATCCGGCGGCGCTCCAGGACGCGACGTTCTTCGTCGTCACCGTGCCGACGCCGATCGACCAGGACCGCCGGCCGGACCTGCTGCCGCTCCTGTCCGCCTGCGAGACGATCGGGCGGGCGATCCGCCCGGGCGCCGTCATCGTCTTCGAATCCACCGTCTATCCGGGCGTCACGGAGGAGATCTGCGGTCCCGCCATCGCCAGGGCGTCGGGCCTGAAGCAGGGGCGGGACTTCAAGCTGGGCTATTCGCCTGAACGCATCAATCCCGGCGACCGCGAGCACACCATCGACCGCATCGTGAAGGTGGTCGCGGGCGAGGACGCGCCGACCCTGGAGCGGGTCGCCGCGGCCTACGGCGCCGTCATCCCCGCCGGGGTCCACCGCGCCTCCAGCATCAAGGTCGCGGAGGCCGCGAAGGTGATCGAGAACACCCAGCGCGACATCAACATCGCGCTGATGAACGAGATCGCCATCATCTGCAACCGCCTGGACATTCCGACCCGCGACGTGCTGGAGGCGGCGGGCACCAAGTGGAACTTCCTGCGCTTCAGCCCCGGCCTGGTCGGCGGGCACTGCATCGGCGTCGATCCCTACTACCTGACGGCCAAGGCGGAATCCCTGGGCTACCATCCGCAGGTGATCCTGGCCGGGCGCCGCATCAACGACGGCATGGGCACCTACATCGCGCAGCAGCTCATCAAGCTGCTGGCGCGGGCGGGCAAGGGCGGGCGCGACGTGCGCGTCGGCATCTTCGGCCTGACCTTCAAGGAGAACGTGCCGGACCTGCGCAACAGCCGCGTGCCGGACATCGTGGCCGAGCTGCGGTCGTTCAACCTGGAGCCCTTCGTCCACGATCCCCTGGCCGATCCGCATGTGGCGCGGGAGGAGTACGGTCTGGACCTTTGCCGGCAGGGGCAGATGGCGGACCTGGACGCGGCGATCCTGGCCGTCTCGCACCGCGCGTACCTGGACGAGCCGCAGCGTCTCCTGGGCGCGCTCAGGCCCGGCGGCATCCTGGTGGACGTCAAGGCAGCGCTGGCGCCGGAGACCATCCCCCTGGGCATCCAGCACTGGCGGCTGTAGCCCCGCCGACCCTGTGCGATAACCTCCGGTTATCGGTCGGGGAAGATAAGTCATTGGACAGTCGCCACCGCCGCTGCCGATAGTCCTCGGGAAAGGTGTCGGTCCCTCCTGCCGCCGTGCGAAAGTCCTTTTCGCACTGCGGCATGATCCGGGCCGACCCCTCCTTTCGACGGACGGGTCGGAAAGCGGCGGATGCAGCAGTATCAGAGCGATGTTCTGGTGATCGGGGGCGGTCTGGCCGGGATCGTCACGGCCCTGGAACTGCTGTCGGCGGGGCGCAGCGTCACCCTGCTGGACCGCGACGGGGAGGACGCCTTCGGCGGTCAGGCGAAGGAGAGCTTCGGCGGCATCCTGCTGGTGGGAACGCCGGAGCAGCGCCGCACCGGCATCCGCGACACGCCCGACCTCGCGCTGCGCGACTGGCTGTCCTTCGGGGCGTTCGGCGGCGATGCCGAGGCCGAACTCTGGCCCCGGCGCTGGGCCGAAGCCTATGTCCATGAGAGCGAGGGGGAGATCTACCGCTGGCTCAGGGCGCGGGAGATCGGCTTCCTGCCGGTGCCGCTCTGGGTCGAGCGGGGCGAGCACGGCAACGGCAACTCCGTTCCGCGCTGGCACGTCACCTGGGGGACGGGGCACCGGCTGGCGACGCGGCTGGCCGGCCTGCTGCTGGAGCATCCGCGGCGCGACGCCCTGACCCTGCGCTTCGGCCACCGGGTCGAGGCGTTGACGGCGGCGGCGGGCCGCGTCACCGGCTGTACCGGCATCATGACGGGGGAGGCGGAGCGGCCCTTCACCGCCACGGCCGACTGCGTTGTCGTTGCCGCGGGCGGCATCAACGGCTGCCTGGAGCGGGTGCGCCGGCACTGGCACGCCGACTGGGGCCGGCCGCCGGAGACGATCCTGAACGGCTCCCACCGTTTCGCCGACGGCCGCCTGCACGATGCCGTGGAGGCCGTCGGCGGGGTCGTCTCCGGCCTGGACCGGATGTGGAACTATGCCGCCGGCATCCGCCACTGGCGGCCGCGCAAGCCCGGTCACGGCCTGTCGCTGGTGCCGCCGAAATCGGCGCTCTGGCTGAACTGGCGGGGTGAGCGGATCGGACCGGCGCCCTTGGTCGGCGGCTTCGACACGCGCGAGCTGGTCACCCGCATCTGCGCGCAGGAGCGGGCCTGGTCCTGGCAGCTCCTGAACCACCGCATCGCCTTGAAGGAGCTTGCCATCTCCGGTGCCGAGTTCAATCCGTCGCTGCGCGAGCGCAACGCGGCCGGCTTCCTGCGCGACACCCTGTTGGGAAACCGCTGGCTGGTCCGCGAGGTGACGGAGAACAGCCCGGACACCGTCACCGCCGCGGACCTGCCCGAGCTGGTGGAGAAGATGAACGCGCTCCAGGGCGATGGTGCCGTGGAGCTTGCCGCCGTGCGCGCGGCGGCGGAGCGCTACGATGCGGAGATCGCCCGCGGGCCTGCCCTGCACAACGACCCGCAGCTCCGCCGCATCGCCCATCTGCGGCGCTGGCGCGGCGACCGGATGCGCACCTGCGCCTTCCAGCCGATCCTTGATCCCGCGGCCGGCCCCCTGATCGCCATCCGCGAGTTCATCATCAGCCGCAAGAGCCTGGGCGGCATCCGCACCGATCTGGACAGCCGTGTGCTGGACGCGGACGGCGAGCCGCTGCCCGGTCTCTACGCGGTGGGGGAGGCGGCCGGCTTCGGCGGGGGCAGCATGAACGGCCTGCGCTCGCTGGAGGGGACGTTCCTCGGCGGCTGCATCTACGGCGCCCGGCGCGCCGCCCGGTCCATCGCCGGCCGGAGCTGAACAAAGACGAAGGGGAGGGAGCGCGGATGAAGAAGACGGCGGCCTGGCTGGCGGTCCACGCCATGGAGCAACTCGGGATCAGGTTCACCTTCGGCATCCCCGGTGTCCACAACACCGAGCTGTACGACGAGCTGAACAGCAGCGAGGCGGTGACGCCGGTCCTGGTAACGCATGAGGGCGGCGGCGCCTTCATGGCCGATGCCGTCAGCCGGGCCGCGGACGACACGGTCGGGGCGCTGGCCATCGTGCCGGCCGCGGGCATCACCCACGCCGCGAGCGGCATCGGCGAGTCCTTTCTGGGTGGCATCCCGATGCTGATCTTCTCCGGCGGCATCCGGACGGACACCGGCCGCCGCTTCCAGCTCCACGAGATCGACCAGCTCCGCCTGATCGGGCCGCTGACCAAGGCGGCGTTCCGGGTGGAGCGGCACGAGGACGTGGTGCCGACGATCTACGAGGCGTACCGGATCGCCACGGGCGGCCAGCCCGGCCCGGTGCTGGTGGAGATCCCGGTCAACCTCCAGCTCTTCCCCGGCGAGGTGGGGGAGCTGCCGCGCTGGACGCCCCCGCCGCCGCCAGCATCCCCCGACCCGGAAGCGGTGCGCCGGGCCGCCGACCTGCTGCTGGCGGCCCGCAGGCCGGGCCTGTTCGTCGGCTGGGGCGCGCGCGGGGCACAGGCGGAGGTGGCGGCCATCGCGGAGTTCCTCCAGGCGCCGGTCAGCACCACGCTCCAGGGGCTGGCGAGCTTTCCGGCGGACCACCCGCTGCATGCCGGCTTCGGCTTCAGCCCCTCCGCCGTGCCGGCGGCGCGCAACGCCTTCGAGGGCTGCGATGGCATGCTGGCCGTGGGCACCCGCTTCGGGGAGATCCCGACCGGCAGCTTCAGCGCGGAGGTGCCGGCGGGGCTGGTCCATGTCGATATCTGCGCGGACGTGATCGGGGCGAACTATCCGGCCGCGGTCGGCATCGTGGGCGACGCCCGGACGGTGCTCGCCGCCCTGCTGGACGAGCTGCGGGCGCGCGGAACGCCGGTGCCGGACACGGGGCTCGCGGACCGGCTGGCGCGCGACCGGCGTGCCTGGCGGGAGGAATGGTACGCGCATGACAGCAAGGGTCGGGTCAACCCGGCGCGCTTCTTCGACGAGTTGCGCCGGCAGATGCCGGACGATGCCGTCACCGTGCTGGACGACGGCAACCATACCTTCCTGACGGCTGAGCTGTTCCCGATCCACCGCGGCGGGCGGCTGCTGACGCCGACCGACTTCAACGCCATGGGCTATGCCGTGCCGGCCGCCATCGGGGCGAAGCTGGCGCAGCCGGAGAAGGAGGTGTTCGCCATCGTCGGCGACGGCTGCTTCCTGATGACCTGCATGGAGATCATGACGGCGACGGCGCGCGGCCTGGGCGTGATCTACTTCGTCTTCAGCGACGGGGAGCTGTCGCAGATCGCCCAGGCACAGGAGATCCCCTACAACCGCAAGCCCTGCACGGTGCTGGCCGGCCCCGACCTCGCCGGGGTGGCGCGCGCCACCGGGGCGGCGCATGTGGCGATGCAGAACGGCGACCGCATCGCCGACGCCATCGCCGAGGCGCGCCGGCTGGCCGCGACCGGCCGGCCGGTGATCGTCGATGTCGCCATCGACTACAGCAAGCGCACAGCCTTCACCGCCGGCACGGCGAAATCCACCTTCAAGCGGTTTCCGCTGTCGCAGCGGGTGCGCTTCGCGGGCCGCGCGCTGCTGCGGCGGGTGACGGGCTGACCGGCGGGGGCAGGGCGGCGCATTCCAGGATGGTGCGCTTCAGGAGTTCCGCCGAGGGGGAGAGGCCGCGGTCCCGCCGCCAGACGATGGCGAAGTGCGTCTGCACCTCCACCGGCAGGGAAAGGTCCAGGCGCACCAGCTCGCCCCGCCCCGTCTGATCGCTGACGGCGCCGGGCGGGGCGAACAGCAGCAGGTCGGACGCGGCCGCCACCGTGCGCAGCAGGCCGAAATCGTCGCTGCCCACGGCGGAGCCGCCGCCCACCGGCAGGTCCGGCAGGTCGCGCAGCACCCGCTCCAGCCCCTTGGGCAGCCGGGTCAGGCCGGCGGCATCAAATCCCCGCAGGTCGGCGGGCGTCAGCCCCCGGCGCCCTGCGAGGGGATGGCCGGGCCGGGCGAAGGCGCAGATCGGCTCCACCGGCAGGCGCGCCAGCTCGAACTCCGCGATGTCCTCCAGGTCGCGGGCGTCCGCCACCAGGAAGTCGATCTCCGCGTTCAGCAGCATGGTCTTCTGGTCGTCCCAGTATCCCGCGCTGACGATGCCGCGGATGCTGGGGGCCACCTCGCGCAGGCGGGCGAGGCTGCGCGGGATCAGCGACGCGCAGAGCACGGTGCCCGCGGCGATGCGGACCTCGCTGCCGGTCTGCCGGCGGATCAGCTCGATCTCGTTGCGGAGCTGCCGCGCCTCCGCCAGCAGGGGCACGGAGCGCGACAGCAGCCAGGTTCCCACGGGCGTCAGCCGCAGGCCCCGGGGCAGGCGGTCGAACAGGACGACGCCGAGATCCTCCTCCAGCGCGCGGATGCTCTTGGACAGGGCGGGCTGCGAGAGGTTCAGCCGGGCGCTGGTCCGCCGCACGCTCCCCGTTTCCGCGAGGGCCACGAAATGCTGGAGCTGGCGGAGGTTCATCGGCGCGCCTCGGACGTTATCCCATGGCTACCGGCCGCTCCGCCGGGATTCAACCGGGAACGTCCGGCTGACCGCGGACCGGAAGCGGACCGGGCTGGACGGGGGCGGGTCCGGTCGGTAATCGTCGCAATGGTGCGTAAGCTAAGGATCGGGCCGGATCGGAGATCGGGATGACCGGAGAAAGAGACCCTGTGCAGCGGACAAAGCTCGACCGTCTGGCCGGGCGGATGGAAAGGGATCGCCCGACCCGGACCCGGAGCTTGCAGATCATCCTGCTGCTCAGCCTGCTGTCCTGGCTGCCCGTCATCCTGCTTCTGCTGTGGATATTCTGACCTGCTCCTCGCTACTGCCGGCGGCTTGCCCCGGCAGGCCGGCCCGTCCGATCCGGTCCGGGCTGTGAGCCGCACCGGGGGACGGGCCGGACGCCTTACCGCGGCATCAGCGCGAACACACCCCAGCCCAGATGGTCCCGCGTGTAAGCGGCGTAGCGCACGGGTTCCGTAGTCAGTCCGGCCCGGACTTCTTCCGCCATCTCGTCGTCGGGGTTGGCCTCAAGCCATCGGCGCATGGTGAGCCATTTCGCCGCCTCGTACCGGTCCCAGCCATCCTGGTCGGCCAGGACCATCTCGACGACGTCGTAGCCGAGGCCGCCGAACGAGGCGAGAAGGTCGGGCAGCGTCAGGAAGTCGGCGATGGCGGTGGCGAGACACCCCTTGGCGATCTCCTCCGTCGGCGGCACCTGTCGCCAGTAGGGCTCACCGATCAGGATGATCCCTCCGGCGCGCAGGCTGCGCGCCAGAAGCTCGATGGTGCCGGCAACCCCGCCGGCGATCCAGGTGGCGCCGACACAGGCTGCCACACCGACCTTCTCCTCTGCGACATGGCCGGCAGCGTCGCCATGGATGAACGTGACCCGATCGGCGACACCGAGTTCCAGGGCACGGCGTTTCGCCTGCTCGGTGAACAGCCGGCTCATGTCGATGCCGGTGCCGGTGATGCCGTGATCGCGTGCCCAGGTGCAGAGCATCTCCCCCGATCCGCTGGCGAGGTCGAGGATCCGGGTCCCCGGTTCCAGACGCAGCGCCGCGCCGAGAGTGGCAAGCTTGTCGGCTGTGATCGGATTGTGAATACGGTGGGCGCTTTCAGTGATGTTGAATATGCGAGGGATGTCCACTGTCCAATATTTCCTTGGTGGGATGTGAATATTATGGAGATTGACCAGCGGTGCGGCCGCGGAAGGCCGGCAGGCGCGGGGACGCACGGGGACGCACGGGATTATGCGGGCACACGCACTTTAGTCCGTCCGGCAGTGCGATGACAATTACTGTTGAAATACAACTTATGGGTTTTTGATTCCCGAAAAATTCGGATTCATGGTGCGACTTTCTGGCTCTCGTTCGGATGAAATTCGTGAGTGGGACGTTATCCCTCACTGGTCGAATGGAATTGTGCGCAGATCGCATGTCCGACATCCATGATCTCTCGCCCCGTTGCCTGGAACTGTCCATTCGTTTTTCTGATCGGATTAGAGGACAGCGTCATGTGGGACATGTGAAGACGGATGATGTCTGTGAAATCATTGTGGTGTGGGGATCTGGCTGACGCGGAACAATTACAGCAACAGTATTTATATTAAGGCGATCTGAAGCCTCCGGTCCGTTCAAGCCAACAGCGAAGCCTGCCCATGAAAATGAAGCTGACTGCCGACCGACCCGATGCTTCCGCACCTCCCCAGTGGCATGCGATCCCCCAGGCCCAGGTCGAGCAGGCGCTTCAGACCGGAGCGGCTGGTCTGAGCGAGGCGGAAGCCCGGCAGCGCCTTGCGCAGCACGGCCCGAACCGTCTCGCCCCGCCGAAGCGGCGCGGCCCGTTGCTGCGTCTGCTGATGCAGTTTCATAACATCCTCTTGTATGTGATGATGGCGGCGGCCGTCATCACGGCTCTGCTCGGCCATTGGATCGACACCGGCGTGCTGATGGCGGCCGTGGTGATCAACGCCATCATCGGGTTCATTCAGGAAGGCAAGGCGGAATCGGCGCTCGACGCCATCCGCGCCATGCTGTCGCCCCATGCCATGGTGATCCGGGACGGACGACGGCGGGAGATCGACGCTGCCGGGCTGGTGCCCGGCGATCTGGTGGCGCTCACCTCCGGCGATCGGGTTCCGGCCGATCTGCGGCTGGTCACGGTCAACGCGCTGCGCATCGAGGAAGCCGCCCTGACCGGTGAATCGCTGCCGGTGGAGAAATCCGTCGACGCCGTGGTCGCCGATGCCCCGCTGGGCGATCGCTACAGCATGGCCTACTCGGGAACGCTGGTGGTCTATGGTCAGGCCAGCGGGATCGTGGTCGCCACCGGCACGGCCACCGAGCTGGGCAAGATCAATCAGATGCTGTCCGGCATCCGTGAGCTGACCACCCCCCTGCTCCGGCAGGTGGACCGTTTCGGACGGATGCTGGCACTGATCATCCTGGGCATGTCGGCCGCGACCTTCGTGCTCGGCATCTGGTGGCGCGGACAGCCGCCCGCGGACATGTTCATGATGGTGGTGGCGCTGGCCGCCTCGGCGATCCCCGAAGGCATGCCGGCGATCATGACCGTCACCCTGGCCCTCGGGGTGCAGCGCATGGCCCGCCGGAAGGCCATCATCCGCCGGCTTCCGGCGGTGGAGGCCCTCGGTTCGGTGACGGTGATCTGCTCGGACAAGACCGGCACGCTGACTCGCAACGAGATGACCGTGCAGCGCGTGGTCTGCGCCGGGCATGTCGTCGATGTGGGGGGCATCGGCTATGCCCCGGTGGGCGATCTGAGCATCGACGGACGCATCATCGCTCCGGATCATTATCCGGCGCTGGCCATGGCGATCCGTGCCGGCGTCCTGTGCAACGATGCCCGCCTGTGCGACGAGGACGGCCTGTGGCGGGTGGAAGGAGATCCCACGGAAGGGGCCCTGCTCGTGCTGGGCAGCAAGACCGGCTTCTCCCGGCAGGGTGGCGAGGAGGCATGGCCCCGTCTGGGCGTGATTCCCTTCGAATCACAGCACCGCTTCATGGCCACCTATCACCGCGACGGTGACGGTGAGCCGTGGATCTTCGTCAAAGGCGCGCCGGAGCGCATCCTGGACATGTGTTCCGCGCAGTTGGGCCATGGCGGCGAGCGGGCGCTGGATGTCGATCACTGGCGGCGCATGGCGACGGATACGGCCGCCCAGGGCCTGCGCCTGCTGGCGCTCGCGTACAGGCGGGCGGCCCCGCTGGAGGATCGCCTGAGCTTCGCCGACACGGAGGCGGGTTACGTGCTGCTGGCTCTGGTCGGCATCATCGACCCGCCCCGCGAAGAGGCGATCCGGGCCGTGGGCGAGTGCCATCGCGCCGGCATCCGCGTCAAGATGATCACCGGGGATCACGTCGAAACGGCACGCGCCATCGGTGCCCAGCTCGCTGTCGGCGTCGGCAGGCCCGCCATCACCGGTGCTGAAGTCGCTGTGATGGACGATGCCGCCTTGCGTCGTGTCGCCTGGGACGTGGACGTGTTCGCGCGGGCCAGTCCGGAACACAAGCTGCGTCTGGTCAAGGCGCTCCAGAGCCATGGCCAGGTGGTGGCGATGACCGGCGACGGGGTGAACGATGCCCCGGCGTTGAAGCGTGCCGACGTGGGCGTGGCGATGGGCATGAAGGGCACCGAGGCGGCCAAGGAAGCCGCCGACATGGTGCTGGCCGACGACAACTTTGCCACCATCGCGGCGGCGGTCCGCGAAGGCCGGGCGGTCTATGACAACCTGAAGAAGTTCATTCTCTTCATGCTGCCGACCAACGGCGGCGAGGCGCTGGTCGTGATCGCCGCGATCCTGTTCGAGCTGCCCCTGCCGCTCACGCCGGCGCAGGTGCTGTGGATCAACATGGTCACCTCCAGCACGCTGGGTCTGGCCCTGGCCTTCGAACCTGCCGAGCGCGGCATCATGAACCGCCGGCCACGACCGCCCGGCGAGGCGCTGTTGTCGGGTTTCTTCGTCTGGCGGGTGCTGATGGTCTCCGTCCTGATGATGATCGGGGCGCTGGGCCTGTTTCTCTGGGAGCTGGACAACGGGACGAGCATGGAGACAGCGCGGACGATGGCCGTGAATGCGGTTGTGGCGGCCGAGATGTTCTACCTGATCAACAGCCGTTTCATTTTCGCTCCGGTCGTCAGCCGCGAAGGGCTGACCGGAAACCGCTATGTGCTGCTGGCCATTGCCGCCTGCATCCCTCTCCAGATCGCCTATACCCATGCGCCGGCCATGCAGTCCGTTTTCGGGTCGACCGACCTGACGCTGCTGGAATGGGCCAAGGTCGTGGCGGCAGGGCTGCTGGTATTCACCGTGGCCGAGTTTGAGAAGCTGGTGATCCGCCGGACCCGTCTGGCCGCACATTTCAGCCAGGTCGCCCTTCAAGGAGACAGCCATGAGCGTCCATCCGTCCGCCGATGCCATGCCCCGGCATCTCCTGCTGGCCACCGACCTGAGTGCCCGCTGCGACCGGGCCTTGGACCGAGCGGCCCAGCTGGCTGAAGAATGGCGGGCCGAACTGACGGCGCTCAACGTCCTGGACCCCACGGCATCGCCGGATCAGGCAATAGCGTGGGCCGGCGGAGCCGGCGACGAGCAGCTTCTGCAAGTGGCGTGGCGTCAACTCGCCCGCGACCTCAAGGCGGTCAAGGTTCCGGTCAGGCTCTGCATCAGCCGCAGCGGGGATGCCGCGGCAGCCATTCGCAGAACGGCCGCCGACAGGCAATCAGGACTGATCATCACCGGTGTCTCCCGTAGCGAGACCCTGGGCCGGTTCCTTGTCGGATCAACCGTCGAGACTCTGGCCCGCTCCCTGCCGGAGCCCCTGCTGGTGGTGCACAACCGGGTGCATGAACCGTACCGGCGGATCGTCGTGGCGACCGACTTCTCGGACTCCTCCAGTCATGCCCTTCTGGCTGCTGCGCGGTTCTTCCCCGGACGCGAGCTGATCGTGTACCACGCGCACGCGTCTCCGATGGCAGGGCTGGCCGGCGCTTCCGTCAGTTCGCGCCTGAGCGCGAGCATCAAGGAAAATGAATGCGCCGCCTTTCTGGCGGCAACCGCCATTCCCGAGGGGACGAAGCTCAGGACGGTCGTGGAGCACGGAGCCATAGAATCGACGCTGACCCGCTACGTGCGCGAGCACGAGATCGATCTCGTCGTCATGGGCAGCCACGGTCGTAGCGGGATCATGAGCCTGTTGCTGGGGAGTACGGCCGCAAGGCTGCTAGACTGGCTGCCTTGCGACATGCTGCTCGTTCCCGACCCGCGTGCCAGACAGTGATTCTTGCAGCGGGCCGGTGCGAGGTCTGCGGGGCCGGGGGCGCCGAGGAGGCGCACAGGTCGAGCCTGTGTTCGGTATGGCTCTGACGTCCCGAAATAAAGGATAAATTTGCACGAAAGACTACCCATCCCCCGACCGGCGGGCAGCGCGGATCGACCGTCTGGTGATCCTCTCCCAAGCCGGCCCATGGGCCAATGCGTGCTTACCAAGGAACCGGTACGCGCCTACCCTCGGCGGCGGTCGTCGGAAACCGGATTGTGACCTTTTTGGGCTTCGACCCTCCAGGTCGCCACCCCGGCCGCACCGACGGACGGCGCGCGGACCGGGGCGGAAACGAGCCGCGGCGCAGGACGATCAACGAGCCTGTTCCTGGGGGGAGCATGATCCGGGTCTTCAACCTGTTCGTGCCGGCCGGTGCGTTCATCCTTCTGATCACCGACCTCGTGCTGTTCGAGGGGCTGCTGCTGGCGGCGTTGGCGCTGGGCTACGGCACGCTGGCCCCGGCGACGGAGCCGCAGGCGGCGGACCTGCTGCTGCCGACGGTCGTGTTCCTCACGGTCCTCTGCGCCACAGGACTCTATGAGCGGCGGTTCCTGGGCGATGTCCGTCAGATGGCGGTGCGCGCCTTCACCGGTGCCGTCCTGACGCTTGCGGCCCTGCTGGCCCTGGCCCTGATCCGGCCGCAGGCGTGGGAGAGTGCGCCGGAGGTGGCGGCAGCCGTTCTGGGCTCGGCCCTGGGTGCGATGCTGCTGCGCCACGCCTACATGCGGCTGTCCCGGCTGGAGGCTCTGCGCGGGCGCGTGGTCGTGGTGGGCGGGGCGGAGGGGGTCGGGCAGATCGCCGGGATCGCCGCGACGCGGGCGACGCCGCGCTTCTGCCTGACCGGCTTCGTGCCGCTGGACGGCACCACGGCGGCCGGTGTGCCGACGGTTCCCGAGACGACCCTGCTGGAGTTCTGCCGCACCGCGCGGGTGACGGAGGTGGTCGTCGCCCCCGACCCGGCCGGTCCCGAACCGCGGCAAAACCTTCTCGTGGGGTTGCGCGAGGCCGGTATCCGGGTGCTGGACCGCGCCACCTTCCTGGAGCGCGAGGCGAAGCAGATCGACGTGGCGATGCCGTGCCCGCACTGGGCGCTCTATTCCAGCGGTTCGGCCGGGGAAGGGGTGGCGGCCGCGGCGAAGCGGGTCCTGGATCTGGTTGCCGCGTCATTGCTGCTGCTGCTGACCCTGCCGCTGATGCTGATCACGGCGGCGGCCATCCGGCTGGAGGACGGTGGCCCCGTCTTCTACCGGCAGGAGCGGGTCGGCCGGCACGGCCGCAGCTTCATGCTGATCAAGTTCCGCAGCATGCGCGTGGATGCTGAGAAGGACGGCGTCGCCCGCTGGGCCGTCTCGCGCGACCCGCGGATCACCCTGATCGGCAGTCTGATCCGGCCGATCCGGGTGGACGAGATCCCGCAGGTGCTCAATGTGCTGCGCGGGGAGATGAGCTTCGTCGGCCCGCGGCCGGAGCGTCCCGCCATCGTGGCGGAGCTGGAGCAGCGGATGCCCGCCTATGCCTGGCGCCATATCGTGAAGCCGGGGATCACCGGCTGGGCGCAGGTGAACTATCCCTACGGCGCCTCCTTCGAGGATTCGCGGGAGAAGCTCAAGTACGATCTCTACTATGTGAAGAACCGCTCGCTGATGATGGACCTTCTCATCATTCTCCAGACGGTGCGGGTGGTGCTGTTCTCGGAAGGGGGGCGCTGACGGGCGGTCCTGCCGGCACCCTTTCCCGATACGGAAACGGAGGCGCCGTCCTGGCGCCTCAGTCGGCGTTTCAGCGTCCTGTTCGGGGGCCGCATCAGGCCCCGTCCAGCGCCTCCTCTTGCTCCGCATCGGGTGCCTCGGGGTCGGCGGCGTCGCGCAGCCCGTGCTGGCGCATCAGACAGTAGAGGGTCTGCCGGCTGACCTGGAGCAGGCGGGCAGCCTGGGAGATATTGCCGTCCCCCAGCAGCAGGGCACGGCGCAGCGCGTCCAGTTCCGCCCGCTCGCGCACGTCGCGCAGCGGCAGGGGCGGGGCTGCCGTCGCCGCATCCGGGCGCTTCAGGCCGAGATCCTCCGCCGTGACCAGGGGCTCGCCCGCCAGCAGGACGGCGCGCTTCACACGGTTCTCCAGCTCCCGGACATTGCCCGGCCAGGGATGCCCCTCGATCGCGGCCAGCGCCTCGGCCGAGAAGCCGCGGACCTGGCTGCGCCGCTCGCGGGTGATGCCGGCGAGGAAGCGGTGGGCCAGCAGCACGGGGTCGCCCGGGCGCTCCCGCAGGGACGGGATGTCCACCACCAGTTCGGCCAGCCGGTAGAACAGGTCCTCCCGGAAGTCGCCCCGGAGCATCTGGTCGTGCAGGTTCTGGTTCGTGGCGGCCACCACCCGGACATCGACCGGGATGGGGCGGCGGCCACCGATGCGTTCCACGACCCGTTCCTGGAGGAAGCGCAGCAGCTTGACCTGGAGCGGCCGGGGCAGGTCGCCCACCTCGTCCAGGAACAGGGTGCCGCCGTTGGCTGTCTCGATCCGGCCGATGGTCTGCTTGACCGCCCCGGTGAAGGCGCCGCGCTCATGCCCGAACAGCTCGCTCTCCAGCAGCCCTTCCGGAATGGCGCCGCAGTTCAGCGCCACGAAGGGGCGCTCCGCCCGCGGACTGAGCCGGTGCAGGGCGCGCGCCAGCAGCTCCTTGCCGGTACCGCTCTCGCCCAGCAGCAGGACGCCGATGTCGGCGTCCGCCGCCCGCTCGATACGGCGACAGACCTCCAGCATGGAGGGTGCGGCCGTGACGATCCGGTCCAGCACCGGCGCCTCCTGCTGCCGGCGCAGGCGGCGGTTCTCCTCCTCCAGCGCGTGGGTGCGGAAGGCGCGGTCCACGATGATGCGCAGCAGGTCGGGATCGACCGGCTTGGGGCAGAAATCGTAGGCGCCCAGGCCGATGGCGCGCACCGCGTTCTCCCGCCCGTCGTTACCGGTGACGACGATGACCTTGGTGCGCGGCGCGATGGAGAGGATCTCGCCCAGCAGCGACAGCCCCTCCTTGGGCGTGTCGGGTTGCGGCGGCAACCCCAGGTCCAGGGTGACGACCGGCGGGGCGTGCCGGCGCACGGCCGACAGTGCCTCCGTCGCGTCGCCGGCCACGATGGTCCTGATCGGGGACAGCGTCCAGCGGAGCTGGCGTTGCAGGCCCGCGTCGTCGTCCACGATGAGAAGCGGTCGCTCCATGGTCTCAGTCCAGTCCTGCCGCCTGTTTCAGGGGATGGTCGGATGCGCCGTCGGCGGGCAGCACGAGGCGCATGGTCGTGCCCTGGCCGGGGCGGCTCTCGACCTCCAGCCGGCCGCCGGCGCGGTGGGCGAAGTCGCGTACCTCGAACACGCCGATGCCGTAGCCGCCCGGCTTGCCGCTGCGGAACGGCCGGAACAGCCCGTCGCGCAGGAACTCCGGCGACATGCCCGCGCCGTCGTCCTGCACCTCGATCACCACCGCGGTCTCCTGCCGGCGGCCCAGCACGACGATACTGCCGCGGGGGCCGGCGGCCTCCACCGCGTTGGCCAGCAGATGGTCCAGCGCCGCCGTGAACTCGGCCACGTCCACCCGGACCATGGCCTCCACGCTGCCGGCCAGCCGGACGCCGCGTCCGCCCCCCCCGGCGCGGCGGACGGCCTGGCGCAGCGCGTCGGCGACGGCGGCGGGCTCCGGCGCGCCGTTGCCGTCCAGCCCGCCGCCGATGCGGCGCAGCAGCACGTCGGCGCGGTCCACGGCATGGCGCACGGTCTCCAGCATGTCCGCGATGAAGGCGGGGTCGTCCTTGCAGCGGCGGGCATTGTCCAGCAGGAGGGAAAGCTGGGCCGCGACGTTCTTCAGGTCGTGCGTGGCGTAGGTGACGCGCCGCGAGAAGGCCGCGAAGCGCCGGACCTCGGCCAGTTCCTCCCCCAGTGTCCGTTCGGCAAGGTAGCTGCCGGCTTGCCGCCCGAGCAGCAGCAGGAGCTGGCGGTCCTCCTCCGTCAGCCGGGTCGGGACGCGCGGCGTCCCCAGGACGGCGAAGCCGACCAGGGCATCCCGGTGGACCAGCGGCACCGCGATCCAGGCGCGGCGGACCTGGGCGAGCCAGTCCGGCCGCTCTGCTTCTCCCAGCTTCGTGAGGTCGTGCAGCGCGCGCTCCCGCTCCAGCCGGGCGACCAGGGCATCGTCCGGCGGCAACTGCATCGCCGCGCCGTCCAGCCGCCAGCGGGAGATGTTCCAGGACGCGGCCAGGGAGACGCCGTAGGGCGTGCGGAGCCAGAGGCCCCCCTCCGGCACCTCGAAGATACCGGCAATGGCGCGGATCACGCGCTCGCCCAGATCGGCGCGGTCGCCGTCCTGCGACAGCGCGTCGATGAAACGCCGCCATTCCTGCCGGTAGTCGTGCCGGTGGCTGTAGAAATGCTCGGCCAGGAAGCGCCGGGCCACGGCCCGCGCCCGGCCCGAGGCGGCCAGCACCGCGAACAGGCCGATGGCGCAGAACAGCACCAGGACGCCGAGAAAATCGCCCCAGTCGCCGCCGACCCGCCGGGCGTAGAAGCCGGCCGCGGCCATCACCAGCAGATAGCAGCCGGCGACCAGGAACGACATGGAATAGAAGGCGATCCGGCGGGAGACATGGATGCGGGGCGCCCAGCCGGCGCTGCGGGCGACGGCCACCCCGATGACGGCGAGCGCGAGCGCCGCCACCGCCCCGCGCGCCAGCGCCAGTTCGGTGCTCACCCGGACGAACAGGGCGGCGTCGGCATAGAGCAGGAAGTCGTAGAGGAACAGGCCGCCCAGGCCGATGGCGAAGTACTTCGCCGCCCAGCGGAAATCGGGCGGGCAGTTCAGCACCATGTTCTCCACCAGCAGGATGCCGGCGAGCGCCAGGGCGAGCTGCGCCACCGGAACCAGCCGCCCCAGCACCTCCGGCGGCAGGGGGAAGGTGCCGCTGCCCAGAAGCAGCAGCCCGGCGAGCGCAAGCCCGGCGGACAGGCCCGGCAGCCAGCGCAGCAGCGCCGGCAGCCGTCCCGGCCCGTCCGCGCCGAGGTAGAGGATGAGGCGTTGCAGGAACAGGCACCAGGCCAGATCGCGCGCGATGCCCAGGAACTCCGGCAGACCGCGGATGCCGAACCAGCTCCAGCCGACCAGCCCCGACCCGGCCCAGGCCAGCCCGGCCATTCCGGCCAGCAGCAGCAGCCAGGTCAGCGGATGCCGCCGCCAGTTGGCGAGGATCAGCACCGTCAGCAGGACATGCGCCAGGGTCGCGGCGCCATAGCTGACGGTGAGGATGAGGGAGAGGGGGACCATCGCCTGCACCCGCGGTTCCGGCCGGCGCCGCCCCGGTCCGGCCCGGGGGACGGTCGCGGCCTGCACAGGCCCAGTCATAGCGGGGGGACCGCGGCAAGCTCTATGTAGCGCAGGTCGAGTCATCCGATCTTACGGATAACCACCTTGGCACGGCTTCCGGCGCCGGTCCCCCTCGGCCACACTCCGCGCCGCCTTCCAGAGCCGTCCGGTGAACCATGACCGAAGAGCGCGGGGCCGCCTCCACAGCCCGCACCGACCTGGACGCGGTGATCCGGGACGCCGCTCCGGGGCGGGAGATCCTGTTCCTGGCGCACCGCATTCCCTATCCGCCGGACAAGGGCGACAAGATCCGCTCGTGGCACCTGCTGCGCCACCTGCTGCGGCGGGGGCCGGTGCGGCTGGGATGCTTCGTCGATGACAGGCAGGACTGGCAGCATGCTGACATGCTGCGATCGCTCTGTGCCGACTGCCATGTCGAGCCGTTGCCGCGGGCAGCCCTTCCCCTTGCGGCGCTGTCCGCCCTGGCGCGGGGAGAGGCGCTGACGGTGGCGCACTACCGCTCGCGGCGGATGGCGCGCTGGGTCGATGCCGCCTTCGCCAGCGGGCGGGTCGGCACCGCGGTCGCCTTCTCCGGCGCCATGGCGCCGTACCTGATGCGGCCGGCGGCCGTCGCGGCGGGCGTGCCCCGCCTGCTGGATTTCGTGGACGTCGATTCCGCCAAGTGGTCGGACTATGCCGGCCGGCGGCGCGGCCCGGCCCGCTGGCTCTACGCCCGCGAGGCGGACCGCCTGGCCCGGTTCGAGACAGCCGCGGCGGCGGCGGTGGACGCCAGCATCCTGGTCTGCCGGCGCGAGGCGGAGCTGTTCCAGGCGCGCAACGGCGGTGCCCGTCCGCTGATCGTCCGCAACGGTGTGGATCTGGACTATTTCCGGCCGGGCGATTTCCCGGACCCTTTTCCCCGTGGCGGCCTGCCGCTTGTCATGACGGGGGCGATGGACTACCGGCCCAATGCCGACGGGGCGCAGTGGTTCGCGCGCGAGGTGCTGCCGCTGCTGCGGGCCGGCTTTCCCGAGGCCTGTTTCTGGATCGTCGGCAACAATCCTTCGCCGGAGGTCCAGCGGCTCCAAGGGGCCGGCGTGCGGGTGACCGGCCGCGTGCCGGACATCCGCCCCTATCTGGCCCACGCGGCCGCGGTGGTGGCGCCGCTGCGCATCGCCCGCGGCGTCCAGAACAAGGTGCTGGAGGCGATGGCGATGGCGCGGCCGGTCGTCAGCACCCCCGCCGCCGCCGCCGGGATCGAAATCCGGCACGGGCGGGACGGGCTGGTCGCCGATACCGCCCCGGCCTTCGCCTCCGCTCTGGCAAGCCTGCTGGTGGACGGGGACGCCGCGGCGGCGCTGGGGCGGCGGGCGCGTCTGCGGGTCGAGACGGAGTACAGTTGGCCGGCGGCCCTGGCCGCCCTGGACCCGCTGCTGGAGCCACCGTCCGTTGCGACCCGCCGGGTGGCCTGACATGGTGGTGGCGACGGTTGCAGTGGATACGCTACCCGCGATCCGCCACGCGCCGGGCTGGCGGCCGGCCCTGCTGCTGCTCCTGGGGGGCGTGCTTCTGGCCTGCCTGACGATGGCGGAGGCCGCAAGATCCCTGGTCGGGGTCTGGTCGAGTTCGGCCACCTTCGGCTACGGCTTCCTGATCGCACCGGCCGCTCTTGTGCTGGCATGGCAGCGCCGTGGCAGAATGGCATGCCAGATACCCAGACCCTGGCTCTGGGGGCTGCCGGCGATCCTGCTGCTGTCGCTGGCCGGCGGGGTAGCGGCGCTGATCGACCTGCGGATCGCCGGCCACGCCGCGTTCGTGTTGACGCTACAGCTTCTGGTCCCGACCGTGCTGGGCCTGCGCATCGCCCGCACGCTGGCCTTTCCCCTGGGCTTCCTGATCCTGATGGTGCCGGCGGGAGAGGGGCTGGTGCCGCTGTTGCAGACGGTGACGGCGGAGATCGCCGTGGCCGGGCTGCGGCTGACGGGCGTGCCTGTGTTCTCCGACGGTGTCTTCATCAGCATCCCGGCCGGCCGGTTCGAGGTGGCGGAGGCCTGCGCCGGCCTGCGCTTCCTGGCCGCCACGCTGGTGGTGGGGCTGGTGGTCGCCAACAGCTTCTTCACCACCTGGCGCCGCCGGGCGCTGTTTCTGGCGCTCTGCCTGCTGGTGCCGGTGGCGGCCAACGGGCTCCGGGTGATCGGCATCATCCTGCTGGCGCACCATGTCGATCCGGCCCTGGCGGCCAGCACGGATCATGTCGTCTATGGCGGTGTGTTCCTGGGGGCGATCCTGGCGCTGCTGCTGCTGCTGGCCTACCGGATGCGGCAGGACCCGGCACCGGTGCGGCCGGTTCCGACACCCGGGGTCCCGGCGGTGCGCGGGAGCCTTTGCGCCCTTCTGGCGCCGGCCCTGGCGGCGGTGCTCGCCGCGGGCCTGCTGCCGTCTGCGCTGCTGCCCGCCGGTCCGGGCGACACCGCCGCGCCCCTGTCAGCACCCGCCGCCCCGCCGGGCTGGCGCGCGGTGGAACCCTCCGGTCTCTGGCGGCCGCGCTTCGTCGGGGCGGATGCGGAGGTTCTGGCCGCCTATCAGGACGGCGGCCGACGGACCGTGGAGTTGCATCTGGCCCGCCAGCGTCCGGGAGCCGGCAACAGTCCGACCCCCGAGGGCTGGCGCCGGGTGGAGACCCGGGCGCGGCCCCTTGATCCGGCGGGCGGCCGCCCGGTCGCCGTCCGCGAGGACCGGATCGTCGGGAACGGGCGCGAACGGCTGGTCTGGCACTGGCTGGTGGTGGACGGCACCCCCGTCACAGGCGGCGTGCGCACCCTGCTGCTGGAACTGCGCGGACTGCTGCACGGACGGCGGGAGGCGATGTCCGTCACCCTGGCCGTGGAGACGGAGGGCGCTCCCGCCGAAGCGGCGGCGGTTCTGACCGCTTTCCTTTCGGGGGTCGCTCTTGCGGCACCGGCGGACGGACGATACTAGGTCGGATGGGGCCACGCGGGTCCGGGACGGCGACGGTCGCCCCCGGTCGGCGGTTGCAGGCGAGGATGGGCATGAAGGTACTTGTCACGGGCGTCGCCGGGTTCATCGGCTTCCATCTGGCTCAGCTTCTGCTGGACCGCGGCGACACGGTCGTCGGCGTGGACAATCTCAACGACTACTACGCCACCGCGCTGAAGGAGGACCGGCTGGCCCGGCTCCGGCAGCGGGAAGGGTTCCACTTCCAGCGTCTGAACATCGCCGACCGCGACGGCATGGCGGCCCTGGCGGCGGCGCACCCGGATATCGGGGCGATCGCCCATCTGGCCGCCCAGGCCGGCGTGCGCTATTCGCTGACCAACCCCTTCGCCTATGTCGAGTCGAACCTGATGGGCCATGTCGTCGTGCTGGAGACGGCACGGCGGCTGGAGGGGCTGCGCCACCTCGTCTATGCTTCCTCCTCGTCCGTCTACGGCCTCAGCGAGGCGCATCCCTTCTCCCTCGACGACCGGGCGGACCGTCCGGCCTCGCTCTACGGAGCGACCAAGCGCGCGGATGAGCTGATCAGCCATTCCTACAGCCACATCCACCGCATCCCGCAGACCGGCCTGCGCTTCTTCACGGTCTACGGCCCCTGGGGACGGCCCGACATGGCGCTGTTCCTGTTCACCCGCGCCATCCTGGCCGGGGAACCGATCGAGCTGTTCAACGAGGGCAGGCTTCAGCGCGACTTCACCTACATTGACGACATCGTCGCCGGCGTCGTCCGCGCCATCGACCGGCCGCCGGCCGTGGAGGACGGGGCGGTGCCGCACCGGGTGTTCAACCTCGGCAACAACACGCCCGTGGAGCTGGAGCGGTTCGTCGCGGTGCTGGAGGATGCGTTGGGCGTGAAGGCGCGGCGGCACCTTGCCCCGATGCAGCCCGGCGACGTGCTGGCCACCCATGCCGATATCGCGGAAAGCCGGCGCATGCTGGGATTCGAGCCCAGCACGCCGATCGAGGTCGGCATTCCGCGTTTCGTGGACTGGTACCGGACCTACTACCGGGTCTGATCCATCTCCCGCCCTTCCGCGCCCGTCCCCCGGGCCGGCTGCCGCCCTTTGGAGCGTCATGGGGCGGTGCGGGGTGTCCGGACGCTTGACAGGTCGCCGCCGTCAGTGTGGGGCAGGGACCTGCGATGGTCGGCCAAGCTTCTGTTCTGAATGGACTTTCCCGTTCCGGCACGAGGTTTGCTCAGAAGCGGGGGACCCGGTCCCGCACGGTGCTGGGCCGGCTGACCCGGAGGGAAAGACCCATGAAGAGACTTCTTGCCGCCAGCGTTGCCACGGGCGCCATCCTTGCCGCCGGGGTGGCGCAGGCGGCGCCCACCCTGCGTCTGACCAGCGGTGTGGATACCGTCACCGTTCAGGACGGCGACCCCTTCGATGCCACCCCGCTGGCCGGGGCCGTCACGTTCATCGGCAGCATCGGCAGTTTCGCGCTGAACGTCACCACGGGGCAGACCAAGCCGTTCATCGGCACGCCGGTCTTCCCCGTGCTGGACCTCAATGATGTCAGCACCAGCAGCGTCGCCGGCGGTTCGATCACGATCGAGTTCTCGGAGACGGGTTTCAACTCGACGGCCGCGACCCTGAACTTCATCACCGCCATCGGCGGCACGACGCAGGGCATGTTGTCCTACGAGGTCTTCATCAACGACAGCGACACGCTGTTCGCCCGCGAGACGCAGATCGCGGATTTCGACTTCGACACGCTCGCCTTCTCCGGCACGCAGACCCAGTCGCTCCTGGGGCCGCTCGGTGATTATTCGATCACCCTGGTCGCCACGATCACCCACACTGCCAACGGCGTGACCAGCTTCGACGGCTTCACCAGCGTGCCCGAGCCTGCGACCCTGGCACTGGTGGGGCTGGGTCTGCTGGGGGCGGGTTTCGCCCGGCGGCGCCGGCCGGCCTGCGCCGTCTGACAGAGCCGCTTCGGTCTATCGCCGTTCCGATCCGTCGCGTTCCGATCCGTGCGGACAGGCCGCGCGTCCCTCCAGGGCGCGCGGCTTCTGCATGGACGGGCTCCTCCGCTACGCCTTTACACAGCCGGCTTCTTCGCCTGCGCCCGGACGGGGCAGCGACGCCTTCCTGCCTTCCTGCGATTTAGAGGTATAGAAAAAGCTATCTACCTCTTTAGATCGAATAAAACAATGAAAATGGATGCATTCATCAACGATAACCAAATGCAAAGACAATAATTAGTGCGCTCAAACGCACTAAACATAAAGAAAGCGGTAACCTTCTCTGCGTAACGCTTCTGCTCATGCGGAGTTACGCCGAGAGGGGGTCTTCAACCATGGCAACGTCGTCACCCAGCCGGAGCAACGGACTGGCCAGTCTCCTGGAGATCGTGGGACTTCAGGGGACAACCGTGCCTGGCTATGCCGCGCTGCCGCGCGCCACGATCCGGGGTACGGGGGCCAGCGAACGGCTGGCGGGAACCCGCGGCGCCGACACGCTGGACGGGGGCTCCTGGGGTGTCGACACGCTGGCCGGCGGCGCCGGCGACGACGTCTACTACGTCACCGGCGATGAGGTCGTGGAGGCGGCCGGGGCGGGCATCGACACGGTCTTCAGCTACTACGGCTACCGTCTGCCCGAGAATGTCGAGAATCTACAGATCATGGGTCGGGAGGCGGGCTATCTCTACGGCAACGCCCTGAACAACCGGCTCGGCGGCAGTGACGGCAGCAATGTCTTCGAACCCGGTGCCGGCAACGACACGATGACGGGTTACGGGGGGGCCGACCTGTTCGTCATCCGCCGTGGCGAGGGGTCCGACACCATCACGGACTTCACTCCCGTCCAGGGCGACAAGGTTCTGTTGCAGGGCTTCACCTTTCCGACCTTCGAGTCGGTGCGGAGCGCCATGCGGCAACAGGGGGCGGATGTCATCCTCACGCTTGCCGGCAGCCAGACGCTGACCTTCAAGAACCAGCAGATCGGTCAGTTCAAGGCGGACGACTTCCAGGGCTATTCCAGTTGGGGGCTGCCGCCGTCGCCACCTCCGCCGCCGCCGGCGCCAGTGGTGCCGCGGCTCACCGTCGCCGATGCGGCCGGCAGCGAGGATCAGGCGGTGGCCCTGTCCCTGTCCGCGACGCTGGCGACCGGCGACAACCGCGCCCTGTCGGTCACGGTGCAGGGTCTGGCGACGGGCTTCTCCCTGTCCGCCGGAACGCGCAACGCCGACGGAAGCTGGGCCCTGACGGCGGCGCAGCTTGCGGGGCTGAAGGTCATCACGCCCAAGGACTATTCCGGCAGGTTCACGCTCACCGCTACGGCCACGGCCACCGATGCGGCGGGAGCCACGACCAAGACGAGCGGCAGCTTCGCCGTCGCCGTGGCGGGTGTGGCCGACACCCCGATCCTGGCCGCGCCTGCGCTGCTGACGGCCACCGCCCCGGCCACGGGAGGGACCGCGCTGCCGCTCGGCATCGGGGCCGCCCTGACCGATCTGGACGGGTCGGAGGCCCTGGGTATCGTGCTGCGGGGTGTGCCGGCCGGCTGGAGCCTCAGCGCCGGCACCCGGAACGCCGACGGGTCCTGGTCGCTGACCGGCGCGCACCTGTCCGGCCTCCTGCTCCAGGTCCCGGCAGGGGCTGCTGCCGAAGCGACCCTGGGGGTGGTGGCGACCGCGACGGAGACAAACGGCAGCACGGCCCAGGCCGGGGCGACCATCCAGGTCCGCATCTCGGCGCCTGCCCCCCTGCCGCCGGTCCAGAGCACCTCCGCGCCGGCGTTCGCAGACCTGCCCCGGGCGACCATCGTCGGCACCGGGGCGGACGAGACGCTGGTCGGTACGGCCGGGGCCGATACCCTTTACGGCGGGAGCTGGGGTGTTGACACGCTGGCCGGCGGCGCCGGCGACGATGTCTACTATGTCACTGGCGACACCGTGATCGAGCATGCGGGGGAGGGCATCGACACGGTCTACTCGGTCGGGGGCTTCCGGCTGCCCGAGCATGTCGAGCACCTGTCCCTGACCGACGACATCGGTGGCTATCTCTACGGCAACGGTCTGGACAACCGGCTTGGCGGCAGCAACGGGGAGAATGTCTTCTTTTCCGGTGGCGGCAACGACACGATGACCGGCTATGGCGGACCGGACATCTTCGTCATCGTCCGCGGCGACGGCTCCGATACGATCACCGACTTTACTCCCGGGCAGGGCGACAAGGTCCTGTTCCAGGACTTCGCGTTCGCCTCCTTCGACGTGCTGAAGACGCTCATGACGCAGCAGGGGACGGACGTCGTCCTGTCCCTGGGCGGCGGCGAGACGCTCACCTTCCGGAACAGGCAGATCTCCGACTTCAAGGCGACCGATTTCGAGGGCTATTCAAGCTGGGGCAGCCAGCCGCCCCCGACGCCGACCGATCCGTCTCCCCCGACCACGCCGCCGTCCCCCCCGCCGGCCGGACAGCCCGCCGACGGGCTGGTCCGGGCGCCGACACTGTCGCAGCCGTCCGCTGCCGGGGATGTCGTGGCCCTGCGTCTGGTCAACACGTCCGGCACGGCGGAGGCGTCGAAGGTCGTCACCTTCGGCCATGTCTTCGCCGCGGGCGACGTGCCGGCCGGGACCTCTCTGGTGGCCCTGGTCAACGGCCAGCAGGTGCCGCTCCAGATGGAAGTGAAGGCGACGCATGAGGACGGTTCCGTCCGTCATGCGATCCTCAGCCTCAAGGCGCCGGCGGTGGCGGCCGGCGGCCAGGTGGACGTGATGCTGGCCAAGGGCACGGCCGCGGCCGGCGGCACGACCGTGGACCTGCACAAGGTGCTCGCCGACGGCTACGACCTGACCCTGACGCTCTCGCTGCACAATGCCGACGGCAGCCTCACGCCCCATACGGTGAAGGTCGCCGACCTGCTGGCGGGCGCTCTGGCGTCGGGCAAGGCGGATGTCTGGATCGACGGGTCGCTGGCGACGGAGGTCCGCGTCTCCACGAAGATCGACGGTTCGCTGAACGCCCGCTTCGACATCCGGGCAGACGCCGACGGCACCGTCCGCACCGCCGTCACCGTGATGAACGACGGCAGCTACAGCAGCGACGCCCTGCGCAATGTCACCTACGACCTGCGGATCACGGAAGGGGGGCGGACACTCTATTCGCAGAACAGCCTTAACCACTACCACAATGCAGGCTGGACGGAGGAGTTCTGGACGGACGGCACGCAATCAAGGTTGAGCACGATCTTCGACAGCCGTTACCTGATGGCGACGGGGGCCCTGCCCACCGAGGACCTGAGCGTCGGCATGACCGACGCCGTCCTTCAGAAGATCCATGCCGACTACCTGAAGGCGGCCAACGGTCCGATGGGGGCGTCCCTCATCGAGCAGGCGATGCCGATGGCCGGCGGGCGCGCCGACATCGGCCAGATGACGAGCTGGACCGCCAACTGGCTGGTCACCCAGGACCCGCGCGCCCTTGAGGTCATGCTGGGGATCGCGGACGCCGCGGCGAGCGTGCCCTGGTACTTCACCGATCCGGCGACCGGCCGCGCCGTCTCCATCGACCGCCATCCCAACTTCATCGTCTATGACGAGACGATGAAGCAGTATTTCGGGTCGGATGCGCTGGGCGGCTCCGCCGCCGGAACGGGCTGGAATCCCGACGTGGCGCACCAGCCGCAGCTCAGCTACGCGGCCTATCTCGTCACCGGCGACCGCGCCTATCTGGACAACCTGCAACACCAGGCGAACTTCGCCCTGGTCAGCATGAATCCGAGCTACCGCAAGGGCAGCGAGGGCATCATCGTCGACAATGGCGAAGCGCGCGGCAAGGCCTGGGCGCTGCGGGCCATGGCCGATGCCGCCTACATCTCCCCCGACGGCGATCCGCTGAAGGCCTACTTCGAGGACAAGCTCCTCAACAATCTGGACCGCTGGATCGACCGCTACGTCGTGAAGGGGGAGCTTGACGGGGCGGGCGAGGTGGAAGGCTGGCTGCCCGGCTATCCGAATGCCGGAACCGAGGCCGGCTGGATGAAGGACTTCATCGTCACGTCCGTCAGTCAGATCGTCCGCCAGGGCTATGAGCAGGGCGTGCCCCTTCTGGACTGGATGGCGAACTACACGACCGGCCGCTTCCTGAACGGGGACAACGGCTTCGACCCCGTGTTCGGCGCCGCCTACCAGCATGCGCTGTGGCAGGGCACCTACTCCGTCGAGTCCGGCGACGCCGTCCTGTTCAACACCTGGGCGCAGGTCTTCCAGGCGACTTTCGGCTCGAACCCCGATCCCTCGGGGGAACTTGCCCGCTATTCCTACGCCGATGCCTATCCGATCATCGCACAGGCGTCGCTGGCCAGCCTGTTCACCGTCACGGCCGATCCGCGGGCGATCGAGGCCTACGGCTTCATCGCCGGCCTGCTGACGGCGACGGAGGAACTGCGCGGAAATCCGAAATGGAACATCGCTCCGGTGATGCCGGACGGGACGCCGCTGGCGACCGCCGACATCCATGTCGAGACCGCCTCGCCGGGGACGAAGTATGCCGGCGTCGCGCGGCCCCAGATGATCCACGGCCACGCCGGGAACGACAGCATCGTGGGCGGTTCAGGCAGCGACGTGCTGTTCGGCAATGGCGGCGCCGACACGCTGGAGGGCGGGAAGGGCAACGACTTCCTGTTCGGCGGGGCCGGCGGCGACACCCTGCGCGGCGGTGCCGGCGACGACGTGCTGAAGGGCAACAGCGGCGCCGACCGCTTCATCATCGCGGCGGGCGAGGGGGCGGACCGCATCCTCGATCTCCGGCCGGGCGAAGGGGACAGGGTCCAGCTCGACGGCTTCGGGTTCGCCAGCGTCGCCGCGGTCAGAGCGGCGATGACGCAGGTCGGCGATGACGTGGTGCTCACGCTGAACGGCCAGCAGAAGCTGACCCTTGAAGGGGTGAGGATCGCCGAGCTGACGGATGCGGTGTTCAGCCTGGGCGGAAGCCCCACGCCCGCACCGACGCCGGACCCGGCTCCCACGCCGACACCGACGCCGACTCCCGGCCCGACTGTCCCCGACGCCTCCTCCATCGGCGGGCTGGGCGAATTCCGCCAGAAGCTGGCGGGTGTGCCGGAAGGGTCCTGGGTCGCGGTGAGCACGAACACCTTCAGCGAGGTCTGGACGCCCGGCGCCCTCCAGCCCGCCTCCTCCGGGTCGCCGGGGATGGTGCTTGCCGCCTGGGGGGCGATGGCCTGGGACCCGAACCGCGGCGACCTGATCTTCTGGGGCGGCGGCCATGCCGACTACAGCGGCAACGAGGTCTACCGCTGGCGGGCCTCCACCCTGGAATGGGAGCGGGCCTCCCTGCCCAGTGCCGTTGTCAGCGTGAGCGCCGGCAGCGCCACCGTGCAGGAGGCGAAGGACGGCATCTTCAACGCGCCGATCGCCTCCCACACCTACGACAACAACGAGTTCCTGGCGATCGCCGACCGCTTCGTCACCTTCGGCGGGGCCGCCTGGAACTCCGGCGGCGCCTTCATCGACCATACGGACAGAACCCTGACCGGCCCCTATTTCTGGGACCCGGACAAGGCGGATGGGGGCAAGGTCGGCGGCACGACCGGATCGGGCGTGAACCCGTCCACCCTGGGCGGGCAGATGTGGGAGAACCGCGACAGCATCGAACTGCCCGGCCGGAATCCCGGCGACACCGGGTACGGCTTCGTCAACGGCACCACCGCCTATGCCCAGCAGAACGGCAAGGATGTGGTCTTCATCAATGACGGGTCCGCCGGCAATCTCTGGAAGTACACGGTCGGCAGCACGCCCGCCCAGGACACATTCGAGATGGTGGGGATGTACTGGGGCGGCTACGACGGCAAGGGGGCCGGCGCCTACGACCCGGTGACCAACGTCTTCGCCCGTACCAGCCCGCAGGGCATCGTCTTCTGGGACCTGGACAAGGCGGGGTCCGGCAACCACAACCAGATGGCGGTGGTGAAGGACGCGAGCGGCAGCTTCCCCTGGGCGAAGCTGGCCGGTTTCGGCATGGACTACGACCAGGTGCGCAAGCAGTTCGTGCTCTGGGACGGCGGCAAGGATGTCTGGGTGCTGAAGCCGCCGGCCGACGCCGCGGCCGACGGCTGGGTGCTGACGAAGGCCGCGGCCGGCGGGAGCGGCGTCCCCACCTATAACCTTGCCAGCGACCTGGGCGTGCTGGGTAAGTGGAAGTACGCTGCGGGGCAGGACGTCTTCTTCGGGGTGACCGACCACAACAACGGCACCGTCTGGGCCTACAAGCCCACTGGCTGGTCGCCGGTCAACAGCCTGCCCACCCTGGCCGCCAAGGACGGGCCGGGAAGCCCGGTCGCGGGGCAGTCGGTGGCGGTCCGCGACCTGCTGACCTGGGGCGACAAGGATGGCGACATTCTGAAGTTCACCATCCTGGACAGGACGGCCGATGCGGCATCCGGCTACTTCAGGCTGGATGGCGTCCGGATGGCCGCCAACCAGGCATTCACCGTGACGGAACAGGACCTGACGGACGGCAGTCTGGTCTGGGTCGCCGGGACGGGGGCGGACATCGTCACCGTCGGCGTCGCCGATCCCTTCGGCGTCGGCCCGACGCTGACCGTCAACGGCACCTTCTGGAGCTGACCGGACGCTGATGCCGCTCGGACTCAAGGCCGCCGGGGGATCTCCTCCGGCGGCCTGTTGTCTTTCGGGCTCCGTCACCCATCTCCCTGGCCGATGTCCGGGGCGGGCCAAGGCGTCGATGACCGGGGCCATGGGGCTGCCGGGATCATTGATGGCGGGACCGTCACGTCCGGCATCGGAGCCTCGATGCTTGCGGACCCGCCTCATGTGGACAATCCTCTGCTCCGTACCTTGCCTTTTCCCGTGGCCGGCTCCGGAAGGGATAGCCGGCCGGACCTGCCCGACGCCCGGACGGGGACCCGCCCTTGCCGACTGATCTTCCCGATCCGGACGCGCTGCGCTCGCCGCTGCTGGTCCGGTTCTTCACCCGCGTGATGGCCCGGCACATGGCGTCCGGCTTCCATGCCGTGCGCCTGATGCGGCCCGGCGTGCCGACGCTTCCCCATGACCGCCCGGTGATCGTCTACTGCAACCACCCCTCCTGGTGGGACCCGGCCTTCCTGATCCTGCTGGCATCGCGGGCCTTTCCGGAACGGCGCGGCTTCGGCCCGATGGACGCGGCGGCTCTGGCCCGTTACCGCTTCATGGCCCGCATCGGCCTGTTCCCGGTCGAGCCCGACACGGCCGCGGGTGCCGTCGCCTTCATGAAGGTCGGACAGGCCCTGTTGTCCCGGCCGGACGCCATGCTGTGGGTGACGGCGGAGGGCCGCTTCAGCGACCCCCGCTCCCGGCCGGTGCGGCTGCGCGGCGGCATCGCGCATCTGGCCTGCCGGCTGGAGCGGGTGACGCTGCTGCCGCTGGCGCTGGAGTACCCGTTCTGGGAGGAGCGGACGCCGGAGGCCCTGGCCCGGTTCGGCACGCCGCTGCTGAAGGAGCCGGGCAGCGACCTGACGCCGGGGCGCTTGCAGGAGATGCTGGAGGAACGCCTGGAGGCTGCCATGGACGATCTGGCCGTCGCGGCCCGGAGCCGGGACCCGGATCGCTTCGCCACGCTGCTGGGGGGGCGGGTCGGCGTCGGCGGCGTCTACGACCTGTGGCGCCGCGGACGGGCCTGGGCCCAGGGACAGCGCTTCGATCCCGCCCACGGGAGCGCCGCAGCAGGGGCGGCCGGACGGAAGGAACCGACATCTTGATCCTGATTGCCTGGAGCGCCCTGGGGCTGGCGCTGCTGCCGCTGCTGCTGGGGCTCTGGAACCTCGTGCTGTTCCGCGCGCCGCCGGTCGCCCGGTCCGCGCCGGTCTCCGGCGTGTCCGTGCTGATCCCGGCTCGCAACGAGGAGGCCAATATCGGCGATGCCGTGCGCAGCGTGCTGGCCTCCCGCGACATCGAGCTTGAGGTCGTCGTGCTCGACGACCATTCGACGGACGCCACGGCCACCATCGTCCGCGAGCTGGCGGCCTCCGACCCCCGTGTCCGGCTGGAGATGGCGCCGCCGCTGCCGGCGGGATGGTCGGGCAAGCAGCATGCCTGCCGGGTGCTGGCGGACCGGGCGCGGTTCGACCACCTGCTGTTCCTGGATGCCGACGTGCGGCTGGCGCCTGGGGCCGTCGGCCGCATCGCGGGGACCCTGGGAACCCGGGAGATCGCGCTGACGAGCGGCTTCCCGCGGGAAGTGACGGACAGTCTGGCCGAGCATCTGGTGATTCCCTGGATTCATGTCCTGCTGCTGGGCTATCTGCCAATGGCTTTCATGCGGCTGCTGCCCACCGCCGTGGGCTTCGGCACCGGCTGCGGTCAGTTGATGCTGGCACGCAGGCAAGCCTATATGGCAGCAGAGGGTCATGCGGCCATCCGTGCCAGCCTGCATGACGGGGTGAAGCTGCCGCGGGCCTTCCGCCGTGCCGGTTTCGGCACCGACCTGTTCGACGCCACGGACCTTGCCACCTGCCGCATGTACAGGGGCTGGAAGGAGGTCTGGCCGGGCTTTTCCAAGAACGCGACCGAGGGCATGGCGACGCCCGTGGCGCTGCCGGTCTGGACCGCGCTGATCGGCGGCGGCCACGTCCTTCCCTGGCTGCTGGCCCCGATCGGCTGGGCTGCCGGGTCCGGGACGGTGGCGCTTCTGGGCCTGGGTGGGATCGCCGCCAATGTCGCGTGGCGCGCGCTGCTGGCGTGGCGCTTCCGCCAGAGCTGGACCGGGGCGCTGCTGCATCCCGTGGGCGCCCTGGTGCTGCTGGCGATCCAGTGGACCGCCCTGCTGCGCCGCGGCCGCCCGGCGGAATGGCGGGGCCGGCGCTATTCCGCCGTCTGAGCGGTTCCTGCCTTTCCTGGAATATCGCGGACTGCCGGGCCGGGAGGGCGACTTCCGTGTTCTAGCTGGACATTGACAGTCCAGAGGCTCCCATGCGCGATCAGCCCGGCACCGCCGAACAGCACGCCCCGTTCCGGAACGTCCATGTCCGCACGGGATCGCGTATCGAGGAAGGATCACCCTTTCCACTCGGGGCCACCTGGGACGGGCTGGGCGTGAACTTCGCCCTCTTCACCGCCAACGCGACCAAGGTGGAGCTGTGCCTGTTCGACGCCGAGGGGCGGCGGGAGCTGGAGCGCATCGCGCTGCCGGAATACACCGACGAGGTCTGGCACGGCTATCTGCCGGACGCGAGGCCCGGCACCGTCTATGCCTACCGGGTCCATGGCGCCTACGAGCCGCTGGCGGGGCACCGCTTCAACCCGAACAAGCTGCTGCTGGACCCCTATGCCAAGGCCCATGTCGGCAGCCTGCGCTGGTCCGACGCCCTGTTCGGCTACCGCGTCGGCTCCCGTCAGGCCGACCTGGGGTTCGACCGGCGTGACAGCGCGCCGGCCATGCCGAAGTGCCGTGTCGTCGATCCGGCCTTCACCTGGGGTCGGGATCGCCCGCCGGCGATCCCGTGGACCAGCACGCTGTTCTACGAGACGCATGTGCGCGGCCACACGATGCGCCATCCGGCCGTGCCGGAAAGCCTGCGCGGCACCTTCGCCGGCATGATGCAGAAGGAGGTGATCGACTATATCCGCAGCCTCGGCGTCACCTCGGTCGAGCTGCTGCCGATCCATGCCTTCGTGGACGACCGCTATCTGATCGAGAAGGGACTGCGCAACTACTGGGGCTACAATTCGATCGGCTTCTTCGCCCCCGATCCGCGCTATCTGGCCGGCCCGGTCATCAGCGAGTTCAAGGAGATGGTCGCCCACCTGCACGATGCAGGGATCGAGGTGATCCTGGACGTGGTCTACAACCACACGGCGGAGGGCAACGAGATGGGTCCGACGCTGTCCTTCAAGGGCATCGACAACGCCAGCTACTACCGGCTGCTGCCCGACCAGCCGCGCTACTATATCAACGACACGGGCACCGGGAACACGCTCAACCTGAGCCATCCGCGGGTGCTCCAGATGGTGACGGACTCCCTGCGCTACTGGGTCACCGAGATGCATGTGGACGGGTTCCGCTTCGACCTTGCCACGATCCTGGCGCGGGAACCCTACGGCTTCGACGAAGGCGGCGGGTTCCTGGACAGTTGCCGGCAGGACCCGGTGCTTTCCCGCGTCAAGCTGATCGCCGAACCCTGGGACATCGGGCCGGGCGGCTATCAGGTCGGCGGCTTCCCGCCCGGCTGGGCGGAGTGGAACGACCGCTTCCGCGACACCGTGCGGGCCTACTGGAAGGGTGACGAGGGGCGGCTGCCCGACCTTGCGGCGCGGGTCACGGCCTCGGGCGACGTGTTCAACCGGCGCGGTCGCAAGCCGTGGTCCAGCGTCAACTTCGTCACCGCTCACGACGGCTTCACCCTGAACGACCTCGTCTCCTACAACGACAAGCACAACATGGCGAACGGGGAGGAGAACCGCGACGGCCACTCCCATAACCTCTCCTGGAACCACGGGACCGAAGGGGCGACGGACGACCCGGCCATCCTGGAACTGCGCGAGCGGCAGAAGCGCAACATGCTGGCGACCCTGCTCTTCGCCCAGGGCACGCCGATGCTGCTGGCCGGCGACGAGTTCGGGCGCAGCCAGGGCGGCAACAACAATGCCTACTGCCAGGACAACGAGATAAGCTGGCTGGACTGGCAGGGCATCGACGACCGGGGACAGGACCTGATCCGGTTCGTCCGGCGCCTGATCCGCATCCGCCAGATGCACCCGCTGCTGCGCCGTGGCCGTTTCCTGACCGGCGCCTACAACGGGGACCTGGACGTCAAGGACGTGACCTGGCTGACTCCGTCGGGGGAGGAGATGACGCCCGAGCACTGGCAGGACCCCCATGCCCGCTGCCTGGGCATGCTGATGGACGGTCGGGCCCAGCCGACCGGCATCCCGCGCACGGGCAACGACGCGACCCTTCTGCTGGTCTTCAATTCGCACCACGAGGAGGTGCCCTTCACCCTGCCGGAGGTCGCCGGCGGGCGGGCCTGGGCGACGCTGGTGGACACCGCGCGGCCCGATCTGGAGAACGGCGAGAACCTGGATCCCGGCGAGGTGTTCGGCGTGCCCGGGCGGTCGCTGCTGCTGTTCGAGCTGGTGCGCCCCCGTGGGCACCGCGTATCGCCTGCGTCCGAGTGAAGGCGGGACGTTCGGAGTACGCCGACGGAACCCGGCCGTCGCGGCCCGATCTTCAGAAGTCGTTAAGCACCCCGGTGATGATCTTGGGGCGGGTCGGCGCGCCGGGCGCTGGCCGCCGCCATCGTCCGCCACACCGCCTACCGGGGATCTCCGACCATGACCCGTTTCATGCAGCCCGATCTTGAGGATGCCGCCTTCGTCCAGGCCCGGCTTCTGGACCACTTCATCGCCATCGCGCGCGATACCGCCGAGCAGGAAGGCGGTTTCACCCGGGAGAGCCTTGGCGATCTGATCGAGGCATTGCGGGAGGAGCGGCGCACCATCGGCCAACTGGCCCGGCCCCGGCTGGTCGGCGTCTAGCCGGCTGAGGTACGCCGGCTACCACGAAAGAACCGGATGATCCGCATGCGGACCCTAGGTACGCAGGGGATCTTCCGGCTACACTTCCGTCATTCGCGCTAGACTTTTGCGCCCGGGTTTCGGTCCCGGGCGTTTTTTTGCGGCCGCACATTCGCCTGCCGTGCCTGGAGGGTCAAGAGCACCTGTCGGCTTATCCCGTTGGAACCGCCAGCCCTGGCCGGTCGAGTACATCCTCCGGCAAGATCATCCCATGCTTCCCTGAGCCGTGGGGTGTGGCGGCTGTTGCATTTCCTTGACGCTTCTCTTCCCGCGCCTGTCCCGACCGCGGTGTGGACCCCTGCACGACGCAGGGCCATCTTCGCTGCACACCGCGGGCCGGTGCGGCTGTAGTCTCGTCGCGGCGGCATCGGCCTTCCCCAAGCCGGTGCGACGGCCCTCAACGAGAACAACTCCGGAGGAAATGCGCCATGCCCGATACTCTGACCAAGCCTGCCGATGTGCGTGCCGTGGTCGGTGAGGCGGAGTGGAAGGTCCGGGAGGATCTTGCCGCCTGTTACCGTCTGGTCGCCCTGTTCGGCTGGGATGATCTTGTCTTCACCCACATCTCGGCCCGCGTTCCGGGACCGGATCACCATTTCCTGATCAATCCCTACGGCCTGCTGTTCGAGGAGATCACGGCGTCCAGCCTCGTGAAGATCGACCTTCAGGCCAATGTCGTGCTGGACACCGGGTTTCCCGTGAATCCCGCCGGTTTCACCATCCATTCGGCCGTGCATGAGGTGCGCGAGGATGCGCACTGCGTCATGCACCTGCACACGCCGGACGGCACGGCGGTATCGACGATGACGGAGGGGCTGCTGCCCCTGAACCAGACGGCCCAGCTCATCCTCGGCGATCTGGCCTACCATGACTATGAGGGTGTGGCGCTCGACCATGACGAGCGGCCCCGGTTGCAGGCCGACCTCGGGGACCGCTCCACGATGCTGCTGCGCAACCACGGCACCCTGACCCTGGGCAGCACGGTCGCCGAGGCCTTCACCCGCATGTATTTCCTGGAGCGGGCCTGCCAGATGCAGGTGCGGACCCTGTCGCAGGGCCGCGAGCTGTATCCGACCGCGGACGCGGTCATCGGGAAGAACGAGGCGATCGGCAGGATGGGGCTGACCCAGGCCGCCAACCTGCTGATCTGGCCGGCCCTGTTGCGCAAGCTGGAACGCACCGATCCCGGCTACAGGGAGTAGGTCCGGGACGCCGGTACGGACGGGAGGACGGGGCGGCGGTTCCCGCCCCGTGCCCCGCGACGGCCGGGTCAGGGCCTGTAGCCGGCCGGGCCGCGCAGCCCCGGCGTGCGCAGCGGGGCGGCGAGATTGGCGAACTCGCAGAGGAGGCTCCGCGTCTCGCGGGGGTCGATGATCTCCTCCACCGAGAAATGCTCGGCCGTGCGGAAGGGGCTGCGCATCCGCTCCAGCCGGGCCTGGATCTCCGCCATCCGGGCGGCGGGATCGGGAGCGGCCTCCAGCTCCGCACGGTAGGCGACCTCGATGCCGCCCTCCATGGGCAGGCTGCCCCAGTCGCCCGACGGCCATGCATAGCGGTAGCGCAGCCGGGCATGGTTCATCATGCCGGCCCCGGCGACGCCGAAGGCACGGCGCAGGATGATGCTGCACCAGGGCACGCTGGCCTGGTAGACGGCGGCCAGGGCGCGGGCGCCGTGCCGGATGGTGGCCGACTTCTCCGCCTCCGGCCCGACCGCGAAGCCGGGAACGTCCACCAGATGCACGACGGGAAGGTGGAAGGTCTCCGCCAGATCGACGAAGCGGATCAGCTTCTGCGCCGCCGCCGCATCCCAGGCCCCGCCGAAGACGAACGGGTCCGTGGCGATCAGGGCCACCGGCCAACCGTCCAGCCGGGCGAAGCCGGTGACCAGCGAGCGGCCGTGGCGCCGCCCCATCTCGAAGAAGCTGCCCTGGTCCACCAGCGTCTCGATCACCGGGCGGATCTTGTAGACCTGCTTCCGGTCGCGCGGGATGGCGGACAGGAGGCTGTCGTCGCGGCGGGCGGGATCGTCGCGCCTTGCCCCGCGGGGCGGCGCCTCATGGACGGAGGAGGGCAGGTAGGAGAGGAAGCGGCGGGTCCGCTCGAACGCCTCCTCCTCGCTCGCCACCTCGTCGTCGATGGCGCCGGCCCGGGTGTGGACCGCCGCCCCGCCGAGATCCTCCTTGTCCAGGCTGGGACCGATGCGCGCGACGACCGCCGGGCCGGCGATGAACATCTGCGCCGTCCCTTTCACGATCATCGAATAGTGGCTGGAGACCGCCCGTGCCGAGCCCAGCCCGGCGACCGGCCCCAGCGCCAGGGAGACGACGGGCACGGTGGCGAGGTTCGCCACGACCCAGTCCCAGCCGGGATTGAAGGGCACATAGGTGAATCCCATCGCCTCGTAGGACTTCACCGATCCGCCGCCGCCGGTGCCGTCGATCAGCCGCACGATGGGCAGGCGCAGCTCGTTGGCCATCTGCTCGGCCATGATCTGCTTCTGGAAGATGCCAGCGTCCGCCGCCCCGCCGCGCACCGTGAAATCGTCGCCCCCGACGATGACGGGCCGGCCGTTCAGGCGGCCCCGTCCGAACAGGAAATTGGCCGGGGTGAAGTCCTCCAGCGTGCCGTCGTCGGCATACCGCGCCTGTCCGGCCAGACTGCCAACCTCCCGGAACGTCCCGGCATCCAGCAGCTTGCCGATCCGCTCCCGCACGGTCAGACGGCCGTTGGCGTGCTGGCGGGCGACCTTCTCCGGCCCGCCCATGCGCCGCGCCAGTTCCTGGCGGCGGTGCAGTTCCTCGATCTCCGGCTCCCAGACCATCCGACGCTTCTCCCCAGGGTCCTTCCATGTCCGGGCACTGGCGGCCCTTGCCCCGAGTAGGCGGGGCGTGGCCGGAGCGGTCAAGGGGGAGCAAGCAACGTCAACGGGTTGACGACGGGAGGCGCCGCTCTGCGGCCGGGTCAGGCGCGACCGACGGGCGGATCGAGCAAGGTCAGGAGCTGGGCCATGTCGGCCGGCAGGTCGGCGTCCAGCGGGCTGGAGACGCAGTAGCGTTCCAGCCGGGCGCCGTCCGCGATGGCGGCGAGCATCTGCTCCAGCCGGACCAGGGTAGCGGGGTCGCAGCTTTCCACGGCCCGCGTGCAGGACTGCACGATACGGGTGCGGCGGGCCGCGAAGGCGGATCTGGATGCGGTCATGACGCCCCCCTGGAGTGACGGGTCGAGACTAGGCTCCCCGGGTTAAAGCCGGTTTCAAGCCCGCGCATCCCGTCTTCAAACCCGTTTTAATCCCGCCCGGCTAGGGTTGTCCCGAGAACCGCCTGTCATTCGAAGGGATTCACCATGCTGCCGATACCGATCCAGACCGCGCCCTCCGGGACGGCGCCCGCGGCTGCCGGCCAGAACGGTGGGGCGGTTCAGGGTGGCGCCGGCATGGCGACAGCAGGGGGGGCGGCGGTGGTTCCCGGATTCCTCGCCGCGCTGGCGCTGGTCCGGCCGCAGGGCGAGGCCGAGGCGGGTCCGGTCGCCGGCCAGCCCAAGCGGACCAGAACGACCGAGGGTGAGGCGACGGGGCTGGAGGGGCAGGCGCCGCTTGTCGCTCCCTTCCCCATGATCGCCATGGCGCCCATGGCGGCGGCCGGTCAGGCGTCGCCCGCTGGTGGGGCACCGCTCCTGGCCGCTGCACCGGCGGCGCCGTCGTCGGCTGCCGGGATGCCGGGGCCGGGGGGTGCCGCTTCGCAAGGAACCGGGGCGACACCGCCGCTGGCTGGAGCTTCGCCCGCCGGCGGGACGCTGGCGGGGGGCGAGGCAGCCGCCGGTCCCGGGACGGCGGACGGGGAGCCCGGGGCCGCGCCTCCGATGCCCGCCGCGCTCCAGCAGGGAGGCGCGGCCCGTTCCGATCAGAAGGCGGCAGCCATGGACGAGGCAGGGCGTCAGACCCGCGCCGATGCCGCCGTCCAGTCCCTCGGCGCCGCGGTCCGGCCCCAGGTCCGCGCCGGCACGGCCGGCCCGGAGGCGATGCGCCCCGCAACCCCGGGAGAGGCGGCTGCCGCACTTCCCGACGGCACGGCCACGCTGCTGCCCGATGCCGTGGAGCCTGCCGCGACTGTCCTCGCGCCCACCGTGGCGTCGGGCGATCCGGCCCGCGTGGCGGCCGTGCATCAGGCGGTCCGCGCCGGCCCGGCCAGCCCCGCCGCACAGATCCATGTCCAGATCGAACGGGCCGTCGCCGACGGCGGCCCGCGGAGCTTCACCGTCCACCTGGAGCCTGAAGAGCTGGGCCGCGTGGAGGTGAAGCTGGAATTCCAGGACGGACGCCTGCACGCGCTGGTGATGGCCGACCGTCCCCAGACCCTTGATCTGCTGCAACGGGACGCCCGCCTGCTGGAACGCTCCATCGAACAGGGCGGCCTCCGGCTGCAACAGGACGGGCTCCAGTTCAGCCTGCGCGAAGGTGGCGGCCAGAACGGCGGCCAGGGTGGCTGGCAGGGGGGCGATCCGCTCCACCGCGGCGCGCGTCTTCTGGCCGCGGTCGGTGAGACCGCCGGCTCCACCGACCCCGTCCGCACCCTTGCGGCGGACGGACTGATCGATATCCAGGTGTGAGGTTCAGAGCATGACCACCGTTGCCTCCCCGTCCGCCGCCGGCACGCAGCAGACCACCGCCGATGTGGCAAGCGTCCGGCTGGCCCAGGACACGCAGTCCTTTCTGAAGCTGCTGACGGCACAGCTCGCCAACCAGGACCCGATGGCGCCGATCGACGCCACCCAGTTCGTCACCCAGCTCGCCCAGTTCTCCTCCGTGGAGCAGGCGGTGCAGTCCAACACGCGGCTGGCCGAGGTGCTGGGCGAGCTGCGCTCCAGCAGCGAGCGGCTGGATCTGGCCTATGTCGGCCGGACGGTCGAGATCGAGTCCGATGCCCTGCCCCTGACCGGCGGCGCCGCCAAGGCCAGCTATACCGTTCCGGAGGATACCGAGAAGACGGAGATCCGCATTCTGGACAAGGACGGCACCATCGTGCGGACCCTGGAGGGCAGCAGCATCCCGGGCAGCCACCTGATGACCTGGGACGGGCTGGACGACAATGGCGTCAAGGTCGCGGACGGCATCTACCAGATCGACGTGGCGCCGCGGAATCCCGCGGGCGACCGGCTTGCCAGCACCGTCCAGACGGCGGATACGGTGGAGCGGGTCCGCCGGGTGGACGGCGAGAGCGTCTTCGTCATGCGCAGCGGTCTTCAGGTCCAGCGCGACCAGATCGTCTCGGCCGGCTGATCCGCCGGCCCGGAAGCCGGCGGACCGGATTCAGCCGACGAACCAGATGCCGGCGACCTTGTGCAGCCGCTCGACTTCCTCCAGCGACAGTTCGACACGACGGCGCGACAGGGTAAGTCCGTAGAACCGGCCGTCATCGTCCTGGCGCAGGTAGAAGGCGAGCGGCGACCAGCTCACCCGGTTCACCACGAGGTCGCCGAGTGCCGGCGCGCGGCCGGGATGCACATGCAGGACGACCCCCGGCATCAATGCCGGGGCGTTCGACAGGTCGTTGATGGTGATCGCATAGGCGTCCGGCACTGACCGGAGCTGCGCCGGTGCATCGACCCTGCCGATGGGCTCGGCCGCATTACCGACGCGGGCCAGATCGCGCCCGTCGTAGAGCGGCAGGGTCGCCGCCGGCTCCGGGGCGACCATGACACGCAGGGCGCTCGCCTCCCCGATCAGGTCGGCGGGCGGAATCTCGAAGGCCCTGGCCAGCTTGGCGACATGATCGGGGCGCAACGGGCGGACGCCCGTCTCCAGCTTGGACAGCTCCCCCTTGGACAGGCCGACCTTCGCGGCCAGCGCGGACAGACTCATCCCGCGGGCGGTGCGCAGGCTGCGCAGGCGGCTTGAGTCGCGGACGGGAACGTCGGGCGGCATGGCAGACCTGATAGTTTCCTGATGGAAACATACACGATCTGCGTGCGCCGGGAAGGGGTCGCATCCGCGCAGGTGACGGGCTTGTCCGGAGCCTGCGCCTCTTGGCCGCAGCTTGCCGCTCTCTCCCAGGTGCTGTTGTCGCTCAGGTGCTGCGGTTCTCCTGCCGCACCAGCTTGGAGAGATCCAGGCTGCGCACCCGCTCGGGGCCGATGGCATCCCGCGCCGCAGCCAGCAGTGCCGCGGACAAGGCAGCCGGATCGGCCGCTCCCGGATCGAGACGCCCCTCGGCGCCGGCGTCGATCAGGGTCTCCAGCATCCGGTCGTGCAGGATGGGCATCAGCTCGGACGGGGCACTGCCGGGAGCGAGGCGCAGGCTGATGGCGGCGGCGACATAGCCGATGATCCGTCCCTCCCGCCAGATCGGCACGATGATCTGCCCCAGGTCCGCCAGCATCTCGATGTCCTTGGACCCCAGCGCGGCGCCCGGGGGCGGGTCCGCCGGGGGGGGCGTGGCGGGGACGGGCTGCACGACCACGCGCCCCAGCGCGAAGCCAAGGACCGCACTGGACGCCACGGCGACCAGGAAGAGGCGGGAGCTGGAGGACATGGCGGCGCTTCCGTGGGGATCAGAAGGGCAGCACGACGTCCAGCACCTGCTGGCCGATGCGGGGCTGCTGCATGTCCGTGATCTGGCCACGGCCGCCATAGGCGATGCGCGCCTCGGCGATCTTCTCGTAGCTGATGCTGTTTCGGGTGGTGATGTCCTCGGGTCGGATGACGCCGGCGATGCGCAGCTCGCGCAGCTCGAAGTTCACCCGCACCTCCTGCTTGCCGGCGATCACCAGGTTGCCGTTGGGCAGCACGTCGGTGACGACGGCCGCGACCTTGAGCTGGATCTGCTCCTGCCGGTTGACCGAGCCGGCGCCGGTGCTGGAACTGGAGCTGTTCATGTTGACAAGCCGCTCCGGGTTCACCGCATCGGGCAGCACGGCATCCAGGCGGCTCTCCAGCCCCAGGAAGTTCGGCGCGCCCAACTGCTCTCCGGAGGCGCGGCTGCGCTGGGTCTGGTTGCGGATCTGGGCCTGCTCGGACATGTCGATCACCACCGTGACGATGTCGCCCACCCGCTTCGCCCGCAGATCGCGCAGGAAGCCGGTGGACCCGGTGCGCCAGAGGGAGGCGGGCTGGCGCGCTTCGGTCGAGGGCACCGGCATGGGCATCCGGACCAGCCGGGCCTCCGTCTGCGTGCCGGGGTCTTCGATGGGCGACATGGCGGGCGCCCGGCCGAGATGGTCGAACTGTCCGGCGCAGCCGGGCAGGCTGGCCAGGAGAAGCAGGGCGGCGGCGGGGCGGATGCGGGACATGGGCGGATTCCTGATCGGATCGGGGCGGACGTCAGGGCGAGGCCGAGACGAGACCGGGGCCGCTGACGACGCCGGTGATGGTGCGGTTGCTGTCCAGGTTGATGACCCGCACCACGTCGCCCACCCCGCCGCTCTCCAGGGCGCGGCCCCGGGCGGTCAGGAGCAGGGCACCGCTGCGGAACTCCAGGGTCACCGGCTTGCTGCGCTCGACCACGACCGGCTCGCCGACCGATCCGGCCTGGACCAGCCGGCCGGGCACCAGGGCGCGGCGGACCTGCTTGCCGACCAGGTCGGCGGGGGTCACCACGGCACGGGCGCTGACCTGATCGGCACGGACGGGAAGGGAAGCCAGGTCGCCCGGCTGGATGATCTCCCCGGGCGTCAGGCGACGGTTGGGCACGGCGGCCGTGATCTCCGTCCAGGCGCTTCCTTCCACGGCGAAGCGGCCCTCCGCGGCGACGAGGATCGCCGCCACCCGGCCGGTGCGCGGATCGTAGCGGAGCGTCTCCACCCCGATGATCTCGGCCGGCCCCTGCCGGTCCAGGAGCACGCGCAACTCCCCCTCCGGCAGCGAGCCGCCGAAGCGGCGCACCATCTCGTCCGCGACGGCCTCGCCGGCATTCGCCAGGGCGGGGGCGGGAAGCGTAAGGATCGCCAGAAGGGGGAGCAGGTATCGCATGGCCGCCTCAGCGCATCTGGGTGACGGTGTTCAGCATCTGATCGCCGGCTTCGACGACGCGGCTGTTCATCTCGTAGGCACGCTGGGCGGAGATCAGGCTGGTGATCTCCTGCACGATGTTGACGTTCGCCGCCTCGACATAGCCCTGGCGGATGCCGCCATAACCGAGCTGGCCGGGGATGCCCAGGATCGGGATGCCCGAGGCGGGCGTTTCCCGGAACAGGTTGTCGCCCATCGCCTCCAGGCCCGCTTCGTTGACGAAGGTGGCGACCTCGAACTGGCCGACATTCTCCGGTTCCGTCTGACCGTCGATGAAGGCCAGCACCTCGCCGTTGCGGTTGATCGCCACCTTGCGGGTGTTGTCGGGCACGGTGATGTTGGGGCTGACGGTGTAGCCGTCCACCGTCACGATGGTGCCCTCGGGCGAAAGCTGGAAGTTGCCGGCGCGGGTATAGGCGGTATCCCCGTTCGGCAGCGTGACGACGAAGTAGCCGCGTCCGTCCAGGGCCACGTCGTAGTCATTCTCCGTGGGGGTCAGCGGACCCTGGCCGTGCATGCGGCTGACCGCGGCCGGCTTCACACCCAGGCCGAGCTGGATGCCGGCCGGCACGATGGTGTCCTGGTCGGAGGATTCCGACCCCGGCCGTACCTGGGCCTGGTACATCAGATCCTGGAACTCTGCCCGGCTGCGCTTGAAGCCGACCGTGTTCAGGTTCGCGATGTTGTTGGAGATGACCTCCACGTTGAGCTGCTGGGCCATCATGCCGGTGGCCGCGATGTTCAGCGTGCGCATGCTAGTCTCCTTGGTGCGGCGTCCGTCCGCGGCCTCAGGTGGCCGGGCCGCCGAGCTTGGAAATGGCCGTCTTCTGGCGTTCGTGTTCGGATTCGACCATGCGGTTGGCCTGTCCGTAGGCGCGGGTCAGTTCGACCAGCCGGACCATCTCGGTGATCGGCTGCACGTTGGACCCTTCGACCGCGCCCTGGATCAGGGTCGCGCCTTCCGCGGGCAGCGGGTCGCCGTCGTAGCGGACAAGGCCGGAACCGTCGCGCTCCAGGTCGCCGGCCGCGGGCAGCCGGGCGAGACCGAGGCGCCCCAGCTCCTCCACCTCACCGTTCTCGCTGTCCACGGCCGGGGCGCGGATGGCGCCGTCCGCCGTGATGGCGATGGCACCGACATCCTCGGGCAGGGTGATCTCCCCGCCGCCCTCGTCCAGCACCGGATAGCCGTCCAGAGTCACGAGCCGGCCGTCAGGGTCACGGTTCAGGCGGCCGTCGCGGGTGTAGCGGACACCATCAGGCGTGGCGACGCTCAGCCAGGCATCGCCGCGCACCGCCACGTCCAGCGGATTGCCGGTGGTGGCGACGGTGCCGTCCCGCGTGTCGGTGTAGGTCGCGCGGTCAATGACGAAGGCGACCTTCTGGCCCTTTCCGGCCTTTTCGACAAAGGCATCGAAGACCGGGCGTTCGGCCCGGAAGGCCGCCGTATTCATGTTGGCGACGTTGTTGGCGGTGACGTCCAGCATCCGGCGCACTGCCATCTGCTGGGACAGTGCCACGTACAGCGAATTCTCCACGGGACCGGTCTCCGGCAATGGGAGTGGGAGGTTTTGAAGCGGCTTTAATGTGGCGACGCTAGGTTAAACGGGCGTTCAAGTTTCCAAGAAGTTGCCGATGAAAACGACGCTCCCCGCCGCCGCCCTTATGGCCTTCCTCGCCTCCAGCGGCGCCCTGGCGGACCCGCCGGTCGCCGCCGAGCTGCGCCTGCGGTCCGGCGCCACGGAACTGGTGCTGCCCGGGCAGGCATCGGCCCGCCGCGCGCTGATCCAGGACGCCTGTTCGGCGACCCTGTCCGTGTCGGTGCCGGTCGATATCGGCAGCCTTCCGCCACCACCGCTGGGGGGCGTCCTCTCCCTGTCCATGGCCAGTCCCGAGACGCTGGTCGTCGGCGTGCCCTGCGGGGCGCGGGTGGAACTGAAAAGCCGACGGGGCGATCTGGTCCTGGCGGTCAGTGCCGTGCCGATGCCGGTCCGGAAGCCCGGCCCCGGCCCGGCCCCGGCCCGGAACATCGCGGCCACCCCGTCCGGAGATGGCGCCGACGGGGCAGCGCCGCCGCCTCCGTCGGAAAGCTCTCGGGCGGGGCATATCCAGACAGCGGGCGCTACAGGGGGCGCACCGGTCCCGATGACGGAGGGTGAGACCCGGCACGTCCGCAAGGCCGTGGCCGATGCCCTGGACGCCGTGGAGCGCGATCCGGTGACCCCGTCCGCCGGCCCGGCGCCGGATGGCGAGGCGATGCCCCCATCCGCCAGCACCGGGCCGGCTCCGCGGCCCGCCGAGCCTCCGGCACCGCAAGGTGCGGTCGGCGGGACATCTCCCGTTCCGGCTGCCCTCGCAACGGCGGCTTCACCGGCTCCTCCGCCGGCCCCCGCGCTGTTCGACCTCGCGGCATGGCGGACGGAGCCGTTCCGGGCCCGCCGCTCCGCCCTGCGGGAGGCCGCGGCCCGTCCTGACGCCCCGGAGGCGCGGCGCGATTTCGCCAGCTTCCTGCTGGCCTGGGGGCTCGGACCCGAGGCGGCGGCGGCGGCCCGCGCGGCTGGCGACGTTCCGCTGCTGGCGGCGGCGACCCTCCAGGAGGACCCGGAAGCCTCAGACGCCGACTGGCTGGCCGGTCCGGAGGCGCTGACCCATGCGGACGGACCGCTGTGGGCCGCGGTCCTGCTTGCGCGGCGAGGCCGACCGGCGGAGGCGCTGCCGCTGCTGCCGGGTGCCCTCAAGGCGCTGCCGGCCCTTCCGGCGGATCTGCGCGGCGCCTTCGCGCTCGATCTTCTGGCCATGGCGGCCGGTGCGGGCCGCGACTCCGTCGGCCGCGATCTCGCCCGGATCGCCGAGGAGGCGGGACTGGCGGAACCGGACCAGGCCCGTCTGCATCTGCTGATCGGCCGTCTGCATGAAGGGACCGGCCGCAAGGATCTGGCCCTGGAACAGTACGACAAGGCGGCTGTCCTGCCTGGGGAGAGCGCGGCCCGGGCCAGGCTGGCCGCGGCCGACCTGCGTTTCGCCCGCGGCGACCTGGACGCGCCCGCTCTCCACGCCGTGCTGGAGGAGCTTGCCCGCGACTGGCGGGGAGGGGAGGTGGAATTCCGCACGCTGGCGCGGCAGGCGGAGCTTTCCCGCGCCGAGAGGCGGCCCGTCGAGGCGCTCGATACCTTGCGGCTGCTGATCGACCGTTTCCCGGCGTCGGAAGCCCTGGCGGCGGAGACGTCCCGGGCGGGCGGGGATTTCGCGGCCCTGCTGGCCGCCGGTCCGGCCCCGGATCTGGTCGCCGCCTTCGAACGCAACCGCGCCCTGTTGCCGGCGGGCAGGCCCGGGCTGGATCTCAGGATCGGATATGCCCGCCTGCTGACGGCCCAGGGCCTGACGATGGCGGCCGCGCGCGAACTGGCCCAGGTGGCGCAGGCGCTGCCACCGGCCGAGACCGCCGCGGTCCGCCAGGAACTGGCCGCCCTGGAACTGGCCGCCGGCCGGCCCGACGCGGTCGCTACCCTGGTGCCGGAGGACACGCCGGACGCCCGGGCCGTCCGGGCGCGGGCGGCGGCGGCGACCGGCAACCTGGACACGGCCCTCGACCTGATCGGCACACCGAAGGACACCGCGGGTCTCACGGCCCGGGGGGATGCGCTGTGGCGGTCGGCCCGCTGGACGGAGGCCGCCCGGACCTATGGCCTGCTGGTGGAGGCCCTGTCGGCCCTTCCTGCCGGCGATCCCGGTCGCGCCGGGTTGGCCGACGCGGTCGGACGCCTGGGCGTGGCAGCCTATCTTGCCGGCGATGCGGCAGCTCCCCGCCGTCTGCTGACGGCACATGCCGATCTGCTGGCCGGCGGTCCCTGGGCGTCACAGCTCGCCGTCCTGGCCGGTGACCGCTCCCCGCCGGCGGGAACGGCCGGGATGGACCGGCTGCTGGCCGAGACCGACGCATTGCTTCGCCTGTCCGCCGCCGGCCGAACCGAAAACCAGCCTTAATCGGACGGCGGCACACTCGCCCCGTCCCAACACCCGCTCCGGAGGGAAACCATGAACCTGATAATCGGGTCGATCATCGTCATCGGCTCCGTCCTGGGTGGGTTCGCCGCCCTGGGCGGCAATCTGGGGGTGCTCTGGCAGCCCTTCGAGGTCCTGATCATCTGCGGCGGCGCCGTCGGCGCCTTCGTCATCGCCAACCCCAGCCAGGTGCGCAAGGACACCGTTTCCGCTCTGCGCGAGCTGTTCCGCGGCACGCGGCACAAGCATGCCGACTACCTGGAACTGCTCGGGCTGCTCTACACCGTGCTGCGGATGGCGCGGACCAAGGGGCTGCTGTCTCTGGAGAAGGACATCGAGCGGCCCGAGGAGAGCCAGATCTTCCAGCAGTTCCCCACGGTCCTGCGCCACGAGCGGGCCGTGCGTTTCCTCACCGACTATCTGCGTCTGATGTCGCTCGGGGCCGACCGCTCGCATGAGATGGAAGCCCTGATGGACGAGGAACTGTCCACCCTCCAGAAGGAACTGCAACGGGTCTCCCATGCCCTGCATGTCGTGGCGGAGGGGCTGCCCGCCCTGGGCATCGTCGCGGCGGTGCTGGGCATGATCAAGGCCATGGGGTCCATCGCGGCCCCGCCGGAGGTCCTCGGGCACATGATCGGCGGGGCACTCGTCGGCACCTTCATGGGAGTGCTGCTCTCCTACGGATTCATCGGTCCGCTCGCGGGGGCCGCGCACCGCATGCGCGACGAGGAGCTGAAGTACTTCCAGTGCATGAAGGCCGGTCTGACCGCCTATCTGCACGGGTCGGCCCCGGCGATCTGTGTCGAGCACGCCCGCAAGGTGCTCTATTCGGAGGTGCAGCCGAGCTTCTACGATGTGGAGGAGGTGACCACCGCCGCCGCGGCCCGCCTGACCGAACGTCAGAAGGCGGCCTGAGCCATGACGGGGAAGCCCCAGAAACCACAGATCGTCATCAAACGCCGCGGTCCGGAAGAATCGGACGAGCTGGAGGGGAACGGCACCTGGAAGATCGCCTATGCCGACTTCGTGACGGCGATGATGGCGTTCTTCATGCTGTTGTGGCTGGTGAATGTGACCACGCCGGAACAGCGGCACGGGATCGCCGACTACTTCAACCCGATCGCCGTGTCCGATGCGAATTCAGGCGCCAACGGCCAGCTTGCCGGCCAGTCGGTGGCGCGCGAGGGGGCTCTCACGAGCAACGCGGCAAGCGCCTGGGAGACGATCCCCACCGCGCGCGTGCCGACGCTCTCACCGCCGGGTCCGGACCGGGAGCTGAACGAAGGCGAAGGCGGGGGCGCTTCGTCCCGGGAAAGCGCCGAGACAGCGCCGGCCGACCAGAACGGCACCCCGATGAACGCGGCCCTGGAGCAGCAGCTCCAGCAGGTGGCGGCGGAGGAGCAGAGCTTCGACCGCATCGAACAGTCCGTCCGTGACGCGCTGACATCCGCGGTCGATCTGGCCGATCTGTCGCAGAACCTGGTGTTCGAGCGGACCGCGGACGGTCTGCGCATCCAGATCACCGACCGGCCGCACTTCTCCATGTTCGATTCCGGTGCGGCCGACCTCAACGATCGCGCCGTGACGCTTCTGGGCATCGTCGCCGAGGCCCTGTCAGGGGTGCCGAACCGGATCGCCATCAGCGGGCACACCGACGGGCGGCCGTTCGCCGCCAATGCGCGTTATGGCAACTGGGAGCTGTCCGCCGACCGGGCGAACGCCGCCCGGCGCGTCCTGCTCCAGAAGGGCATCCAGCCGGGCCGGGTGGCCCGGGTGGAGGGGTTGGCCGACACGCTGCACCTGTTGCCGGAGGAACCGGGCGATCCCCGCAACCGGCGCATCAGCATCATCGTCATGCGCCGCGTGCCGCTGCCCGGCGCGCCTGTTTCTCAATAGGAAACCATCTCCGCAGCGTTTTCACGCGCCTTTAAACGGCGCCGGCATACCGTGCGGCAGGAGGAGGTCCCAGCGGACTCCGCCGATCTGCCGACAAACGATGGAAAACCGCCATGAGCATCTACAGCGCCATGTATTCGGGGGTCAGCGGCCTGGCCGCGCAGAGCGCCAAGTTCGCCGCGATCTCCGACAACATCTCCAACTCCTCCACCGTCGGCTACAAGCGGTCCGGCGTGCAGTTCTCGACGCTGGTGACCAGTGCCTCCAATCAGGGCAGCTACTCTGCCGGCGGCGTGAAGGCCGACCTGCACACCGAGGTATCCCGCGGCGGCATCGTGCAGGCCACGACCTCGGCGACCGACATGGCGATCGCCGGGCGCGGTTTCTTTGTCGTTTCCAACCGTTCCGCCGCCGTGAACGGGGATGCGCCGAGCTACATGCTGACCCGCTCCGGCGCGTTCCGTGTGGATGAGAACGGCAACCTGCACAATACGGCCGGCTACTTCCTGCAAGGCTGGAAGCTGGGGCCGGATGGCAAGGTGGTCGGCGGCGAGCCGTCGCGCACCAGCTTCACCGGCCTGGAGACGGTGAACCTTTCCTCCATCACCGGGCTTGCCAAGGCGACGACGCAGATCGACTTCGCGGCGAACCTGCCGGCCAGCCAGACCGGTCAGACCCCGGCGGCCCAGCCCTTCTCCACCTCCGTGGACTATTACACGCCGCTGGGCGGCACCGGCCGGTTGACGCTCCAGTGGGCCCCGCAGTCCACCGACAACCAGTGGAACCTGACCGTCTATGATGGCGCGACGTCGCTGGGAACGGTCAACATCGAGTTCAACGGCAACACCGCCACGGCCGGCCCGCCGGGGTCGCTGAACACGATGTCGGAGGTCGGCGCCTCGCCGACCCTGGATGTGGATGCCGCCGCCGGCACCCTGAAGCTGGACGTCAACGGCCAGCCGATCGTCGTCAATCTGGGGCGTCCGAACCAGACGGGCGGGCTGACCCAGTGGGGCGACGACTACGTGCCGACCAAGATCAACAAGGACGGCGCGAGCTATGCTCCGCTGGAGCGGGTCGAGATCGGCGACGACGGCATCATGACCGCCATCTACAAGAATGGCCTGCGCCAGGCGGTCTACCAGATCCCGGTGGCCGACGTGACGAACCCGGACGGGCTGCGCCGCATGGACGGCAACGCCTTCCAGGTCAGCCGCGAGTCCGGCGACTACTATCTCTGGGATGCCGGCTCCGGCAAGGCCGGGGCCGTCGACGGCAGCGCGCTGGAAGCCTCCAACGTGGATATCGCGGAGGAGCTGACCAGCATCATCGAGACCCAGCGCGCCTATTCGTCCAACGCGAAGATCATCCAGACGGCCGATGAGATGCTGGATGAAGTTTCGCGCCTGATGCGCTGACGGGGAGGGTACGATGAGCCTCGGCCTTGCCTTGCAGACGGCGCTGACGGGCCTTCAGGCCCAGCAGCGGAAGTCCGCGGTCCTTGCCCGCAACGTGGCGAACGCCACGACCCCGGGCTACACCCGCAAGGAGGTGACACTCGCCTCCCTCACCGTCGGCGGGGAGGGCCGGGGCGTCACCGTGCGCGATGTCCGGCGCAGCGCCGATGCGCATCTGGCCCGCGAGGTCCGCACGCAGTCATCGGACTATGCCGCCAAGGCGGCCCGGGCCGATGCGCTGGCGGTCTATACGGAGAGCATCGGCCAGCCGCAGGAGGAGCGCTCCCTCTCGTCCGCCGTCACGGCGCTGGAGACCGCCTTTCTTGCCCTTGAGGAACTGCCCGACAACCCGGTGCAGCAGCGTGCCGTCGTCGATGCCGCGGTGTCGCTGGCCAACCGGCTGAACGCGGCGGACGACAAGATCAAGCAGGTCCGCCAGCAGGCGGATTCCGATATCGCCGCCTCCGTGGCCGATGTCAATCAGGCGCTGGTCCAGCTTGAGAAGCTGAACCGCGAAGTGAAGATGCGGACCGGCAGCGGCCAGGACACTTCCGAGCTGGAAGACCAGCGCGATGTGCTGCTGGACCGTATCGCCGACCAGATCGGCATCCAGTACTTCACGCGCAGCCCGAATGAACTGGTCATCATGACCGACGGCGGGGTGACCCTGCTGGACGGTTCGGCGCGGATGCTGGAGTTCACGCCGACCGCGGTCATCGGCTCCACCACCGAATACCCGTCGATGCTGAGCGGCCTCAAGGTCGAAGGCGCGGACATCGCCCCCGGGAGCGGCTATCCGCTTCCGCTGAAATCCGGCCGCATCGCCGGGCTGTTCGAGGTGCGTGACAGCCTGATGCCGCAGGCGCGGCGCCAGATCGACGAGATCGCCAGCGTCCTGGCGGACCGCTTCCAGGCGGCCGACGCCTCCATTGCCGGCACCGGCCTTACGGATACCGGCCTGTTCACCGATGGCGGGGTCCGGCACTCCCGCACCCCGCCTTATTCGGCCGCATCGCCGGGACCGGCCGGGCTGGCGGGTCGCATCGCCGTCAACGACCTTGTCCGGGTCGAGGCCGGCGGCAATCCGGCCCTGCTGCGCACCGGCATCCATGCCGCGACCACCGGCGATGTCGGCGACACCGCCCAGATCCGCTCGTTCCTGGGGGTCTTCCAGCAGACCGTCAGTTTCGACGCGGGTGCCGGGTTGATCCCGACAGGAACCCTCAAGGGGTTCGCGTCCGCGGCCATGGGGCATCAGCAGGTGCTCCGCGCGACGGCGGCGAACGACGCCAAGGCCCAGAGTGTGCTGCTGGAAACGGTCGATACGGCGCGCATGTCGAAGGATGGCGTGAACATCGAAGAAGAGATGCAGGAACTCCTGCTGATCGAGAAGGCTTTCGCCGCCGCCGGGCAGGTGATGCAGGCCGCATCGCGCATGCTCGATACGCTCATGGAGATCTAGCATGTCTGTTTCTTCCATCTCGACCATGGCACTGGCGCGCCAGACCCGGAACCTTGTCCGTACCATGCAGACGGACATGCATACCCTCGAGCTGGAGATCGGGACGGGCAAGAAGTCGGATGTCGCCGGTTCCGTGGGCAGCCGTGCGGCGCTGCTGCTGGATCTGCGCAATGCCCGTCAGACCACGGCCGAGTACCGCCAGTCCATCCAGACGCAGTCCTCGCGGCTCACGCTGATGCAGGAAGCGCTGGACAAGGTCCGGGGATCGGCGACCCATGTCCGGGATCTGGCCCTGTCGGTTTCCGGCTCGGGCGACGGGGCCGCAGCCGCGACGATCGACGAAGCCGCGCTCAACGCGCTTCAGACCCTGTCCTCCATGTTCAACTCCTCCCAGTCCGGCCGTTATCTCTTCGCCGGGACGCGCTTCGATACCCGGCCGATGCAGCCGCCGACGGAGGCGGCGCCGTCCGGCGTCGTGCCGCTGGACGCGGTTAAGTCCGTGCTTTCCTCATTGGGGCCGACCTCGACGGCGGCCGATGTGGATGCGGCGCTGAACGGACCCAACGGTCTGTCGTCGCTGTTCTCCGACACCTATGGCGGCGGACCGGCCGCCCCGGAGAATTTCTCCAAGACCTTCTTCCTGGGCAGCACGACCCAGGTGAAGGGGCGGGCGGGCGAGGACCTGCCGGTCACCTATGCCTGTACCGCTGGCGACGAACCCGTCCGGACCTTGCTGAAGGGGCTCTATCTGCTGGCGGCGGTTCCTTCCGAGTCCGTCTCCACCGAGGCCTATCAGCGGATCACCGACCAGGGCTGGCGGTTGATCACCCAGGCGACCGACGAGCTGATCGACACCCAGGGCATCCTTGGCTTGCAGGAGGAACTGCTGAAGCGGGCGGATGAGCGGCACGAGGTCGAGGACGGGCTGCTGTCGAAGCAGATCACCCAGATGGAAATGGCCGATCCCTACGAGACGGGACTGCGCCTGAACACGCTGGAGACCCAGCTTGAGGCGACCTTCGCCATGACAAGCCGGATCAGCAAGCTGTCGTTGATCGATTTCCTCTGATACCGGCCCCGCACGCGCCGCTCCCACAGGCAACGGCCCCGGGTGGAGATCACCGCCCGGGGCCGTAGCGCTTCCGGCACCATCTCATCGGTGCGGTAACGCGCCCACGGAAAAGGCGCTGGCGGAAGCGGCAGTCAGGGGCCAAGCCTGACCATACCGTTTCCACCAGCGCCGGAGTCCGGGCAAGGCCCGTCAGCAGGGCCGGATGATCGGAATGGAGCGGGGTCGACGCCGGCGGGCACCGCGATGCCCGCCGGCGCGGAACTGCTTCAGCCGCTGACGTGGCGGCCGTCGTCCGCGGCCAGGGCAGGGGAGAGGGGGGCGATGTGCGCGACGGCCCCGATGTCGGCTTCCTCTTCGGACGGGGCTTCGAACTTGTAGCCGCGGCCGTAGACGGTCTCGATATAGCGGTCGCCGCCCGTTGCTTCCGCCAGCTTCTTGCGCAGCTTGCAGATATAGACGTCGATGACCTTGTCCAACGGATCGGAGCCGGTCAGGCCATAGACCGTTTCGTAGATCTTTTCCTTCGAAACGACGCGGCCGACATTCAGGGCCAGCACGCTGAAGATGGCATGCTCACGGTGGCTGAGCCGCAGCCGCTGGCCGTCCACCGCAGGATCGCGCCCGTCGAGATACACGGTGAGGCGGCCGACGCGCAGCTCGGAGGAGCTATGGCCGTGCGCCCGCCGGCGCACCGCGTGCAGCCGGGCTTCGAATTCCAGCGCGTTGATCGGCTTCACCAGCACATCGTCGGCGCCGGAGCGCAGATAGGCGATCGTGCTGGTGACGCAGCGATGGCCGAGCAGGCCGATGATGATCGTGTGTCCGGAGCAGCGACGGAGCTGCGAAACCAGACCGCCGCCGTTCGACACGGTTCCGACCAGGATCGCATCATAGTCGGCGAAGCTGTCGTCACCTTCCTGCATCAGCCGGATGGCGTCAGCCTCGTCCGACAGTTCGCACCGCAGGCCGGCTTTGCCGATCTCCCGGTGCAGTGCCGCAGCGATGAGCCGCTCGTTTTCGATAAGCAGGATTCGCATGCCCCCTCTCCATGTTGATCCCGGCGGACCGGGCGACCCGTCGTGAGAAGATTTCCGTAAAATTGTTTGTTATTTGGTCTTACCACTTTCTTGATTATCTACCGCATGACTTGCTGGCAAGAGTCAAGGATCCAGCGCCTTTAATCTGAGTTTAATCCATGAATAAAGTATAGTTTGATTTGTAGATAAACACCTTAACAAAGCCGCGCTCCGACCTTCCGGGCTAAAAGCCGCTTTAACCCGCTGCCGCTAGGCTGCCCCCTGTTGCCGAAAAGAAAACGGGGTTGAGGCATGGATGCCCGCCGTTCCGGCCAGCGCGCCCTCGCAGTCGTCCTGGCCTTGCTCCTGTCCGTCCTGCCGTCCGCCGGCCCGGTCTTCGCGCAGATGCGCATCAAGGATCTGGTCGAGGTCGAGGGGGTGCGCAGCAACCAGTTGATCGGTTACGGCCTCGTGGTCGGACTGGATGGCACCGGGGACCGCCTCCAGAACTCTCCCTTCACGCAGCAGAGCCTGGAGGGGATGCTGGAGCGCATGGGCGTCAACATCACCGGCCTGAACGTGAAGACCCGCAACGTCGCCGCGGTGATGGTCACGGCTGAACTGCCGCCCTTCGCGCGTCAGGGGTCGCGACTCGATGTTTCCATTTCCACCATGGGCGATGCCACCAGCCTGCTGGGCGGAAGCCTGCTGGCCACCCCGCTGATCGGAGCCGACGGTTCGGTCTATGCGGTCGCGCAGGGCTCGGTGGCGGTGGGGGGGTTCTCCGCCCGCGGGGAGGCGGCGAGCGTCACCAAGGGCGTGCCGACGTCCGGCCGCATCCCCAACGGCGGCATCGTCGAACGTGAGGTCGAGTTCGCCTTGAACGATCTGGCGCGCGTTCGGCTGACGCTGCGCAATCCGGACTTTTCCACCGCCACCCGCATCGCCCAGGCCGTGAACCGCCAGCTCGGCGCCTATTCCGCCCGTGCCACCGACCCGACGACGGTCGAGCTGACGGTGCCCGGCGCCTACAGCGGCAATGTCGCGGACCTGATCTCCCGGGTCGAGACGCTCCCAGTCACCCCGGATCAGCCCGCGCGGGTGGTGATCGACGAGCAGTCCGGGACCATCGTCATGGGCGACAGCGTGCGCATCAGCACCGTCGCCATCGCCCAGGGCAACCTGACCGTGCGGGTGACGGAAACCCCGCAGGTCTCCCAGCCCGGCCCCTTCGCCCAGCAGGGCCAGACCGTGGTGGTGCCGCGGACGGACATCCAGGTGGATGACGGCTCCGGCAACCGCCTGAACATCGTCCAGGGCAGCGTCAGCCTGCGCGAACTGGTTGACGGCCTGAACCGGCTGGGGGCGGGCCCGCGGGACATCATTTCCATCCTACAGGCGATCAAGGCCGCCGGTGCCCTGCACGCCGACCTGGAGGTGCTGTGATGCATGTATCCCCCCTGGCGGCGACGCCCGCCACTGCTGCGGCTGCCCGGGCGAACGATCCAGCCTGGAAGACGGCCAAGGCCTTCGAGGGCATGATGATGTCGCAGATGCTGGAAGCCATGTTCGCGGGCCTGTCCACGGACGGCCCGTTCGGGGGTGGTTTCGCCGAGGAAACCTATCGTGGACTCCTGCTGGAGAACTACGGGTCGGCCATGGCCGGGGGAAACGGGGCTGGAACCGGGATCGCCGAAGCCGTCTATGCCCAGATCAACGCCTATCGCCAGGCCAAGGAGAGCTGACGTCATGGATGTGGATACTCTGCCGCCCGACCTGCGCCAGCGGCTGCGGACCGCCTTCGACAATCTGGCCGATCTTCTCGACGAGGAGACGGGACGGGTCGCCCGCGCCGATGCGGAGGAGCTGAAGCTCTATACCGAGGCCAAGCAGGCCCTTTTCGAGCAGCTCGGGATTCTGCTGAAGGAAGCCAACCGGCCGCAACCGCCCGTCCTCCCCGGGCCGGTGGTCGAGACCGGTGGCGTGGCGGCCGAGCTTGCGGAGGGGGCCGCGACGGGGGCGGAGTCGGCCGAGGAAACGACTGCGGCCACGCCGGATGGTGGCGGAGAAGAAACCTCCGCGCCGCCGGTCGACGACCCGGTCGCCGTGCGGGCCGCGGCCACCCGGCTGCGCGGGGCCGTCGAAACGAACCGGCGGGCGATCCGCGCGGCCCAGGATGCCGTATCGGCGGTCGCGCGCCATATTGCCGGCGCGATCGAACGCAGCCGCAGTGACGGGGTCTACGGGCGCAGCGGTCAGGCTCGACGGGCTGTCACGACCAGCTTCGCCCGGGTGGAGCGTGAACTGTAGTCTCCGAGGCTGCGGCAGCCGAGAGGATGGAAAGGGCCGCCGGTATCGACCGGCGGCCCTTCTGCTGTGACGCGTCGCCGTCGTCGCCAAAAAGGAAACGATTTTTACCCGGGCTTAAACGGACCGTGCCAGGGTGGAGACGGTCGGAAACGGCGGCACAGCCCGCACCGACGCGGTGCCAGAAGGCGCCCTGACCAACCCCATCCATGAAGGACGACGAAAATGGCTGCTTCCTCGATTCTCACCAACACCGGCGCCATGGTGGCGTTGCAGACCCTGAACCGCACCAGCAAGGATCTGCAGACCGTTCAGGACCGCATCTCCACCGGCATGAAGGTCGCCACCGCCAAGGACAACTCGTCCTACTGGTCCATCGCGACGACCATGAAGTCGGACGTCAGCGCGCTCAAGGCTCTGAACGAGAACCTGGCGATCAACTCCGCCACGGTGCAGACGGCCCGGGTCGGCGCCGAGAACATCCAGAAGCTGCTGGGCGAAGTGAAGGCCCAGCTTTCGCTGGCCACTTCCTCCTCGGTCGACCATGCGAAGATCGGTAAGGAGCTGGACAGCCTCGCGGCGAACATCCAGAACACGATCTCGGCCGCCAGCTACAATGGCGAGAACCTGCTGAACAACACCACGGCTCGCGTTCTGACCGTGTCCATCAACCGCTCGGGCAGCTCCATCTCGGCGGTGACCGATACGGTGTCGGGCGTCGACATGACGGCCGTGCAGACGTTCGTCGCCGGCCTCAGCGCCGCGATCACCGGTGGCGCCGACGGCGTTGCCAACGCTGCGGCGGCCCAGACCCAGCTTCTGGCCCTGGAGGCGCAGATGACGACCTCCATCAACGCCGCGGCTGAGTTCGGTAACGTCGGCAAGCGTCTGGAACTCCAGGTCGACTTCACCAGCAAGCTGATCGACAGCCTGAACGAGGGCGTCGGCACCCTGGTGGACGCCAACCTGAACGAGGAGTCCGCTCGTCTGCAGGCCCTTCAGGTGCAGCAGCAGCTCGGCATCCAGGCGCTCTCCATCGCCAACGGTGCGCCGCAGAACATCCTGTCGCTGTTCCGCTGATCCGCGGTCAGTCCAGGATCGTTGCCCCGGGAAAGGGACCGCCGCAAGGCGGTCCCTTTTTCCTGTTCCAGAACAGAAAGTTTCCATAAATTTCCAAGGATAACCCTTCACCCGGGTTTAATCGCGGGCTGCTACTGTTGGCGGACATGAGATCATGAGGACGGAAACCATGAGCGTAGCCGCCTATCGTCAGTCGATGCGGGATACCGTCAGCCCGCGGCAGTTGGAGCACCGTGTCTTTTCTCAGGTCACGGCCGAACTGGAGGTCTGCACCCGGCAGCCGGACGCCTTCGCCACGATCCGGGCGGTCGACCGCAACCGTCGACTCTGGGGCGCCCTGGTGACGGACCTGGCAGAGCCCGACAATCTGTTGCCCGATTCTCTGAAGGCCGGCCTCATTTCGCTCGGCCTCTGGGTGAACCGCTACAGCAGCGAAGTCCTGACCGAGGGGCGTCCGCTCACCCCGCTGATCGAGGTCAACCGGACCGTGATGCAGGGGCTGGGGTCGGCATCCGCCGGTGCGGCCTGAGGGAAGCCGTCCATGGGTCTGAAGCTGAAGCTCAAGCCGTTCGAGAAGTTCATCGTCAACGGCGTGGTCATCGAAAACGGCCGTCACCGCAACACCGTGACCGTTGCAAACCACGCCCAGGTGATGACCGGCCGCAGCATCATGCAGCTTGAAGAGGCGAATTCGCCGGCCCGGCGGACCTACTTCGCCATCCAGTGCATGCTGATCGACCCGCCCCGGATGGCCGAACATCGGCGCACCTACGAGATGCTGATCGGCCCCCTGAGCGAGGCCGTCACCGACACGGAGATGGCCCGGCATCTGGCCGAAGCGGCTGCCCATGTCCGGGACGGGGACCACTACAAGGCGCTCGCAGCCCTTCGGCCGGTGATCGCCTACGAGGCCGACCTGCTGGGCGACGACCGGGTGGCGGCTGGCGCGACGTTTGCGGACGAACCTGCCGGCGACCAGGCGATCCCGGCCCGGTAAACGCCGGGAGGCCGGAACCGCCGCCGGGACAAGGAGGGGATGATGAGCGAACGCAAGCCTGTCGAAGGGGTTTCGGCCAGCGAGGCGGCGACAAAGATGCGCCTGCCGGAGCGGGTCGTCACCGAGGCACGCACCCGCGAGGCGCGGGAAGAGAAGCCCCCTGAACCGCCACCCCCGCCCATCGAACCGTCCCCCTCCTACCGGCCGTACCGGGTCCAGCTCGACCCGGAAACCAGCCGCCTGTTCACCGAGGTCATCGACCCGCGCACGGGCCATGTGCTGCTGCGCATCCCGCCGAGCTATGTGCCGTCCGACGAAACGTCGGAACCACCCGATGCCAGGGCTGTACGGAAGGAGATCGAACTATGAGCGTGGTCGGTTTCGGCGCCGGTACCGTCAGCGGTGGGACGGGGTCCAGCATCACGCAGTGGCGGCTGCTGGGCCGCACCGCCGACCGCCAGAAGACCATGATGATGAGCGATCCGGTCAACAAGGCGGACACCCAGTACGCGCGCGCCAAGCTCGCCTCCGTCGGCACGGTCGACGAACTGATGTCGGACCGCCGCCTCTACAGCTATGTGATGCGGGCCTTCGGGCTGGAGGATCAGATCAATTCCCAGGCTCTGGTGCGCAAGATCCTCACCAGCGACCTGTCGGACCCGTCCTCTCCGGCTAACCGCATCGCCGATCCGCGGTTCCGGGAACTGGCGGCCGCGTTCAATTTCGGCGCCAGTGGATCTTCCGGTAGCAGCGCAGCTCGGGCCAAGGCCAGCCCATCCTTCGCCAATCAGATTGCCGACCTCTATGTGACGGCGCGGTTCGAGGAGACGGTGACCGAGAAAAACGAAGCCCTTGGCATGATGCTGGACTTCACACGCAAGTTCCCCAGCAAGACCAGTTGGGCCGATATCATGGCGGACGACGGAATGGCGGCAGTCGTTCGTACTGTCTATTCCATGCCCGAGCCGATCGGCCCGGTGGACGCTGCCGCCCAGGCCAAATCGCTGGAGGCTGCGGTTCCCTTCGCCAACATGAAGGTGGCCAGCGTGCAGGCTGACTTCCGCGAGGCGTTCTTCAACATCTGGGACGCCAGCGGCAATCCGCGCGGCAGCGCCGTTTCGTCCAAGCTGCAATGGGAGATCCTGAGCAGCACCTATGACCGGGACAAGGCTGCGTTCGCTGCCCGGTACGATGTCAAGCGGGACGTCGCCACCCTCGCCAAGACGATCCCGACCCTGGACTCCGTCGATGACCTGCTGAACGACCGCAAGCTGCTCCCGATCGTGCTCAAGGCGTTCGATCTTGAGGACAAGGCGACGGACAGGACCTATCTGCGCAAGGTGCTGGAGAGCGACCCGAACAGCGCCACCTCCTTCGCGGTCAAGGCCGGTCCGGAGGAGAAGGCGCTGGCGCTCGCCTTCGGCATGACCAATTCCGGGGCGAAGCGGCGCGGCAGTCCCGCCTTCGTCGAGGACATCGTCAACCGCTACACGACACAGAGCTTCGAGGTGTCGGCCGGCAACGCCAACGAGGCGCTGCGCCTGGGCCTCTACTTCCAGCGCAAGGCCGGGGGCCTCACGAGCTGGTATCAGGTTCTGGCCGACCAGGCACTGGCGAAGGTGGCGCGGCTGGCGCTGAACCTGCCCTCGCAGTCCGCGCAGATCGATCTCGACCGACAGGTCGACATGCTGTCGAGCAAGTTCGACATCAAGAAGCTGAAGGACCCGGCGGAGGTCGGTAAGCTGATCGAGAAGTTCCTCCTGATGTGGGACGTGACCGGCGAGGATAACGGCAACAGCGCCTCGTCCTCCCCCCTGGTGCAACTTCTTTCCGGCAACGGCGGCCGCACGAGCCTGGACCCGTCCACGCTTCTGGCGGCGGCGTCCCTCCGGCGGCGCTGGTAGGCGCCCCCGTTCCCGGGCTGTCATCCGGCCCACGGCCCGCCTAATCTGTCCTGGATCGTGACCAGGCAGGGGAAGGTCGTGGACAAGGAGATGCGTGCCCGGATCAGCCGGCGGGAGCGGCAGCGGCGCTGGCGTCAGCGCAATCTGGAGGACCGCAGCGGCCGGCGGGGGACGTCGGTCGTCGCCCACCTCAACGACATCGAGATCGCCGTCCTCGACAAGCTGGCGATCGACGATTACCGGCGCCGCCCCTGCGGCCGCACCGATGCGGCCGACCTGTCCCCGCCCAGCCGCTCCCGTGCCATCCGCCTGCTGATCCGGCGGCTGCTCGATCTCGATCTCATCGCGCCGGAGGATCTGGGGCCGCTCATCCCGTTGAAGGAGGAACTCGGCGAGTTCTGGAGCCGGGAGGCGTGCTGGCGCCGGGCGAGCCGGGAGCGTCGCCAGGGCCTGGACGACGAGGGACGGGACGCCATCGAGCAGCCCGAACCGCCCTGGCTGCCGGACCCAGACTGTCGCGGCTGACGCGCGGCTTGGGGGAGGCGCCCGCGGGCGGGCCCTCAGATGCCGGCGACGAAGCTCCGCATTGCCAGGAAGAGGGCGGCGCTGATCAGCGCGGTGAGCGGAACCGTGATCACCCAGGCCGCGACGATGGTCAACAGGTGGCTGCGGCGGACCAGCCGACGTTTGGCCACCTTGCGCAGGGTCTCTTCCGGCACAGGATAGAGGACCGGCTCGGGGGCGGCGGCCGGCGCAGGACCGTCCACGCCTCTCAGCCGCAGGGCGCGGCGGATGTGACCACCGCGGCTGACATGGTACTCGCGGGCAAGACCGACTCCGAACACGGCCCCGACGGCGATGTGCGTCGAACTGACGGGCAGCCCCAGGGCCGAGGCCACCAGGACAGTGATCGCGGCCGACAGGGCGACGCAGAAGGCCCGCACCGGATTCAGCTTGGTGATCTTCTCCCCGACCACGCGGATCAGGCGGGGGCCGAACAGAGCAAGGCCGACCGAGATGCCGATGGCACCGATCAGCATGATCCAGCTCGGCACGGCGACCTTCGCTCCGGCTTCCCCGCCGACCGCGGCGGCGATGGCCGCCAGGGGACCGATCGCATTGGCCACGTCGTTGGCCCCATGCGCGAAGGAGAGGAGGGCGGCGGCCACGATCAGCGGCACCATGAAAAGCGTTCCGACCGCCTTCTCGCTGTTGTCGAGAAGCGGCGCCCGCCGGGCGATGGCCATGCGGGCCAACTGTGCCCCTCCCAGCAGGATGGCGACCGACAGGAAGAGCAGGGTCCCGGTGCCCGGATGCCAGACCTTGGACAGTCCCTTCTGGACGAGATAGACGGTGAAGGCTGACGCCGTGACCCCGACGATCAGCGGCACCCAGCGTTGTGCCGCGGCGATTCTGTCATCCGCCTGGAGGATGAGCGCGTTGAGGACGGCAAGGAAGCCGGCCGCGATCAGGCCGCCGAGCAGCGGCGAGATCACCCAGCTGGCGGCGATGGCGCCCATCACGGGCCAGTTCGCCACGTCGAACCCGGCCGCCGTGATCCCGGCGCCGAGCACGCCACCGACGATGGAGTGTGTCGTCGAGACGGGCGCACCGATCCATGTCGCCAGATTGAGCCACAATGCGGCGCCCAGCAGGGCCGCCATCATCAGCGCGACGAAGGTGGCGTTCCCGGAGACGGCCGCCGGGTTGATGATACCACGGCTGATCGTTTCGACGACATCGGCGCCGGCGATCAACGCCCCGGCCGCCTCGAAGATCGCCGCGACCACCAGCGCGCCGGTCATGGTCAGAGCCCGGGCCCCCACCGCCGGGGCCATGTTGTTGGCCACATCATTGGCACCGATGTTCAGTGCCATGTAGCCACCGATGACCGCCGCTGCGACCACCAGCCCGGCACCGGAACCGGGGAGAACCTGGTTGGTGGCCAGCAGCCATACCAGCACCAGGAAGATCAGACTGAACCCCAGCGGCAGCAGCCGCAGCCCGCCTTCGTGACCGACAGTCTCAAGAGCGCTGATCTTCTTGAGGTCCTTGTCGAGCGCCTGCTTGCGCAGTTGTGACGGCATCTCGCCCATGATGTCCTGCAAACGGGTATCCGGGGGGCGCCAGCTATCAGAGTTTGCGGGGCGGGACAACGTCGAAGGTCATCTTCATACCCCCTCGGATATGCCAGCCCGGTCTTGCCCGTCCGGATCGCAGACCCGTAGGCCTGCGGGCAAAAGCGCGTCCGTGCCAGGGGAGCACCCCGCAAGTTCCTCTTTCCTGGGGCATATTCAGTCGGGGCAGGGTAGGGCAGGCCGCAGAACGATGGCCCTGTCGCCGGGACGGCGCTGGGACGAATCGTCTCCCCGGGGGACCGGGCATACTCTTCTGGCTGCTGTGGGCTCAGGAATTGCCGGTGTCTTGGCTATGGCGGGCGTCTGTCTCTGACGGGATTGATTTATGTCCAATCCATGAGATGCCACCACATACCGTCTACGCGTAGACGGTATGTGGTGGTTTATTTGGAAGGGAAACCGTAGCGACATTCTGGGAAACCGAAAGCAGACAGCACATGCCCCGACAGCTCGCGCGGAGCCTCTCCGGCCCCCGTCATCCGGCGGGGCGGGGCAGTCTTTTGTGCACCGGCGCCTCCGGAAGGGGAGGTTCCGGTGCCAACCCGTCCAGGATGCCCTGAAGCCGTGCGAAAGCGTCAGCGGACGCCGTCGTCTCGGTCTTGCCCTGGCGCAGAAAACTCTCCAGCGGTTCATTCGCCCTGATGGCGAGATCCAGCTCCGGATCGCTGCCGGCCTTGTAGGCACCGAGCCGCACCAGTTCCTCCATGGATTCGTACCGGGCCAGCAGTGCCCGGGCACGGCCCATGGTCAGGTTCTCCTCATCCGAATGGCAGCCAGGCAGGGCGCGGGACACGCTCTTGAGGACGTCCGCCGCGGGATAGCGTCCGCGCTCAGCGATGGAGCGGGTCAGGACCAGATGGCCGTCGAGAATGCCGCGCACCGCGTCGGCCACCGGCTCGTCATGGTCGCCACCCTCCACCAGCACGGTGAAGATGCCGGTGATGTCGCCCGTGCCCTCGCGCCCCGGCCCGGCCCGCTCCAGCAGCCGGGGCAGTTCCGCGAAGACGGTGGGGGGATAGCCCTTGGTCGTCGGCGGCTCGCCGGCGGACAGACCGATCTCCCGCTGGGCCATGGCGAAGCGGGTGACGCTGTCCATCATGCACAGCACGTCGCGCCCCTGGTCGCGGAAGTACTCGGCCAGCCCCAGCGTCAGCCATGCCGCCTGCCGGCGCATCAGCGCCGGCTCGTCGGAGGTGGCGACGACGACGACGGAGCGGGCCAGCCCCTCCGGTCCCAGATCGTCCTGGATGAACTCCTGCACCTCGCGCCCGCGCTCACCGATCAGGCCGATCACGTTGACATCGGCGGCACTGGAGCGGGCCAGCATGGCCAGCAGGGTGGACTTGCCCACGCCCGACCCCGCGAAGACACCCAGGCGCTGGCCGCGGCAGAGCGGCACGAAGGTATCCACCACCCGCAGCCCCGTCTCCAGCCGCGGCCCGATGCGGCGGCGCTCGTAGGCGTGGGGCGGTGCGGCACGCAGCACACGGTTCTCGTCACCGCGGGAGAGCGGCCCCCGGCCGTCCACCGGCCGGCCGAACCCGTCCACGACCCGCCCGAGCCAGGAGAGCGACGGGCGGAAGGAGGCCGGCTCGCCGCCGGTCTCCACCCGGCAGCCCAGCCCCAGCCCGTCCAGCGGACCGAAGGGCATCAGCACGGCGCGGCCGACGGAAAAGCCGATGACCTCGCAGGCGAGCGGCCGGCCGTCGCGGGCGAAGACCCGGCAGGCATCGCCGACGGCCAGCCGCCGTTCCAGCCCCTCGACCTCGACCGTCATCCCCGAACAGGAGGACACCTTTCCATGGAAGACGGGACCGGGAAGGTGCTGGACGTCGGCGGCAAGGCCGGCAAGGACGGTCATGGGACGGGACTCCGGGAACGGGATCGCGGACGGCGCTTGGCCGCCATCCTCGGCCGCCGGGTTTAAAGCGGCTTAAAGCGTGCCGTCCCGGTCAGGGGCCTTAAACCCCGCTTTAAAGGCGGCATGGAACCATCCGCTCCGACAGAAGCCGGCCCCGTGCCGGCCCCGCAGAACCACAGGGGCACGACGTCATGGACCTCGCCGCCATCGGGCTCTTCCATCTTGCCAGCCGGCGCATGGACTATCTCGGCGCCCGCCATCAGGTGATCGCCGAGAATGTGGCGAACGCCAATTCACCCGGCTACCGCGCCAAGGACCTGAAGGCGTTCGACTTCCAGTCGGCCATGCAGTCGGCTGCGGTGCGTCCCTCGCTCACCGACCCCGCCCATCTGGCCGGCCTGCGCGAAGCGCGGGACTTCAAGGAGGACCGGCAGGCCGCCGCCTACGAGATGGCGCCGGACGGCAACGGGGTGGTGCTGGAAGAACAGATGATGAAGGCCGCCGAGGTCCGGCAGGCCTACGACCTCGCGGCCGGCCTCTTCCAGAAGCATGTCGGCATGCTCCGCCAGGCCTTCACCGGCCGCTGAGCCCCGCGCGACCACGGGAGATCGACAGAATGGATCCGCTTGCCTCCTCCTTCGGCATCGCCGCTTCCGGCATGAAGGCCCAGGCGACCCGCCTGCGCGTCGTTGCAGAGAACATGGCGAACGCCAGCTCCACCGGCGAGACTCCGGGCGCCGATCCCTACCGGCGCAAGACCATCGTCTTCGACAGCGTGCTCGACCGGGCGCTCCGGGCGGATACCGTCCGGGTCAAGACGATCGGCCGCGACAGCTCCGATTTCCGCCTGAGCTACGAGCCGGGCCATCCCGCCGCGGACGCGAAGGGCTACGTCAAGCTGCCCAACGTGAACACGCTGGTCGAGATGATGGACATGCGCGAGGCCGGGCGGTCCTACGAGGCCAACCTGAACGTGCTGCAACAGGCCCGCGGCATGCTGGGCCGCACCATCGACATGCTGCGCGGCTGAGCGGACAGGGAGACCGGAGATGATCGTTCCCGCAGCAGGCGTCGCCAAGGCCTATGCCGCCGGCAAGGTGGCCGGCATTGCCGGTCCGGCGCTCGATACCGCGACGGCGCCGGAGCGCGGCAGCTTCGCCGGCTTCGTCGAGACCGCCGTCAAGTCGGCCATCAAGACGGTCCACACCGGCGAACAGATGTCCGCCGCCGGCCTGCAAGGCAAGGCCAGCGCGCAGGAGGTGGTGCAAGCCGTGATGTCGGCAGAGATGACCGTGCAGGCCGTCGTCACGGTCCGCGACAAGCTCGTGAGCGCCTATCTCGACATCATGCGCATGGGGATCTGAGCGGCTGTCATGAACGAGGCGGATGTCTTCGAACTGGTGCGGGCGGGGATCTGGGCCGCGGTCTGGGCCGTCGGCCCCGTGCTTGCAGTCGCGCTTCTGGTCGGCTTCGGCATCTCGCTCCTGCAAGCGCTTACCCAGCTCCAGGAGGCGACCCTCAGCTTCGTGCCGAAGATCATCGCCATGCTGGTGACGATCGTGCTGTCGCTGCCCTTCATGTATGGCGTTCTGGCCACCTTCACCGAACAGGTGGTGGCGCGGATCGGAGGCGCGCCATGAGGGCGCTGGGAGAGGTCACCGCGACGCGCCGCATCTTCGTGAAGCGCAGCCGCCGCCGGCTGCACCGGCTGCTGTTGCTGGCAGTGCTGGTCGGGCTGGGCCTCGTGGCGCCGGGCTGGGCCCTGTCCGAACCTGCGGCGCTGCCGGCAACGGCCCCCGAGCGCCTCTGCCTGGACGCCATCCGCAAAGCAGAGCGGGCGCACCGCCTGCCTTCCCGGCTGCTGCTGGCCCTGGGCGTCACGGAGTCCGGCCGGACCGTGGACGGGCGCCTGACCGTCTGGCCCTGGACCGTCAATGCCGAAGGGCAGGGGCGCTTCTTCAAGAGCCGGGAAGAGGCGCTGGCGCATGTCCGCGCGCTGCGGGCCCGGGGCGTCCGGTCGATCGACGTGGGCTGCCTGCAAGTCAACCTGCACTGGCACCCGAAGGCGTTTCCGGATCTGGAAACGGCGCTCGATCCAACGGCCAATGTCGGCTATGCCGCGGCCATGCTGAAGGACCTGCATGGCGATCTGCGCAACTGGACGCGCTCCGTCAAGCACTACCACTCCCGGACGCCCGAGCGGGGCGAAGCCTATTTCGACCGTGTCTCCGAGAACATGCGCCTGGTCGCTCAGCGCCGCCGCGATCTTGCCGACGCCCCCCCGCCGCGCCAGCGCACCGCCCCGGCCCCCGGCGGTACCGTCATCCGTCCCGTGACGGACTCGCTGAGCGCCTGGCGTCTGCCGAAGGCGTGGTAGGCGGCCCCGGCCACCGGACTTGAACCCCGGTTTTACCCGGGGGGCCTAGGCTTCTTCCCGATCTTCCGCCGCCAGAGCGCCGAGCCCGATGACCACAGCCTCCGCCGCCATCCCCCTCGGCCTCAAGCACCGCGACGTCCTGTTCGCGCTGGGGCTGGTCTTCATCCTGACGGTGCTGATCCTGCCGGTGCCGAGCTGGATGCTGGACGTCGGGCTGGCGCTCAGCATGGCGGTGGCGGTGCTGATCCTCATGGTCGCCCTCTGGATCAACCGGCCGCTGGATTTCTCCAGCTTCCCCACCGTGCTGCTGATCGCCACCCTGCTGCGGCTGGCGTTGAATCTTGCCTCCACCCGTCTGATCCTGTCGGAAGGACACACCGGCACGGATGCGGCCGGCCATGTCATCATGGGGTTCGCCAACTTCGTGATGGGCGGCAACTTCGTCATCGGCCTGATCGTCTTCGCCATCCTGGTGGTGGTGAACTTCATCGTCATCACCAAGGGCGCCAGCCGCATCGCCGAAGTGGGCGCCCGCTTCGCCCTGGACGCCATGCCCGGCAAACAGATGGCGATCGACGCCGATCTCTCCGCCGGCCTGATCGACGAGACCGAAGCCCGGCGGCGCCGGCAGGAACTGGAGCAGGAAAGCTCCTTCTTCGGCGCCATGGACGGCGCCAGCAAGTTCGTCCGCGGCGACGCCGTGGCCGGCCTCATCATCACCGGGATCAATGTGCTGGGCGGCATGGTGATCGGTGTCGCGCAGCAGGACATGGCCTTCGGCGATGCCGCCCGGACCTATACGATCCTCACCGTCGGCGACGGTCTGGTCACCCAGATCCCCGCCCTGATCGTCAGTCTGGCCGCCGGCATCCTGGTCTCCAAGGGCGGCAACCGCGGCTCCGTGGACGAGGCGCTGCTGGGCCAGCTCGGTGCCTATCCGAAGGCCCTGGCCGTGGCCGGCGGTCTGATGGGGCTCCTGTCGTTGACGCCGGGACTGCCGATGCCGCCGTTCCTGCTGCTGGCGGCGCTGGCCGGCGGGCTGGCCTGGTTCCTGCCCCGCCATGCGGAGAAGCAGGAGGAGGCGAAGAGGCACGAGGAGATGCTGGCCGCCAAGGCGCCGACGGCCGAGGAGCCGGTGGCCGAGATGCTGCGGGTGGACGATATCAAGGTGGAACTGGGCAACGGCCTCGTCACCCTGATCCTGGACCCCGCGCAGGGCCTGTCGGCCAAGGTACGCCGACTGCGCAAGCGCTTCGCCACGGAGTTCGGCTTCCTGCTGCCGTCGGTGCGGCTGCGCGACAGCGCCAGCCTGCCGCTGAACGCCTACGAGATCTCCATCCAGGGCGTCGTCGTCGCCAAGGGGGACGTGATGCCGCGCAAGATGCTGGCGATCGACCCTCGGGCCCAGGGCATCGACGTGCCGGGGGTCGACACGCGCGAGCCGACCTTCGGCCTGCCCGCCCGCTGGATCGACGCGGCCCAGACGGAGGAGGCGGAGCTGAAGGGCTTCACCGTGGTGGACGCGGACAGCGTCATCACCACGCACCTGTCGGAGGTGATCAAGGAGCACATGCCGGGCCTGCTGGGCTATGCCGCGACCCGCAAGCTGCTGGACGAGATGGACCGGGAGAACCAGCGGCTGGTCGCCGACCTGATCCCCGGTCAGGTCAGCCTGTCGGTGGTGCAGCGGGTGCTCCAGGCTCTCTTGGCCGAGCGCGTCTCCATCCGCAACCTGCCGATCATCCTGGAGGGCATCTCCGAGGCGGCCGCCTGGACGCGCAACGTCACCCTGATCACCGAGCATGTCCGGAGCCGGCTGGCTCTCCAGATCTGCCAGTCCCTGATGAATGCCGAGGGCTACATCCCGGTGATCGTCGTCAGCCCGGACTGGGAGCAGTCCTTCCTGGAGAACATCGTGGAGGAGGGGGAGGACCGCCGCTTCGTCATGCCGCCCAGCCAGGTGCAGGACTTCCTGCTGGCGGCGCGGGCGAAGATCCAGGCCCATGCCGGCAGCGACCACTGGCCGGCCGTGCTGGTCGCCCCGGCCGCGCGGCCCTTCGTGCGGTCCCTGCTGGAACGGGTCAGCCCCTCCACCCCCGTGATCTGCCACAACGAGCTGCACCGTAAGGCGCCCGTGACCACCATCGACCAGATCTGAGGCAAGGGCGTGACCCTGCAAGCCACGCTGAACGGCGAGATCTACGGCGTCCTGCTGGTGCTGGTGCGGGTCGGCGCCGCCCTGTCGATGCTGCCCGGCTTCGGGGAGATGGCGGTGCCCATGCGCACGCGCATGGCGGCGGCGCTGGCCCTGGCGCTGGCGCTGGCCGCCGCGGTGCCCGGGCTGCCGGCCGCCGCCCCCGCCGGTCCGGCCGAGCTGCTGCACCACATCGTGGGCGAGGCGATGGCCGGGGCCGTGATCGGAATCGGCGCGCGCATCCTGTTCGCGGCCTTGCAGATCGCCGGACAGATCATCGCCCAGGCGGCCAGCCTGTCGAACATCTTCGCCCTGCCGGGCACCGGGTTCGAGGGCGGTTCAGTGCTGGGCGCCTATCTGATGGTCGCCGGTCTGGTCCTGGTCTTCGTCACCGACCTGCACCACGCCATGATCCGGGCCCTGCTGGACAGCTACCAGCTCATGCCAGCCGCGACGATCCCGGACCCCCGGTCGCTGAGCAAGGTGACGGCGGAGACGGTGAACCTGTCCTTCCGTCTGGCCGTGCAGTTCTCCGCCCCGTTCCTGCTGCTGGGACTCGCCTACAATGTGGGGCTGGGGCTGGTGAACCGGGCCATGCCCCATTTCGCCGTCTTCTTCGTCGGCCTGCCGGTGTCGATCCTGGGCGGCTTCGTCGTGCTGGCGCTGGTGGCGGCGGCCATCCTGGGCGGCTTCCTGGACGCCTTCGGCGCCTGGCTGGGCCGCTTCTGACCGGAGAGCGGACCCGCCATGTCGGAACGGCCCGAAGAAAGCCAGAAGACCGAGGAACCGACCCAGCGCAAGCTGGACGAGGCGCGGCGGAAGGGCGATGTGCCCTTCAGCCGCGAGGTCGGCTCCATGATGCTGGTGCTCGCGGGTGTCGTCCTGGTCGGGGGCCTGGGCTCCTGGATGGGCGGACGCCTGACCGACGACCTGCTGCCGCTGGTGGAGAATCCAGGCGACTTCCCCTTGCAGACGCCGGCCGACGCCTTCCGGCTGCTGGCCTGGCTGGGCGGAGAGGTGGGCATGGTCCTGCTGCCCGCCGCCGCCATCCTGATCGCCGCCGTGCTGCTGGGGGCCATCGGCCAGAACGGGATCGTCTTCACCACCGAACGGCTGAAGCCGAAGCTGGAGCGCATCTCCCCGATCGCCGGCCTGCGCCGGCTCGTCTCCCTGCGCACCCTGGTCGAGTTCCTGAAGGGGCTGGCGAAGGTGGCGGCGGTGGGCGCCGCCCTGCTGGTGGTGCTGGAACCGGAACTGCACCGGATCGAGGCGCTGACCCTGACCGATGTCGCCGCCCTGCCGGAGCTGCTGACCTCGGTCCTGACCCGCCTGCTCCTGGCGACCCTGGTCGCCAGCATCGCCATCGCCCTGCTCGATCTGGTCTGGCAGCAGGTCTCCTGGCGGCGGCAGCAGCGCATGACGCTCCAGGAACTGAAGGAAGAGTTCCGGCAGGCCGAAGGCGATCCGCATGTGAAGGCACGCATCAGCCAGCTCCGCCGGGAGCGGGCCCGCCAGCGCATGTTCTCGGACATCCCCCGGGCCACGGTTGTCATCACCAACCCCACGCACTTCGCCGTCGCCCTGCGCTACGACCTCAGCGAAGCGCCCGCCCCCGTCTGCCTCGCCAAGGGCATGGACCTGGTGGCCAGGCGCATCCGCGAGGCGGCGGTGGAGCACAAGGTGCCCGTCGTCGAGAACCCGCCCCTGGCCCGCGCGCTCCACAAGTCGGTGGAGATCGGGGAGGAGGTGCAGCCGGAACACTACATGGCCGTGGCGGAAGTGATCAGCTACGTCGTCGGCCTCCAGGCGCGCGCTCGCGGCGGCGCACCGCAACCGCCCGGGCAGCCCCCCGCACCACCTCCGGGGCCGGCGCCGCGGTAGACCGGGGCCGATCCCCGTTCCCCGGAAGCACCCGGACAGAAAAGAGCCGGCCGGAGAGATCCCCCCGGCCCGCCCTGTCCATCCTGCTGTTGCCGTCACCCGCCGTCTGCGGCGGGGGCCTTCCCTCACAGGCTCACATGCCCGGCCCTCACATGCCCGGCCCTCACATGCCCGGACCGGGAACAGGCCGGCTCGCTTCCACCGGGGCAGCGGCGGCGACCGGCGTGGCCGGCCGGGCGGCGGTCCGCGGGGCCGGCTGGCGGACAGGCTGCGGCGCCGGCGGACGGTCGGCTTCGGGCGTCCGGCGGAGGGCCAGGGTACGGGTCAGCTCATTCACCTTGGCCGCGTCCATCTCCGCCAGGATCGGGGCGGAGCGCCGCTCCTCCATGGCGTCCACCAGATCGACGAGGATCGGTGTCTCCGTCTCGTTCAGCAGGCGGGCGGCATCCTTGGGCTTCATGGCGCCATAGATGCCGACGAGGCGTTGCAGATCGGCCTTGGACAGGCTGGTCCGCGTCTCCAGCAGGCGCGCCAGCTCGGTGCGGGCGGCCTGCAAGCGGTCGAGCTGCTCGCTGGCGCGGCGTTCCAGCGCCTCCAGGGTCTGCGCCCGGTTGTCCAGGTCGCGCGCCCGGGTGTCCAGGGCGGCGCGTTCCTGGGCCACCATGTCCAGCACGGCGGAGGAACAGGCGCCGGCCGGAGCGCCCTGGACCGCAAGCGGGGCCGGCGCCGCGCCCTGGGCCGCCCCGGGGGTGGATTCGGACGGCATCAGCAGGTCGGCATAGCCCGGTTCGCCGGCCATCTCCGGCTGTCGGGAAGGGGGCGGGGCAGGGGGCGCGGCGGCGGACTGGGCCAGGGCCGCCAGCGTGTCCGCGACCCCGCCGGCATAGAGCGGGGCCGCCAGCGCGCAGGCGGCGATCATCACGGGCAGCAGTCGGGGACGGGGCATCAGGCAGTACTCCCAGGCTCGGGCGGCAGGCCGTCAGAGGCCGCGGAACGTCTCGCGGAAGAAGCGCAGGGCCGCGCGTTCGCCGGTCTTCGGCTCGGGCGCGGGCGCGGGCGGGGCGGCGGGTCGCTGCCGGCGGATCACCCAGCGCGGCTCGGCGGCGCCGGTGGCGACGGCCGGCTTCGGGGCGGGGTCCGCTTCGGCCACCGCGTCCGCCGGCGCAGCAACCGGCGGAGCCGGGGGAACCGGCCGGGGCTCGGGCACCGCGGCGATGAAGGGGGCGGGCGCCGGCCCTTCCTCCAACCGGGCCAGCAGCCGACGGGCCGCGGCGCAGGTGGCGTCGATGTCGGCCTTCAACCGCTCCGCCTCGTCCAGGCTGCGCCCCAGGCCGACGGCCATCTCCTGCGTGGCGGAGCGGAGGCGGGCGATCGACTTCTCGGCCGTGTCCACATTGTCGGAGCAGGACCGGAGCAGGCCGTGCAGCTCGGACTGGGCGCCGCGCAGCGCCGTCAGGCGCTGGTTGAGCCGGGCAAGGTGGACCAGCGCGCCGACGAACAGCAGCGCCAGGGCCAGGTTCAGTCCGTGCTGGAGCAGCTCAGCGTTGAAGGAGGCCATGGATCACCTCGTCCTGGGCACCAAGGTCGGCGTCGATACGGATGGCGATGTTGCCGTTGCGCTGGCCCATCTCGCCGACGAACATCGGGACATGGCCGCAGGTCAGCAGCGCCTGCGCCTCGGGGCGCATGTCGAGCACGAGCTGCGTGCCCTCCTTCCACGCCAGCAGGTCGGTCAGGCTGACCTGCGCCTGCCCCAGCACCGCGGACAGATCCACGCTGGTGCGACGCAGCTCGTTCTTCAGGTGGGTCTCCCACATGCTGTCACGGCCGAACTTCTCGCCCATGAACATCTGCAACAGCAGATCGCGGATGGGCTCCAGCGTGGCATAGGGGATCAACAGCGAGACGCAGCCGCCGCGGCCGTCGAGCGCCACCTGGAAACGGGCCGAGATGCAGGCGTTGTTGCTGCGGGTGATGACGGCGAACTGCGGCGTCGTCTCCACCCGCTCGCAGGCGAAGCCGACGGCGGAGAGGGGGGAGAAGGCCGTCCCGAGGTCCTTCAGCACGGTGCGGATCAGCCGTTCCGCCAGCGCCCGTTCGATCACCGTGTAGGGCCGGCCGTCGATCGGCGCGGGATCGCTGCGCCGGCCGCCGAGCAGAATGTCCACGATCGAATAGATCAGCTCACTGTCCACGGTCAGCAGGCAGTGGTTGTCCCACTCCTCCGCGCGGACGACGGCGATCAGCGAGGGCAGCGGGATCCCCGAGAGGTAGTCGCCGAAGCGAACCGAGGCGATCTGCTGGACCGTCACCTCGACCGTGCCCGAGGTCAGATTGCGGAAACTGGTGTTCAGCAGCCGCACCAGACGGTCGAACACCACGTCCAGCATGGGCAGCCGGTCGTAGTTCACGAAACTGGAATTGACGATCTGGTCGATGACGCTGCGGGTCCGGACCGACTTGGAATCGTCCACGTCCAGCAGCCGGTCGATCTCCGTCTGGCTCAGCGTCTTCTCGCTGCCGGCCACCATCGCCTCCCAGGCGACGAGGGCCTCGTCTTCGTCGGCGGGGGCCGTCTCATCGGGTTGATCGATCATCGCTCACCTACTGAAGGATCATGGTTCTGAGCAGGACATCCTCGACCGGCACCGGCGCGGCCAGCAGCCGGCTGCGCCGCAGCAGGCCTTCGCGCAGGCGGGCGAGGCCGGCATTGCCTTCCAGGTCGTGCTCGTCGAGCTGGCGCAGATAGTCCTGCATCCCGTCGATCAGGACAGGCTCCAGCGTCGCCAGCTCCGCCGCCTTGTCGGGGGCGGTGCGGAGAGTGACGCCGATCTTCAGCAGCTTGACCTTGGAGGTCGGCCGCAGATTGACGGTCAGGTCCGGCAGCTTGACGAAGGCGGACCAGGCAGCCTGGGCCGGAGCGGGCGCCTCATCGGACCAGAGACCGATCTCACGGCTGCCGACAGAGGCAAGAAGCCCCAGCACGCCGGCACCGACGACGGCCCCGGCCCCCAGAAGAAGGCGCCGCCGGCGTGTAGCCTGCGCTTCATCGGCCTTTTTCGTCAGTTTCTCGAAAGTGCTTTCCGACATGACCCCAGTCGTCCGCTCCGAAGGCCGAAGAAAAACAGAGAATTTTACTGAATTCCTTTCCGAAGCACCCCGGCCGTTTTTTACCGCCGCTAAAATCAGGGCCTGTACGGTGCCGTTCGGTTGCGGTCGGACGATAAGCGCGACCGGTCTTCAGAAACGTAAAAGATTCGGAGCCGTGGTGGCGAACCTCCTTCAGAACCTGCGGGCCCTGGGCCAGCGCCGTCTGATGCTTCTCGCGGCAGCTGGAGCCGGCGTCCTGCTGGCCGTCGCCCTGGTGGCGTTCGGCCTCTCCCGTGCGCCCATGGGCGTGCTCTATGCCGGTCTGGACGATGCCGAGGCCGGCCGCATCCTGACCCAGCTTCAGAGCATGAAGGTGCCGTACCAGGTATCCGGGACGGGCGGTGCGATCCTGCTGCCGCAGGACCAGATCGCCCGGACGCGGATGCTGCTGGCGCAGCAGGGCCTGCCCTCGGCCGGGGGGGCCGGCTACGAACTGTTCGACGAACAGGGGGCGCTCGGCCTCACCTCCTTCATGCAGCGCCTGAACAAGGCGCGCGCCCTGGAGGGTGAACTGGCGCGCACGATCCAGACCCTGAACGGGGTGAAGTCGGCGCGGGTCCACCTGTCCATGCCGGACGGCGAAGCCTTCGCCCCCGGTGCGGCCCCGGCCGGCGCCTCCGTCGTCGTCCGGACCGTCGCCGGCGGGCTGGACCGCTCCCAGGCGCTGGCCATCCGGCATCTCGTCGCGGCGGCCGTGCCGCGGTTGCAGCCCGGCGCGGTCACGGTGATGGACGCCTCCGGCGTCGTCCTGGCGGCCGACGGGGGCGCGACCGACGGGCTGGCCCTGCTGCACGCGGAGGAGCTGCGCTCCGCCACCGAGACGCGGCTTGCCCGCGCGATCGAGGAGATGCTGGTGCCCCGGTTCGGGCCGGGCAACATCCGGGTGCGCGTGGCCGCCGAGATCGACCTGGGCCGCGAGACCCTGCGCGAGCAGACCTTCGATCCGAACAGCCGCGTGCTGCGCTCCACCCAGACGGTGGAGGAGCGGGAAAGCTCCACCGACCGCGATACCGACCAGCCGACGACGGTGGAACAGAACCTGCCGCTGGAGGCGGCCGACGCCCAGGCTCCCCAGGGCTCACGCAGCGAGAGCGCGCGGGAGGAGGAGACGGCGAACTACGAGATCAGCTCCATCCTGCGCGAACGCGCCCAGGACGCCGGCGAGATCAGGCGTCTGGCCGTCGCCGTGGTGGTCAACGGGAGCTACGTCCCCGGCGCCGACGGCAAGGGCGTGTACCAGCCCCGCAGCGCCGAGGAGCTGGCGCGCATCGAGCATCTGGTCCGTACCGCCATCGGTTTCGACGACCGGCGCGGCGACATGGTGGCGGTGGAGAACCTTCAGTTCCTCGCCGAGCCCGAGGAGCCGGCAGCCGCGCCCGCAACCGAGCCGGGCCTCGTGGGGAACGACATGGTGCGCCTGCTGCAATGGCTGGTGCTGGGCGTCGTCGCGGTGCTGGTGATCCTTCTGGTGCTCCGCCCCCTGGTGATGCGTGCCAAGGACGCGCCGGCCCCGGCCGCAGCGCAGGCCGCGGCACCGCCACAGCTTGCCGACGCCACCACGCCGGTGGCGGGCCAGCTCACCCATGAGGGCAGCGACCTGGTTCCGGCCGGGGAAGACGGCTCGCAGGAGGTGGACGACATCGTCGATCTCCGCAGCGTCGAGGGTGGCGTCAGTGCCGCCGCCCTGCGCCGGCTGGCCGGCATCGTGGACGAGCATCCCGAGGAGAGCATCACCGTCCTGCGCACCTGGATCTATGAGGGAGCCTCCTGATGCCCCGCCCCTTCCGGTTCGGAAACGAATTCCCGCCCGACCTGCCGCCCGGCAGCGCCGATGTCCCGCCCGAGCCGTTGCGCAGCACGACGACGGTCGGCGGCTTCACCGAGGAGGACCTGGAATCGGTGCGCGACCGCGCCTTCCGCCAGGGCCTGGAGGTCGGCGAGCGCAACGGCTTCGAGCGCGGACAGCAGACCGCCCGACAGGCTGCCGAGGCGCAGATGGCCGAAGCGCTGGCCGGTATAGAAGCCGCCCTGCGGCGGGCCGACGAGACGGTCGGCCCCTTCCGGGAGCAGATCGAGCGCGACGCCGTCCGCGTCGTCTCCTCGCTGGTGACGCGGCTCGCCCCGCCGTTGCTCGACACCGTGGCCGAGGCCGAGCTGGACACGCTGGTGCTGGACTGCCTGCACGCCGCCGTCGGCACGCCGCGGCTGGAGCTGCGGCTGCCCCCCGGCAGCGTGGAGCGGATGCGCGAACAGATCGAGAAGATGCAGGCCGCCGCCGGCTTCCGCGGCACCGTGGCCCTGATCCCCGATCCGTCGCTGCCGGCCGGGGCGGCCACCGCTGACTGGGGCACCGGCGGCGCCGTGCGCGATCCCAAGGTGGTGGAACGCCGCCTGTCGGACGCCGTCGCCATCGCCATCAGCCGGCTGACCCTGCGCGGCGGCCCGCGCGCCTGACCGCCCCCATCGCCCCTCACGCCTTCCGCCAGGACAGGAGACTTCGATCATGACGACGCAGCCCGCCAGCTATACCGACACCATCGCCAAGCCCGCCGGGGCGGATACGGCCGCCGCCGCCCGCCCGGCCGGTCCGGAGGAACCCGGCCAGGACCGGGACGAGCTGCGCGCCATCTTCAACGTGCCGGTCAATGTCCAGGTCGTTCTCGGCCGCACCACCATGCCGGTCAGCCAGCTCCTGAAGCTGGGCCGCGGCGCCGTGGTGGAGCTGAACCGCAAGGTGGGGGAGGCGGTGGACGTCTTCGTCAACGACCGCCTGATCGCCCGCGGCGAGGTGGTGATCGTGGACGACGGCCGCCTGGGCGTCACCATGACCGAGATCGTCAAGGCCGAGCTGAGCCTGCTGTGAAAGCACGCACGACGCTGCTGGCGGCCGGCGCCGCCCTGCTGACGACGCTGCTCGCCGCCGTCCCGGCGCTGGCGCAGAGCTTCAGCATGGACATGGGCGGCACCGGCGACGCCTCGTTCGCCGGGCGCATGGTGCAGGTGGTGGCCCTGGTCACCGTCCTGTCCGTGGCGCCGGGCCTGCTGGTCATGGTGACGAGCTTCACCCGCATCGTCGTCGTGCTGTCGCTGCTGCGCTCCGCCCTCGGGCTGCAACAGACCCCGCCGAACATGGTGCTGCTGGGGCTGGCGCTTCTGCTGACCGCCTATGTCATGGGGCCTACCCTGGACCGGAGCTGGCGCGAGGGCGTGCAGCCCATGGTGGACGGCCAGATCACCGAGGAACAGGCGTTCGAGCGCATCGTCGAGCCGTTCCGGGACTTCATGCAGGCCCATGTCCGGCCGAAGGATCTGGAGCTGTTCCGCAGCTTCGAGGCGGGAACGAAGGCCGGGACGGCCCCTGCCGCCGGGGCCGGAACCCCGGCGCCGGCCGCGGAAGAGTCCGCCACCGCGCCCGGTCTGCGTACCCTGATCGCCGCCTTCGTCATCTCCGAGCTGCGCCGCGCCTTCGAGATCGGCTTCCTGCTGTTCCTGCCGTTCCTGGTGATCGACATGATCATCGCGGCGGTGCTGATGGCCATGGGCATGATGATGCTGCCGCCGGTCATCATCTCGCTGCCGTTCAAGATCATCTTCTTCGTGATGGTGGATGGCTGGCTGCTGGTGGCCGGTGCCCTGGTGCGGAGCTACGGGGGCGTCGGATGACGCACCCCCGGCCACCGCGCCAGGAGGTCCGCGCCGCCGCGCTCACCTACGAACAGGGCTCCGACGCCCTGCCGCGGGTGGTGGCGAGCGGTCGCGGGGCCGTGGCCGAGCGCATCGTCGATCTGGCCTTCCTCCACGGCGTCCCGGTGCGCGAAGACGCCGATCTGGCCCGCGTGCTGGCCGCCATCGACCCGGGCACGGAGATCCCGCCCGACGCCATCATGGCCGTGGCCGAGGTGCTGTCGCACCTCTACCGCCTGAACCGCTCGCTGGCGTCGGACCGATCCGGTCCCGCCCTGACCGAACCCAAGACCGATCCCGCCTGACGCCCAAGAGGACGCGATGCTGCCGAAGATCCGTAGCGACTACAAAAGCCTGACCGGTCTGGAGAAGACGGCCGTGATCCTGCTCGCGCTCGGCGAGGAGCGCGGGGCGCGGCTGATGGAGCGGCTGGAGGACGACGAGATCCGCGACGTCAGCTATGCCATGGCGGGCCTGGGCACCGTGTCGGGCAAGGTGGTCGAGCGGCTGATCCGCGACTTCAGCGAGCGCTTCGCCGGCACCGGCGAGATCCTCGGCGGTTTCGACAGCACCGAGCGTTTCCTCGCCCGGTTCCTGCCCAGCGACCGGGTGCAGGAGATCCTGTCCGAACTGCGCGGCCCCGCCGGCCGGACCATGTGGGAGAAGCTCTCCAACGTGAACGAGCAGGTGCTGGCCAACTATCTGCGCAACGAGCACCCGCAGACCATCGCCGTCGTGCTGACCCGTATCCGGCCGGAGCATGCGGCCAAGGTGCTGGGCCTGCTGCCGGGCAACCTTGTGCAGATGATCGTCAGCCGCATCATCAAGATGGAGGCGGTGCCGCGCGACGTGCTGGAGGATGTGGAGAAGACCCTGCGCAGCGAGTTCATGGCGAACTACGTCCGCGCCCACGGCCACGACAGCCACGCCATCATGGCGGAAATCCTCAACCGCACGGACAAGGAGCTGTTCGAGCAGATCATGGACCCGCTGGAGAAGCGGATGCCGGAGAGCGCCACGCGGATCAAGCAGCTCATGTTCACCTTCGAGGATCTGGCGCGGCTGGACCCGCAGGCGATCCAGACGGTGATCCGCAACACCGACAGCGAACGCCTCGCCTACGCGCTCAAGGGGCTGGACGACCCGATCCAGCAGGTCTTCCTGGAGAACATGTCCGAACGCGCCGCGGCCTTGCTGCGGGAAGAGATGGACCTGCTGGGCGCCGTCCGCGCCCGCGACGTGGAGGAGGCGCGCGACGCCATCCTGCGCACCACCAAGCTGCTGGCGGAAGAAGGCCAGATCGTCATCAACCGCGGCAGCGATTCCGCTGCCTACCTCGTCTACTAGGCGGAGACGGACCCGTCGCATGGCGGAGCAGGGCGGATACGGACCGGGCGGCGTCGCCCCGGTCGGCGGCGTAGGTCCGGTGCAGCGGCCGGTCCAGGCCCACCCGGCCGTGCAGGCGCCGCATGCCCTGGTCGCGGCACGCCCGCCGGAGCTGCCGGCCGGCACGGTGACGGTCACCGGGGTCCTGGGCGCGGCCGGGAGCGACGGTCTGCTGCCGCTGACCACCAGCTTCGGCACGCTGCTGCTGCGCCCCGTGCCCGGTGCCTGGCCGCCGGAACTGCCGGCAGGCAGCAACCTGACGGTCAACCTGGGCAGCCGCGGCAGCGTGGTGATCACCTCCTCCACGCCGACGACCGCCCCGGCTGCGGTCCAGGCGGACCGGGCCGCCACGCTGCCCATACGGGCCGCGGGCATCGAAGGGAGCCTTGCCAGCCGGGCCGTGGGCGCGTCGGAAGCGGCGCTGCGCGGCCTGCTGGCCCTGTCCGCCACGCCGGCGGCGACACAGCCGGCCTCCACGCCCGCAGTCCCCCCGGCGGCACTGCCGGGGGCGGTTCCCAATGCCGCGCCGGGCAGCCCGCACGCCCCGGCGGCGACACCGGCGCTGCTCTCCGTCGCCGGCAGCATCCGCGGCCCCACCGTCGCCCCGACGCCAGTGGCCGCGCTGCCGTCGCTCCCGCGCGGCGTGACGGCGCCGGCCTCCCCCGTCTCGATCCCGGCGCTGGGCCGGTCGCTGGGCGGCGGAACCGACGACCTGCTGCGGCAGGGAGCCGCGGTGGCGGCCCGGGGACCGGCGACGGGACAGGCCGCCGCCCTGGGAACGGGACTGACGCCGGAAGGGCGCGAACTGCTGGCCGATCTGGCCGGCGGCGCGGAACCGGAGGCGGCACCGCGGCCGGACCTGCTGCTCGCCGCCGCGCTTGCGAATCCCGCCGTCGCGGCCCGCCTGAACCCGCTGCTGCCACGGCCCGACCGTCTGGGCGGGCTGGCGCTGCTGCTCTACCTGTTCGGTGCCCGCGGCGGCGGCCTGCGCGCCTGGACCGGTCTGGAGGGGCTGGAGCGGGCGGGGAAGGTGGGGGCCAGCCTGAAGCGGATCGAGGAAGCGATGACTCCGACGCCGCGGCCGACCGCCGACGGCAGCGTCTGGTCGGCCCTGCTCGCCCCGCTGCTGGACCCCGACGGCGACGGGCTCTCCATCCTCCTCCTCGCCAGTCGGCAGGGCCCGGCGGAGCCCCTGGACGGGGAGGAAGACGAGACGGCGACGCCGCGTCCGCGCGTCGGACGGCCCGTCGATTTCGCGGTCGGGGCTGAGCTGAGCGAGCTGGGCCCGGTCCAGATTCTGGGCCGTGCCGGGGGGCTGGACCTGCGGCTGGAGATCAGCGTCGGCGGCCTGCCCGAACCCGGCCTGAGGCAGGATTTCGAGGTGGCGCTGGCCCAGGCGCTGCCGGCCGTCAGCCGCCTCCGGGTCGCCTGGGGAACCCAGCCCGCGAAGCCGGAACTGATGCCCGGCGGCATGCTGCCGCGCCTGGATGCCCGGTTATGACCAGAATACCCGAGGAATTGAATATTCCTTAATTCTATCGATCTTTTAACCCGGCTTTAAACCGGCGCCGGCACAATTTTATCGAGTTTTGCAGCAAGCCCGAACGGGCACGAACCGAACAGGACCCGTCATGCCGCACACCGCGCCGATATCGCTGACGACCGAACTTCATCTGCTGCTTGACCAGGCCGCCGAACTGGCGGACGAGACCGGACTGGCCCGTCTGCGCGAAATCCTGCTCTATCTGAGCGAAGGCGCCGAGATCAAGGACTACTCGGTCGAAGTGCCCCAGGGCCTCGACCACAACCCCCTGTTCCAGCGGCAGCTCATGTTGCAGCACCTGCTGACGACCGCAGCCGCCGGCCGCTGCTGAGCGCGGCTGACCGGGACGGACCGGGAAACGGGCGGACGTGTCAGCGTCCCTTGAGACGCTTCTCCGCTGCGTCCAGGACTTCCCAGAATTCCTTGAAGAGCTGCACGCGCAGCTCGTAGCTCGCGTCGCGCGGCGCGGTATCGGGGTGGAACCGCCGCGCGAACGCCGACTTGATCCCCGTGATCTCCTTCAGCGCCAGCACCGTGTCGGCAAGGCGCACGCTGTCGTCCATGGCCGTGGTTGCCGGAGCCGGTTCGTCGGCGGGCGGAGGGCGGGGGGCCTCGCGGCGCCATTCCGCCTCCATGCCGTTCAGACGCGGACCCGGGACCGGCTGGAAATGCGTCAGGATGCGCCGTGCCACCTGGGCATCAAGGCAGACATAGGTCGCCGCGACCCGGCCTTCGGTCTGCCAGCGCACGACACGGGCCTCGATCGGAAAGCTGAACCGCTCCCCGCTGCGGGCGATGAAGTCCAGGTCCGCCGAGAAACGCCGACCCGGCTGCATCGGCCGGTCGAGCCCGTCCAGCAGCAGGCCGTTGAGGCTCCAGTTCAAGACCCGGCAGGGGACTCCGTCCACCAGGGCGCCACCGGCCTGGACCGGCTCGCGGATCTGCCGGCGCTTCTCGAAAAAGGAGGTCCTGCTCACGGCGCGCGGGGCTCAGGGGGACGGGACGGGGCTGTCAGGATCGCAGAGAGGGCTTAAGTGGCGCTTAAAGCCGGCCAGGACCGGCCGCCACGGCCTGGGGACCAGGGGTCAGTCGCCGTCATCGCGGTAAGGGAAATCGGGATCGGTCCCGTCCGCCCGGAAGCGCCAGACCTTCCGCGGCGCGATGCTCATGTCCCCCTGTTTCAGCCGGTCCAGGATGGCCCCCGCGATCGCGGCGAGAAGCCGGTCGGCCCAGGGCTTCATGGCCGCCGTCCCTTCCGTCAGGAAGGCCGGGGAATAGAGGGTGCGGGCCACGCCCTCCGCGTGGGCGTCCAGGAAGGCGACGGCGAGAGCCGCGCACTCCGCCGGTTCCAGCACCGGCTCGATATCCTTGGCCGCGGCGGCAAGGACGGGATAGAGCAGGTGCCGCCGCTCCTCCAGGTCGTCCCGGATGTCCAGCTGGTCGGCCAGTTTGGCGATGTAGGCGGCTTGCCGGATCGGCAGGTCGCGCAGGGCCGGATCGAGAATCGAACGGTGGTTCATGGGTCCGCTGGGGGCTGCGCCGCACCCCATGCTTGCGCAGCCCGCCAGCCGGCGCAAGCCATCCGTAACAAAGGGGGTGCGGTCAATGGCCCCGGCCTGCCGACCCGCTTCAGGCCCGCAGGGGCAGCAGCATGTCGGCCGGAGAGGCACCGGGCTGGTCGCAGACCTGCAACAGCAGCTCGTCCACCTCACGCTCCTCGATGTCGCCGCATTCCTCGAACAGCCGGGCCAGCACCTCGACCTGGAACGCCTCCCGTCCGCACAGCCCGCCGACGAAGCCGCTGTCCTTGGCGGTGCGGATGGCCGTGCGGAAGGGGGCGTGCAGCGGGGCGGGAATCCGCGCCGCATCGAACAGGGTGCGCAGCCCCAGGGCCCCATCGTCCCAGACAAGCATCTCGGCGCTGCCGACGGCGATGCCGCCGCGCTCGGCCATGCCGGCGACGAACAGGGGCAGATCGCCGCCGCACAGGGCGCGGAACAGGAAATGCGGCGTCAGCCGGCCCTGCCAGTGCAGGTGCCGGGCCATCAGCTCCGCATCGCCGGCGCGCAGCAGCAGCGGCTTCAGCAGGCGCAGGGTCGCCGCCTCACGGCCGCGCTGGGAGAGGCGGGCGGCGAGCTGTGGCTCCAGCCCGTGATCCTCCACCAGCCGGCGGCGGATATCCTCGGAGACGAAGGCGATAAGGCGTTCCACCAGCGCCAACGGCAGCTCCGGCCGGGCAGCCACGGCGTCGGCCACGGTGCGGATCTGACCGAAGCGTTCCACCGCGCGCTCCAGAGTCGCCGCCGCGACATGGGCACCGCGGTTGCGCAGCAGATGCACGACGGTGACCAGGTTGCCCGTCTCCACCAGCGCTGTCGCCACCTCGGCAGAGACCCGGCGGCGACCGGCGATGGCAAGCTGCTTGTGCGGATCATGCTCGGCGACGATCTCCAGCAGCAGCTCGTCCGTCAGCCTGTCCACATGGCGCAGGATGGGGAAGGCTACCCGGGCGACGTCGCGCGCCAGACGCTCCGCCAGATCGGTGGTGAGCACCGGGCTGTTGTGGATCTGCCAGGCGACGGCGCTGCGCACCTCTGCCTCGGCATCGGTGGCGAAGGCGCCGAGCACCTCAAGCGCGAGCCTGTGCTCGGCCTGGGTCAGCAGCCCGGCCTCCAGGTCCGCGACCAGCTTCGCCATGGTCTCGATGCGGCTGTGCGGCCCGGGCTCGCGCAGCAGCCGGTCCACATCCGAACGTGTCAGCCGCGTCCGCTGCCGTGCCATCGCCGTCCCCCGGGGCGCCCGCCCTGGAAAGCGCTCAGTCCAGATTCCGCGCGTCGTACCGGATGATGTCGCCCCACAGCCGCTCCAGCCGTCGCAGCGTGCGGTAGGTCGTCTCCAGGTCCTCGGCGTCGCGCGGTTCGCGGATCAGCACCCCGGCCTGATGACCTTCCAGCCGGCGCAGCTCGTTGCAGAGCCACTGGCCCTTCTCCGACAGGCGCAGCCGCGCCGCCCGGCGGTCGCGCTGGGAGGCGCCGCGGTCGACATAGCCCTGCTCGACCAGATGCTTGAGATTGTAGGAGGCGTTCGAGCCGAGATAGTAGCCCCGCTCCATCAGGTCGCGCACCGACAGCTCGTCGTTGCCGATGTTCATCAGCATGACGACCTGCATCGGGCTGATGTCATCGACACCGATACGCCCCAGTTCCACCCGCACCACGTCATGGAAACGGCGCTGCATGCGCTCCACGACACGGGCGATGTCGGTATAGACCGAAATGCTGGTCACCGGGTCCTGGCGCTCCGCCATCGCCGCGACCGGGCGGTTCGGTTTCGTCATCATGACCGCTGCCCCCCGTTCAGCCCGTCCCGCCGGGGCGTCCGCCTGCCGGTTTCCCGCATCACCACACTCCTCATCATTCCGCCGCCAGTCCCTTGTTCCTGCCCCCGCGGTATCCGTCGGGATTCACCCGCCTCGACCGGGACCGGAGGATCGTCCAGCCGCGACAGTCACCTGGGAAAGCATAACCGCATTCATAACCCGAATTATAGCGGGCACCGGGGTCATGAAGTGTGTCAAGGATTAAACTGGATTAGCCCTTATTGTCACAATCTTCCCCCACAGCAGGGGGATGATCGTATTCGGGCATACGCTCTCTCGCGTTGCGGTGGCGATGTCTTCGGAACATCCGGCCATCCTGCTCGCGCGGAGGTCGTGGCGGCCATGCCGCCCGGGATCTGCGGTGACCGCCCAGGCCAGCGCGTTTCTGCACTGAAGTACGGTCAGGAATCGGGGGTGCCCCGAAACCCGCCGCCTCGCCTGTCGGGACAGGCCGCACGCAGAGGAGGGAATGTCGAAAGGGTAGCAGCCCCGGCCAGTGAGCGGCTTTACCCTGCGACAGTGCCGCGAATAGAGTGCCGAGGAGTCCGGTCATGCCAGGATGCGTTTGTCCTCGCATATCGGAGCATGTTACCCGGGACCCCGGAACGCAGAGGTCCCGAATTTCCCTGCGGATGGCGGAGTGGAACAGCGGCAATGCCCAATTCGATCGATTCAGCCGTCGCCGAAGTCATGGATGGCATGAGCAATGTCGGCCGGAAACAGATCCAGCCCGTGCTGCTTTCGGGAGGAACCGGGTCGCGCCTGTGGCCCATGTCGCGGGAGCGGTTCCCCAAGCAGCTCCTGGCCCTGTCGGGAAAGCGGACGATGATCCAGGAGACGGCGCTGCGCGTCGGCGACGCCCGCGGCTTCCGCAGCCCCATCGTCGTCTGCAACCAGGAGCACCGCTTCTCCGTCGGCGAGCAGTTGCAGGCCGTGGGTATCGAGCCCGCGGCCATCGTGCTGGAACCGGTGGGGCGCAACACGGCCGCGGCTGCGGCCATCGCCGCCCGGCTGGCGGCCCACGACGACCCGGACGCGCTGCTGCTGCTGCTGCCGGCCGACCATGTGGTGCAGGACCGTGCCGCCTTCGGCAGGGCGGTGGAGCAGGCTGCCCGCGCGGCCGCGGCCGGTTTCCTGGTGACCTTCGGCGTCCGCCCGACCAGCCCGGAGACGGGCTACGGCTACATCAAGGCAGGTGCCGCCCTGGACGGGATCGCTGGCGTGCAGCGCGTCGCCCGCTTCACGGAAAAGCCGTCGCTGGCGGTGGCCGAAGCCTTCGTCGCCGGCGGGGAGCATCTCTGGAACAGCGGCATGTTCCTGTTCCGCGCCGGGACCTTCCTGGAGGAGCTGGAACGCCACGCTCCGGCGGTGCTGGCCGCGACCGACGCGGCGCTAGCGGCGGCCACGCGGGACCTGGACTTCCTGCGCCTCGACCCCGAGGCGTTCGGCCGCTCTCCGAACCTCTCCATCGACTATGCCGTGATGGAGAAGACCGACCGTGCCGCCGTCGTCCCCGCCGATCTCGGCTGGACGGATGTCGGTTCCTGGTCGGCCCTGTGGGAGATCGGGGAGAAGGACGCCGACGGCAATGTCGTCCAGGGCGACGTCATGCTGGTGGACGCCCACGACAACTACATCCGCAGCGACGGCATGCTGACGGCCGTCCTGGGCATCGACGATGCCGTGCTGGTGGTGACCGGGGATGCCATCCTGCTGGCGCGACGCGACCGCGTGCAGGACGTCAAGGGCATCGTCGAGCGGCTGAAACAGTCCGGCCGGACGGAGCCCCTGGAGCACCGCAAGGTCCACCGGCCCTGGGGGTCCTACGAGAGCATCACCTCCGGCGAGCGGTTCCAGGTCAAGTGCCTGACCGTCAAGCCGGGTCGCAAGCTGTCCTTGCAGAAGCACTTCCACCGGGCAGAGCATTGGGTCGTCGTCAACGGCACGGCGCTGGTCACCCGTGACGGCGAGGAGATGCTGGTGCGCGAGAACGAGTCCGTCTACCTGCCGCTGGGCTGCGTCCACCGGCTGGAGAACCCCGGCAAGGTGCCGCTCAACCTGATCGAGGTGCAGTCGGGCGCCTATCTGGGCGAGGACGACATCGTGCGTTTCGAGGATACCTACGGGCGGGTGTGACCGCCCGGCGGCGGCGACGGGAGGCGCTTGCCGGGCCGGGCCGATCATGGCAGACGGGGCGGCATGCGCATTCTCTTCGTCCATCAGAACTTCCCCGCCCAGTATCTGCACCTTGCCCCGGCGCTGGCCGCGCGCGGGCACCAGTGCGTCGCGCTCGGGATGCGCGATCCGGTGAAGCTGCCGGGGGTGCAGGCCTTCAGGTACGCGGTCGGGCGCGGCTCCAGCACCGCCATCCATCCCTGGGTCTCCGAGTTCGAGACCAAGGTGATCCGTGGCGAGGGGGTGCTGCGGGCCTGCGAGGCGCTGAAGAAGAACGGCTTCGTGCCGGATGTGATCTGCGTCCATCCGGGATGGGGCGAGGCGCTGTTCCTGCGCGAGGTGTTCCCCACGGCGCGGATCCTGGCCTATCACGAGTTCTATTACGCGGCGGAGGGCCAGGACGTCGGCTTCGACCCGGAATTCCCGATGGTGGGGGGGGACGCGCTGGCACGCCTGCACCTGAAGAACACTCACCTGCTGCTGTCGCTGCACCTTGCCGACGCGATCCTGACCCCGACGGAGTGGCAGGGCAGCACCCTGCCGGCGGAGTTCCGACCGAAGCTGCGCGTCGTCCATGACGGCGTGAACACGGACACCATCCGGCCGGACCCCGGCGTGAGCGTCCGGCTGTCGGACGGGACGGTGCTGACGACGGCCGACCCGGTGGTGACCTTCGTCGCCCGCAATCTGGAGCCGATGCGCGGCTTCCACAGCTTCGCCCGCTGCCTGCCGGCCTTGCAGAAGGCGCGGCCGGACGCGCAGATTCTGGTGATCGGCGGCGACGAGGTCAGCTACGGCGCGAAGCCCCAGGATGGCGTCTCCTACAAGGAGCGCTTCATGCGCGAGGTGGAGGGGCGGATCGATCCGTCCCGCATCCACTTCCTGGGCCGGGTGCCCTACGGCCAGTTCATCGGCCTGCTCCAGCTTTCCTCGGCGCATGTCTATCTGACCTACCCCTTCGTGCTGTCCTGGTCGCTGCTGGAATCCATGGCGGCGGGGGCGCTGGTCGTGGGGTCCGCCACGCCGCCGGTGCAGGAGGTGGTGGAACACGGCCGTAACGGCCTGCTGGTGGACTTCTTCGATCCCGAGGCGATCGCCGCCACCGTGGCCGAGGCGCTCGACCGTCGGGAGGAGCTGCGGCCCCTGCGGGCCGCGGCGCGTGACACGGTGGTCCGCCGCTTCGATCTGAACCGCGTCTGCCTGCCCCGCCACATCGCGCTGGTCGAGGCGCTGGGATCGGGCCAGCCCCTGCCGATCTGGGCGGGGTGAGGGGCGGCCCCCGACACGACGGTGGCGGGCACGGAATCGCTCCGTGCCGTGTTGGGGATGCGGGAGCCATTGCTGACGGAACCGGACCGATGATGCACCGCCTTGCCGCCGCCCTGGCCGTTGCCCTGCTCGCCGGCTCCGTCCTGACCACGGTGCCCGCCCTGGCGCAGACGGAGAAGGAGAAGGCCACCGGGTTCGAAGGCACCTACCGGATCAGCGGCGGCACCGGGAACGGCCGCGACTACCGCGGCGAGGTCAAGGTCGTCCGCACCGGCGCCACCTACACCATCGCCTGGCGCATCGGGGCGGAGCAGCACTTCGGCACCGGCATCGTCAGCGGCGGTCAGCTCAGCGCCGTCTTCGCCTCCGGACCGCACGCGCCGCCGGGGGTGGCGGTCTACCGGCAGACCCCGGACGGCCGCGTCATCGGCGTCTACACGGTCCTGGGGGGCACCAGCACGGCGGTGGAGACCTGGGAGCGCGCGGCCGCAGCGCCCGCGCCCTGACCTTCAGCCGGGCGGTGCGTCCGCGGCCGCCCGCAGGGTTTCCGCGAGCCGGGGGGCGAGCACGGCGAGATCGAACCGGGCCGCCGCCTCCGCCCGGCCGGCCCGGCCCAGGCGCAGGCACTGGGCCGGATCCTTCCGCAGCCGGCGCAGCGCCTCCAGCCATTCCGTCTCCGTTCCCGGCAGCAGCCCGGTTTCCTCCGGGCGGACGATCAGCGCGTTCTCCCCCACGGGGGAGCCGATGGCGGCGCGGCCGGCGGCCATGTACTGGATCAGCTTGTAGCCGGACTTGCCGCGGGTGAAGGGGGTGTCCGCCAGCGGCATGATGCCGGCATGGAGCGTGGCCAGCAACGCCCCCTCGGCCTCGCTGCTCCAGGGATGGAACTCCTCCGGCACGCCGGGCAGCGCGACCGGGGCCGCCCCGATGGTGACCAGGGTCAGTGGCCCTTCCGCCGCCAGCCGGCGCAGCGGCTCCGCCAGCAGGGCCAGATGGGCGGCGGAGGAGGGGGTGCCGATCCAGCCCAGGCGGAACCCGTCCGCCGGCGGCGGACGGTCGGGATAGCGCGCGAGATCGACCGGCGTCGGCAGCCTGACGACACGCCGGGCACCGGCGCGCCGGGCCCAGTCCTCCAGGTTTCCGTTGCCCACCAGCACGGCCGCCGCCGCCCCGGCCAACCGCGCCAGCTTGTCGGCCAGCAGGCGGCGCACGGCCGGGTTCGGGTGGGCCTCGTAGCGTTCGTGCCAGGCATCGTCGAAGTCCAGCACATAGGGCACACCGGACAGGGCCGCGCGCTCCACGGCCAGCGGCAGGAAGGGCAGCGCCTCCTTCTCGATCCACAGCAGGTCGTGCCGGCGCCGTCCCGCCAGCACCGCAAGGCGTCGGGCGTACCGGCCCGCCACCGCCCGCCGGTCCGGACCCAGACCGGCATACTGGCGCTGGAGATAGGCGTCGTCGAAGAAGGGGGCGACCCGGACCGCGATCCCCGCCGCGGCCAGACCGGGCAGGAAGTCGAAGAAGCGCAGGCGGCTGCTGGCGCCGAGCCGGTCGTAGCGGGGAAGGGCGAGGATGCGCATCGGCGGGAGCGGCCGGCGTTGCGGGACGGGATCGGCTGGCCGGCCGGGACCATCCCGGCGGGCGGAGGGAGCATAGGCCGGCCGGCGGCCCCTGGATAGGTCAGGCTTTCAGGCTTGCGGCCACCGGCGGCAGGCCGTACATCTGATGCAGGACTGGCGGCAGGGTGGCATGAAGCCATGCTGGCATGGTGGCCTTCCGGGGCACCCGGCGCCATGCCGCGACGCTGCCGCGACGGCCGGAGGGGAACCATGACGAAGGTGCTTTCGCTCATCAGCACCAAGGGCGGCACGGGCAAGACGACGATCGCCCTCAATCTGGCGGTGGCCTTCCGGGCGGCGCGCAAGGCCGTGGTCGTCCTCGACCTTGATCCGCAGGCGACTGCCACCGCCTGGAGCGACCAGCGCGAGGACGAGGACGAGCTGTCCGTGCTGTCCTGCCAGCATGGCAGGTTGCAGGCGGTGTTGCAGGCGGCGCGCGACAACCGGGCCGACATCGTCATCATCGACACGGCCCCGCATTCCGAGGCGGCGGCTCTGGCCGCGGCCAAGGCGGCGGACCTCATCCTGATGCCGCTGCGGCCGGAGATCTTCGACCTGCGCGCCATGGCGAACACGGTGGAGATGATCGGCGTCGCGAAGAAGCAGCCGATCGCCGTGCTGAACGCCGTACCCGTGCGCGGCCCCAAAGTGCAGGAGGCCCGCTCCGCCCTGGAGGAACTGGGGCTGGAGACGGCGCCGGTCACCATCGGCAACCGCGCCGCCTTCGGCTATGCCGCCATCGCCAGCCAGGGCGTCACGGAGTTCGAGCCGGAGGGCACGGCCGCGACCGAGGTGAAGGCCCTGCGTAAATGGGTGGCGAAGCGGCTGGGCGGTCCGGGCGGGGCCGTCTGACGCCGGCCTGTCAGGAACCGGCGGGGCGGGTCCGGTCGGCGGGATCGCCCGATGGCAGGCTGCCATGCTGGCACGCCGCCATGCGGGCTGCTAGGATCGTCCGGATGAAATCAGGAGGGAGACGGACAGGATGGCGAAGCGTCCAGCACTCGGGGCAGCCCTGAAGGCGGCGGCGGGGTCCAAGGCGGCGACCAAGGCCGTGGAAGCGAAACGGCCCGACCCGGCCGCCCTGGCAACCGCCGCCAATCCGCCGGAGGAGCGGCGGTATGTGCCCCCACCCAGCCGCAACGGCACCGCCCCGGTCACGGTCCATCTCTCGCCGGAGGGACGCAAGCTGCTGCGCCAGCTGGCGCTGGACGAGGACACCTCCGTCCAGGCGCTGATGGTGGAGGCGGTGAACATGCTGCTGGCGCAGCGCGGCAAGCCGGAAATCGCCGCTCCCTGATCTCAGCCCAGCGTGCTCATGATGCTGAAGCAGAGCTGCTCGCCCTGGGCGTGCAGGGTCTTCAGCGCGTCCCTGGGCAGCGGGATGCGTTTGTCGCGGCAGTAGCTGACGATCAGCCGGGCAAGCTGGTAGGCCTCCACGTCCAGTTCGGACGGGGGGCTGCCCGGCGCCTCGCTGCGGATCCGGACCGATGGCGGCGGGCCTTCCATCACCTCGATCCGGGTGATCCTGCGGGCCGGGTCGAAGCCATCGAGCGGCACCGTCTGAAAGACGAGCTTCAGCTCGTCGTTGGAGAAGATGATGTGCCGGATCTCGGTGATCATCGCCAATCCTTCGTCCTGGCCTAGAGGGCGGCCCGTTTGCGCTGCCGGCGCCGGTAGATGGTGCAGGGGTTGATCTCCAGCAGGGCGGCGGCGCGGGTGATGTTGCCGCCGCACAGGCGGATCGCCTCGTCGATGGCGTCCTGTTCCACCTGCCAGAGGGGCCGGATGCGCCGCTCCGGCGCGTCCGGCGGGAAGCTCGCCCCCAGCGACTGCGGCGCGGGAGCCGGAACCGGCGCAGGTTGCGACGGGAGGGGCGCCACCGGCGCCACGGCCGGCCGGCCGGCCTCTGGCGCCGGTGAGGGGGGGACCGGAGCGGGCGGGAAGCCGGGCAGGCCCGGCATGGTCGGCAGCCCTGCCGGCTTCGGTCCACCGCCGAACTGGAAGGCCAGCGGACCGGCCACCGCCGCCCAGCGCGGGTCCGACAGCATGGGCGGCACGATCATGGTCGGCTTGTTCAAGGGCGGGGGCAGCATGAAGGGCTGGATCTCCTCCCCCTCGTTCAGCACCACGACATTGCGCACCACGTTGTGGAGCTGGCGCACATTCCCCGGCCAGGCATAGTCGCGCAGGATGCGTTCGGCCTCCAGGCTGAAACCGCGGAAGCGCTTGCGCTCCTCCTGGTTGAAGCGGATCAGGAACTGGCGGGCGATCAGCAGCACGTCGTCGCCGCGGTCGCGCAACGGCGGCAGCTCGATGGAGATGACCTGGAGACGGTAGAACAGGTCCTCGCGGAAGCGACCGGCCTGCACCTCGGCATAGGGGTCGCGGTTGGTGGCGCAGACGATGCGGACATCGACCGGCTCCAGCTTCTCGCTGCCCACCTTCTTGACCATGCCCGTCTGGAGAAAGCGCAGCAGCTTCGCCTGCAACGCCAGATCCATCTCGCAGATCTCGTCCAGGAACAGGGTGCCGCCGTTGGCCTGAAGCGCGGCGCCGGCATGGTCGGTCGTCGCCCCGGTGAAGGCCCCCTTCACATGGCCGAATATCTCGCTCTCCATCAGGTCCTTCGGAATGGCCGCGCAGTTGATGGCCACGAAGGGACCGCCGGTGCGGGGGCTCCGGCGGTGGATGGATTCGGCGCAGACCTCCTTGCCGGTGCCGCTTTCCCCGGTGATGAAGACGGTCGCCTTGCTGGGCGCCGCGGCGTCGATCATGCGGTAGACGGCCTGCATCTGCGGCGACAGGCCGATGAAGCCGAGATAGCCGAGCGGTTCCCCCGCCGGCACCGCGGTCGGCGTTGCCGCGCCGGGCGGTGGGGGAGGGGGGGCGGGCTGGACGGTCCCGGCCGCACCCTGGATGCGCGGCGGCCCGGCTTCCAGCGCGGCCGTGACGGCGCCACGCAGCTTCTCCGTCCCCACCGGCAGCAGCAGCACGTCCACCGCCCCGGCGCGCATGATCTCCACCGCCGCCTGGACGGAGCCCTGCGCCGTCAGCGCGATGATGCGCGCCGCCCGGTCGCACAGGGCCTTCAGCCCGTCCAGGCCGGGCCGGTCGGTCACCTGAAGGTTCAGCAGCACCAGATCGGCCGGCGCCGCCGCCAGCCGGTCAAGGGCGGCGGCGATGCTGTCGGCCTGATCGAGCGCATGTCCGTCGCGGCGCAGCGCCGTGACGAAGGCCTGGGCCAGCGTCGCGGACGGTTCGACGATCAGGATGCGATAGGGTTCTCGTGCCATCGAAAGGAGTATGGCCGAGGGCATTGCGGAGTGCAATAGCCCTTCAACTTCGCGCATAAAGCAACGCATAAAACAAGACGGCATGCCGTGCGATCATGGCGTTCTGCAACGGCAGCATTCCAGGAGGTTTCCGGGTCTTATTTAAAAACAATGACTTATTTGATATCGGCACGGCAACGCGCGGCTGGCCCCTGGTTTGCAAAGTATCCAGCAAGCAAACGAGGGCCGAACGGCCCAGAACCGATGGAGATGATCATGCAGACCCTCACCCGCGTTGCCTTCGCCGCCATGGTCGCCACCGCCGTCACCGCGTCGGCCGCCGCGGCCGCCCAGTCCGGCAGCACGATCCAGCTCCGCGGCACCGTCGCCGTGAACTGCTCGGTCGCCGTCACGGACCTGAACCAGACGCTGAACATCAGCGGGGGTGAGACGAACAAGCAGGTCGGCACCGTCACCGAGAACTGCAACCGCGGCAACGGCTACAAGATCACCGTGGGCTCTGCCAACGCCGGCAAGCTGGTCTCCGGCGCCGCGGGCACCAGCCCCATCATGTACACGACGATCTATGACGGTCAGTCCGGCAATGCCGGCTCGCTGGAGGTCCTGCGCAGCCAGGCGCAGTTCAACAAGGTCTCGTCGGTCAACGTGACGATCCCGGCCTCGGCCCAGTACATCGCCGGCGACTACGCCGACACGCTGACCATCACCATCGCCGCCCGCTGACGGGCGCACGGTTCGGCCTCCGGGAAAAGCCCGGAGGCGCAGGGCTCCAGGCGGGGCTCATCCGGAGCGAACCCGCCAGGACTGCCGGCCCAGCGCGGCCGGGCCCTTTCATCGGTTCGGGGCAAACGCGCCAACTCGATCGGCGCGGGGGACCACCCTCCCCCGCGCCGTTTTTCGTTCGCCGGCGCGCGATCAAAGACCGCCCGCCCGGATGACGGATGTCGAGGTCAGGCGGCGGTCCGGTCCGGCAGAGGCCGTTGTTCCCTGTGCCGCACCTGGGCGCGCGGGCGTCCTACTTGGCAGAAATGCTGACGGTCAGGACGTCCACATAGTCACCGGCCGGGGCTTCCGGACTGGCCGGAACCTCCACCGCCAGCGTGCCGACCCGTGCCGACCCCGTCGGGGCGCGCACGGCAACGAGGGCGCCGCTGTTGCTGCTCACCTGATCGTAGGACACGGCGTAACTGACGCCGGACGCCGCCCCCTCCTGCCGGAGCTGGCCGCCATTGCGCGAGGTGACGCTGACCGTGTAGCCGGCGGCGGCGTTGCAGCGCTCCTCCACCGTGGCGACGGGTGTCGCCGACTGGCCGCGCACCACCTCCAGCGTAGCGCTGGAGGCGCTCAGCGCGACCGTGCAGACGGCGGGCACCGTGCCGCGCAGGGTGATCTGCCCGCGTTCCGCGGCCCCGGCCGCCGTCGTCAGGAGGGTTGAAGCGACGATCCCCGCCGCGATCAGGCCCGGACCCGGAAGGATGGTTGCGCCCGATCCGGACGGAGCCCTGGAAACGGCCCAGGCCGCTTCCGGCGCCGGTCCGATGCGCTTTGCGAATCGCCCCCGCATCATAACCCTCCGCCACCATCCCGATACCGCCACCCCGGCGGGCTGGCGCGGCCCCTAGCGGGCCGACACCGTCAGGACGAGGTTGTCTCGATAGGTGCCCGCCAGCGCGTTTGACGCCGCCGGCACCGTGACTGTCAGACCGTGCTGCGCGGCATTGCTTCCCCCGAATCCGAGGGTCACCGAGCGTTGCAGCGAAACCGAACGGCCGTCCAGCGTCAGCCCGTAGGGGATCGATCCCCCCCCGTCATGCGACACCAGATAGCCCCGGTTCTCGGACTCCAGCGACACATCGTATCCGGCATTGCCCGACACTTCCAGATCGAAGGTGGTAGCCGCACCATTGGATAGTTCCCCCAGATCCAGCGTGCCGGCGACCCCGGCCAGGGGGCGGGTGATTCCGCCGACGCGGACCGACGCCTGGAACACCTCGCGCACCTTGGCCCGGACCTGCACGGTGCGCGAATCGAGGATGCGCCCGGGCGTGCCATCCTCCCACTCGTAAAGGGTGAAGCGCACCACGTCGCGGTAGGTGTCGGCCGGAACCATCTGTCCGGCGGGAATGATGCTGAAGAACTGGAGTTCGACCGCGTCACGGCCCTTGGTATCCTCGACATAGCCTGACAGCAGGCCGCTGGGCGAACCGTAGGCATCGGCCAGCGGCTGCGACAGGGCGCCGTCGATGTAGAGTCCGTAACTCAGCCGATAACCGTCATCTTCCATCTGGCGGCTGCCGTTCGAGCCGCCATCCACCCCGACGACGAAGGCACAGCCGGGACCGTTCAGGTGCTGCACCTCGAAACGGTGATACTGCGGCAACGGCGTGCCGGCGAAGGGATCGTAGCTGCCGCTCTGCGGCTCGATGCGCGTCAGATCGCGCAGCTTCAGCTTGCAACTGCTGCTCGTCGCTCCGGCCGGGAGGGCCGGCGTCAGGGCGGCGATCAGCAGGGCGGCCAGGGCGGCGTGGATGGGGCGGGGGCGTACCATGATGTCCGATAGAGTAGCGGAGGCGGCGGTGGATTGCACGACCCCGCCGGCATCCCGGGCGGGGAACATCCCCCGGCACGCAACGGCCGTGCCGACCGCTGTGATCGCTGCCACGGTTGCCGGCGGTGGGGCCGGAAACGGGGGTTTGCTGCGCTTGCCAGCGTCGTCCGCCCTGGCCATGGTGGGACCCGCTCGACGGCAAGGATCGACAGCGGGAAGCGACGGCGGGCGGTGAGGACGGGACGGAACATGACAGCGCATCCGGAAGAGAGGGACGGGGCCCGGCGGCCCGGTGAGCGGGTCGAGGCGCAGCTTGCCCGGATCGTGCGCCTGGACGGAAAGCTGAAGGCGTTCGCCCTGACCCTGCCGGAGACGGCGCGCGAGGCGGCATGGCGCCAGGAGCGGGAGCCGGGGACGGGACCGCTGGCCGGCCGCACCCTGGCGGTGAAGGACCTGATCGACCTGCGCGGCGTGCCCACATCCGCCGGCGCCCGGACGCCCGTGGTGGAAGAGGCGACCGCCACGGCCGGGGCGCTGGACCGCCTTCTGCGCGCCGGCATGATCCCCCTCGGCAAGGCGGCCACGGTGGAACTGGCGTTCGGCACCTGGGGCATCAACCGCGCCACCGGGACGCCCCGCAACCCCTGGGACATGACGGTCGCGCGGGTGCCGGGCGGCTCCAGCAGCGGCTCGGCCGTGGCGGTCGCGGCCGGGCTGGCGGACACGGCCCTGGGCAGCGACACCGGCGGCTCCATCCGTATCCCCTGCGCGCTGAACGGGATCAGCGGCATCAAGACGACGGTCGGCCGTGTGAGCCGCGCCGGCGTCGTCCCCCTCAGCCCGACGCTCGACACGGTCGGCCCCATGGCCTGGACCGTGGCGGAGGCGGCCGCCATGCTGGAGGCGATGACGGGCGCCGATCCGGCGGACCCGGCGACACTCGACCGGCCGGGCTTCGGGGCGGCAGGAGCGCTGGCCCAGCCGGTGCGGGGCTGCCGGCTGGCGGTGCTGGGCGATGCCGACCTCGCCAGCGTCGCGGACCCGGTGGGCTCGGCCTATCTGGAGGCGCTGTCCGTGCTGGAGAAGCAGGGCGCGCGGCTGCACGAGGTGCGCCCGGCCGTCGCGCCCGGCGCCTGCGTCGAGCCGACCGGCCGCCTGATCGGGGCGGAGGGCTGGCGGCGCTGGGCGGACCGGGTGGAGCGGTTCGCGCCGGAGATGGACCCGGGCACCCTGGCCCGGTTGCAGGCGGCGGCCTCCTCGACCGATGCGGAGCATGCCCGCCTGCTGGCGGCCCGCGCCGCCGACCAGGGGCGCTTCCATGCCTGGATGCAGGATTTCGACGCGCTGCTGACGCCGACCGTGCCGATCCCGGCGCCGGCCCTGGACACGGCCGACGAGACAACGCTGCCCTTCAGCACCTTCACCCGCATGGCGAACTGGCTGGACCTGCCGGCCGTGGCGCTGCCCTGCGGGCAGAGCGGGGAGGGGCTGCCCGTCTCGCTCCAGGTGCTGGCGCTGCCGTGGGGCGAGGCAGCAGCCGTCGCCGTGGCGCACGCCTTCCAGCAGGCGACGGACTGGCACCGGCGCCGCCCGCCCGGGCTCCCGGAGTAGGGCGTGCCTCAGACGGCCGGGGGGGACCGCGGCCGCAGGCGGCGGCGCACCTCGTCGGCCCGGTCGCTGCCGGCGGCCAGCTCCAGCAGGTGCAGGTGGTAGACCATGTCGCGCCCGCCGGCCGCGGCGGTGCGCTCCAGCCGCGCGATCAGGTCGGCCTCGATCCGGGCAAGCGCGCCGGACAGGCTGTCCAAACCGTCCAGCCGCGACAGGGCCGCCAGCTCCCGCAGCGACCGCTCGATCTCCCCGGCGGCGACGGAGGGCGTGCCGGACTCCAGCAGCGCTGCCAGTTCCGCCTGGAGCGCGCCGGTCGCGGTCCGGCCCAGCAGATGCTCCAGCCGGGCGGCCACGGCAGCGCGGCTGCCGGACAGCTCCGCGCAGGTCAGCAGGTGCCGCACCCGGAAGAAATCGATCCCGGCCAGTGCCTCCGGCGCCGTCGGGCGGTCCAGGAAGGCCAGCGCGTCCGCCGCCAGGACCGGAGCGATCTCCCCCACCACCGTGCCGCTGGCCGCGACCAGGGCGGCGGAGGCTCGGACCTGGGCGGCGAACGCCTTCGGCAGCAGGGACGGGTCCTGCATGCGCCGGGCCACGAGCAGGAGCAGCAGGGTGCCGAGCCCGGTCTCCGCCCGTTCCGCCAGTGTGAACTGCGCCGCCAGCAGGTCCGCCAGCGGGTCGTCGATCCAGAGGATCGGCCCGGCCGGCACGTCCGCGCACCAGCCGGCGATGCGGTCGGCGTGGCGCAGGCAGGTGGACAACGCCGTCACCGCCCGCCGGGCCCCCGCCATGTCCCCGCCCAGCCCGGCGGCGGCCACGGCGCCCAGCGCATCGCGCTCGCGGGCGACATGCGCGGCCAGCACCCGCCGCGCGGCAGGCTCTTCCGCCGCGGACAGGGGCTGCGACCAGTCCAGCGGCCGCCCCCCGTCCAGCCGGAGCCCGGCGCCGGCGAACCGCCGGATCAGGGGTGCCAGCACGGCCCGGGGGATCAGGGGCAGCCGCCCCGATGCCGGCGCGTCCACGAGGAACGGCTCCGCCGGCAGCAGCAGGACCCGCGCCGGCTGGCGCTGCCGCTCCGGGCGGAGCCGGCGCAGCCCGGGCCGCAGATGCTGCCGGATCAGCAGATTCTCCACCGGCACCAGACCGTCGGGGCCGGCCTTCTCCAGCCGGCGCAGCAGGCGCTGGCGGGCCGCCGGGTCCAGATCCTCGAAGAAGCGGATCGGTTCCGACATCGGCCGCCCCTCAGCCGGCCCGCCGCCGGCGCATCAGGTCCAGCGAGACCGTGTCCACTTCTCCGGCCGCGACCGTCCGGGTCAGCCCGGTCAGGCTGGCGCGGCCGCGCTCCAGTGCTGTCCCGCGGTCGCGGGAGCCTGTGGCGAAAACCTGCAACGGCAGGAACGGCACGTTGGGCGCGATCTGGTCGAGCGTGGCGGCGGCGAGCTGGGTGCGCTCGTCCACCGTCTGCCAGTGGTCGATCAGGGAGGTCCAGCCGTCCAGACTCCATTCCACCGTCTGTACCAGCTCGGAGAGGGCGCCTTCCATGTCGTCGGGGCGTTGCAGGAAGGCGTCCACCGCCTGGAGCATCCCCTGGCCCTGGCGCAGCAGCGGGGTCACCAGCCGGTCCGTCTCCCGCCCGGCCATGCGGACGAAGCTCAGCACCTCCTGGCCTTCCGCGGAACCGCCCAGCCGCATCCGGGCGAGGTCGGAGACGAAGGACCGGACGGCATAGAGCGCCGAGGCCAGATGGCCCTGGCTGACCTGGAAGTCCATCAGCGGCGACAGCACCCTGGCCATCCGCTCCAGCAGGGCGACCACCATCCGCTTGTCCTGGCCGAAACGGTGCGCCGCCGCCTCCACCAGCGTGTTCACCCGCAGGTTCGTCTCGCGCTCGCGCAGGTCGTAGGTCTCCACCTCCCAGGGCGGCAGGCTGGGGACCAGCAGGTCGCGCAGCCGCTCCAGGGCGGCGAAGTAGGCGCTGATCTCCTGCGTGCGGTCCATCGCCAGCCGGGCCTGCGCCTCCTGCCGGGCGACGGCCCCGCGCGCGCCCTCCGCATCCAGCGCCAGGGCGGCCCGCCGCAGGGCGGAGGGGCTGAGCGCCCCCTCCGCCACGATCTCCTCCAGCAGCATGCGGTCATACAGTGGCAGGGGGAACAGGCGCGGCAGGTCGATGAGCTGGACGACATAGGTCTCGCGCCCGCCGACGAGACTCGGCAGCAGGGCCTCCAGCCCGTCCTGGCCCCGCCGGACGCGGGTGAATTTCAGCTTGGTGTCCGCGAAGGGAATGACCGCACCGACCTGATGCGCCAACTCCGCCAGGGTCTGAAGGGGCACGCGCTGGCTCTCCCGAGGGGCTGCCACCAGATCGTCCAGTCTAGCGCGACCATACTCCCGCGTTACGGGAAATCGCTGCGACCTCTCCGTCCGGTCAGGGCTGGAGCCGCACCTCGCCAAGGGGAAGGACGCCTTCCGCGTCGGCCGGCACCTCCACCGGCACCGGGCGGGCCTCCACCCCGACCAGCACCAGCTCCCAGCGGCCCGGCTGCACCGACTCCACGCGGAAGCGGCCGCGACGGTTGGCGAAGAACTGGATTTCCCGCCGCTCCGGCCCGCCCACCGGCCGCAGCACGCCCGACACCAGCGAAACCGGCTGCCCGTCCGGCCCCGTCAGGGTGCCGTCCAGCGAGACGGTGGCGTCCGTGCCGACGGGCACGACGGTCCCGGTCCGGTAGCCGGGCTGTACGGCCGGGCGGTCCTCGCCGATGTCGTAGCCCAGCGGCACCTCCGGCACGTCCAGCAGCAGGGGGCGGACCAGATAGGCGGAGATGTTGGGCACCACCGGCGGCCCCAGCCCGTCGGTCCGCGCGAGATAGCTGCCGTTGACGGGATCGACCCCGACCGTCCGCCCGGCCAGCCGCGGGTGCGGCACGACCAGGGCGAAGCTGTTGGAGATCGGCCGGGACAGCGCGACATGCCCGTCCGCATAGGCGAGCGCCGTGGCGAAGTTCATCTGGGTGCGGTTCTCGGTCCCGCCCGTCGTCCGTTCCACCACGTCGTGCCGGACCCCGGCGCTGAAGCGCTGGTGGACATAGCCGGCGCTGCCCTGGAGGCGGTCGCTGCCGGGGGCATCGGTGGCGTCCAGCGCCAGACTGAGCTGGTCCACCGGCTCCAGCGACTGGTAGCGCCAGTCCAGCCGCTTCTCCCGCCGGACCGTGTCGAAGGAGGCGCCGGCCGTGTGCCGCCCCTCGTCCAGGCTGAAGCGCAGGCTGAGATAGGCGCCCGTCTCCCGTTCCCCGTCGGTGTCGCGGTCGTGCGAGAAGGTCAGATCCCAGCTCGCGGTCCGGCCCAGCCGGCGCCGGAGGGTCAGATCCATTGCATAGCCGTCCACCCGCTCCGGCTCCCGGTTCTCCCGCCAGCGGCCGCCCAGCGTCGCCGTCAGGTCGGGCGCCAGCGGCTGGCTGAAACGGAAGGCGGCGTCCAGGGCGATGTCGTTGTCCGGGTCCAGGGTTCCGAAGCTGCCATAGGCGCTGTCGCGCCAGGAGATCTGGGCCGTCGTCGTCCGCTGCTGCCAGAAGCTCTCGCCCGTGCGGTAGTCGCGGTACCCCAGCGTCGCGGCATAGCCGGTCGCGGTCCCGAAGCTGACCGAGGGTTCCACCCCCAGGGTGCCGACCGGGGTGGCGAGCAGCATCTCGGCGCCTGCGACCTGCTGGTGCCGGTCCGCCTGCACCCCCGCCCCCAGGGTAAGGCGGTCCGACAGGCCGACCCGGTGGAAGCCGGAGAAGGTGGGGCGGTCGCGGTCATAGGCGAGGTTGTCGCCCTCGGTGGTGTAGGGATAGCCCACCGTATAACCGAATTCGTGGATCCCGCCGGCCAGGAGCTGGTTGTCGAAGAAGAACGGAAACTCGATCGTCTGCTCCCGGCCGAACTGGTCGGTGATGCGGATCTGGATGTCGTTCGTGCCGGAGGCGCCGGGGAAGTTCGCCAGGTTGTAGGGGCCGGGGGAGAGCCGCAGGGTGCGGGTGGGCCGGCCGTTGACGAAGACCTCCACGAGGGATGGAGTCTCCAGGATGAAATCGCGCTGGCCCGCCGGCTGCACCGAGCGGTAGGGCTGGAGCGAGAAGTTGCGCGCGACCGAGAGGCCGCTGAGCGGCCGTCCGACCTGCTGGCCTGTGACGGGGTAGGTCAGATCGCCGGCCTGTACCCTGACGCCGGAGTCGGGGAAGTCCCGGATCAGCCGGGTCGGCCCGCGCGACCAGCGCCGCTCGCCGTCCTCCCGGTAGTAGGAGTCGGTCTCGACGACCCAGCCCTTCAGGTTCACCGCCCCTTCCAGGGAGACGGTCAGAGGACCGCGGCCCTCGTCCTGGACGCCACCGCCCGGCAGCGACAGGTATCCGACGGCAGCACGCGCGTTGACATAGGCGCTGAGGTCCGCCGGAGGCCGCACGAGATAGCCGCGGGCCGCGTCACTGCGGCCCTGCACGTCGATCCGGACCAGCCGACGGACTTCCGGCGGCACGGTGACCTGCACGGACAGGTCGGCGGCATTGATGGCGACCTCGATCCGCCCCGGCGCGGGCGGGGCGGGAACAGCGAAACCGTCGGGGCCGGCCAGACCGCGCAGTTCGTCCAGCGCCGTGTCCTGGGCCACATCCCGCAGCAGTTCGGCCAGCCGGACAATATCCACCTGCGCCGCTCCGGGATCGCCGGAGAGCCGGGCCGGGACGACGCCCAGCTCCTGCCCGTCGAAACGGACCGGCAGGTCGAGCTGGCGTGGCTTCGCCGCCCGCGCGCGCTGGCCGAAGACCTTGTCGAACAGGACGTCCTTGCCGGTGGCGGCGGGCGGCGGCGACTCCTCCGCTGCCAGGGCGGCGAGGGGCAGCAGCGCGGCGGCGAGGATGGTGGCAGCCCGGAGCCGGTGTCCGGCGGGGCGCCCCGGCCGTCGATGCATCACGGCAGGCTGAGGCTCGCCGTGACGGCGCCGACCGGGAGTTTCTCCGGCCAGGGCAGAAGGAAGCGCCGGGTCGTCCCGGCCAGCATGTTCTCTCCGTTGAGCCCGCCGAGCTGGTCCGGCGTCAGGGTGACGGACGTTCCGCCGCCTTTCAGCGTCAGGGTCGGCTCGTGCAACGGCTTGCGGGTGGTGCCGTCATTGCGCAGCACCAGTTCCAGACGGCGGCCATCCGGGGCTGTGACCGCCTGGGCGGAGACGACCCCGACATCCGCCTTGACCCCCGCCGGCATCACGTAGAGCGAGGCGATGTAGTTGACCAGCAGCCGCACCTGGCCGCCGCGCGGGGGCGGCCGCCCGATGTCGATGGGAAGCTGCTCGGCGATCAGCCGGAAGGCCAGCTCCCTGTCCGGCGTGGCGGGGCCGATCCACTGCACCCGCACCGATTGCGATTCGCCCGGCTGGAGGATGATCTGCTCGGGGAAGATCACCCAGTCGTCTCCGGCATCCGTCAGCACGTCCTGCCCGTCCCTGTCCATGGCGCGGGCCTTGATCGTGATCTCCACCGCGACGGGATCGGCATTGTCGTTCTGGAGCTGGAAGATCTGCGTCGCCCCGCGTCCGGCCGGCTCGAACTCCATCTCGATGGGCACCAGCCGGAAGGCCCCGGCCGGTCGAGGCAGGAGAATGACGCCCACGACGAGGAGGAAGGCGAGCGGCACAAGGAGCCGGAGCAGCAGCGGCATGGAGGAAATCCGACTGGAATACGGGACGATGCCCCACAATACCCCGTTCGGGGAATACGGTCACCCCGTCTGAGGAGGTGCGGGTTCATGTCCCGGAGCAACGTCGTCAGGAGATCGCTTGCCTTCCCGGCCGCGAACGCCCCATCACTCCCCCGGTCTGCGATCTTTCGGCGACGGGCATGATGGGGCGACGAGTGGATGGCTGGAGAGACGGTGTGCGGGTGGCCTTGCTCGTCGGCCTGGGGGCCCTGCCCCTGCTGGGGCCGGCGCTGTGGAACGGTTATCCGCTGTTCTTCTTCGACAGCTTCGAATACGTCCCGCTGCCCTTCACGGGCGAGCTTCCCGTCTACCGGACCGCAGGCTACGGCCTGTTCGCCTGGATCGGCCGGCTGACGGGGAGCCTGTGGCCGATCATCGTCGTGCAGTGCCTGCTGGTCGCCTTCGTTCTGCTGGCCTTTGCCCGCGCGGTCGCCGGTGGCGCGCGGGTCGGGGCTTGCTATGCCGTGCTGCTGGCCACGGCCGCAGTCGGCGGCCTGCCCTGGTATACCGGGCAGGTGATGGCGGACGGACTGACCGGCGCCGTCATCCTCGGCCTCCTGACCCTGCTGCTGTTCCGCGACCGCCTGCCCCGGTCCTGGGCCGTCGTCGTGACGGCGGTCGTGGCCCTGGGCATCGCCAGCCACACCAGCCACATCGGCATCGCCGGGGGACTGCTGCTCCTGGCTCTTGCTACGGTGGCCCTGGGGCACCTGCGGCCGGGCCGGCTGCCCCCTGTCAGAACCGGCCTGCCGGCCATGGCGCTGGCGGCCGGTCTGATGCTGGCGGCGGGGGCGAACTGGACGGTCACCGGCCGTCTGTTCCTCGTTCAGCCCAGCACGGTGCAGACGCTCGCCCTGTTCGTGGAGAACGGCCTTGCCGCCCGCTATCTGGACGAGGTCTGCCCCGGTCGGGAGCCGCCGCCCCATGCCCTCTGCGCCTACCGCGGCGCGCTTCCGCATTCGGCCAACGAGTTCCTCTGGGGCCACAGCCCGTTCCGTGCGCTCGGCGGCTGGGACGGGCTGCGGCCCGAGGCCGAAGCGATCGTCGACGGAGTGCGCTCGCGCTATCCCGGCGCGCTGCTCTGGCAGTCGGTCCGCTTCACGGCCCGGCAGTTCGCCATGATGAAGCTGGGCGACGGGCTGGTGCCCATGCAGTTCCTGATGCGGGACCCGATGGCCGCGCACTACCCGGCCGAGCTGGCGGCGTTCGAAGCGGCCCGGCAACAGCGGGGGGAGATCGGATTCGCGCTCTGGAATCCGGTACTCCAGGGGCTCTGGTGGGGTGGTCTCGGCGGGCTCGTGCTGCTGGCGGCCGGGTTCTGGCGGGCCGGCTGCCGGCGGCAGACGCTTCTCGCCCTGGCCGTGCTCGCCGCTCTTGGGGGGAACGCCTTCATCTGCGGCGCCCTCTCGAACCCGAACCATCGCTACCAGGGACGGCTGGCCTGGATGCCCGTCGCCCTGGTCGGTCTGCTGCTGACGGCAGGCGCAGGGCGCGCGACGACCACCGCGCCGGGCTCAGGACCGCTGTGCGGCGAGGGAGAGAGGCGCCGGGTCGGATGACCGTTCCCGGGCCGGCTCCGGGCCGGCGGGATCGGCCGGGACGGGCGGGGGAGGCTTGGCGGTAGCCTGTTCCGCCTCGCCGAAGCCCGCCGCCTCCGCGACCAGATAGACGGGCCGGCGCTTCACTTCCTCGAAGACGCGGCCGAGATAGTCCCCCAGCACACCCAGACAGATGAGCTGTATCCCGCCGAGGAACAGGGTCGCCACCATCAACGAGGCATAACCGGGAACGTCGACCCCGTAGACCAGGGTGCGGACGGCGATCACCCCGCCATAGGCCATCGCCACCAGGGCCACGAAAAGCCCGATCACAGACCAGATGCGGAGCGGCAGGGTGGAAAAGGAAGCCAGTCCGTCGAAGGCCAGCGCGAGCAGGCGCCAGAAGCTCCAGGTCGAGCGGCCGGCGTGCCGCGCCTCCGGCTCGTAAGGGATGGCAACCTGGCGGAACCCGACCCAGGCCATCATGCCCTTCAGGAAGCGACGGCGCTCCGGCATGGCGATGATCGCGTCCACCACCCGCCGGTCCAGCAGGCGGAAGTCGCCGGCGCCGGGCGGCAGGTCCACCTCCGACAGGGTCCGGTACAGGCGGTAATAGGCGCGGGTCAGGGTGCGCCGCAGCCAGCCGTCGGTATCGCGGCTGGTGCGGCGGGCATAGACCATCTCCGCCCCGTCGCGCCAGTGCGCGACCATGGCCTCGATCAGCTCCGGCGGATGCTGGAGGTCGGAGTCCAGCAGGACCACGGCGGCGCCCGCAGCCCGCTCCAGGCCGGCGGCCATGGCCGCCTCCTTGCCGAAGTTGCGACTGAGCCGGACCGGCTTGATCCGGGGATTGCGCAGCCGGTGGAACAGCAGCGCCTCGAAAGTGCCGTCCCGACTGCCATCGTCGATGCAGATGATCTCGTAATCCATCCGCAGACGGCCCAGCACTCCCTCAAGCCGCTCGAACAGACGGGCGAGGTTGCCCGCCTCGTTGTACATCGGCAGGATGGCGGACAGCAGCGGCCGCTTTCCGGTGGCGGGCGGAGGGCTTACGGTATCAGGGGCGGTCGGCATGGCGCTGGTTCCGCTCGGACGTATCCGGTTGTTGCGGCTGGCTTCAAATAATGAGGGTACGGTGACGGACGCCAGCGTAAAGGGGTACCCCATCCTTTTGTGCGCCGATGATTACGGACTCAGCCCCGGCGTGTCATGTGCCATCCTCCGGCTTGCCCTGGACGGCCGCATTTCGGCGCTGAGCTGCATGACGGTCGGACCCTCCTGGCGGAAGGATGCGGCGGCCCTGGAACCGGCCTATGGCAGGGTCGATGTCGGGCTGCATCTCTGTCTCACGGCCCTGCCCCCCCTGGGGGCGATGCCGGTCCTCGCCCCTGGCGGCCGCCTCCCGGAGCTGGGGTCCCTGATCCGGGCAGCGCTGCTGCGCCGGCTGCCGCTGGGGGAGATCGCGGCGGAGCTGGAGCGGCAGTTCGACGCCTTCATCGCGGCGACCGGACGGCTGCCGGACTTCCTGGACGGACACCAGCATGTCCACCAGCTTCCCGGCATCCGCTGGCTGGTCCTGGACCTGTTCCGCCGTCGTCTCGATCCCGCCCGCCACTATGTCCGCAACTGCTACGAACCGCCGGGCGCCATCCTTCGCCGTGGCGTGGCGCCGGTTCGGGCACTGGTGCTGTCCGCGCTGGCGGCCGGGTTTCCTGCCGAGGCGGCCCGGGCCGGGGTGCCCTGCAACGACGGGTTCCGTGGCGTCCACGCCTTCGATCCCGCGGACGATCCCGCTGTCCGTTTCGACCGTCTGCTGGCCGGAGTCCGGGGCCGGGTCCTGGTCAACTGCCATCCCGGCCTGGTTGATGAAACGTTGCGCGCGGTCGATCCCGTTCATGCTCCACGGGAAGCCGAATACCGTTTCCTGTCCGGAGACGCATTTCCAGGGCTGCTTGCCGCCCGGGGGTTGCGCCTGGGCCGTTTCACCGACCTGCAACGGTCGTCCTCGCTCTGGTGATGATTTGCGGAGCGTCCACGGATGCCCAGACAACATCCGCGTGTGCCTCCCGGACAATGCGCGCGGGGCTTGCAAATTCGACCGGGCCTCTTTAGCTTCCGCACAAACGCGGCCAGCAAGAGCCTCGGGTCACAGGGGTTCCGGCATAACCGGAACCGGGCGGGCGGGAGCCGCACGGACCCTCTTCCCGGTTGACCGGGTGGCAGGATGGTCTCCAGGCAGGAACACCGCGCGTCCTGACCCCTCCAGACGGGCCGGACTTCAATCTGCGCGGACAGGGTCGATGGTTTCCTTCTCACAGCGGGCTACAGGGCCGCGGGTTAGGGCCGCCTGAAATGTCGGCAGCCCGGCGACTGACGGACCCGCTGGAGGCCGGGGCGGCATTGGACGCGGCGGCTCCGGCGCTGATCGAGGACGGGCGGGTCCTCAGCCACCAGGACCTCCTGGTGCAGGTCGATGCGCTGGCCAGCCTGCTGCAACGATGGCTGAGCCCCGGCGACCGGTCGGCGACGGGCCGGATCGGTCCGCGGGTCGGGGTCTGCGCCCTGAACAGCATGCGCCATGTGATTGCCGTCCTCGCCATCTTCCGTGCCGGGGCCGTCTGGGTCCCGATCAACCCGCATCACGGCCCGGAGATCAACCGCACCCTGATCCGACAGGCCGACCTTGACCTGCTCCTGATCGAAGCGGACTGTGCCCCCGCCGTGGGGACAGGCAGCGTCTCCGCCCTCCTGATCGACGAGGGCGGCGAGTTGGACCGGCATCTGAACCGGGCCCTGGGCGACCGGCCCGGCATGGTGCCGGAAGGAGCGGAGGACATCGTCTGCATCCGTTTCGTCGGCATTCCGGAGGGCCGCTTCCGCGGCATACTGCTGCCGGCACGCTGCTTCCTGGGCGTGCAGCTCACCCTGGAGCGCCTCTTCGCTCCCGTTGCTGCCGACCTGTCGCTCCTGGCGGCGCCGCTGTCGGAGGATGCCGTCCATTTCGTGCTGCCTGTGCTCGGAGCGGGGGGCGCCCACCGGCTGCTGCGCCATGCCGGACCGGCGGGAATCCTGGATGCGCTGCGGCAGGAGGTGACGCTGGCCTATCTGCCACCGGCGCTGGTGCCGCTCCTGCTGGGTGAAGGGGATTTCGCCCCGTCGGACTTTCCGGCGTTGCGCCATCTTGCCTGCGGGGCGGGGGGGCTGCCTCCCGGTCTGGCAGCCCGGGCCCGGGAACGGTTCGGGCCCCGCCTCTCCACCCTGTTCGGCCTGCCGGAGGCGCCGCTCACGGTCGCCGCACTGGGAGGCGCGGAAATGGGGGAGACGGGGCCGGGGGCAAGCGTCGGCCCTCCCTGTGAGGGCAGCCGCATCGCCCTTCTGGAGCCCGACGGGGTGCTCCGCCAGGAACCGGGGGCAGTCGGGGAGGTGGTCGTTGCCGGCGATCTGGTGATGGCCGGCTACCTGAACGCGCCGGTCGAGACGGACGCGGCCTTCCATGAGGGATGGCTGCGCACCGGGGAGGTCGGCGCCCTTGATGCCCGCGGTCACCTGATGCTGGGGGAGAGGGCCGTCAGCACCGCCGCCACCACGGACGACGGATGGCCGGCGGACCGGCGCCGCCACACTCTGAATGCCTGACGGGCTGCACCGCCAGGCCCGGGCACCCTATCCGGGAGGTAAGCACGTTTCTTGCGGCGACCTCCGTCGAAACGGTGTACGCTTGTCTTCATCGCTGACCGAAACGGGAGGACCGACATGGAACCCGACCCGAGTATCGAGAGCCTGCAAAGGCAGCATGCAGCGTTGGAAGCCCAGATCATGGCGGAAACCGGGCACGCCTATTACGACAGTGTCGCCGTCCGACAGATGAAGCTTGAAAAGCTTCGCCTCAAAGAGGAACTGGACAGGCTTCGAAGGCACTGATCCTTCTCTTTCCCCATAAGGTCCAGCATCCGGCCATACCGGTCCCAGCCGTTTTCAACGACCGGGACGCGGGCAGGTTTCCTCTGCGCCAGCTCCTGGGCATGGCGGGGAATACAGGCGGGCCGCGGTATGGTCCGGGATGGGCAGGGTGCCCGACCGGGACAGAGGCACGGTCGCCTCCGTCCCGGGGGGTAGTTCTGTGCGGGCCGCAGGTCACCGGATCGGCGGACCGATCCGCGTGACCAGGGTTCCCAGGCCAGCGATTCCTGCGTCGATCCGGTCGCCGGGAAACAGCGGTCCGACGCCGGACGGCGTGCCGGTGAAGATCAGGTCCCCGGGGGCCAGTTCGAACAGGGTGGAAAGCTCGGCGATCACTTCCGTGACCGACCATGTCATGTCGGCGAGGTCCGCCTCCTGCCGCAGCTCGTCGTTGACGGCAAGCCGGATGGTGCCCCGCGTCAGCGGGCCGGCCGAACCCGTCGGATGCAGGAGACCCACAGGGGCCGAGTGGTCGAACGCCTTGGCCGTGTCCCAGGGCTTGCCGGCCTTCCGGGCAGCGGCCTGAAGGTCGCGCCGGGTCAGGTCGATGCCCACGGCCTGGGCGAAGACCAGCGCCCCGGCCTGATCCACGGGGACGTTGCGGCCGCCGCGGCCGAGCGCCACGACCAGTTCGACCTCATGCTGGAGATCGCTGGTGCGGGGCGGATAGGGCACGTCCGCCCCGTCCGCCACCACTGCATCCGCCGGCTTCTGGAAGAAGAAGGGGGGCTCCCGCTCGGGATCGCCGCCCATCTCGCGGGCGTGGGCGGCATAGTTGCGGCCGACGCAGTAGATGCGGCGGACCGGAAACCGCCCCGCGTGGCCCGCGACGGGCAGGGTCGGCCGCGGCCCCTGATCGAACAGGGGCTGTACGGGCAGGGTCTGTGTGGACGTCTGCATGGGCGGCGGCATGGCGGGGCTCCGGGTGCGGGGTCAGCGGAACCGGACGGCGGTGCCGCTGGCGCTGATCGCCAGCATCTTGTCCTTGTCCGAGGCGATGCATAGGGGATCAGGGTGACGCCGATGATGGCGTCGGCCCCCATCCGCTTGGCCTGGTCCACCATGTCGTCGATGGCATGCTCCTTCGCCTCCCGCATGGCCTTCTGGTATCCGCCGGACCGGCCGCCGAAGATGTCGCGGATGCCAGCGAACATGTCGCGCAGGAAGTTGGTGCCCAGCACCGCCTCCCCGCCGACGACGCCAAGGATCTGGTAGCCGTCCTGGCCGGGCACGCTGCTGGTCGTGGAAACGATCATGCTGGTCTCCCTGGATATCGCACGGTTCCGGAGGAACGCCGCCGCCGGCCGATCGGTCCGGATCAGACCGGAGAGGAGCGGCGCTCTTCCCGCCATTCCTCAAGGAAGATGGCATCCACATGGCGGGAGAGCTTGTCCAGCAGCCGGTGCAACTGCGACAGTTCCTCGGACGTGAAGCAGGCTTCGTAGCGCTTGCTGCGGGCGTGGCGGGCCGGGGCGATGCGGTCATGCATGGCGGCGCCCGCATCGGTCAGACGGTTCAGGACACGGCGCCGGTCGGAGGGATCGCGGCTGGTGGTGATCAGGCCCTTGGACTTCAGCTCCGCCACCGCCCGGGTGACCGTCGCCGTATCCATGCCGAACAGGGCGCTCATCTCGGCGTTGGTGATGTTCGGGTAGCTTGCCAGGAGCGCCAGAACCCGCCAGGCCCTCTGGCTCAGACCCTCGAAGATTTCAGGAACACGGGTGGAATCGAAGGCCATCTTCGCGAAGATGGAGCCGAACCGGAACGGCAGGAAATCGGGCACCACCAGGGGGCTTCTGATGCGGGGGTCGGGGCCGTCGCTCCGCCGGAGCACGGGAGGGGATGTGCCACTGGCTGTGGCGACATAAAGCGTCGTGGGAGCACACTTCATTATGGGAATCTTGAGACCGCTGCGGGTCCAGTAATCATAGGCTGCCCGCTTCCGTCCGGAAACCCCGGCCGGTATTGGGAACCCCCGAATCCCTATCCGGTAGACGCGGGTCGGCTTCCCGTTATGCGCGTTTTTCCGGAACCGGATCCTCGGACTTCACCGCGTCATGACGCTCGCCGGGTTCCGCCTCCAACCCATAGGGGCGCACCAGTTCCCATACATGCGGAGGCACCATGTGCTTCATCCGCCGCGGCTGCTCCCGGCGCAGGTGCAGCACCGTTTCCGACGCCTTCATCTCGACCCGCGCGCGGGCGAACTCCAGCCCCTTCGGGCCGACCTTGGGCATCAGCCAGCCGACGATCGGGCGCAGCCAGTCCGGCATCTGCCGCAGCGGCAGGCCGCCGGCGGCCCGCTTCGTGTTCTCGATGAAGCCCTTGACCGGCCCCTGGCGCTTGCCGGCGGTACCGGGTTCGGACAGGCGGACCTCGTCACCCAGCAGCGACAGCAGTTCCTCGCCGCGCTCGTTGCGCACCAGCAGCCATTGCTCGCCCTGGCCGCCCATGTAGCCGACCGTGATGTCGGCCAGGACGTTCGTGTAGTCGACGCAGGTCCGGCAGGTGAGGGGAAAGAAGTCCGTCGGCAGCTTGGAGATCGGCAGCAGCAGGAAGGGGATCTCCTTCACCCGGCCGTCGTCGAAGCGCAGTTCGACGTAGAAGTCGGCACGGAACTCCAGATAGGTGATCGTCTCCGGCCGGTCGGACAGCAGATTGAGAAACTGGTGAAAACGCTCGGTCGTCGTGTTGTCGGAGCAGGGCGTGCCGATGACATAGAGCCGCTCGAACCCCAGTTCCGCCTCCAGCCGGCGCAGCGCATGCACCTGGCAGGGGATGCCGATCACCGCCAGTCGGCGGTAGCCGCGCTCGCGCGCCGGCTCCAGCAGCGCCAGCAGGGGAGCATAGCCCATCCGCATGCCGCGGCAGCGGGCCATGCCCTCCGGCTTCGTCACCAGCACGGGCACCGGCCGCCACTTGTCCTCGGGGTCCGGCGCCATGGTCAGCACGGCGTCCACCGCCCCTGTTTCCAGCAGGCGCTCGGCGAGGCGGGTGGTGATGCCGGTCCACTGCGCGCCCGGCCGCGGGGCCGTCAGGGCGGCGCGGACCATGCGGCGGAACGGGCCGAAATGCAGCTCGTCCGGGCGCGACGGGTCGCGGCTGCGGCCATGCACCTGGGCTTCCATTCCGGCATAGTCGGGCCGGATGAACTGGCAGGCATGGCCACACCGCCCCGGCGTGGTGGTCCGGGAGATGCCGCAGTCGGTGCACAGGGTGCGCGGCACGGCGTCTCCGACCGCCGGTGCCCAGATCGGTCCGTTTCCGTCCATGCTGATGCCCAAGGCGCTGATCCTCCGCGGCCCGCTTCCCCCCGACCGCCGGCCCCCCGCGGCGGGTCCGGCCGGTCGCGGCCGGACCCTAGCGCATCCCGGCCGCCGCTAGTACTCCAAATGGCCGCGGACGCGCGCAGGAAGATCGTCGCGGGGAGGCGAGGGGCCGGCGTCCTGCCTCAGCCGAAGGCCTGGAGCCCCGTCTGCGCCCGGCCCAGGATCAGGGCGTGGACATCGTGTGTGCCCTCGTAGGTGTTGACGGCCTCCAGGTTCAGGACATGGCGGATGACATAGTATTCGTCGGCGATGCCGTTGCCGCCGTGCATGTCGCGGGCGACGCGGGCGATGTCCAGCGCCTTGCCGCAGTTGTTGCGCTTCATCAGGCTGATCGCCTCGGGCGCCCAGGTGCCGGCATCCAGCATGCGGCCCAGCGCCAGCGCGCCCTGGAGCCCCAGCGCGATCTCCGTCTGCATGTCGGCCAGCTTCTTCTGGATGAGCTGGGTCGCGGCCAGCGGCCGGCCGAACATCTGGCGGTCCAGCGTGTACTGCCGCGCCGCGTGCCAGCAGAACTCGGCCGCGCCCATGGCCCCCCAGGCGATGCCGTACCGCGCCTTGTTCAGGCAGCCGAACGGACCCGACAGGCCCTTGGCCCCCGGCAGCAGGTTCTCCTCCGGGACGAACACCTCGTCCATCATGATCATGCCGGTGACGGAGGCGCGCAGGCTGAACTTCCCCTCGATCTTCGGGGCGGACAGGCCGGTCATGCCCTTTTCCAGGACCCAGCCGCGGATATCGCCCGCCTCGTCCTTGGCCCAGACGACGAAGACGTCCGCGATGGGGGAGTTGGTGATCCAGGTCTTCGACCCCGACAGTGTCCAGCCGCCGGCCACCTTGCGCGCGCGGGTCTTCATCGAGCCGGGGTCGGAGCCGGCGTCCGGCTCCGTCAGCCCGAAGCAGCCGACCAGCGTGCCGCTGGCGAGGCCCGGCAGCCAGCGCTGCCGCTGCTCCTCGCTGCCATAGGCGTGGATCGGGTGCATCACGAGGCTGGACTGCACGCTCATGGCCGAGCGGTAGCCCGAATCGACCCGCTCCACCTCGCGCGCCACCAGACCGTAGCAGACATGGTTCAGGCCGGCGCAGCCATAGCCGTCGATGGTGACGCCCAGCAGGCCCAGCTCGCCCATCTCCGCCATGATCTCACGGTGGAAGTGCTCGTGCCGGAAGGCCTCCAGCACGCGCCCCATCAGCCGGTCCTGGCAGTAGGCGCGGGCGCTGTCGCGGACCATCCGCTCCTCTTCGGAAAGCTGGTCGTCCAGGCGCAGCGGGTCCTCCCAGCGGAAGGGGCTCCCCTTGGGGGTCTTCTGCGGCAAACCTGTCTCCGGCGCATCGGCCATGGCGTCGTCTCCCGTGTCTTTCTCCGGGCGGCGTGCGGGCGCAGGGGACGGTCGGACCGCCCCGCGCCGCCGGCCCGGGCGGGGGAGCCTACACCGGAACGCGCGGCGACGGGACTGCGGTCTGTTCGGCCGGGCGACGGGGCGAGGCGTCCGCGGGATGGCCGCCGCCGCGCAGTTCCGCCAGCGCCTGCCGGGTGATCTGGACGGCCCCGGACACCGCCAGCCCGGCCATGACGGCGGCGACCACGATGTCCGGCCAGCCGGTGCCGGTGCCGAACACGCCGGCCGCCGCCAGCACGACCGCGACATTGCCGATGGCGTCGTTGCGCGAGCAGATCCAGACCGAGCGCCGGTTGGAATCGCCGTCCCGCCAGGCATAGAGCAGGGCGGCCACGCCGACATTGGCCGCCAGGGCCAGAAGGCCGACAGCGCCCATGACCTCCGCCCCGGGAACCGTCAGGAGCAACGCATTGTGGAGGGTGTTGCCCGCCACGACCAGGCCGACCGCGCCGAGCGACAGGCCCTTCACCAGGGTGGCCCGGGCCCGGACCGCGAGCGCCGCCCCCAGGACGAACAGGCTGATGGCGTAGTTGGCGGCATCGGAGAGGAAGTCCATTGCGTCCGCCTTCAGGGACACGGAGCCCGCCGCCGCCCCCGCCGCGATCTCCACCCCGAACATGGCCGCGTTGACCAGCAGGGCGGCCCACAGGACCCGGCGGTAGGCGGGATCGGCGGGTGGCTTTTCGGACGAACAGGGGCCGGCGCAGCAGGAAGCGCCCATGATCTTCTCCTCGGTGGCGTACCCGGCTAGGCTGGGGTCCGTAGCCGCTACAGGGTCAAGCCCTTCTCACCGGCGGGGAGCCACATGAACATCGGCCGCCTGGGCAGGATCACGGACACGAATGTCGAGACGATCCGCTACTATGAGCGGATCAGGCTGCTGCCGCCGCCGCCGCGGACCCAGGGCAACTACCGTGACTATGACGACACCCATGTGCGGCGGCTGTCCTTCATCCGGCGGGCACGGGCGCTCGGGTTCCATCTGGATACGATCCGGGCGCTGCTGGACGTGGCGGACCGGCCGGACCAGTCCTGCGCCGGCGTGGACGCGCTGACCCGTCGGCAGATCGCCGAGGTGGAGGCGAAGATCGCCGACCTGACCCGGCTGCGCGACGAGCTGGTCCGGCTCGCCGGCCAGTGCCGCGGCGACCGGATCAGCGACTGCCGCATCATCGAGGCCCTGTCACCGCCGGTCCTGTCACCGCCGGTCCTGTCACCGCCGGTCCTGTCACCGCCGGTCCTGCCGGAACCCGTGCCAGGAATGCCCGCCCGGAACCGGCCGTGATGCAGGGTGGTTCGGCCCTCTCCACCATAATTGATATAAAGAGCAGTCAACCAGCGCCCGAAAACGACAGCTCATATTGAGAAAAAGCAACTTTTGAATTATGTTCAGTGTAGCCATAGGAGAGGGTACCATGTCAGGGATAACCGCTGGCCTGCTACGCTGGGCTGTCTATCGTTCCCTAGACACCCTCACTGGTGCCCGCTACGACCGCTCCGGGGAGCTTGCTGGTGCGCGCCTGGAGCGATGGCGTTTGGATAGCGCCACTGATGATGGGATATTAGCGGAACTCACCCACATCTATGGCTACAACCCCTCCCACCGGGGTCCTGATGAGCCCGTCGTAACGGTCAAGTCCGACTACCTCCCCGAACGGAAAGGCGCCGCTCCCGTCCCGGCCTTATGGGCCAGCCTCGACAATCTGCATCCACAGTTCCGACGCACCAAAAGCGGCGAGTGGGTCTTTACCTCGCCCCATGCCATGGGATTAGCCCTGGTAGATATCATCCGGCTTCTGATGCGTAGCCCGGTGCCGCCGCCAATGCCAGCCAAGACACCGCTGTTGCTTTAGGGACCGCCGATGCAGTCGCTCTATAAGCTTCCGGCTCGCGTTTCCATCAGCTACGCGGACGAACGCGGACGCACCTTAACATTTCAGGGGGAGATTGTCGATCTGGCGCCATCCGGGCGATCACTGAAGATGAAGTTTTCCGGCATAGACGGCGGGGACTTCTTCGTTCGCGCCGATCGTTGCCATGCGATAGCGTGTCGCGAAACCGGAGAAGTTTTCGACGACATAGACGGCTACCTTTATGAGCTTTGGGCGTCAGCGAGGAGCGGCAACGACGGTACCGTGCCCCTTGGAGAGGCGATTGATCTGATCCCGGTCGAGAATGTCGGCCCGCTCACATCACGGGCCCTGGCTATCGAGTTCCGGAGTTGGGATGCGTTCATTTCCTCTCTCTTCTCCCAGGCACCTGACCTGCTGTTGCAACGACTGCTGCGTGTTCCGGGCGTAGGGCCGGCGACAGCAACCGCGCTCTATGAATGGTCCATGATGGATGAAGCCGCGGAGTGGGTTAACGCCTTCAACCGCCGCTTTGCTGTTGCGCCCTATGATGTTGAACAGCGTGCCAGCCTCCCTCTCCACGGTTTGCGAATCGTGTTCACCGGGACCCTCGAAAACATGGGCAGGTCGGAAGCAAAGGCGCGGGCGGAAGCTCTAGGCGCAACCGTCGGCGCATCAGTATCGGACAGCACCCATGTCCTGGTGGTCGGAGAGGGGCCCGGGGCCAAGCTTAAGCAAGCCCAGACTAAGGGAATACAGATCATCGATGAAGCCCGGTATCTGGAGCTGATCGGGGTTCTCAACCCGGCCTGATCGACGGGCGATGCCTGCCAGATTTGAGAGGCCCCCGACGCGGCATGTTGCGCTGAATCAGGCGCGTATTTTCCATAAGATATATTATCAGTCTATTGTCCGCGGTCGGGTGAGGTCAACCTTGATCGGAATCGTAGCCTGACAGCCGACGGCTTCGACCGGCCTTCACTCCAGCGTCCCCCACCTTGCGGAGACGGCCCGGTGGGCCGTCTCCGGTGGGAACCTGTCCGCCCGGACGTGGACAGGTCAGAAGGTGAAGCTGCCCTTGAGCCAGAAGCTCCGGCCGGGTTCGTTGACCCGGGTGGTCTGGACATAGCCGTCGCCGGCCAGGCTCGGCGTGCCGGCCCGGCTCAGGAACTCGGCATAGGTCCGGTCGAACAGGTTGTCGATGCCGGCGGTCAGGGTCACCCCGTCGGCCGGCCGCCAGCCGGCGGACAGGGAGACGACGGCGAAGCCGCCGGAGGGTCCGACATCGATACCGGCGATGTTGCCCCAGCCGATGTCCAGCCGGTCCTGCGAGGCGACCAGCCGGGTCAGCAGGCTGCCCAGGAACGTCCCGTCGTCATAGTCCAGGGCCAGCGTCGCCTCCAGCGGCGGCATCTGGGCCAGGGCCGTGTCCTCCGTGCGGTTCTCGCCGCGCACATAGGCCAGCGTCGCCGCGGCGCGCCAGTCGCCGGTGATGGCGTAGCCCAGTTCCGCCTCCCCTCCCCAGGTCCGGGCGTCGATGTTCTTGCCGGTGCTGGCGGACAGCAGGATGTAGTCGTCGATCCGGTTGGCGAACAGCGAGACGGAGGCCTGCCAGCGGCCGGCGCGGTAGAGGGCGCCGGTGTCGAGCTGCGTCGTCTTCTCCGGGGTGAGCGTGAACTGCCGGGTCCGTTCCCAGTAGTCGGGTGCCCGCTCGGTATGGCCGAGACCGGCATAGAGCGTCCAGGCCTCCCCGGCCGTCTGCTCGAGCCGGGCGAAGCCGGTGTGCAGCCAGTCGGTGTCCGTGGCCGCATCGGCGCGCCCGCGCTGCTCCGCCCGGGTCCGGTTGAGGCGATAGCCGGCCGTCAGACGGCGGTCGGCGTCGAACTGGTAGCCGGCCTCCACGAAGCCGCCCCAGGTCTCGAAGACCAGATCGGCCAGCCGCGGCTTGTCCCTGTAATCGACGCCCGCGGCGTACTCGGCGGCACTCAGGCTGCGGACCCTGTGCCGGTCATGGTTGCCGTCGATGCCGACCGAGACGGTCAGCCCCTCGGCCGGTTTCAGGTCCACCGCGGCGCGCCCGCCATACCCTTCCCGGTCCGGATTGCTGAGCGCGGCCATCATGCCGCCTGTCCAGCGGCGCAGGCTGAACCGGTCCATGACATGGTCGATGTAGTCATAGAAGGCGCTGGCCTCGACCCTGTCCACCAGGGGCGTCAGGCCGTCGCGGACGAAACGCAGGCGGTGGGAGGTGCGGTCGAACTCGGCACCGTCCATCATGCGGTCGGCATAGGCGGCCTCGGCCCGGCTGATCTCGCTGGAGGCCTCCAGCAGGGTGTCGGCGTCGGGCGTCCAGCCGGCGACCAGCGTGCCGCTGTAGCGGTTGTAGCGGGAATGGACGTCGTTGCCCTCCCCGTCCTCGTAATCGTCGCTGTGGGCGCGGGTCCCGATGGCGCGGAGATAGCCCTCCGGCGCCCCGGCGGTGACGTCCAGCATCTGGTCGTTGCGCCCGAAGCTGCCCCCCAGCAGGCTGGCGTCGCCCCTCACCCCGGGCTCCGTGAACCGGTCCGTCGTGCGCTCGATCAGGACGGCGGCGCCGGACAGGCCGCCGCCGTAGCGCACGGACTGCGGCCCCTTCAGCACCGTGATGCTGTCGAAGGACTCGGGAAAGACATAGGCGGTGGGCGGGTCCATCCGCATGTTGCAGCCGCCCAGCAGCGGCGCCCCGTCGATCAGCAGGCCTAGACGCGAGCCGGACTGGCCGCGGAAGACCGGGTCGCCCCCGGTGCCGCCCTTGCGGATCACCGAGAAGCCGGGGATGGACTTCAGATAGCCGGCCCCGTCGTTCGGGGGAACCGGCAGGCGGGGCTGCTTCGGGTCGGTCTCCACCCGGAGCGGGCCGGAGGTTCCGGGCGCAGTGACGACCACCGGGCGCAACACCAGGGTCGTCGCCTCTCCGGCCAGGGCGGCGGGAGCGGATGAGCACAACAGCAGGCACGCGGCGACGCGCGCCGACAGGGTATGGCGGGACATGATCGGGTCCGTTGTACGGGGGCATGACCCCGGGACCGCGCCGGACCGTCGGGCCCGGGCGGGGATCGGGGAATGACAAGACCTCAGGGGTCGGTCAGCCCGCCGGCGGCGCCCGCGCCTGCCAGGCGAAGGCCAGGGCGACCAGAGGCCCGATGCCGGGCCGTTCGTAGCCGCCCTGGATCTCCGGAAGCGACGGCAATCCGGGCGGCACCGCTACGGGCGGAACGGACAGTTCGGCGGCCAGCAGGCCCAGCGGGCAGTGGCGCTTGACGCTGCCGCCGCCCTCCGTCGCGTCGATGTCCAGCGGCAGGCCCGTGCGGGCATCGACCGCCACCAGGGCTGGCCCGTCCACCGTGCAGATGGGCGTCAGGATGCCGACGCTCATGGCGGGGGCGTAGTACGCCCACACGACCATGTTCAGCAGCAGGGCCAGGGCAGCCGAGAACGCGCTGCCCAGCGCCAGCCGGCGCAGCCCTCCTGACGGTCCCTGTCGGCGTCCGGTTCCTCCCATGGGCGGGAGTCTAGGAAGCGCCCGGAGCGGGAGCAACCGGCATCCGCGGGAGCGGACCGGTCCTATCCTGAAGGAGAGCCCGAGGCTCCGAACGGGCCACGCGAAACCTCCGGGGCTGTCGCAGGTTTCCCCTTCGCGGTTGGGATCGCGGGCCCCCGCGGTGGGGACCCGGCCACGCTCAAGGACGCCCGGCCTCTGCCAGGGCGGGAGGAAAGGCCATGTCCATCATCGTCTGGATCATCCTGGGCCTGATCGCCGGCTGGATCGCCAGTAGAATCATGCACGGCAGCGGCTCCGGCTTCGTGATGAACCTCGTGCTGGGAATCGTCGGCGCCTTCGTCGGCGGCATCGTGTTCCGGATGATCGGGGGCGCCGGCGTCACCGGCCTGAACATCTGGAGCATCCTGGTCGCCGTCGTGGGCGCCGTCCTCGTGCTCTGGGTCTACAACGCGGTCGCGGGCCGCCGCCGGGCGACGCCACGCCTCTGACCCGGCAGGCCCCGGACTGTGGCGGCGCGGGGAGGCGTCAGCGCAGGGCGTTGGCGATCAGGTAGGCCGCGAAATCGGCGGTCTTCAACTTGATGTCCGCCCGCTCATCCTCCCCGGCCATCGCGCGGGCGATAACGATGTGGTTGGTGACGTGCGTGGGGGGGACCTTGAACACCCCCACCGTTCCCTTCAGGCGGGGATAGTAGGCCGGATCGACCATCTTGTCCTTGCGGGAGAGGCGTTCGACCGCCTCCTCTTCCGTCAGGTCGCCTGCGTCCTGCTTCTTGACGATGGTCCAGTCCGTCTCCCCCGCCCAGCCGCGGGCGGCGAGCTCGGCCGGAACCTCGTCCGTGATGCCGACCTTGAAGACATGCTTGCTGAGGCCGACATCCGAGGCCCAGTCGCTGAGTTTCGCGCTGCGCGCCACGTAGATCACGCCCATGGCGGCTCCCTCCCCTCTCTCTTGAACGGTCTTCCGCAGATACCGCCGGCCGCGACCGCCCGCAAGAGGCCGAGGCGGGGCCGGGAACGCTGCTGCCGGATGGCGCGGATGCCGGTTCCGCGGGGCCGGCATGGGCAAAAAGCCGTTGGCAGCAGACGGGCGTATGAATAATAACCTCAAAGACGGTGTGATTTACGCCGGTGCCGCCAAGGCTTCCGGCGTCGGAACAAGGGGTTGTGCGGGCGGTGGTCCGGATATGAACGACAAGAAGTATGTGCGGGCCTGCTCCATCACCCGTGCGCTGGACGTCATCGGCGACCATGCGGCCCTGCTGATCCTTGAGTGCGCCTTTCTCGGCGTCCGCAAGTTCGACGCCTTCCAGCGTCGGACCGGCCTGCTCCGGCCGCTGCTCAGCAACCGCCTGAAGCAGCTCGTCGAAAGCGGGCTGCTGACGAAGGTGGCCTATTGCGAGCGGCCGCTGCGCTATGAATACCGGCTGACGGAGAAGGGCCGCGGGCTCTACCCCGCCGCGCTCATGATGGTGCGCTGGGAGCGCCGCTGGGCGCCGCTGCCGCGGCGGACGGAGCTGCGCCTCGTCCATGCGCTGTGCGGCTGCGAGGTCGATCCGGTGCCCGTCTGCACCGCCTGCGACGTGGAGATCGACGCCCGCGAGGTCGAATGGCGGGAGGGACCGGGCGTGGGGCTCGTGCTGCCACACTACGACCGCCGCCGCCGCCAGACCCGGATGCCGGAAGGCGACGCGGCCCTGCTGCTGGACACCGTGCTGCGCGTCGTCGGCGACCGCTGGTCGTCGCTGATCCTGCGCTCGGGGTTCATGGGCCTGACCCGCTATGACGAGATCCGGGAAGAGACGCAGATCGCCACCAACATCCTGGCGGACCGTCTGCGCTGGCTTTGCGCCCATGGCTTCCTGGTGAAGCGGACCTACCAGGAAAGCCCCAGCCGACACGAATACCGGCTGACGGAGAAGGCGCGCGACCTCTATCCGGTTCTCACGATGCTGTTGCAGTGGGGCGACCGCTGGTATGCCTCCCCCGAGGGGCCGCCGATCCTGCTGACGCACCGCCGCTGCGGTGCGCCGTTGGAGCCGGCCGTCGTCTGCTCCGTCTGCAAGGAGCCGCTGCATATCGACCAGGTGCGGTTCGAGATGCTGAACGAGACCGCCCCCCTTCCGGGAACGGCGCAGGCCGCCGCCTTCTGACGGAACGGCGGCCGGCCTCTTTCCGGTCCCCGCGGCCGGTCAGGCGACGCGGGAGCGCAGTCCGGCGACGAAGCTCTCGATCTCCTGTTCCAGCGAGCCGGCGTGACGGACCAGCAGGTCCGCCGCCTGCTCCACCCGCTCCGCCCCGTCCAGGGTGCGGCCGGCACGGCTGGCGACCTCCGACATGCGGTCCTGCACCTCGCCGGTGCCCCGGGCCGCCTGCTCGGTGTTCAGGCTGACCTCGCGGATCGCCGCGGTCTGCTGCTCCACCGCCGTGGCAATGGCGGTGGAACTGCCCTGGACGGCCTGGATGATCCGGCCGATCCGGTCGATGGCGGCGACGGCCGCACCCACCTCGTCCTGCAACGCCTTGATCTGGGCTGCGATCTCGCCGGTGGCGCGGCCCGACTGGGTGGCAAGGTTCTTGACCTCGCCGGCGACGACCGCGAAGCCCTTGCCCGCCTCCCCGGCCCGGGACGCCTCGATCGTGGCATTCAGCGCCAGCAGGTTCGTCTGGGCCGCGATGGCGCCGATCAGGGTGACGACCTCCCCGATCTTGTCGGCGGAGGCCGACAGGGCGGTGATGGCGCCGACGGTGCGCTCCGTCTCCTCGGCCGCTTCGGTGACGACGGTGCGGGAGTTGGCGATCTGGCGGCCGATCTCGTCGGCCGAAGCGCTCAGCTCGGTCGCGGCGGCGGCCACCGTCTGCACGTTGCTGCCCGTCCGGGCCGAGGCGGTCGCCGCGGCCGCGCTCTCCTCGCTGGTGCCGCGCGCCTCCTGCTCCATGCCGGCGGCCGTCTGGTGCAGCACGCCGATCGCCTCGACCATGGCGCCCATCACCCGCTTGACCCGCGTCTCGACCTGGGAGGACAGATCCGTCAGTTCCTGCCGGCGCTCGGCATCGGCCCGAGCCCGCTCGGCCTGGCGCTCCTGCCGCAGCCGTTCCGTCTCGATCAGGTTCCCGCGGAAGATGGCGGCGGTACGGGCGATGTCCCCGACCTCGTCGCGCCGGTCCTGGTACGGGATATCGGTGGTCGTATCGTTCCGGGCCAGGGAGTCCAACGCCTGCTTCAGCCGCAGCAGTGGCCGGGTCAGGTTGCGTGCGACCAGGGTGGACAGGATCAGCATGACCGCGAGGCTGACCAGGGTCGCCTGGATCACCGAAACCTTCACAGCACTCAGAAGCTGGAAGAAGTCGCTCTGTTTCTCCCCCACGAACAGGATGCCGACGACACTGCCATCGGCGCCGCGGATCGGATCGTAGGCGACGAAATAGGGCTCGCCCAGGATATCGGCGGTGCCGTGGTAGCGCTCGCCGCGGACCAGGACGGCGTCATACACCGGCCCCTTCGCCAGGGAGGTACCGACCGCCCGGCTGCCATCGGTCTTCTTCACGTTCGTGGCGACGCGCAGATCGCCCTGGAAGATCGTGGCGACGCCGCCGACCAGGGACTGGACCTCATCCACAACATCATGGTTCCCGTTCAGGCGGATGTCTCCTGCATAGAAGGCACCGTCCCGCACGGCGAAATCCTGGCCGGCATCCCGGAGGGTCTCCCAGGCGACCCTGAGCTTCATCTCCTGGTCTCTGACGGCCCGCTGTCTCTGGTTCTCCGTCATCACGTTCAACGCGGTCACGGTGAGCACGATGGCCAGAAGCGTCATCGACGTGACGACCAGCAGCACGATCCGCCCCGTGATCCTGACCGCCGGCAGCCTGCCAGACCCTGTGGCAGCGGATGCGGAGGTTGTTGACTTCATAGGTATGTCTCTTCCTACGACACGTATGCCTGCTTCCTGGGGGCAGACGATAATCCCATGATCATCCAAAGGATGAATCAAAAAAGCATTAACCTTGTCGGAGAGGAGGGCATCCGGCTCCGCCCGTTCCGATCGGCGCGGATTGTCGTCCCCACCTGTGGTTCCCGCCCCCGTCCCCGGCACGGTTCCGGACCGGTCCGTCTATCGCTTCCCGTCCACGGGGCCCGCACCTGGGCCATGACAGCCGTCACGGGCGCCGGGCCGCGGCCACACAACTTTCAACGGAGGTCGGGACGAAGACCTTCATGAACCGGTCACGCTTCGGTGTTAATGTAGAAAACCGCTTCCCCATGATGGTTAATCAGCGATGCCGGCCATGCCCCTTCCGAGCGTCTCCGGTTCTCCTGGGTTGAACTGGGATCAGGCGGTGGAGGGCATCTGGCACGGGTTCCAGCCCATCGCTCACATGCGCACCGGCCGCTGCCATGGCTACGAGGCCCTGGTGCGCGGTTGGGACGCGCTCGGTTTCGACAGTCCCCAGTCCTTCTTCAACGCCGCGCATGCCGACGGCGCGCTGACCGGGGTGGAGACTCGGTTGATGGACAAGGCCGCGGCCACCTTCAAGCGGCTGGTCGGGACCGCGGCGGCGAAGCTGTTCCTGAACGTCGATCCGCGGCTGGAGGGGGCCGTGCCGCTGGTCACGGCGATCGGGCAGCGCTACGGCGTGCCCATCGTGCATGAGATCTCCGAACTGGACACCACGGCCGTGGGGGAGCGGCTGGAGGCGGCGGTCGAGCAGTACCGGCGGCGCGACATCGGCATCGCCCTGGATGATTTCGGGGTCGGCTTCGGCGGCATGAAGCTGCTCTACGAGGCGCAGCCGGCCTATGTGAAGATCGACCGCTTCTTCATCGCCGGCATCGACCGCGACCTGCGCAAGCGCGCCATCGTGCGCGCGCTCGTCAGCTACGCCCAGACCCAGGGCGTGAAGACCATCGCGGAAGGGGTGGAGACGGCGGCGGAGTTCTATGTCTGCCGCGATGCCGGGTGCGACTTCGCCCAGGGCTTCCTGCTCGGCCGGCCGCAGACCTATTCGGACACCCTGCCCTTCCTGAACGACACCGTGCTCCAGCTCAACCAGCAGGACCGGCGGGCGCCCGCCATGGCGCGGCAGCGCCTGTCGGAACTGCTGGAGCGCATTCCCCCCATCAACATCAACGCGCCCCGGTCCCTGCTGCTGGAGCTGTTCGCCCACCCTTCCACCCCGTCGACCCTGCCGGTGGTGGGCAAGAACGGGGCGCCGCGCGGCCTGATCCGCGAGCGCGACCTGAAGCCCTTCATCTATTCCCGTTACGGCACGGACCTGCTGCGCAACAAGGTGGCCGGCAGCCGGCTGGACGAGTTCGTCGTGCCCTGCGCCGTCTGCGACATCGGCACGCCGATCGACCGCGTCATCGAAGCCTTCTCCGAGGACAGCGACGCCGACGGCGTCATCATCGTCGAGGGGGGCGAGTATGCGGGCTTCCTCTCCAGCCGCTCGCTCCTGAAGCTGGTGAACGAGCGCCGGCTGGCGGCGGCGGCGGACCAGAATCCCCTCACCCGCCTGCCGGGCAACAATGCCATCAGCGAGGTGATCGAAGGCGCGCTCGCCGATCTGGCCCGGCCGCACTGCCTCGCCTACATCGATTTCGACAACTTCAAGCCGTTCAACGACCATTTCGGATTCCGCCAGGGCGACCGGGCGATCCTGATGTTCAGCGACCGGCTGAAGGTGCTGGCGTCCCGGCATGGCGGCTTCGCCGGCCATATCGGCGGCGACGATTTCGTGCTGGTCCTGACGGGGGTGGAGGAAGCCGCGGCACTGGCGGACGTGGAGACGCTGCTGTCGGTGTTCCGCCTGGACGCGGAGAGCCTCTACCCCATGGATCTGCGCCACCAGGGCTGGTTCGAGGGCAAGGACCGCGACGGCCATGCGCGCCGCTTCCCCCTGCTGACCGCCAGTGCCGTCGTGCTGTTCCTGGCGCCCGGCCGGAACGAGGGCATGAGCGTGGACCATATCGTCCGGCTGGTGGCCAGCCACAAGTCGGCCGCCAAGTCGCACCCGTCCCGCATCGTCTGCGCCCGGGTCTGATCCGGCTGCCCTGATCCGCCTGGACGGCGGCGACGCGATTGCCGCTTGACCCAGCGCCCGGGTCTGCGACCCTCGCTCCCCGGAATTGCCGGAAAAACGGGGTAGCGCATGCGGCGGAGCAACGGTGTCATCGCGGTCGGGGTCCTGGGGGCGGCACTGCTGGTTGCGGCAGCACCGCCGGCGCGGGCGGAGACGCTGACGGTGGACCGGCTGGTGGCGAGCCCGTCCCTGTCGGGTCCGCAGCCGGGAGCGGTGCATTTCTCGCCCGACGGGCGCTGGGTCAGCTACCTGAAGCCCAGCGCCGCCGATGCCTCCCGCCGTGACCTCTGGGGCTACGAGCTGGCGACCGGGCGGCAGACCCTGCTGGTCGATGCCGGGGAGTTCGCCGCCGCCGCGGAGTCGGAGGAGGAGCGTGCCCGGCGCGAGCGCCAGCGCATCCGCGAGACGGGCGTCACCGAATATGCCTGGGACGAGGCCGGCAAGGCGATCGTGCTGCCCAAGTCGGGCGACATCTACCTGAAGGAACTGGCGGGACCGATCCGCCGGCTGACCCGGACTCCGGAAGCGGAAACGGACCCGAAGGTCTCCCCCGACGGACGCCGCATCGCCTATGTCCGGGGCGGGAACCTGTACGTCCTTGATCTGGCCGGCGGAGCCGAGACGGCCCTGACGACGGACGGGGCGGACGGCATCCTGAACGGCATGGCGGAGTTCGTCGCGCAGGAGGAGATGGACCGCGACACCGGCTACTGGTGGTCGCCGGACGGCAGCCGCATCGCCTATGCCAAGGTGGACGAGCGCGCCGTGCCCCTGGTCAACCGCTATGACTACGGGGCCGACGGGGTGAAGGTGGTGCCGCAGCGCTATCCCTTCGCCGGCGGTCCGAACGCGGTCGTCCGGCTGTATGTCCAGGCCCTGGCCGGCGGACCGCCGGTCGCCGTCGATCTCGGCCCGTCCGACGACATCTATCTGGCGCGGGTGAACTGGCGGCCCGACGGCGGTCTGGCCGTGCAACGGCTGAGCCGGGACCACAAGCGCCTGGACCTGCTGTTCGCGGACCCGGCGACGGGCGCCTCCCGGGTGGTGCTGTCCGACACCGGGAAGACCTGGGTGGACCTCCATTCCGACCTGCGGTTCCTGCCCGACGGGCGCTTCGTCTGGTCCTCTGCCGCGGACGGCTTCCGCCACCTCTTCCTGCACGGGGCCGACGGGCGCCGGCTGAAGGCCATCACCCGCGGCGACTGGGATGCCGACGCGGTGGTCGGCCTGGATGCGGAGGTCGGGACCGTCCTCTTCACCGGCTTCGCCGACGGTCCGCTGGAGCGGCATGTCTATGCCGCAGCGCTGGACGGGTCGGAAGCCGCGAAGCCCCGCCGGCTCAGCGGGCTCGCGGGCTGGCACGCGGCGGAACTGGCGAAGACCGGCGGGGCGTGGCTGGACACGGCGTCGGCCCCGGACCAGCCGCCGCAGCTCTCCCTGCGCGACCGCCAGGGCCGGCTGATCGGCTGGCTGGAGGAGAACAGGATCGCCGAAGGGCACCCCTACCAGCCCTATGCCGATGCCCACATCGCCCCGACCTTCGGAACCCTGCCGGCGGCCGACGGCTCCCGGCTCTCCTGGATGATGCTGAAGCCCCCGTCGGCGACGCCGCAGACTCCGGCGCCGGCCATCGTCGTCACCTATGGCGGGCCGGGTGTGCCCCAGCTCGCGGCCCGGCGCTGGAGCGGCACGGCCCTGCTGATGCAGGTCATGGCCCAGCAGGGCTATGTGGTCTTCGTCCTGGACAACCGGGGCACGGCCAACCGTGGCAAGGCGTTCGAGGATCAGATCTACAAGGCGTTCGGCACGGTGGAACCGGCCGATCAGGCAGCCGGCGCCGCCTATCTCCGCTCCCTGCCCTTCGTGCGCGGCGACCGCATCGGCATCTACGGCCACAGCTATGGCGGCTACAACACGCTGATGGCCCTGTTGCAGAAGCCGGAGATGTTCGCCGCAGGCGTCGCCGGCGCGCCCGTGACCGACTGGACGCTCTACGACACCTTCTACACCGAGCGGTTCATGGGCCTGCCGTCGGAGGACGGCGGCGCCGCCTATGCCCGCGCCAGCGTGCTGGAACAGGCCGACCGGCTGGAGCGGCCGCTCCTTCTGCTGCACGGCATGGCCGACGACAACGTCTTCCTGGACAACACCGTGCGGCTGGCCGCCCGGCTCCAGAAGGCGCGGAAGCCGTTCGAGATGATGCTCTATCCCGGGGAGCGCCACGGCTTCTTCGACCCCGACATGCGCGCCCATTCCTACAGGACGATGCTCGACTTCTTCGACCGCCACCTGAAGGGCGGCTGAGCCCGGGACGCGGGCGGTGGCGGCCCTACTCCGCCGCCACCGTGGCGCTGCCAGGGACGGATTGACCCAGGTCATTGCGGGCTGGGGGTCGGATCAGCACGGATCGCACCATGATCGACTGTGATATCGCCGTGATCGGCGCCGGGCCCGCGGGGCTCGCCTTCGCCCGCGGGTTGGCCGGCAGCGGCCTCTCCGTCACCCTGGTCGAGCGCAGCCCCGAGGCGGCGCTCGCCGAGCCCGCATTCGACGGGCGCGAGATCGCGCTGACCCACCGGTCCGTGCGGACCTTGCAGGCGCTGGGCGCCTGGGACCGCATCCCGGCGGCGGAGACGGCACCGTTGCGCGAGGCGCTGGTGCTGGACGGGAACGCGCCGGTCGTCCTGACCTTCACGCCGGAGACGCGCGGTGCGCCGCTGGGCACCCTGGTGCCGAACCATCTGATCCGGCGCGCCCTCTGGGAGAGCGTGCAGGCGGCCGGCTGTGCGCAGGTGCTGTCCGGCGTGGCGGTCGCCACGGTTACCGCCGGGGAGGACGGGGCCGGCCTGACGCTGGCCGACGGGCGGACGGTCACGGCGCGGCTGGTGGTCGCCGCCGACACCCGCTTCTCCGAGGCCCGGCGCCAGCTCGGCATCGCGGCCACGATGCAGGATTTCGGCCGCTCCATGCTGGTGGCGCGGGTGGCGCACGAGAAGCCCCATGGCGGCATCGCCACCGAATGGTTCGGACACGGCCAGACCATCGCCATGCTGCCGCTGAACGGCGATGTCTCCTCCCTCGTCCTCACCCTGCCGTCCGCCCGGATCGAGGCGCTGATGAAGGCGGACGAGGCTGCCTTCAACGCCGAGGTCACGCAGCGGACGGAACGGCGCTGGGGGGCGCTGCGTCTGGTCGGTTCGCGGCATGCCTATCCACTCGTCGCCACCTATGCCGACCGCTTCGTGGCCCCGCGCTTCGCCCTGGTGGGCGACGCGGCGGTGGGGATGCACCCGGTCACGGCGCACGGCTTCAATTTCGGCCTGTCCGGCGCGCAGCGCCTGGGCATGGAGATCCGGGCCGGTCTGGCGCGCGGCCGCGATGCCGCCGATCCCGGCGGGCTGCGGCGCTACGAGGTGGCGCACCGGGCGGCGACCTGGCCGCTTTTCACCGCCACCAACGCCATCGCCTCCCTCTATACGGACGACAGCGTGCCCGCCCGCCTGCTGCGCGGTGCGGTGATGCGGCTGGGCTCGGCCCTGGCCCCGGCGCGGCGGCTGGTGACGGCGCAGCTCATGCAGGCCACCACGCCCTGAGGCAACCGCGGCCCGGACCCGCCTGACGGGTCCCCGCGCGCCGTCGGCACACGCCCGTCTCCAATCCCCTCAGCCGCATCTGCGCCGGCCCCGGTCCTTGGCCCGGGCCGGGACGGGCGTGCCCGCAGCCTCCTGGGACCAACGGTCGCGGGCAGGGGAATTGCGAATTCGCAATGCAAATGCGAATCGGTATTACTTACAACGCGCTCCAGCCACGTCCCCTCGCCGCGCACCCGGCGACGAGGGTTGCGGCCAGCCGTGCCCCCGACCCGAGGAACAGGACCCATGCGCCGTCCCCCCGCCCGTCCGACCGGCTTCGCGCCGGTCCGTCTCTCCCTTGTCCTGACCCTCGGCAGCACCTGGCCGGCCATCGCCCTCGCCGCTGAGACGGCGATCGACCTCCCGCCGGTCTATGTGACCACGGCGACGCGCACGGAACACGACATCACCACCGCCCCGGCCCCGGTCCAGCTGATCGACTCCGCGGAGATCCAGGCGGCCGGCGCCACCACCCTGCGCAACATCCTGGACCTGACCCCGGGCGTCCATGTCAGCCCCACCGGCACCACCTTGCAGATCCGCGGCCTCGGCGGGTCGGACACGCTCTATCTGATCGACGGGCGCCGCGTCGAAGGCGAGTTCAGCAACTCCTTCGAGCTGGAGCGCATCGCCGCCTCCATGATCGACCGCATCGAGATCGTGCGCGGCCCCGCCAGCATGCTCTACGGCGCCGACGCCCTCGGCGGCGTGGTCAACATCATCACCAAGCAGCCGACGTCGGGGCTGGAGGGCAGCGTCGATCTCCAGTACGGCGCGAACAACCACGGCGACGGCGAGCGCAGCCTGCTCTCGGCGGATCTCCGCGGCGGCAGCGAGGCGCTCCGCTTCAGCCTCTACGCCAACCGCATGAGCCGCGACCCCTATGCGGAGCGCGAGACGGCGCGGGTGACCGTGCCGCAGTCCGGAACCCAGATCGCGCCGTCCGCCCATCCCAACGCCCGGATCAGGAAGGGGCTGAAGGACAGCTACGACGTGGATGTCGAATACCGCGACAAGGCCGACGTGGACACGATCGGCGGCGCGGTCGAACTGCTTCCGACCCCCGAGCTGAAGCTCAGGCTCGACCTCAACGCCATGCAGGAGGACCGCGAGGGCACCTACATCAGCAGCCGCTACGCGACGACCGTTCTGGCGTCCGGCCGTCCGATCCAGGCCGCGAACATCCCCGCCCGCCAGTATGACGATAATGAGCGGCTGGACACGGCCCTGGGGCTGGACTGGTCACCCTTCAGGACGCTCGACCTGCGCTACCGGCTCCAGTACAGCCGCTATGAGAAGGACCGGGTGGCCTACGCCATCCCCTTTGCCGATCTCGGCTATGCGACCCGGGAGGCTTCGGCCAGCGCCGTCAATCGCTCGACGATGGAGCAGTGGGTCAACGAGCTGACCGGCGTCTGGCGCCCGGCCGAGGGCCACTCCCTGGTCGGCGGCCTGGAGCACCGCGAGAACGACGTGGACTCGACCGCGTACAACGCCGACGGCCGCCGCTTCGATTCCGCCTTCCTCCAGCACGAATGGCAGATCCTGCCGGATCTGAGCGCCGTCTACGGCGTGCGCTATGATGACGATTCTGTCGGCGGCTCGAACGTGTCGGTCCAGGCCGGCGGGGTCTGGACCCTGTCACCCCTGCTGCGGCTGCGGGCGAATTTCGCCCAGGGCTACAAGGCGCCGGACGGCCGCGACCTCTACGTCAACCAGGTGAACCCCCAGGGCGTCCCCATGCTGGGCGCCGAAGTCATTGATCCCGGCCAGGGCAAGACCAGCGCGCACACTGTGGATCCCGAAACCAGCGATACCATCGAACTGGGCCTCGCCGGCGGGACCAGGGTCTGGGACTACGGCCTCACGGTCTTCCACACCGACGTCACCGACCGCATCGAGATGGTGCGCGAGGGCAGCGGGCTGCTGACCTACAACACCTTCCGCAACATCGGCAAAGTCCGCATCCGGGGCATCGAGGCGGAGGGGTCGGTCGGCCTCACGGCGGAGTTGCGCGCCCGCGCTTCCGTGACCCTGCTCGATGCCGAGAACCGCAGCGGCGGGGAGCCCCTTCTCACCACCCCGGAGACCCTGGCGACGGCCTCGCTCGACTATGCGCCCGGCCCGGGCTGGCTGCTGCGGGCCATCGTCCGCCACACCGGGGAGCAGGACTATTCCGGCCGGGCGGGCGTGGAGAAGGCCGACGACTACACCCTGGTGCATCTGAAGGCGAGCTATGCGCCCCCCGCCCTGGAGGGGATCGAGGTCTATGGCGGCATCGACAACCTGTTCGACGGGAAGGTCGATCCCGGCCTGGGGTCTGACCCCGGACCTTACGCCTATCTCGGCGTGCGCTATCACTTCTGACCCGCAGCCGCACCGGAACCGATCCATGTCCGACATGTCCCGCCCGGGTTTCCTGTTGCCGCTCGCCCGGCACGGAAGCCTCCTCGCCCCGGCCCTGGTGCTGCTCGGGATGCTGGTCCTCCCGGCCGGCGCCCGGGGACAGGGGGACACGCGCACGGCGGTAGTCCTGCCCCCCGACGACCGCGAGCATCTGCTGGAGGAGATGCGCGGCTTCCTCGTCTACACGACGGAGACGCTGGAGGCCGCGCTCGACAACGACATGGCCCGGGTGCAGCGGCTTGAGGAACAGATGCGCCCGCCGCTGGCGCGGGCGCGACAGCTCGCCTCCGACGATCCCCTGCCGACGCCGGCGATGGCGGGCCGGGGACCGGCGGTGGGCGGCGGTCCAGGTGTCGGTCCGGGCGGGGGACAGCCCACCCGTTTCGAGCGCATGCGGCGCAACCTGCCGCAGACGTTCCGCCTTCTGATGCTACAGATGCGGGAGGACATGGCCGAGATCGGTCGTGACGCGGTATCCCGCAACGACCCGGCGCACACGCTGCGCCAGCTTCACAAGGTGCAGACCGTCTGCATCGCCTGCCACGATGCCTACCGCCTGGAGCCGGGCGTCCCCGACGCCCGGCGGTGAGCCCGCTCCACCGGACACCGGCCCCGTCAAAAAGTGACGTCGGCCCCGTTTCCTGCCGGACAGCGGTCGGATCCCGGGCGTCAGGTCCGCTTTTCGGCAGCGCGGGCGATGATCCAGTCGCGGATCATGTCGAGCACACCCGGGGCGTAGGCGTGACGGCCTTCCAGCAGGAAACGCAGGGTGGTGGACCAGGGCCAGTCGCTGACCAGTTGCGCGTTGTACGGTCCGGCCTTGAGCAGGCCATGCGTCGCCCCGGGCACGATCACGATCCGGGTCGCGGGCTGGTTTCCGGCAACGGTTTCGCGGTATGTCACGGCATCAGCGGCGGCATCGACGTTCAGGTCCTCCGCACCCCACAGCGCCAGCAGCGGCACGTCAAGCCTGCGCAGATCGTCCGTCGCATCGGCGGTCCGGTTGCGCCGGATGAAGCCCCAGCGATCCAGCCCCATCCCGTCGGGAAGAGTGGCGGGGTCGGCGGCCGCAGGGCCGAAGAGGCGGTCGTCGTCGGCCGCAGAACGCGCGAGCCTGCGGTCGATCCCGGCAGCATCCTCACCGGAAAGCCGGAGCCGCGTCCGTGTGAAATAGACCCCCTGACGTTGCCATGACACGGCCGGGCCGATCAGGACCAGGAAATCCGCATCGCCAGACGACAGCCGGGGCAGCACCCATCCTGCCTGCGAAAAGCCGAGGGCCCCTACCGCCAGCCCCTCCAGCCGACGCCGGAGAGCGCCGAGGGCCGCCTGCACTTCGACCGCCCGGTCGGCCATCGACTGGTCGAGCCAGTTTCCAAGGGAATCGCCGACGCCCGGCTTGTCCCACGCGGCGACGGCGATGCCTGCATCCAGCAGGGCGTTGATCAACGGAGCATATCCTCCGGCCGAGGTCCGGTCCTGCGGACCGTCCCCATGGACCAGGATAACGGCCGCGCGCGGCGGAGCATCAGGAAGCCACACCTGCCCCGCAAGGCTGGCGCCGTTCGCCGTGAACACGAAGGTCTCGGTCGTGTGCCGGTCGAGATCCTGATCCTCAAGGCGCCAGACCAGAAGGAACGCGAGCACCCCGACAAGGGCGATCACACACGTCAGGGCAAGTCGCCGCCGGCTGATCATTTCCAGTCCTCTTCCTCGGCCGGTGCCAATGGAACAAGCCTAAGTCCCGCTTCTCCCGATGACCGGGCACAGGTGCCGCCGCACCTACCGGCGGGCATCCCATTCCTTCCGCAGGATCGCGTACTGCATCGTGTTCTCGAAGACCGGGCTCCCGTTCTCGTCGTTCCGGAACGAGATGAACTCCTTGAACAGCCCCTCCTGCCGCATTCCCAGCCTCTCGCAGAGGCGTCGGGACGGGATGTTGTGGTCCTCGACATAGGCATAGAGACGGCGGGCCCCGACGGTCGTGAACAGGTGAGCGAACAGGGCACGCGCGGCTTCCGTGGCGTATCCGGCTCCGCCGAACGCCGGATTGAAGTTCCAGCCGACCGAGACGGTATCCTCCTCGGTGAAGGTGAACAGATCGCCGATGAGCGTGCCCGGCCCTTTCAGGCAGACGGCGATGGACTCGTCGCTTCCGCTCCGCTTCTCCGCCTCGGCCTCCGCCGCCCGCAGGTCGTCGAGCTTCAGGGACAGGAAGCAGCTTGCCGTAGGCGCGCGCAGATAGGCGAACAGATCGGCGGCATCGTCCTTCCGGAAATTCCGCAGGACAAGCCGGTCGGTCTCAATGGCGTGCATTCGTCTTCCCGGTGATTTTATTGCGAAACACGGTGCAGAAGGTCCTGTAGGTCGATATCCATTTCTGTACCGATCCCGCTCTGCCGACCCCGACAAGCGCACTGCGTTCTGAACACTCCCCGAAGCACCGTCTCCGGGCCGGGCACTGATAGCAGATGAGACGGGCCGTATCGAGCGCATGGACGATGATCCGGCGACGGGCGTTCACTCAGCCCAGAAATCCGCCCGCCACCATTCGGCGTAACGGAGGGGGCCTACAGGTCTCCTGATGCGATCGTGGGCTGAAGGAGAAGCCGGACCAGTGGATTTGGGAAACGTCGTGACATGGTGACGGCGTGGAACGTCTCCACGATGCCCGGCAGTTGATCGCCTTCCACCAGCACGCCTGCCGCGATCTCGTCCTTGACGACAATCGGCGGAAGAACGGCCAGCCCGATATCCTCGCGGGCGAGAAGCCGCATCATCGCCATATCCTCGACTTCCGCCACGATCTGCGGCCGGACACCCAGGCGGTCCGCCAGCGCGTCGAAGCCGATGCGCACGCTGCTGTCCCCCCTCGGCAGGATGATGGGATGGCTTCGCAGTCGCTCCGCGACGCTTGCGGCATGCCCCAACCGATCCGGTGTCCCCACCAGGCTGACCGGACGCTCCGCAAGACGGTGCGTGACGAGAGGGGTCAGAGCATCACCTGGCGGTGCCTGATTCAGCAAGACCACGTCAAGCTTGAGTGCCTCCAGCGCCCGCAACAGTTCGCCCGCGCTGCCCGATCGAAGAATGAGGTCGATGTCCGTCCGGCCAAGGACCGGACGGAGGAATTCCAACTGGAAGTTCCGTGACAGGGTGGCGAGCGAACCAACACGCAGGGCCTGCCGGGCGGCTCCTGTCTGGCGAAGCGTACCCAGCATCTCATCGCCCGTGGCGAAGATGGCGTCGGCATGATCGAGGACGATCTGCCCTGCCTCGGTCAGATGGAGCTGTCGCCCCCGGCGTTCGAACAGTGCATGACCGAGCCGCTCCTCAAGTTTACGGATCTGCACCGACAGGGCTGACTGTGTGAGATTCAACCGTTCTGCGGTGCGGGTGAGATTGCCGTCATGCGCAACCGCCCAGAAGTAGCGCAGGTGGTTGTAGTTCAGGGTCGCCATGATCGTTCTATAATAACGAACGATTTATCGCTGACAATGAATTTTAGTCAGGCTCTGTCGATCGATATGCAAGGCATCCCGACCGCCATTGATGCAGGGGTTTGCCTTGTCGCTTTATCTGCTCCCACTCTCCGCACCGTTCCTGCTGCTCGCCGCCGCCGCCCTGGGATTCGTGCGGAACGGCCGACGCCCGGCCCTGGTGCCGGTCGTCGCGGAAGGTGCTGCGTCCGGCGCGCTGCTGATCGCGTTGGCATCGGTTGTGCTGCTGATCCTGCGCGGCGCCGGCGACAGCGGACTGATCGGCCGGGACGGCATCGGCCTGTCGGCTCGGCTCGATGCGGTCAGCGCGACGATGCTCCTGCTTGTCGCGTTCGTCGGCTGGATCGTCGTGCGGTACGCCCGCACCTATCTCGATGGCGAGGCACGACAGGGCAGGTTCATCGGTTGGCTCTGCGCTGCGCTCGCGGCAGTCCTCCTGCTCGTCCAGTCCGGCAATCTCGTTCAGCTGGTCGCGGCATGGATCGCCACCAGTGTCGCGCTGGATCGCCTGCTGCTGTTCTATCCTGAGCGCGTGGCGGCGCAGCGGGCTGCGCGCAAGAAGCGCCTGTTCTCGACGGTCGGTGCTCTCGCCCTGGTGGGCGCCGCCGTCCTCATCTGCATGAGCTTCGGTACGACCGACATCGCCACGATCAACGCGCTTGCCCGGGCCAGCGCCCCCTCCTGGCCCGCAACCGCCGCCGCCGCCTTGCTCGCGCTCGCCGCGGTCCTGAAATCGGCGCAGTTCCCGACCCATGGCTGGCTCACCGAAGTGATGGAGGCACCGACGCCGGTCTCGGCCCTGCTTCATGCCGGCGTGATCAATGCCGGCGGCTTCCTGCTGATCCGTTTCGCCGACGTGATGCTTCTGGCTCCCGGCGTACTCGCCGTGCTGGCCATGGTCGGCGGGTTCACAGCGTTGTTCGGTGCGCTCGTGATGTTGACGCAGCCTGCGGTCAAGACCTCGCTCGCCTGGTCGACGGTCGCGCAAATGGGGTTCATGATCCTGCAGTGCGGTCTTGCGCTGTTCCCGCTGGCGCTGCTCCACATCGTCGCCCACTCGCTTTACAAGGCGCATGCGTTCCTGGCCTCCGGCGGGGCTGTCGAGCAGGTGGCGGCCATACGCCGCCCCGGACCGGTGGCCGTTGCCGACGGGTCTGCCGTAGGCCGCGCCTTCCTGATCGCGCTCGTGATCTATGCCGGGATCGGTGCGGCGTTCGGGATCGCCTTCGGTTCTGAGCATAAGTCACCCCAGGCGCTCGCGCTCGGCGCCATCCTGATCTTCGGGGTCGCCTATCTGCTGGCCCAGGGGCTCGCGGACGCCGCGCCGCGGCCACTGACGCGCAAGACTGCGATCTACGCCAGCGCCGCCGCGGTCGGGTATTTCGCGCTCCAGACCGCTGCCGAATGGCTGACGGCGGGGCTCCTGCCGACGACGCCGGCACCCGGCCGTCTGGAATGGACCCTGATGGCACTCGCGGTCCTGAGCTTCGGGCTGGTCGCCGTGGCCCAGGCGCTGCTTCCGCTCTGGGCATCGCACCCCGCCGCTGCGGGACTGCGCGTCCATCTCTCCAATGGCCTTTACGCCAACGCCACGATCGACCGCATCCTCGGTGGCTGGTCCGCCCCGAAGGCGTCGTGATCCCATGAGACCAAGGACAACACCGATGCTGATGACGACGACCAAACCGCCGCTGCTGTCTGCTGATGCGATCATCGCGGCGGCTGATCGGGCAGCGCGCTCCATTCCCCCGCTTTGGCCGCTCGCCTCGAGCGTCGCGGTCAATCCCTTCCTGGGCCAGACGGGCGAGCCGCTCGCAACTGCGGCGGCCCGTCTGCGGCGCGCCGCCGGCATCGCACTGACCATGCCGCGGTCCTGGTATGCTGAACGGTTGCGTTCAGGCGACATCGCCGACGAAGATCTGCACGCCGCTTTCATCGCAGCTCCCGCAGGGCTCCGGCCGAAGACGGCAGCGGCCCTGAAGCAGGCGGCGCAGACCGAACGCACCGCACCGCATGCCATCCCGACGGTCGCCGATCTGGCACGCGAGGTCGCCTCGATCGACTGGCCCGGAATCGTCACCGACCGCATCGGTCACTGGGCGTCCGGGTATTTTGACCAGGGCCAGGCGCTCTGGGCCACCGCGCCGGCGCAGCGCGCCTATGCCTCCTGGCGGATCGTCGCGGCCCATGACCTGACGCCGGAAATCGCCGGCCTTGCGGGGTTCGCGCAGAGCGTGGCGGACGCTCCGACGGATGCCGGGGACGCACTGGTCGCAGGGGTTTCCCGGCTTGGGCTCTCCGGTGCTGCGCTGGAGAGCTATTTCCATCGGCTGCTGATGACTCTCGGCGGCTGGGCTCAGGTCGCGCGCTATCGGCTCTGGCAAGCGGAGTTGCGCGGCGGAACCGATGGGTCCGTGATCGACCTGCTTGCCATCCGCTTGACCTGGGAGGCGGCTCTGCTGCGCCAGTACGGGTCCGCGCTCGAGCCACAGTGGCAGGCTGCCATCGCTGCCCACGGGGAGCCGGTCGCCGCGACTCCCGAGGATGTCGTCGACGCCCTTCTCCAGGAGGCTGCTGAACGCGCGGCACAGCGGCGCCTCCACTCCCTTCTTTCAGAAACGCCTTCTGCTCTGGCCGCTCCGGGGCGCCCCAGGCTTCAGATGGCGTTCTGCATCGACGTCCGCTCGGAAGTGTTCCGTCGGGCGCTGGAAAGCCTCGATCCCGGCATCCGGACGCTGGGATTCGCCGGGTTCTTCGGGGTGGGCATCGGCCATCGCCGCTTCGCCTCGGATGTCGTCGAGGCGCGCCTGCCGGTGCTGCTGAGCCCGGGTGTGCTGACGTGTTCGGGAGAGCCGACGCCGTCGACGGAACAGGCCGATCTGGCCGGGCGGGTCAGGGCGCGCGCGAAGCGGGCCTGGGGCCGCTTCAAGCTGGCCGCCATTTCCTCGTTCGCCTTCGTCGAGGCCACCGGCCCGATCTATGTCGCCAAACTCTTGCGCGACGGGCTGGCGCTGACGCGGCACAGCGCGCCAGACGATCCAGCGCCACGGGTGGCCACCACGCTCGACCTCGATACAAGGCTGACCATGGCCGCGAACGTGCTCAAGGCCATGTCGCTCACCGAAGGCTTCGCAAGGCTTGTCCTGCTTGCCGGTCACGGCGCCAGCGTGGTGAACAACCCGCATGCCAGCGCACTGCATTGCGGTGCGTGCGGTGGCTACTCGGGCGAGGTGAACGCGCGGCTGCTCGCCTCGCTGCTCAACGACCGGGACGTCCGCGCCGGTCTGGCCCGGCGCGGCATCGCTGTTCCCGAGGATACCCTGTTCCTCGGCGCGTTGCACGACACGACAACCGACGACGTCACGGTCTATGCCGCCGATCATCCCTCGGCAGCCCATGCCGAAGATCTGGACCGGGCGAAGCGCTGGCTGGCATCAGCCGGCGTCATGACGCGGGGGGAACGGGCGCTGCGCCTGCCGCGTGCAGTGCGCAGCCAGGATATCCCGCAACGCGCACGGGACTGGGCAGAGCTTCGTCCCGAATGGGCACTGGCCGGCTGCCAGGCCTTTGTCGCGGCCCCGCGTTCGCGCACGGTCGGGCGCAATCTCGCGGGCCGCTCCTTTCTCCACGACTATGACTGGCGGCGGGACGAAGGCTTCGGCGTGCTTGAGCTGATCCTGACCGCGCCCGTCGTCGTCGCCAGCTGGATCAGCCTGCAATATTACGGTTCCACCGTCGCGCCTGACGTCTTCGGCGCAGGCAACAAGCTGCTCCACAACGTCACCGGCGGCATCGGGGTGGTCGAGGGCAACGGCGGCCTCCTGCGGGCCGGACTGCCGTGGCAATCGGTTCATGACGGCGAACGGCTGACGCATGAACCGCTTCGGCTTTCCGTGCTGATCGAGGCTCCGCGCGAGGCGATCGCCGACATACTGGACCGTCACCACGATGTCCGCGCACTGTTCGACAATCGCTGGCTGCACCTTTTCGCCCTGGACGACGAAGGCCGCATGGCGTGGCGCTATGTCGGCGGCCTGTGCTGGGAGACCTGCATCAGCGATGCGGACTTGAAGCGTGAACCGCTGCGGGTGCTCGCGTGAGAGGCCGGTCAGCCTGTCCTGCTCCGCACGGGCCGGAAATGATCTACACCAGGACCATGATCGTATTCCGGCCAGAATTCAGAAAAAAATAAGTAATTTCTTTCAGAAGATGCCCACTCAAGGAAAAATCCGTGACTGAAGACGGCAACAGCGACGACCGTCTTCAGTCACGCTATTTACATCATACTCCACCGGGAGAGACAAACCCGGACGATTACTCGCGCATCATTTCCACTCGATTGTCTGAATCCCCCATAAGTGTTTGAAAACTCGATGGTAAGTACCCGGTCTGACGGTCATTCTCCGACTGTGAGGCCGTCAAAATGCTACGCTTTTGATTTCATTGAGAAAACTGCCAGAAAAAATATTTTCGCGGTTCCGGTATCTATCGGTGTCAATCGCCCCTCTGACCCGCTTTTTCCCTGCCCAGCGTAACTCCGGAGACCGCACGAAAGTACCGTCAGTTCTCCATAGCAGGACTCAGTCTTCGGATCGAGTAGCCCGGGAACGGTAAAGGTGGCCAGTGCACGTCCGACGCCCCTAAACATAGAACTTGAATGGCTGTCGCTCTGCTCCCGTAGCGCTGCCCATAGTGAGCACTTCGCCGACCTTGTCCGCGAAACGAATGGTGACCGGCAACCCGTCGCTGAAGTTGCAGGCGTTGTAATTGATTTTCGTGAGACCCAGTATGTCTGCCAGCACCGTCTCGATAGAGGGATAGTCACCGCTCGCGCGGAGCACGGTCACGAACAACGGATTCGGCGTCTCGGGACCGATATAGGTATCGATACGTGGCGCATAACCTGTGGTCCACAGATAAGCGTCTTTGTCTCCGAGCTGGATCGCAGTGCCGCGCAGGCACGGATAATCGCCGTCGCGGAAGAGCTTGGTCTCGCCATGAGTCGATTGGATACGCACGCCTACGATATTGGTGCCGTCGGGCGCGGCTTTGCTAAAGGCCTCCCATTCCGCGTCGTTGAACTTGGTTCGGCCGTGAATGAACAGCTCTTTCGGATAAGTTCCGAAGCGTTGCTTGTAGGTATCCAGAACCGTCTTGATCAGGTTTTCGGCCGCCAGATCGCTGAGGTGAAACTCTCTGTTTTCAGTCTGCCACGGCCCGTTCGCCCCGCGAAAGACGACCCCGTCTCCTTCGCTCAGGAACATCTGCGCCGCACAGCAGGCGTGATTGTCAGCGTGATTGGGAAGGAGCTTAAACACCAAGCCGACGTAGCAGACGCCTGGCCGCATACGGGCGATCTTCCACGGGGGTTCCGCCTGCGTTTTGTAGAACAGGCCTGTGGCCAGATTCCACGCGACGGTGGCGGAATCCTGAGTGCCACGTTTCGGATATCCTGCCTTGTTCACAAACTCTTCCGGCGCAAGTGTTGTCTCGCGAATAAGCTGAGATGTCATGCCCAGCTTCAAAAGCTTCGCTTTGACCTGTCGGTGGAAGTCGGGAATGTCATCAAACACTGCTTCAAGCGTGTCATCAATAACACCGGCCAGTAGCGGAAGGTCGACGCGCCCTTTCTGGCGCCGGGACAATTCCCCCTTGAGAAGCTCGACCTTACGGCGCTGACCCGCAACTGGGCGGCAGGTCTCGAAGACGATTTCCGGCACAACGAAGATCCAAACGTCTGCCGTCCGCTCCTCATTTTTCGCGTGGCGTTCAATAGGGTCGATGAACAGCTTAGTTGTGGTGGCGACCGCCTCGTGATGGTTCTCGATCGCAATCGCAGCACGGATATCCGCAGGATCAATCTCGCATTTGATCATGGCGCCGGGATTGGCGCGGATGCCGAAGGCTTCCTCGAGACCTGGAAAATCAGAAAGATGAAGCCGGAACTCTTTGTCGCGCTGCCCCCGAGGCGGAATTGCGACGGGATTGCTGATTGCATCGAGCCAGCGGCAAAGTAGTTCTAGGCCATGCTTTGTACCTACCGCACCTATCGTAATCTGCGGGCGATCAGGCTTTGACGCGGGCCCGTAAAGGGTAAGGCCGTCCTTCGGATGATCCGAAGCCTGCCCGTGCCCAAATCCCAGCGGTGGTTCCGGAATGTAGAGAACCGGAACGGATTTCTCGGAAAATTCGATCAAGCGTCCTCCTCCTCGAAGTGGCCGCCTAGCGTTGTGGGATCGGCTTCTTCCGCATCCTCGCCCAGTCTGTTGGTCTGGCGCGCGGTCACAGGCGCTGTGAACTGGATCGGCATCGCATCGAGAGTGATGCTGCCGCCCGAGCCGACGGCAAGGTCGACATACGGACTGTCACCAGCCAACAGCTCCATGAAGGCCATCACACGCCCATGCCAAGCCTTGTTCCGCCAAGCTGAACAGATCGAACGCCGAAGGCGAAACTGGGCTTTGGGGTCTGGAATAGCGATCGGCTTGTTGTGCTCGCCGATGTCTGAAAACAGCACACGGCCCTTGAGCCGCATATGGGGATAAGGAAAGAGGCTGGGAATGACACTCACACCGTATTCCCAGATCTTCTTGCGGGCGACACCACGTAGCATTGAGTTGCGGCTCTGACCCTGGCGCCCCCATGAAACGCGCTTCTTGAGACCTAATCTGCTCTCGCCAACATGGAAGGACACTCCGCTCGAGAACGAATGAGCAAGAAGCCCTTGGCGGGCGCAATGCTTCTCCCATGCCTGGCGCAAAAGATTCATCATGATCGACCGGGCATCGCGACTGTCGACCCCCAAGTCCGATGACCCGCTCTCGAGAAAATCGATAACATCGAAGTCACGCTCGGCACGAAACGGCCCAACCTGCTCAAAATGTTCCGTCAGATCCATTGGGCTGGCGAAGGTCAGGAAGCCGTCGCCGAACTCGGCCATGGGGTATTCGAAGGACGCGCCAAGCTTGCGCAACAGCGCCTCATTGGCACGATTACTCGGCACCAGGTGATTGAGCGTGTCCGGCATCCTTAATATCCGGAGCCAATTGGACGTCAGGACCTCAGGAACCGCCTCGATCTCGACCGCACGCCGCCGCAAATGCGCGTACCATTCAGGCTGAATGATGCCGCCGGCAGCCTTCGGCACCTGCTGCCTTTCGAGCGATTTGAGCAAGCTTGCCAGTCCCTTCGACCAGCCGCCCTCGAAATCGACATACTGCAGGCCTCCAATGCCGAAGAGCTTTTGGAAGGTACGAATCTTCAGCGGAATGATGAAGTTGGGATCCTGGAGTTGTTTCGTCAGGTCTTCCGCGATGGCAATCTCCTCGCGAACACCCCTTCTGGCGAGCGTCTCGTCGCTACAGCACAACAGCATTTTGATCGCCCGAGTCTGAAGCGCGGCGGTAAGCTTGCCGCGCCATTCGTCCCCGGCATCGAGATCGAAGATGTCTGCAAAGACCTTGTAGCCGGCGGCTTCGAGCCGCGGCGCGAGCCACAACACGAACTGGTCATCACCAGGCGTCGCCTTGGAAATGAAAATCAGGTCGCGTTCAACAGGCCCGCCCCCGCTCATCTACTCGACCGCCTTGTCGATGAACCCGAGCGTATTGGCGTTTTCCACCAACGTCCGCACCTTTGCCCGGTCGAGTCCCGATGGAACTTCGGCGTCGATCTCTAGCTTCAGCTTCACCGAACTCCCCGGGATCGTCGTGAGCTGCTCGACGATCGCTTCGACAATCTGATGGATTTCGCGCGCTGGTCGTTCTGAAGAGATCATCACGCTGCCGGTGAAGCGAGTTGGCTTCCTCTCGGGAGGCGGAGGCTGGGGCGTACCGCCGTCTGGCTGCGCCCCTGTATCCGGCGACGTCTCGCCTGGGCCTTGCGCACCCCCGCCATTACCAGGCTGCACCGGAGCCGGTCGATGGGCCTCGGCCACAGCTGGCTTAACAATGACACTGTCGCTGTCGATCACGACTGCCGCGTTCGCGGCGCGCTCGATGGCAAGGCCCAGATAGATGTCCGACTTCTCGTCCCATCGTTCGGCATAGGCGAAGGGCCCCGGGATCATCCCGCTAGAGCGGTTTCCGGGCGACAGGAGTCGTTAGGGATTCCCATGGGCCTGATTTTGTGATTC
>NZ_JBHTCM010000027.1:0-49927 GCF_042665545.1 Rhodocista pekingensis | reverse complement strand
GACATACAGAATCCATTTCCCCCCGCCGCGCTACAGAACTTTTCCTAATGCGATTCCCGTGGGCGCGCGCCCGGCAGTGCGAGCGGCGAGCGGGCGGCGGGGCAGGGGGTACTGGCGCGCGCCGCCCCGAGGGGCTAAACAGTCCCGCCTGAGGTTTCCGAACGAGCAGCCCCCGCGATGTCCCTGATCACCCCCCGCACGCCCCCCGGCACCATGGAACTGCTGCCGCGCCGCCAGATCGCCTTCCAGCGCATGCTGGACACGATCCGCCGCGGCTATGAGCGCTTCGGCTTCCTGCCGGTGGAGACGCCGGTGTTCGAGGTGGCGGACGTGCTGCTGTCGAAGTCCGGCGGGGAGACGGAGAAGCAGGTCTATTTCGTGCAGTCCACCGGCGCCATCGAGCAGGGCCACCGGCCCGATCTGGCGCTGCGCTTCGACCTGACGGTGCCGCTCGCCCGCTATGTGGCGGAGCATGAGCGCGATCTCGCCTTCCCCTTCCGCCGCTACCAGATGCAGCGCGTCTATCGCGGCGAGCGGGCGCAGAAGGGGCGCTACCGCGAATTCTACCAGTGCGACATCGACGTGATCGGCAAAGACAGCCTGCCCGTTGTCTTCGACGCGGAGATGCCGGCCGTCATCTACACGATCTTCAGCGAGCTGGACGTCGGGCCGTTCCGGATCAACTTCAACAACCGCAAGATCCTGCTGGGCCTGTTCGAGAGCCTGGGCATCAACGAGCCGGAGACGCGGGCGCTGGTGCTGCGGCAGGTGGACAAGCTGGACAAGCTGTCCCGCGACGAGGTGGTCGGGCTGTTGCAGGGCGACGGGATCGGGCTGGACGCCGCCACCGCGGGCCGCGTGCTGGACATGATCGGGTTCGCCGGCCCCGCCGCGGACACGCTGGCGCATCTGGAGCGGCTGGGCGTGGACAACGCCACCTTCCGCACGGGCCTTGCCGAACTGTCGGAGGTCGTGGCGGCACTGAAGGCGTTCGGCGTGCCGGAGACGCACTGGCGCGTGAACCTCGCCATCGCCCGCGGCCTCGACTACTACACCGGCACGGTCTACGAGACCTTCCTGACCGAGCATCCCGGTCTCGGCAGCGTCTGCTCCGGCGGGCGGTACGAGAACCTCGCGGGGCTCTACACGAAATCCAAGCTGCCCGGCGTCGGCATCTCCATCGGGCTGACCCGCCTGTTCTACGCGCTGGAGCAGGCCGGGATCGTCAAGGACGGCCCCAGCACCGTGCAGGCGTTGGTGACCCAGTTCGATCCCGCGCTGCTGACCGACTACCTCGCCATCGGGGCGGACCTGCGGGCGGCCGGGATCAACACCGAGATCCAGCTCGAACCGGCCAAGCCGAAGAAGCAGTTCGCCTACGCCGACAAGGCCGGCATCCGCTTCGCCGTCATCATGGGGCCGGACGAGAAGGCGAAGGGGGAGGTCACCGTGAAGGACATGGTGAGCGGCGAGCAGGCCGCCGTGCCACGGGCCGGTCTGGCGGACTGGCTGCGCACCCGCACGGGCTGAGGCCGGTCCCTTTTCTGTCACGGCTTCTGTCGCGGGGGCGCCCGGAATCGTGGACTTCCTGTCACACTTCCGAGACCTGCGTCGTTCCGTCCGGATGGGCATTGAAAGCGCCCGTCCGGTCGGTCGATACTGCGCCCCGATGCGATGCATCCTTCGAACCGAAAGCGCTTCTTAACCAGGATATCCCATGGTTGCCCGGGCGGACTTCTCTTCGGGGGCGGGGGAACGGCGGGTCATGGCTGGAGCGCGGTGGGTCCGGGGACTTGCCTGGGGTGTTGCGCTCGTGCTGGCCGGGGCAGCGGGTGCCGCGGGCTGGTACGAGATGCGGACCTCCGTCCTGCAATCCGCCGTCCTGTCCCGGATCGGGCGCGACCTGACCTACCGGGTGGAACCCGGCCCCAATCCCGACATCCGGTTTCCCGGCTTCGGCCCCTATGACGTGCGCCTGGGCTACACCCGGCTGCCGGACTTCATCGAGCGGCTGACCGCGGGCTCCTACCGGGTCGAGGCGCAGGCGCGGCCGACGCCGCAGTTCCGCGACTATGTCGAGTTCGGCGGCTTCGCCCCTTACCGGGAGAAGACGAGTGCGGGCCTGCGCATCGCCGACCGCACGGGCGGCCAGCTCCACGGCGTGCGCTTTCCCGAGCGCACCTATGCCGGCTTCGCCGAGGTGCCGCCGCTGGTCGTCCGCACCCTGCTCTACATCGAGAACCGGGAGCTGCTGGATACCGCCAACCCGATGCGCAACCCCGCGGTGGAATGGGACCGCTTCGCCCTGGCGCTGGCCAACATCCCGCTGAAGTTCATCGACCCGGACAATCCGCGGGCCGGCGGCTCCACCCTGGCGACGCAGATCGAGAAGTACCGCCACTCGCCCGAGGGGCGCACCGCCACGGGCGTGGAGAAGCTGCGGCAGATGATGTCGGCGTCCGTCCGCGCCTATCTGGACGGGCCGGAAACCAGCACCGTGCGCCACCGCATCGTCGTGGACTATCTGAACTCCACGCCGCTCTCCGCCCGCCCCGGCATCGGTGAGGTGAACGGGCTGGGCGACGGGCTCTGGGCGTGGTTCGGCACCGACTTCGCCGTCGCCAACCGCATCCTCTCCACCCCGGCCCGGACCGAGACGGAGCTGGCCGTCCAGGCGGTGGTCTACAAGCAGGTGCTCAGCCTGCTGCTGGCCCAGCGCCGGCCCAGCTACTACCTGGCGCAGGACCGCGGCGCGCTGGAGCGGCTGGCGAACGAGCATCTGCGCGTGCTGGACCGCGCCGGGGTGATCGACCCGGCGCTGGCGGACGCCGCGCAGAACTTCCATCTGCGCTTCCATCCGGAGCCGCCGGCCCTGCCGGAACCGTCCTTCGTGGAGCAGAAGGCGACCAACGCCATCCGCAGCCGGCTGCTGTCGTTGCTGGGCGTGCGCAGCCTCTACGAGCTGGACCGGCTGGATCTGGCGGTGGAGACGACGCTGGACCAGCCCTCGCAGGAGCGGGTGACACAGGTGCTGCAACGGCTGCGCGACCCGGCCGCGGCGGCGGAGCTGGGGCTGGTCGGCGACCGCCTGCTGAATCAGGCCGACCCGTCGAAGGTCGTCTACAGCGTGACCCTCTATGAGCGCACGCCGACGGCGAACCTCGTGCGGGTGCAGGTCGATACGCTGGAGCAGCCGCTGGATCTCAACGAGGGCGCCAAGCTCGACCTGGGCTCAACCGCCAAGCTGCGCACGCTGGCGACCTATCTGGAGATCGTCGCCAAGCTGCACGGCCGCTTCCGCGACCTCTCCCCGCACGAGCTGGAGGCCGTGGCGGCCGACGCGCCGGACCGGATGACCCAGTGGGTCGCCCGGACGATGGCGCAGCTCCGTGCCCAGGGACAGGCCGCCGGTCTCCAGGCAATGCTCGACCTCGCCATGGAGCGGCAGTATTCGGCCAGCCCGGCCGAACGGTTCTTCACCGGCGGCGGGCTGCACACCTTCGGGAACTTCGACGACAAGGACAACGGCCGCGTCATGACCGTGGCGGAGGCGTTCCGCCACTCCGTCAATCTGGTCTTCATCCGGATGATGCGGGACATCGTGAACCACTTCATCGCGGAGGGACCGGCCCGCAAGGACGACCTGCTGGACGATCCGCGCCATCCGGTGCGGCAGACCTATCTGGCCCGCTTCGCCGACCAGGAGGGGACCGAGTTCCTCAACCGGTTCTGGTCCGACTACAAGGACATGACGCCCGATCAGGCGCTGGACCGTCTGGCCGGCCGCATCGCGGCCCAGCCCGACCGTCTGGCCGCCGCCTTCCGCTCGGTCCGGCCCAATGCCGGTCCGCGCGACCTGGCGGCCTTCCTGGGCAAGCGGCTGCCCGGCGGCGCCCCGCCCCAGGCGCAGGTGGAGGCGCTGTTCCAGAAGTACGATCCGGCGGCCTGGTCGCTGAACGACCGCGGCTACATCGCCAGGGTGCATCCGCTGGAGCTGTGGCTCGTCGCCTATCTCCAGGACACGCCGCAGGCGCCGCGCCGGCAGATGCTGAAGGAAAGCTCCTCCTCCCGGCAGGAGAGCTACGAGTGGTTGTTCAAGACCCGGCACAAGAGCGCCCAGGACAGCCGCATCGGCATCGTGCTGGAGGAGGAGGCCTTCGACCGCATCCATGCGGAATGGCGCCGGCTGGGCTATCCCTTCGAAAGCCTGATCGCCAGCTACGCCACCTCGATCGGCAGTTCCGCCGACCGCCCCGGCGCCCTGGCGGAACTGATGGGCATCATCCTGAACGACGGCGTGCGCCTGCCCACGGCTCGCATCACCGGGCTGCACTTCGCCGCCGGCACACCCTATGAGACGCGGTTCGCGCTGACGGACCGGGAGGAGGCCGAGCAGGTGATGCAGCCCGAGGTGGCCGCCACCCTGCGCCGCCACCTGACGGACATCGTGGAGAACGGCACCGCCCGCCGGGTCCGGGGCGCCTTCACGACCGTCGACGGCGCGCCGCTCCCCATCGGCGGCAAGACCGGCACCGGCGACCACCGCTTCGAACGCTACGGCGCCGGCGGTGTGGTGCTGGAAAGCCGCGTCGTGAACCGGACCGCGACCTTCGTCTTCTACATCGGGGACCGCTTCTTCGGGGTCATCACGGCCCATGTCCACGGGCCCGACGCCGCGAAGTACCGCTTCACCTCCGCCCTGCCGTCGCAGCTCCTGAAGATCCTGGCGCCGGCGTTGCAGCCGCTGGTCAGCCCCGGCGATCCGCAGACGGCCGACCGGGGTCCCACGCTGTAGGCCGGGGCCTCAGGCGGCGGCCGGTGCCGGGGCTCCGGCGGGGGTGGGCAGCGCTTCCGCCAGGAAGGCGTCGATGTCCGCCCAGACGCGGTCGCGGATGCTGTCCACCTCCATCATCAGTTCGTGCTGCGCCCGGGGATAGACCCTGACCCGGCCCTGCGGCAGCCGGGTGGCGAAGGCCTGCTGCCGGGCGGACAGCACGATGCGGTCGCCGCCGGCGGACAGCACCAGCACCGGGACCGTGAGCGCGGCCACGCGGGCGTCGCGCCAGAGCCGCCGCATCGAACGGAAGGCCGCGTCCAGCCAGCCCCAGGTCACGCCGCCCAGGGCCAGTTCCGGGTCGTCGCGGTAGGCGACGTGCCCGACCAGGAAGCGCGCCGGGTCGGAGGTCAGGGGATTGCCGGCGAAGGGCGGGTCCGCCGGCAGCCAGTCGGTCTGGCCGAGGGCGTAGTGCTCGCCCAGCCCGCGGCGCACCATGGCGGCGGCGACCATGCGGGCCAGCGGCTCGGGCAGGGGGGCGGTGCGGATGCCCAGCATGGGCGCACAGGCGACGGCGGCAGCGAAGGGGTGCGGCCGCTCCGCCAGGAAGCGCAGCAGGATATGCCCGCCCATGCTGTGCCCGAAGGCGACGGCCGGGCCCGGCGAGTCCGCCGGCAGCAGCACGGGCAGGGCGGTCGCCAGATCGTCCAGATAGAGGTCGAAGTCGGTGACATGGCCCTTGTGGGCGTTGGCCAGGAAGCGGGAGGAGCCGCCCTGGCCGCGCCAGTCCAGCCCGACGGCGGCGAAGCCGCGCCGGGTCCAGTCCGCCGCCTGCTCGGCATACTTCTCCAGCGTCTCGCAGCGTCCGGGCAGCAGCAGCACGCTGCCGCGCGGCGTCGCCGGGGCCGGCCAGAACCCCAGCCGGAGACGGCCGCCGTCCGCCGTGGGCAGGCGCTGGAAGCGCCAGCGCTCCGTGCCGTCCGTCCTGTCATGGCCGACCCCGCCTTGGCCGTTCCCGCCTTCACCGTCCATGCGCCCGCCCTCCGCCGATGCCGCCCCCCGCAGGCTAAGCTCCTGCCCGCGGGGCTTCAAGGGAGCGGCTGTCTTCGGCATAGGTCCCGCGCCCCGGACTGTCCCCGGCTTTGACCGGGTCCGCCCCCGGGCGTACTGTGTGCGCTGCACGCGGCCTTTGCCGCACCGCCGCAAAGGACATCCGGGTTCCATGGACACGATCACGCGCCGCACCGGCCTAGACCCCGCCGACCTCACGGGCTTCTACCTGGAGGACATGCATGTCGGCCTGAAGGGGGTCTATGCCCGGACCATCACGGAGACGGACATCGTCATGTTCGCCGGCATCTCCGGCGACACCAACCCGATGCACCTGAACGAGGAGTACGCCCGGCTGACGCCCTTCAAGGGCCGCATCGCCCACGGCATGCTGTCGGCCTGCTTCATCACCACGGTGCTGGGCACGCGCATGCCGGGGCCGGGCTGCATCTATCTCTCGCAGAATCTGAAGTTCCGCGCCCCGGTGCGGATCGGCGAGACCGTGACCACCACGGTGACGGTGACGGAGATCATGCCGGAGAAGCGGCGGGTGGCGCTGTCCACCAACTGCACCGTCGCCGGCAAGGTGGTGATCGAAGGCGATGCGCTGGTCATGGTGCCCACGCGCGAGCCGCCGCCGGTTTCCGTCTGATCCTGCGCCCGGGCTGGACCGCGGGGCGCGGGCCGACTATACCCCGAAGTCCGACGTACCGATCCGGACCCCGGGCCGCATGAAGCTGTACCGCCACACCACCGACCTCGCCCCGGAGCTGCGCGGCTGCGCCGTCGCCCTGGGCAACTTCGACGGCGTTCACCGCGGCCACCGGGCCGTGATCGCGGCGACACAGGAGAAGGCGGCGGCGCTCGGCGGGGCCACCGTGGTGCTGACCTTCGAGCCGCACCCGCGCAGCCTGTTCCGCCCCGGCGATCCGCCCTTCCGCCTGACTCCCTTCCGCATCAAGGCGCGGTTGATCGAGGCGCTGGGCGTGGATGCCCTGTTCGTCATCCATTTTGACGAGGCATTCTCCCGCCGCACGGCGGAGGAGTTCGTCGAGCATGTGCTGATCCAGGAGCTGGGCGCCGCCCATGTCGTGGCCGGCTACGACTTCGTCTTCGGCAACAAGCGGGCCGGCGACATGGCGCTGCTGCGCCGGATGGGGGAGGAGCGGGGCTTCGGTGTGACGGAGGTCCGCCCCGTGGCCGACGCGGGCGGGACCGTCTTCTCCTCCACCCGCGTGCGGGAGCTGTTGCAGGCCGGCGAGCCGCAGGCCGCGTCCGGCATCCTGGGCCACCCCTTCGAGCTGGAGGGGCGGGTGGAGCACGGCGACAAGCGCGGTCGCACCATCGGCTTCCCCACCGCCAACGTGGAGCTGGGCGAATATCTCCGCCCCCGCTTCGGGGTCTACGCCGTGCTGGCCGGCATCGACCAGGGCGGCGGCACCGTCTGGCACAAGGGCGTCGCCAACCTGGGCCGCCGCCCGACCGTGGGCGGCCATGTCGAACGGCTGGAGGTCCATCTGTTCGACTTCGACGGCGACCTCTACGGCCGGCACCTGCGGGTGCAGCTCCTGCACTTCCTGCGCCCGGAGCTGAAGTTCGACGGTCTTGACGCGCTGAAGGCCCAGATCGCCGCCGACGCCCTGGCCGCCCGCGGCCTGCTGGCAGCGGAGGGGTGAGGGAGCGTTTCCGGGTGCCTGACCCCGGGTGCCGATGATATCCTGGACGGGTTTCCGGAGGAGGAGACCCGCCATGGACCGCCATGAGTCGATCGGCCCGTTCCACAGGGGGCAGGCCCCCCGCGCCACCGCCCGGCCGGCATCGGGCGACAACGGCTGGACGATGGATCAGGCGCGGGCCTTCCCCGGGGAGTTGATCGGGCGCGCGCTCGTCGATGGACCGCAGCAGATCCTGGGGCCTGAAGGGGAAAGGCTGGAACTGCGCCTGATCGCCCCGGCAAGCGCCGGAACGGAAGCCGTGCGCCCTGGTATCGTGGCGGCGATGGCCGCCTGTCCCGACCCGGAGTTCGTCTTCGGTGAGGACAACCCTTTCCCCGCCGTTCCACCGGAGCCGCTGCATTTCTGAGGGCGGGGCCGGAACGGGCATGATCTTCCTTCTGGACACCAACGTCCTGTCAGAGCTCGTTCGCCCCCGACCGTCGCCCGACGTGCTGGCTTGGCTGGGTGGCCGTGGCGACGATTGCTTCCGGGTCAGTGTCGTGACCCTGGCCGAGCTGCGCTACGGGATCGACCGTCTGGGAGAGTCGGAGCGCAGGCTGTCCCTGGACCGATGGTACAGGCAGGACGTGCTGGCCGCCTTCGCAGGCCGCATCATGGAAATCGACATCCCCGTCCTGGTCGAGGCGCGGCAGATCATCGACCGGTTGAAGCTGGCCGGACTGACGGTCAGCTATGCCGACCTCCTCATCGCCGCCACCGCGCGGCGGCACGGGCTGGTGCTGGCGACGCGCAACGTCCGTGATTTCGAGGCGACCGGGGTGACCCTGGCCAATCCCTGGCAGGGAACCGCCGACGCGCCGCCTTGACCGCCGCGCGACCGCTGCTATCCTCCACCCCATGTCGCCGATCCTGCGCCTGACGGCCGCCCGCACCCCGCGAATTACCGGCCCGGTCCTCTGAGGGGGGCCGGGACAGGGGAGGGTGCGCGCCCGGCCGTGACCGGGCGGTGCGGCCTCCCGCCTTGAGTTTGCCACGCAGGCGATGATAGATGGCCCGCGGCCGAAGTCCGTGCCGGCCCCGTTCGACAGGCGATCATGACCGATACTCCCGAGAAGGCCGCTCCGGCCCGAGACTACAAGACCACCGTCTTCCTGCCGCGCACCGAGTTCCCGATGCGCGCCGGCCTGCCCCAGAAGGAGCCCGGGCTGTTGCAGCGCTGGGACGAGATGGGGCTCTACAGGCGGCTGCGGGAAGAGGCCAGGGAGCGTCCGCTCTATGTCCTGCACGACGGCCCGCCCTACGCGAACGGCAACATCCACATCGGCCATGCGCTGAACAAGATCCTCAAGGACGTGGTCAACCGCTCCCAGCAGATGCTGGGCCGCAACGCGCCCTACGTCCCCGGCTGGGACTGCCATGGTCTGCCCATCGAGTGGAAGATCGAGGAGAAGTACCGCGCCGCCGGCAAGGACAAGGACGAGGTGCCGATCGTCCAGTTCCGCGACGAGTGCCGCAAGTTCGCCGCCGACTGGGTCCGCGTGCAGGCCGGGGAGTTCCGCCGCCTGGGCGTGGAGGGTGACTGGGACAACCCCTACACCACCATGACCAACCGGGCCGAGTCCCGGATCGTGCGCGAGATCCACAGGTTCCTGCTGAACGGCGGCCTCTACAAGGGCGCCAAGCCGGTGCTCTGGTCGGTGGTGGAGAAGACGGCCCTGGCCGAGGCGGAGGTCGAGTACCAGGACCTGACCAGCACCACCATCTGGGTCCGCTTCCCCGTCGTCACCGCCGCCCTGCCGGCACTGGCGGGAGCCGCGGTGGTGATCTGGACCACCACGCCCTGGACCATGCCGGGCAACCGCGCCGTGGCCTACGGGGAGGAGATCGGCTACGGCCTCTATGAGGTGACCGCGGCGGAGGAGGGCAGCCTCGCCCGCGTCGGCGAGCGGCTGGTGCTGGCCCGCGCCTTGGCGGAATCGGTCGCCGCCGGGGCCAAGGCCACCCTGTCGCTGGTGCAGGAACTGGAGGGGACGGCGCTGGCCGGCACCGTCTGCGCCCACCCGCTGCGCGGCCAGGGCTACGATTTCGACGTGCCGCTGCTGCCCGGCGACCATGTCACCGACGATGCCGGCACGGGCTTCGTCCACACCGCCCCCGGCCATGGCGAGGAGGACTTCGATGTCGGCCGCCGCTTCGGGCTGGAGGTGCCGCAGACCGTCGGCCCCGACGGGCGTTTCTACGACCATGTGCCGCTGTTCGCCGGTGCCTGGGTCTACAGGCCCGACGGCAAGCACGGCGACGCCAACCCGCGGGTGCTGGACGCGCTGAAGGGCGCGGGCGCCCTGCTGGCCCACGGCCGCCTGAAGCACAGCTATCCGCACAGCTGGCGCTCCAAGGCGCCGCTGATCTTCCGGACGACGCCGCAGTGGTTCATCTCCATGGAGACGAACGGGCTGCGGCAGACGGCGCTGGCCGCCATCGACCAGACCACCTGGGTGCCGCCGCAGGGCCGCAACCGCATCCACAGCATGGTCGGAAGCCGGCCCGACTGGTGCATCAGCCGCCAGCGCGCCTGGGGCGTGCCGATCGCTCTCTTCGTGCGCAAGTCCGACGGCCAGCCGCTGAAGGACCCGGCCGTGCTGGAGCGCATCGGCGCCATCTTCGAGGCGGAGGGGTCGGACTCCTGGTATTCCCGCCCGCCGGCGGACTTCCTCGGCGACGGCTACGATCCGGACGAGTTCGAACAGGTCTTCGACATCGTGGATGTCTGGTTCGAGAGCGGATCGACCCACGCCTTCGTGCTGGAGGACCGGCCGGAGCTGAAGCGGCCGGCCGACCTCTACCTGGAAGGCTCGGACCAGCACCGCGGCTGGTTCCATTCCTCGCTGCTGGAATCCTGCGGCACGCGCGGCCGCGCGCCGTATGAGGCGGTGCTGACGCACGGCTTCACGCTGGACCAGAACGGCGAGAAGATGTCGAAGTCCAAGGGCAACACCGTTGCCCCCCAGGACGTCATCAAGGACTTCGGCGCCGACATCCTGCGCCTCTGGGTCGTCAGCACCGACTTCACGGAGGACCAGCGGATCGGGCCGAAGATCCTTCAGGCCCAGGCCGACCTGTACCGCCGCCTGCGCAACACGCTGCGCTACCTGCTGGGGGCGCTCGCCGACTGGACGGAGGCCGAGCGCCTGCCGGCGGCCGAGATGCCGGAGCTGGAGCGCTGGGTGCTGCATCGGCTGGTGGAGATGGACGATGCCGTGCGCCAGTCCATCGCCGGCTACGATCTGCACCGGCTGGCGACGGAGCTGCACAATTTCTGCGCCGTCGATCTCTCCGCCTTCTATTTCGACGTGCGCAAGGACAGCCTCTACTGCGACCGGCCGGATTCGGTGCGGCGCCGGGCGACGCGCACGGTGATGGTCCACCTGTTCGAGTGCCTGACCGCCTGGCTGGCGCCCGTCCTCTGCTTCACGGCGGAGGAGGCGTGGCTGGAGTGGCTGAAGCAGGGCGGTGCGACGGGTCCGGAGAGCGTGCATCTGCGCCTCTTCCCGGAGATCCCGGCCGACTGGCGCGACGACGCCCTGGCCGCGAAGTGGCAGAAGGTGCGGGCCGTCCGCCGCGTCGTCACCGGCGCTCTGGAGGTCAAGCGTGCCGACAAGACGATCGGCTCGTCGCTCCAGGCCGCGCCGACGCTGTATCTCGGCGGCGCCTGGGTCGAAGGGGTGGGCGACACCGACCTGACGGAGGTCTGCATCACCTCCGGCCTCATCGTGCTGGAAGGTCCGGTTCCGGCCGGCGCCTTCACCCTGCCCGACGTGCCCGACGTGGGCGTCGTCTTCGGCCATGCGCCGGGGGATCGCTGCGACCGCTGCTGGAAGGTGCTGCCGGAGGTCGGGTCGGTGGCGGAACACCCCACCCTCTGCACCCGCTGCGCCGACGCGGTGGACCATCTGGATGCCACCACGGCGGGAGCGGCTACATGATCGGGGAGACCGTGGCGCCGGCGGACATCCGCCGGCGCATGCTGGGGCTGGGCTTCGCCCTCGCCGCCGTGGTGATGCTGGCGGACCAGCTCAGCAAGTGGTGGGTGCTCGCCTCCGCCCTGCCGTGCCTCAGCGGTCCGCCGGGTCCCTGGTGCGCGGTGCAGGCGCCGCCCATCGAGGTCACGTCCTTCTTCAACCTCGTCATGGCCTGGAACCGGGGTGTCAGCTTCGGTCTGTTCGCGCACGAGGCGGAGTTCATGCCCTATGTCCTGATCGCCGTGGCGCTGGCGATCAGCACCGTTCTGGTCCTCTGGCTGCGCCGCACCGACCGCGCCTTCCAGGCGGTCAGCATCGGCCTTGTCATCGGCGGGGCCCTGGGCAACGTGATCGACCGGCTGCGCTTCGGCGCCGTGGCGGACTTCCTGGATTTCCATGTGTCGGGATGGCACTGGCCGGCCTTCAACGTGGCCGACAGCGCCATCGTCGTGGGGGTCGCGCTGATCGTTGCGGACGGGCTGTTCCCGCGGCCCGCGACGCGCTAGGGTGTGGCGCGCCCGGACAGCCCCGGGCGAACCCGGAGAGTTAATGCGAAAGGTCATGGATCGGATCATGGTCGAGAGGGTCAAGGGAATTCGGGCGGCCGTGCTGCTGACGGCGGCCGCGGGGCTGCTCTCCGGGTGCGGCCTGGGCAGCTTCCTCGGTCTGGATCGCGCCAGCCCGGACGAGTTCCGGGTCGTCTCGCGCGCTCCGCTGGAGATGCCGCCGGACTACAATTTGCGCCCGCCGCAGCCCGGCAGCCCGCGCCCCCAGGAACTGGAGCGCGACACCCGCACGGCGTCCAGCATGTTCGGTGCCGCCAGCCAGGGCGGCCTGTTCGATCCGCGCACCAGCGCGCAGCAGACCCAGGGCGAGGCGGCGCTGCTGAGCCAGGCCGGCGCCGATCAGGCCGATCCGGAGATCCGTGCGATCGTGGACCGGGAAAATCCGGGCGTCGTCGTCGGCGACCGCTCGCTGCTGGACCGGCTGATGTTCTGGAAGGACGACCAGCCGCCGGCGCAGACCGTCCACCAGGGCGCCCCGCCGACCATCACCCGGACCGGCAGCACCCAGGCCAATGCCCCGGCCGAGCCCACGGCGCAGCCCGCCCCCGGCACGGAAGCGCCGCAGGGCCTGCCGCTCACCCTGCCGGGCACGGGCCGGTAACGCCTTTCCCGTCCGGGTCCGCGCCGCCCGTCCGCGGGCGGCCGCCGGCCGGGCGTACCGGGCAGGCATCCGGAACGATGCCCCGCCCCGGCGGTCCGTCCTGACGGTCGGCACCCGCGATCCGCGGAGGCCGGCCACCGGCGCCGCCGCCTGCCGCCGATCGCCGGGGCCCCGTGACCGTTCCGGAAGCCGGTGGCAGCATCGCCAACCCGCACCGCTCCGGAGGTCCGCTTGACCCGGTTCCCCGCTTCCCGTCCGATGCCCCGCCTGCGGGCGGCAGCGGCCGGCGCCGCGTTGCTGGCGCTGGTCGCCCTCTCCCCGCCGGCCGTCGCCAAGGTCTTCGATCCCGAGACCTTCACCCTGTCCAACGGTATGCAGGTGGTGGTGGTGACCAACCGCCGGGCGCCGGTGGTCAGCCACATGCTCTGGTACAAGGTCGGCGCCGCCGACGAGCCGCCGGGCAGGTCGGGCATCGCGCACTACCTTGAACATCTGATGTTCAAGGGCACGGACGAGATCCCGTCAGGCGAGTTCTCCAAGATCATCGCCCGCAACGGCGGGCGCGACAACGCCTTCACCTCCTACGACTACACGGCCTATTTCCAGAACATCGCCCGCGACCGGCTGGACTTGGTGATGAAGATGGAGGCGGACCGCATGGCCGACCTCAGCTTCACCGAGGAGGTCGCCAGGCCGGAACTGGCCGTGGTGATGGAGGAACGCCGTCAGCGCACGGAGAACGATCCCGCCTCCCGCCTGTGGGAACAGCAGCAGAGCATGCTGTTCGTCCACCATCCCTATGGCGTGCCGATCATCGGCTGGATGCATGAGATCGCCAAGCTGGGCCGGGACGACGCCTTCGCCTTCTACCGGACCTGGTACGCGCCGAACAACGCGGTGCTGGTGGTCTCGGGCGATATCACCGCGGCGGAGCTGAAGCCGTTGGCGGAGAAGTACTACGGCGCCGTCGCGGCCCGTCCGGTGCCGCCGCGCCAGCGCACGGAGGAGCCGCCGACGGAGGGCGAGCGCCGCATCACCCTGCATGACGGACAGGTCCGGCAGCCGAGCTGGTCGCGCGTCTGGAAGGCGCCGTCCTACACGACCGGCGCCAAGGAGCACGCCTACGCCTTGCAGGTGCTCGAAACCGTCCTGGGCGGCGGTGCCACCAGCCGGCTGTACCGCACCCTGGTGGTGGAGCAGAAGGTGGCGGCCGGTGTCTCCATGTCCTATTCGCCGACCAGCCTCGATCTCGGCACGCTCGGCATTTCGGCCACGCCGATGCCGGGCAGCGAGGTCGCAACCCTGGAGACGGCGGTCGAGGCCGTGCTGGCATCCGTCCTGAAGGACGGCGTGACGGCCGAGGAGGTGGCGACGGCGAAGACCCGCATGGTGCGCGAGGCCACCTTCGCCCGCGACAGCCTGCAAGGCCCGGCCTACGCCTTCGGCATGGCGCTGACGACGGGCCAGACCGTGGAGGATGTGGAGGCGTGGCCCGACCGCATCGCGGCGGTGACGCCCGAGCAGGTGAACGCCGCCGCCCGCGCCGTGCTGGGCCGCGACGACCATGTCACCGGGGTGCTGCTGCCGGAGTCCGCCGCATCCGCCGGCGCCACGCCGGCCGCCGCCCCGACTGCCGTTCCCCCGACCGCCGTTCCCCCGACCACCGCCGGGAGCCACACCCGATGAGCGCCTTCGCCCGCGTCCTCCGCAGCGGTTTCGCCCTGCTGCTGCTCGGCCTTATGGCCCTGCCGGCCCAGGCCGCCATCGACATCGAGCGCGTCGTCAGCCCCGGCGGCATCGAGGCCTGGCTGGTCCGGGACGAGAAGAACCCGATCATCTCCCTCCAGTTCGCCTTCGACGGCGGCACGGAGCTGGACCCCGCCGGCCGGTACGGGCTGGCGACCATGGCCGCCTCCCTGCTGGACGAGGGTGCCGGCGACCTGGACAGCCAGGCCTTCCAGAAGCGGCTGGAGGACAACTCCATCTCGCTGGGCTTCAGCGCCGGCCGGGACGGGTTCTTCGGCAGCGTGACGACGCTGACGGAGACCCGCGAAACCGCCTTCGACCTGCTGCGGCTGGCCCTGACCCGGCCCCGCTTCGACGCCGACGCGGTGGAACGGATGCGCAGCCAGCTCACCGCCGGCCTGAAGCGCAGCCTGTCCGATCCCGGCTATATCGGCCAGCTCACCTTCGCCGAGACGGTGTTCGGCGACCATCCCTACGCCAAGCCGGCCAGCGGCACGCTGGAGACGCTGGCCGCCATCACCCGCGACGACCTGAAGGGCTTCGTCGCCGCCAGGCTGGGCCGGGACCGGCTGAAGATCGCCGTCGCCGGCGACATCACCGCGGCCGAACTGGGCAAGGTGCTGGACCGGGTGTTCGGCGGCCTGCCGGCCAAGGCGGCGCCGTTCCAGGTGCCGGACATCGTGCCGAAGGGGGCCGGCGCCGTCATCGCCGCCCCGCGCCCGATCCCGCAGACCCTGATGCTCATGGGGCTGCCCGGCATCAAGCGCGACGATCCCGACTGGTTCGCCGCGACGCTGCTGAACTACGTGCTGGGCGGCGGCGGTTTCTCCTCCCGGCTGATGGAGGAGGTGCGGGAGAAGCGCGGCCTGACCTACGGCGTCTCCTCCGGTCTCCAGGCGCTGGACCATGCCGGGCTGGTGATGGTCAGCGGCTCCACCTCCAACGACAAGGCGGCGCAGGCCATCGACCTGATCCGGCAGATCCTGGCCGATGTCGGCAAGGCCGGCGTCACCGAGGCGGAGCTGAAGGACGCCAAGACCTACCTGACCGGTTCCTTCCCGCTCCAGTTCACCTCCAACCGGGCGATCGCCGGCATCCTCCTGTCGGTGCAGCGGGACGGGCTGGGCATCGACTACCTGAACCGCCGCAATGCCCTGATCGAGGCGGTGACGCTGGAGGATGTGCGGCGGGTCGCCGGCCGCCTGCTCGATCCCGCACGCCTCGCCATCGTGCTGGTCGGCCAGCCCGACGGCATCAGGCCGACGGCGACGGTCAGCGGCGACCGGAGCTGACGGACTTCTGGCACGGGGGTTGCTTCTTCGCTGGGATCAGTTTCCCGGCAAGAGGCAGCCCCCCGCCATGTCCCGCTTGATCCGACCGCGGCCGGAGGCCGCCGCCGACCCGTCGCAGCGCGTGTCCGGGCACCTGTCCGACAGCCGTCCCGATCGTCTGGACGATCTCCGGCTCGGGTCGCTGGTCGCGGCGCTGGCGGGCGACCGCCGGGATGCGGACCAGCGCCTGCACGATGTCGAGGCCGCGATCCGGCACCACTGGACCACCTTGCAGAGCCTCGTGCGCGAGCATGAGACCCTGGTCGCCGCTGGCCGCGCCCGGCCCGCCACCTCCGCCCCGGACAGGCCGCAGGCTCCGGCGTCCGGCAAGCTCCGCCTGCTGGTGCCGCCGCGCCACCATCCCTGATGCGGGCGGCTCAGGCGGTGAACGCCAGCGGCAGTCCGGGGCGCGGCCAGTCCACGGCCACCACGCGGCCGGTCGCGGACAGGGTGACGAAGGCCGTGCGCAGGTCCGGGCCGCCGAAGCAGAGATTGGTGGTGTAGGGATCGCCCGTGGGCAGGAACTCCGCCAGCCTGCCGTCCGGGGCGTAGACGCTGATGCCGCCCTCCCCGGGGGTGGCGACGCAGACATGCCCTTCGGCATCGACGGCCAGACTGTCGAAGAAGCGGAACCCCTCCGCCCCGGCCAGGAAGCGGCCGCCATCGGGGAAGAAGCCGGGGGCCGGGCGGATTCTGCCGGGTGCCTCCAGATCGAAGGCCCAGAGTTGCCGGGTATAAGTTTCCGCCACGTAGAGCGTGCCCCCGTCCGGCGACAGGCCGATGCCGTTCGCGCTGTCCAGCCCCCAGGTAACCTCGCGGACTGCTTTGCCATCGGCATTGCAATAATACACACCCGAGCGGTCGCGCTCCCGCGCCCGGTGCTTGCCCAGGTCGCTGAACCAGAAGCCGCCGGTCCGGTCGAAGACGATGTCGTTGGGCCCGTTCAGCGGCCGCTCCACCCCGTCCGCGCCTGCCGCGTGGGTGAACAGCGTCTCGACAGCACCGGTCAGCAGGTCCACCCGCTGGAGGCTGCCGCCGGCATAGTCGGGCGGCTGCTCGCCCGGGAACAGCAGCCCTTCCATCCGGTGCCAGGAGAAGCCGCCGTTGTTGCAGACATAGGCCCGCCCGTCCGGCCCGATGGCGGCACCGTTGGGACCGCCGCCCAGATCCGCCACCACGGACAGGGCGCCGTCCGGGGCGATGCGGGTCAGGGTGCCGCGGGCGATCTCCACCACCAGCAGGCTGCCGTCTGCCAGGGCCACCGGCCCCTCCGGGAACGCCAGTCCCGACGCGATCTCGCGCATCCGCACCATGATGATCCTCCCTGGTCGTTTCTGCTTATGGGGCCGCAAGTCTGCGCACCCGCCGGCCCCGCTGCACAAGCGCCGGCGCGAAATCCGTCCGCCGGTCGGGCGCGGCCCTTCCGCCCAGGGCCGCCGTCCGGTTTGAGCGGCCCTGTGGGCGTGTTATCACTGACCTGCCGATCCGCAGTGAAGGAACCGCCATGGTCGCCGACGCCCTGACCCGTTCGCCCGCCTGGATCGCCCTGGCGGAACACCGTGCCGCACTGCAAGCAACGCCGATGCGGGCGCTGTTCGCGGACGATCCGCAACGGGCCGGGCGGTTCACCCTGCGGCTGGGCGACATGCTGCTGGACTACGCGAAGAACCGCACCACCGACCGGACGCTCGCGCTGCTGATGGACCTGGCCCGTGCCCAGGATCTGGAGGGCTGGCGCGACCGCATGTTCGCGGGCGAGCGGATCAACACCACCGAGGACCGGGCGGTGCTGCACACCGCCCTGCGCAACCGCTCCGACCGGCCGGTCCGGGTGGACGGGCATGACGTGATGCCGGAGGTGCGCGCCGTGCTCGACCGCATGGCCGGCTTTGCCGACCGCGTCCGCAGCGGCGCCTGGACCGGCCGCACCGGCCGTCCCATCACCGACATCGTGAACATCGGCATCGGCGGCTCCGACCTGGGGCCGGCGATGGCGACGCTGGCGCTGACGCCCTGGCACCATCCGCGGCTGACGGCGCACTTCGTCTCCAACGTGGACGGCACCCACATCGCCGAGGTGCTGAAGCGGGTGGACCCGGAGACGACGCTGTTCATCGTCGCCTCCAAGACCTTCACGACGCAGGAGACCCTGACCAACGCGCACAGCGCGCGGGACTGGTTCCTGGGCTCCGGCGCGGCGGAGGACGACATCGCCCGGCATTTCGTCGCCGTCTCCACCAACGAGGCGGAGGTGCGGAAGTTCGGCATCGACCCGGATAACATGTTCGGCTTCTGGGACTGGGTCGGCGGCCGCTACAGCCTGTGGTCGGCCATCGGCCTGCCGCTGATGCTGATGATCGGACCGGATGCTTTCACGGAGTTCCTGGCCGGCGGCCACGCCATGGACGAGCATTTCCGGACCGCGCCCCTGGAGCGGAACATGCCGGTGCTGCTGGGCATGCTGGGCGTCTGGTACGTCAACTTCTGGGGGGCGTCGGCCCATGCCGTGCTGCCCTACGACCAGTACCTCGCGCGCTTTCCGGCCTATCTCCAGCAGCTCGACATGGAGAGCAACGGCAAGGGCGTGGACCGTAACGGCAATCCCGTGGACTACGACACCGGCCCGGTCATCTTCGGCGAGCCGGGCACCAACGGGCAGCACGCCTTCTACCAGCTCATTCACCAGGGGACGCGGCTGATCCCCTGCGATTTCATCGCCACGGCGGAGACGCTGAACCCGATCGGCCGGCACCACCCGATCCTGCTGTCCAACGCGCTGGCGCAGACCGAGGCGCTGATGCGCGGCAGGACGGCGGCGGAGGCGCGGGCCGAACTGGCGGCGGAAGGGCGCAGCGGCACGGACCTGGAGTCGCTGCTGCCGCACAAGCTGTTCCCCGGCAACCGGCCGACCAACACGATCCTGCTGAAGCGGTTGGACCCGCACGCGCTGGGCATGCTGATCGCGCTCTACGAGCACAAGGTCTTCGTCCAGGGCATCGTCTGGAACATCAACAGCTTCGACCAGTGGGGGGTGGAACTGGGCAAGCAGCTTGCCAAGGCCATCCTGCCGGAGCTAGAGGGCGGTCCCGCCCGGCCGCACGATGCCAGCACCGCGGGGCTGATCGCCGCGATCAAGGCGGCGCAGGGCTGAGACACGGCCTCGTCTTTTCCGGCGCGCCGGTTGCAGAGTACGGCCGTTGCAAAGGCCGTCGCGCTTCCGGCATGCTCTCTTCCGGGGAGGTCGGCGGCCCGCCGGCCGGGGCACCGTGGCGCGCACCATGATGGAGAAACGCCAGCTCGTCCGCATCACCCAGGACCAGCTCGACCAGGTGATCGAACGGCACGAGATGTTCCGCAACGCCCGCACGGGCGGGGCGCGCGCCGTGCTGTCGCATTCCGATCTCTCGGGCCTGTCGCTCGCCGGCCGCGATCTTGCCCATGCCGACTTCACCGCTGCCGCGCTGCATGCCGCCGATCTGGCCGGCACGGTGCTGGACTGCGCCACCCTCTATGCCTGTGACCTGCGGCAGGCGGACCTGACCGGCGCCTCGCTGGTGAAGGCCGATCTGCGCGGGGCCAGCCTGCGGGGCGCCGACCTGACCGGCGCCAACCTGTTCGACGCCGACCTCCAGGACGGGTCGCTGGCCTCGAAGCAGAAGGACGGCGGGACCGTCGTGCTGGCGATCGAGAAGCGGCCGTCCGACCTGCAAGGGGCCAATCTCTCCAACGCCAACCTGACCAACGCCCGCCTCTCCGGGGCGGTGGCACTGCACACGGACTTCAGCGATGCCGTCATGCGCGGAACCCGTCTGATCCGGGCCAATCTGCGCAACGCCACCCTGAACGGCGCCATCCTGGAGGGGGCGGACCTGTCCGGGGCCGACGCGCGTGGGGCCAGCCTGCGCGGGGCCGTGCTGACCGGCGCCACCATGACGCTGACGGAACTGGCGGGGGCCGACCTCAGCGGGGCGCTGACCGACAGGCCGGCGGGCAAGGCGCTGGACACGCTGGCCCGCCCACTAGCGGACCTGCTGAAGCTGCACGCCCTCTGGGTCGGCAGCGCCGGGCAGGAGGGCATGCCGCTGGACCTCTCGGGCATCGACGTGCGCGGGGCCGGATCGCTGTCGCGCCAGTGCCTGACCCGTCTGGTCGCCTGCGGAGCCATCTTCTACGGCGTGGACCTGTCCGGCGCGCAGATCCAGGTGGGGCAGCTCCAGGATGCCGACCTGCGTGGCGCCGACCTCGCGGCGGCCGATCTGCGCGGCATCAATCTGCGCAACGCGAAGCTGAACAATGCCGACCTGCGCGGCGCCAACCTGGATGTTCTCCAGATCGACGAGAAGCGCCACGTCCCCAGCGACCTGTCGGGGATCCGGATGCGTTATGCGGACCTGACGGGCGCGCGCCTGACCAGGGCGAAGCTGGTCGGCGCCGATCTCTCCTTCGCCGATCTCTCCCAGGCCGATCTGCGGGGGGCCGATCTCGGCCGCGCCGTGCTGACCGGGGCGAAGCTGGACCGGACCCAGCTTGCCGGCGCGATCCTGGAAGGGGCGACCGGCCTGCCGCCGGGCGTCGCCTGAACCCGCGCGGGGCGCGCTACCGCCGCTCCCGGAAGAAGCGGCGCAGCAGGTCCGCCGCCTCCCTCTCCGCGATGCCGCCATAGACGTCGGGCGCATGGTGGCAGGTCGCCTGGGCGAAGAAGCGCGGGCCGTGGTCCACGCCGCCGCCCTTGGGGTCGTAGGCGCCGAAATAGACCCGGCGCAGCCGCGCGAAGCTGATCGCCGCGGCGCACATCGCGCAGGGCTCCAGCGTGACGTAGAGGTCGAAGCCCGGCAGCCGCGGCGCCCCCAGGGCGGTGCAGGCGGCGCGGATCGCCAGCACCTCCGCATGCGCCGTGGGATCGGCCAGTTCCTCCGTCCGGTTGCCGGCCGCGGCGACGACGGCCCCGCTGGCCGGGTCCACGATCACGGCGCCCACGGGCACCTCGCCCCGCCGGCCGGCGGCCTCGGCCTCGGCCAGGGCCCGCCGCATGGCGGGGGTCGGAGCGGAAAAGGGGATGTCGCCGGGGCTCATGGCGCGGCAGGCTGCGCATCCCGGTTGCCGGCGTCAAGCCCGCCGGACCTGGAACGCCGGACCTGGAACGCCGGCGGGGAACGCCGGGCCCCCGGCTCCTGTTGGCGGGGCGGACCGAAACGGAGGAGGAGCCGGCCATGGCCCAGCAGGCACAGACCGCGCAGCCGGGGGACGACCGGGCGGAGAAGCTCTGGCACATGATCAAGGACGTGGACGTCGCCATGATGACCACGCATGACGGGGGGCTGCTGCGCTCCCGCCCGATGTGGACCTTGCAGAGCCAGGGGTTCGACGGGCGGCTGCACTTCTTCACCCGTGCCTCCTCCGCCAAGGCGGCAGAGATCGGGCGCGACCACGAGGTGGCGCTGAGCTATGCCGATCCGACGTCCCAGAGCTATGTCAGCGTTTCCGGCACGGCCCGCCTCGGCCGCGACGGGGACCTGATCCGGCGTTTCTGGGCGGAGCCGATGCGGACCTGGTTTCCGCAGGGCCCCGACGACCCGGATCTGGCCTTGCTGACGGTGGAGGTGGCGGCGGCGGAGTACTGGGACAGCCCGTCCAGCACGATGGTCCACCTCTACGGCTACGCCAAGGCGGCCCTGACCGGCAGGTCGCCGCACCCCGGCGACACCGCCAGGCTGGATTTCCAGGGCGGCAGCACCCCGGCGGGCGGGCGGCCCGCCTGATCCCGCGCCGGAGCCGCGGCGGCGCTTGCGGGCCAGCCGCGGGCGGCGCTTGCGGGGCGGTCGGCCGACGCGTATTGTCCCGCGCCATGTCCCAGGACCCTGCCGACCTGCCCGATCCGGACCATCCCGAGGATGGCCCGGACGCCACCGCTTCCGCCCCCGACGACCAGGGCGGGGAGCGCATCTCCAAGCGCCTCTCCCGCGCCGGTCTGTGCTCGCGCCGTGACGCCGAACGCTGGATCGCCGAAGGGCGGGTCAGCGTCAACGGCCGCGTGCTGGACACGCCGGCCGTCACCGTCCGCCCCGGCGACCGCATCGTCGTGGACGGCCAGCCCGTGCCCGAGCCGGAGCCGACCCGCGTCTGGCGCTACCACAAGCCCGACGGGCTGGTGACGACGGCGCGCGACGAGAAGGGCCGGCCGACGGTGTTCGACAACCTGCCGCCGGAGCTGCCGCGCGTCGTCTCCGTCGGCCGCCTGGACCTGACCTCCGAAGGGCTGCTGCTGCTGACCAACGACGGCGCGCTGGCCCGCCACCTGGAGTTGCCGGCCACCGGCTGGCTGCGGCGCTACCGGGTCCGCGTCCATGGCGCGCCCGACGAGGCGCAGATCGCCAAGCTGGCGCAGGGCATCATCGTGGAGGGCGTCGAGTACGGCCCGATCGAGACCGTCGTGGACCGCAGCGTCGGCGCCAACACCTGGCTGACCGTCAGCCTGCGTGAGGGCCGCAACCGCGAGGTCCGCCGGGTGATGGAGCATCTGGGGCTGCCCGTCTCCCGCCTGATCCGCGTCGCCTACGGCCCGTTCCAGCTCGGCAAGCTGGAGCCCGGCCAGGTGGAGGAGGTGCCACGCCGCGTCCTGCGCGACCAGCTTCCGGGATTCTTCACCGCCGATGACGCCGCTGCCGCCGACGGTCGCCCCGCGGCCGGGCCGGTGCGGATGCGCTACGACCGTCTGCCGCGCGCCGCCCGCGACGCGGCCCCGCCGTCCGCCACCAAGGGCGGCCGCGGGCCCGAACGGGATGCCGGTGGGCGGGAGGAATCCCGCCGGGACCCGCGCGCGAAGCCCAGCGCCCGCGCCGCCCGCGAGTCCGTGCAGCGGATCCTGGGCGGCAGCCGTCCACCCGAGCGGGAAAGACCCGCCGGCCGTCCCCGGCCGGAGGAGCGCGCGGCCCTGCGCGCCGAAGGGCGGAGCGAGGGGCGCGACCGGGACTTCCGGCGGCAGGACGATACCCGGCAGGACGGGGAGTCCCGGCGGAGTGCCGCGCCGCGCGGCCCGCGCCGGCCCGGCGGGTTCCGCGACCGGCCGGAGGCGGCTCCGGGCGGGGAGGAGGCGCGCCAGCCCGGCGCCGGCATCCGCCTGCGCTCCACCCGCCGCACCCGCCCCGGCTACGAGACGGAGCGGCGCGAGCGCGAGGCCGAGCGCCGCCAGCAGGACCGGACCCAGGCCGGCCCCGACCGGGCGCCGCGCGGTCCGGACGAACGCCGCTTCACCGAACGCTCCGAGGGGCGGGGCGGGCGCGGCGACTTCCAGGAGCAGCGCCGCGAGCGCGGCCCGGGCGGCGCATCCCGGGGCGGTCCCGACCGGGGGCCGCGGGGCTTCGGCGATGACCGGGCCAGGGGTGATCGTCCGGGGGGCGACCGTCCGAGGGGCGACAGGTCCGGCCGTGACAGGCCAGGTGGGGACAGGCCGGGCGGGGACCGGCCAGGCAGGCCGCGTCCGGGCGGGCCGGGAGGCAAGGGTGCGGATCGTCGGCGGTAGGCACCGCGGCCGGCGCATCGCGCCGCCCGTGGGCCGCGATGTCCGCCCGACCTCCGACCGCACGCGGGAGAGCCTGTTCAACATCCTGGCCCATGGCGGCTGGGGGGCGGGCGGCGCCTCCCCGCTGGTGGACGCGGTCGTGCTCGACGCCTTCTGCGGCACCGGCGCGCTGGGGCTGGAGGCGCTGTCGCGCGGTGCGGCGCAGGCCGTGCTGCTGGACCGCAACCGCGCCTCCCTGGACCTCGCCCGGAGCAATGCCGGGCAGTTGGGGGAGGCGGTGGCCTGCCGCTTCCTGCTGGCGGATGCGCTGAAGCCGCCGCCGGCGTCCGCACCGGCCGACATCCTCTTCCTCGACCCGCCCTACGGCCAGGACCTCGCCCCGCGGGCGCTCGCGGCCCTGGCCGGGGCCGGCTGGGTCCGGCCGGGGGCGCTGGCCTGCGTCGAGGTCGGCGACCGCGACCCCTTCACCCCGCCCGCCGGTTTCGAACCCCTGGACGAACGCACCTACAGCCACGCCCGGCTGCTGTTCCTGCGGGCGGGGTGAGGGGGCGCCGAGGCGACGTCACGGCGATTCCGGGGTATGCTCCGGCCTGCGGGTCTGCGATGGTTGCAAACCCAAGCGCCTGGGTTCATGCTGTGCCCAACATTGCCAAGGGACCCGGATTCCGGATCGACGTCCTGACGAACGGGGAGCATTGCCCGCCGCACGTTCATGTCGACTGCCCTGGGGAGGGCTGGGTGGCGCGCTTCACCTTCTCCTTCGTCAGCGACCGGATCGCCCTCTGGGACATCGTTCCGGTCAGGAAGCGGCCGACCGCGGCGGTCCTGGAGTCCGTCCGTGCCATCATCGCGGCGAACCTGAAGCGGGCCAGGGATGCTTGGTGGGGCAGCCTGCCCCGGCTCGGCACCTGCCTGGAGAACCGCTGGGTAGACCTTGCCGGCGGGGGCATCGCGGTTCTGGACCGGCGGCAGCCGGGGCCGGGCGTGGTTCAGGTGGTCCGGGCGGCCTACGATCCCGGGACGGGAACCGTTCGCTGCACGTTCAGCGATGGCTCCGACCGTCTGGTCGGGCCGTGAGGAGGGGAACATGGACATCGATGGACCGATCACCGGACAGGACGTGGAACGGGCGATCGTCGCCGGTGCTGCGCGCCGGTCCTCGTCCGCCTGGGCCGCGGATGTCGCGGTCGATGCGGCGGGGGGGCGGTTGCTGCTGACCTTGTCCTCGGGTGCGGTCCTGGGTATTCCGCTGGCCGCCGTTGACGCCTTCCGCGGCGTGCCGCTGGCGGATCTGGCGGGGCTCGAACTCGGGACCGGCGGCATGGCCCTCTATCTGGACAGCCGCGACATCCAGCTCGACGTGCTGGCGCTGGTCCGGCCCTTCATACCGGTGCCGCTGGCCGCCGCTGTCACCGCCAGCCGGGGCGGACAGGCGACCACGGCCGCGAAGCAGCAGGCGGCCCGCCTCAACGGTGCCAAGGGCGGCCGCCCCCGCAGGAAGGCCGCCACGCCCTGACAGGCCCTCACCGCCGGCCGAACAGGCGTTCGATGTCGGCGAGTTTCAGTTCCACGTAGGTCGGGCGGCCGTGGTTGCACTGGCCGGAATGGGGGGTGGCCTCCATCTGGCGGAGCAGGGCGTTCATCTCGTCCGCGTTCATCGGCCGGCCGGCGCGGACGGAGCCGTGGCAGGCCATGCGGGAGCAGACGGCTTCCAGCCGTTCCTTCAGGGCCAGCGCGTCGCCCAGTTCGGCCAGCTCGTCCGCCAGATCGCGCACCAGCCCCCGCACGTCGGCGCGGGCGCCCAGCAGGGCCGGCACCTCGCGCACGACGACGCAGCCGGTGCCGAACGGCTCCAGCACCAGCCCCAGCTCGGCCAGCTCCGCCGTCCGCTCGCCCAGCCGCTCCGCGTCGGCCGGGTCCAGCTCCACCACCTCGGGGATCAGCAGACCCTGACGCTTCACGCCGCCGGCCAGCAGGTCGTGCTTCATCCGCTCATAGACCAGCCGCTCGTGCGCGGCGTGCTGGTCCACGATGACGATGCCGTCCTCCGTCTGGGCCACGATGTAGGTGGTGTGGAGCTGCGCCCGCGCCGCGCCCAGCGGGAAGGCCCGCGCCGGCTCCGCGCCGGGCGCCGCCTCCACCGGGGCGGCGGGGTGCAGGCCGTCCGGGGGGGCCGGGACCGGCGGTCCCGGCAACGGTGCGTTGAAGGCCAGCGCCATCTCCGCCAGCCCGCGCGGCACGGCGGCGGAGGCGAACCCGCCGGCCGGGCGCTGCCAGGGCAGGGCGGGCTGCATGGTCGGCGGCGGCGCGTCGTGCGGGGCGAAGCTGGCCAGCGTCGCCGCGGCGACGCCCGTGCTGGCGCGGTGCCCGGCCTGGGCCAGCGCATGCTTCAGCGCGCCCACGATCAGCCCGCGCACCAGCGCCTGGTCGCGGAAGCGCACCTCCGTCTTGGCCGGGTGGACATTGACGTCCACCTCCTCCGGCGGCAGTTCCAGGAACAGCGCCAGCATCGGATGCCGCTCGCGCGCCAGGAAGTCGGCATAGGCGCCGCGCACGGCCCCCACCAGCAGCCGGTCCTTCACCGGGCGGCCGTTGACGAACAGGTACTGCCCGGCGGCGGTGGGCCGGTTCAGGGTGGGCAGGCCGATATGCCCGACCAGCCGCACCGGACCGCGGGCGGCGTCCACCGGCAGGGCGTTCTCCTGGAACTCCCGGCCCAGCACGGCACCCAGCCGTTCCAGCCGCGCCTCCATCAGGTCGCCCGTGGCGGCGGGCAGGCGCAGCGGCGTGCGGCCGTCGTCGGTCAGCAGGAAGGTGACATGGGGATGGGCCATGGCCAGCCGCGCCACCGCATCGCGCGCATGCTCGCCTTCGGTGCGGTTGCCCTTCAGGAACTTCAGCCGGGCCGGCGTGGCATAGAACAGGTCGCGCACCTCGATCCGGGTGCCGAAGCCGCCGGCCGCCGGCATCACCGGGCCCCTGGCCCCGCCCTCCACCAGGATGGTGTGGGCGCTGTCGGCGCCGCGCGGGCGGGAGGTGAGGGTCAGCCGGCTGACCGCGCCGATGCTGGGCAGCGCCTCGCCGCGGAAGCCCAGGGTGCGGATGTGGGTCAGGTCGTCGTCCGGCAGCTTGGAGGTGGCGTGCCGCTCCACCGCCAGCTCAAGCTCTTCCGGTGCCATGCCGCAGCCATCGTCGGCGACGCCGATCAGGGCCTTGCCGCCGTCGCGCAGCACCACCTCGATGCGGCCGGCGCCGGCGTCGAGCGCGTTCTCCACCAGCTCCTTGACGGCGGCGGCGGGCCGCTCCACCACCTCGCCGGCGGCGATGCGGTTGACCAGGGTCTCGGGCAGGCGGCGAAGCGTCGGCATCCCCAACATTTAGCAGCCGGGGGCGCCGCTTTCCAGGGCGGCACGCAAGGGATTGTGTCCGCTGGGGATTCTGTCTCCCCGCCGCCCCGCCCTGGCGGGGGACTACCGCGGCCGCTTCCGCGCCACCAGCACGAAGCCGTCCACCGGCACGCCGCCGTCCAGCCGTAGCGTCTCCCGCGCCAGATCGCTGACCGCCAGCCCGGCGGCCTCCGCCGCGGTGCGCAGATGCGCCTCGGAATGGGCGTAGCGGCCGCTGGGCAGAAGCTCCACGCCGGTCGGTCCGGCCAGGGCCTCGGTGGCCGCGGCGAACACGCCGCCCGTCTCCAGCGCCCCGGCCACGGCCGCGAACAGGGGACCCACGTCGCCGAGGGCGGGCAGCAGATCACCCGCCACCACCAGATCGTAGGCGGCGGGCGCGTCGGCCAGATGCTCCGCCGGGGCGCGCGCCTCCAGCCTGTCATACAGGCCGCGGTCGCCGGCGCCGGCGATCCGGGCGGGGGACGTGTCCACCCCCACCAGCGTCGTGGCATAGGGCTTCAGCCAGGGCGCCAGCAGACCGTCGCCGCAGCCGGCGTCCAGCACGGACAGGGCGCCCGCGGCCGGGGGCAGGGCGGCGGACACCGCTTCCTTCAGCAGCTCCGGCACGCGGCTCTCCGTCGCTTCCGGTGCCGCATCGACGGTCGGAGCGGGGATCGCCCGGGCACCGGTCTCCGGTGCGGCCGGCCCCCCGTCGGCCGGTGCGCCCTCGGCCGGTGCCGACACCCCGTCCGCCAGGGCGGCGGCCATGCGGGCTGCGGTGGCGTTCTGCGGGAACGCGGTCCGCCACGCTTCCGCCAGGGCGCTGGCCTTGCCGGCATCGCTGCGGGCCAGGGCCCGGAGGGCGAGGCCAAGCTGGTCGTGGATGGCCTCCACCCCCGGCACCAGCCGCAGCGCCTCCAGATACTGTCCCGCCGCCCCGGCGAAGTCGCCCGACTCCTCCAGCAGGCGGCCGATGGCGTAGGTCGCCTCCGGGAAACGGGGCTGGCGCTCCAGGCAGGCACGGAAGGCCGCCAGCGCCGCCTCGCGCCGGCCGCTCCGGGCGTAGAGCGTCGCCAGATTGAAGCGCGGTTCCACCAGATCCGGCCGGGCGGCCAGGGCGCGCTCCCACGCCTCCTCCGCGCCGGGCAGGTTGCCGGTGCGCTGGTGCACCAGACCCAGCCCGACCCAGGCGTCGGCGAAGCCGGGGTCCAGGGTCGCCGCCCGCTCCAGCGACTCCGCGGCTTCCGACAGATCGCCGCGGTTCAGCAGCGCCATCCCCAGATTGTGGTGCGGTGCCGGCTGGTCCGGCCGCAGGGCGCGCGCCTTCTTCAGCGCATGCACGGCATCGTCCAGCCGGCCCAGCCCCTGGAGGGCGGCGCCCAGGTTGGACCAGGCGATGCGCACCTCCGGATGGTCGGCATAGGCCTTGGTGATGCGGCGGTAGAGATCCGCCGCCTCCCGCACCCGGCCCTGCTTGTGCAGGCCCGTCGCCACCTTCATGTCGGCGGCGAAGCGCTGGGCGATGTCGGGCGCCTTCTGGATGGCCGCGATGCGGCGGCGCCGCTCCTGGCGGTTCGGGCCAGCGGGACGGGCGGGGGACGGGGGCTGGCGGGTCATCGGTCGGCTGTCGCTGCGGGAAGGACGGTGCGCCTTCTTAGCAGCCGTCCGCCGCGGCGGGTAGGCCCTCGCGCGGGAGAAGGGTGGAACCGGGGAAAGCGATGGGGCGGAAAGAAACGAGGGCGGAAAAGGAACGGGGCCGGCCGGGATGGTCCCGACCGGCCCCGCCTTCTACGGTAGCCGTAGACGTAGCCGCTTGCGGAGGTGATCCGCCAGCGGACCCCGCCGTCGTCAGTGCGCGCGCACCGCCGGGACGGAGAGATCCGTGCGGGTCCGCGAAGGGGTACGAGACATCGGATCACCTCCTTTCTGCTGGTTTCGCCAGGGCCCCACAGTTGGGCGATCCGGCGCGCAGGTCAAGGAAGATTCATCCGGGCGCGGAAATATCTGCTTCTTCGGATTTGAAGGTTGGTCTGCCCGATCCATTCTGACCTTGGCCTTTCCGACCCTATTGGCTAAAATAGCAGTCATTAAATGGTTTAACGATCAGAAAAGCAGGCGTTACGGTGAGTGAACCCCGCTCCTACTCCCGCGGAACGAACGTCGCTGCGAGGCTTCTTGGCGAGCAGGTGCGCGTGGCCCGCAGGGAGAGGCGCTGGAGTGAGGCAGATCTGGCCGAGCGCATCGGTGTGTCCAGGGCCACCCTCCAGAAGATCGAGAAGGGCGATCCCAGCGTAACCCTCGGCATCGCCTTCGAGGCCTGCACCATCCTGGGCATCCCGCTCCTGGGGGCGGACGATACCGACGCGCAGGCGCTCCACAGCCGCCACATCGCGGACAGGCTGGCCCTGCTCCCGAAACGGATACGCAGACCCCGACCGGTGAGCGATGAGTTCTGAGCGCGACGCCTATGTCTGGATCTGGCTGCCCGGACAGACGGAGCCGGTCGTCTGCGGCCGTTTGATCGACCGCGCCGGCCGGCTGAGCTTCATCTACGGCCGGAGCTATCTCGACCGGCCGGACGCCATCCCGATCTATACGCCGGAGCTGCCCCTTCGGCGCGGGGAACAGGAACCTCTCGGAACGCTGAGCCTGCCGAGCTGCATCCGGGATGCATCCCCCGACGCCTGGGGCCGGCGGGTCATCATCAACCGCTTGATGGGACAGACGGGCGCTGCGGCCGAGGCCGTCGAACCTGGAGAACTGACCTTCCTGCTGGAGTCGGGGTCCGACCGCATCGGCGCGCTGGATTTCCAGGCCTCGCCCACAGCGTATGTGCCACGCTCGGCAGCGAACGCCTCTCTGGAGGAACTGCTGGAGGCGGCGAACCGTGTCGAACAGGGTCTTCCGCTGAACCCTGACCTGGACCGCGCGCTCTATCACGGCACCTCCATCGGCGGCGCCCGGCCGAAGGCGCTGATCGATCAGGCGGATCGCAAGTGGATCGCCAAGTTCTCCGCCAGCAACGACACCTACAGCGTGGTGAAGGCGGAATTCATCGCCATGCGACTTGCGGCCCTTGCCGGCCTGCATGTCGCACCGGTCCGGATGGTGCGGGCGGTCCATCGGGACGTGCTGCTGGTCGAACGCTTCGACCGTGTCCGCAGCGCTGGAGGCTGGACACGCACGGCCCTGGTGTCCGCGCTCACGCTCCAGGGGCTGGACGAGATGGAGGCGCGCTACGCCAGCTACGACCTGCTGGCCGAAATCGTCCGGCACCGCTTCCACCAGCCGAAGGCGACGCTGCGGGAACTCTTCGGTCGGATCGTCTTCAACATCCTGGTGGGCAACACCGACGATCACGCCCGCAATCATGCCGCCTTCTGGGATGGCACAATGCTCACGCTGACGCCGGCCTATGACATCTGTCCCCAGGCCCGGACCGGCCGGGAGGCGGGGCAGGCGATGCTGATCGCCGGCAGCGACCGTTCCAGCCGCATTGCGACCTGTCTCGCCGCGGCCCCGATCTTCCATCTGTCAAAGGCCGACGCGCTCCACATCGTCGAAGGACAGGTGACGACCATCGGCGACAACTGGCAGGCAGTCTGTGACGAAGCCGAGCTGACCGTTGCCGACCGCCGCCTGTTCTGGGGACGCCAGTTCCTCAATCCATTCGCTTTCGACGGGCTGGACGGGACAAGCCCCCGACTTCGCGTACCGGGAACCTGACGTCGGGGAGGCCGCCGGGCCTAGCCCCGCTCCAGCGCCCGCCAGCCGATGTCGCGGCGGCAGAAGCCCTCGGGCCAGTCGATCAGGTCCACGGCGGCATAGGCCTGACGCTGGGCGTCGATGATGGTGCGGGCGCTGGCGGTCACGCCCAGGACGCGGCCGCCGGTCGCCAGCACGCGGCCGTCCGCGGCCCGCGTCGTGCCGGCGTGGAAGACCACCGCGTCCTCGATCTCCGCCGCCCGGTCCAGGCCGCGGATTTCCGTGCCCTTCACATAGTCGCCGGGGTAGCCTTCGGCCGCCATGACGACGCACAGCGCCACCTCCTCCCGCCAGCGCAGGGAGACGTGGTCGAGCTGTCCGTCGGCCGCGGCGACCAGGGCCGACAGCAGGTCCGAGGTCAGGCGGCGGCAGATCACCTGGCATTCCGGGTCGCCGAAGCGGGCGTTGAACTCCAGCAGCTTCGGCACGGGCTGCCCGTCGGGGCCGGGCACCACCATGATCCCGGCGAACAGCACGCCGGTGAAGGGCCGGCCCTCCGCCGCCATGCCGCGCACGGCGGGCTCCACGATCTCCGCCATGATGCGGCGCTCCAGCTCGGGCGTCAGCACCGGGGCGGGGGAATAGGCACCCATGCCGCCGGTGTTCGGCCCGCGGTCGCCGTCGAAGGCGCGCTTGTGGTCCTGTGCGCCCGCCAGCGGCAGGGCGGTGGTGCCGTCGCAGAGCGCGAAGAAGCTGGCCTCCTCGCCGTCCAGGAACTCCTCGATCACCAGCTCGGCCCCGGCGGCACCGAACCGGCCGCCGACCAGCAGATCGTCCACCGCGGCCTCGGCCTCCGCCACCGTCTGGCAGATCACCACCCCCTTGCCGGCGGCCAGCCCGTCGGCCTTCACCACGATGGGGGCGCCGGTGCGGCGCACGAACGCCTTGGCGGCGTCGGCATCGCGGAAGCGGCCGTAGGCGGCCGTCGGGATGCCGTGCCGGGCGCAGAGATCCTTCATGAAGCCCTTGGAGCCCTCGATCTCGGCGGCCGCCTGCGACGGGCCGAACGCCTTGATCCCGGCCTCCGCCAGCCGGTCCACCAGACCCGCCACCAGCGGCTGCTCCGGCCCGACGACGACGAAGTCCACCGCGTTCGCCTGGGCGAAGGCGACCAGCCCGGCCACGTCGTCGGCGGCGAGGGGTACGCACTCCGCCGCCTGCGCGATGCCGGCATTGCCGGGCGCGCACCAGAGCTTGTCGCACAGGGGAGAGGCCGCGATGGCCCAGCACAGCGCATGCTCGCGCCCGCCGCTGCCCACCACCAGAACCTTCATCGCCGCCTCCCGCCTGAGAAAATCCGTTTTCGCCGCGCCGGACCTGCCGCCCGGATCAGCGCGGCACCCGCTCTAGCACCCGGGCGCAGAGCTTCGCAACCTCCGCCGGGGTCCAGGCCAGGGTGGCCTCACCCACCGCCAGTTCGGTGAAGCTCCAGCCCGGCACGGTCGTTCCGCCGACGCGCACCCCGGCCCAGATGCCCTCGTCGCGGGCGAGGCCGGTCAGCGCCTGTTCCAGCCCCGCCGGCGGCGCGTCCCACAGGATCTGGAAGCTGTTGCAGTGGGGCGTGCCGGGATTGACCCGCAGGCCCGGCACCGTTGCCAGGGCGTCGGCGATGGCGCGGGCGTGCCGGTGGTAGAGCCCCATGCGCGGCAGGTGCCGGTCCAGCCCGTCCAGCGCGCTCAGCACCAGCGGCCAGGCGGTGAACAGGTTGCCGCCGAAGCGCGAACGCCAGACCCTCGTCGCGGCGATCACGTCCTCCGGACCGGCCAGGACGCAGCCGCCCAGCCCGCCCAGCCCCTTGTAGAAGGAGACATAGACCGTGTCCGCCAGGGCGGCGATGGCGGCCAGCGGCCGGTCCAGCCAGGGCTGCACCTCCCACAGCCGGGCGCCGTCCAGATGCAGCGGCACGCCGCGGTCGCGGCACCAGCCGGCGATGGTCTCCAGGTCCTCCCAGCCGGTGGCCTGGAAGGCGGTGCGGCGCAGCGGCAGCTCCAGGCTGACCGCGGCCAGCGGGTCCGTCACCGCCGCCAGCTCCGCCGGCGTGAAGGGGCGGTGGTCCGGCCCGACGCGGCAGAGCCGCAGCGGCGTCAGCCGCTCGATGGCGTCGGACTCGTCGCAGGCGATGTGCGTCTTCGGATGCAGCGCCACGGTCTGCCGCCCGGTCCGGGCGGCATGGACCAGCAGGGCGGCCTGCTGCGCCACCACGCCCTTGTGGAAGAACAGGGCGGCCGGCTTGCCCAGCAGCTCGGCGCAGCGCCGCTCCAGCAGGGTGATCGCCGGCCCTTCGTTGTATTCGTCCAGGCGCAGGTCCAGGTGCGGCGACGCCGCCAGCGAGTCCAGCCAGCGCCGCGCCGTCGCGGGGCCGTGGCCGGGCAGGAAGCGGGTGCAGCGGGCGCGCAGGTCGGCGGGGCTGTCGGCGGTCATGGCGGGCACCTGAGTCGGGAGCACGGCCCTTGCTGGCACGGAACGCCCGGCGGCGCCAGTCATCCGTGCGGTGCGTCCCTGTGGCGAGGGGGCCGGCGACCGGGCGCGTCGGGCCGGGCTTCCCGCGGCGGGCGCTCCTGGCCTAGGATCGCCGCCCTTTCAATCGAGGATGATGATGGACACGACCTGCCCCAACTGCGCCTCCGGCCACGCCTACAGCGACGGCACCCTCTGGAACTGCCCGGACTGCGGCCATGAATGGAACCCGCAGACCGAAACGGCCGGGGCGGCGGAGGAGACGGCGCCGGCCGTGCGCGACGCCAACGGCAACGCGCTGGCCGACGGGGACAGCGTCACCGTCATCAAGGACCTGAAGGTCAAGGGCTCGTCCCTGGTGGTCAAGGGTGGCACCAAGGTGAAGAACATCCGCCTGACCGACGGGGCCGACGGCCACAACATCGCCTGCAAGATCGACGGCATCGGCGCCATGAACCTGAAGTCGGAATTCGTGAAGAAGGCCTGAGGCCGGCCCGGCGGGTCCGTCCCGCCGGCTTCCCTTCCGCACCGCTTCCGGAGCCAGTCTCCGGAGTCGGGGCCGGACCGGCCTGACCGGCCGCGGCTCTGCCGCGCCGCCGGAGCGGCGGCGTGCGGGGCGGGCATCGTGTGGAAATCAGGGGGGAGAAGAGCGGGCGGCCTGCGCGGAAGTGGGGTCCGTGGTGCAGGCCGCCCGCCTTTCCGGTCCACGCCGACCCCGGTGAGGGGCGGGATTGGGGACGGAGCGGCCGGTCAACCCGGGTTTCTGCGGCGGAGGGGCGGCACCACCGCGAAACCCGTGTACAGTAATCTTGAAACTGCCGTTCAATGTCAATAGGGTTTTCTCTGCGTCTTGGTGGAGGGGCCTGTCCGGGTCTCCACCGGCGCCGGTGGCCGGGACAGAAACCCCGGTATTGTCGGGGTTTCTGTTGTTTCTCCGCCACCGCTTGCATAGATAGGTCTGCGCCGGTGGACGGGTTCCGTCGCCGGCGCGCGCGATGGGAGAGATGTGATGCCGGCTGAACCGGAACGGGCGGCGGCGATCCGCGACGACCTGCGCAGGCAGGCGGGCCGTTGGCTGAAGGCCCAGCGCGAAGCCGCGGGCCTGACCCAGGCCGACGTGGCCGAACGTCTGGGCCTGCGCTACTACACCTTCGTCTCGCAGGTGGAGGGAGGCCATGGACGCATCCCTCCCGAGCATTACGAGGGCTGGGCGCAGGCCGTGGGGCTCGACGCGCGTATTTTCGCCAAGATGATCTTGCGCTATTACGATCCCGAGATGCACCGGCTGCTCTTTCCGGAGGAGGCGGCGGTCCCGGTTCCCAGCCGTGCCGCTTCCGGCGGAGGCTCGGCCGCCTGAGCGCGCCGTCCTCCCGGCGGCCTGACGCGTTGTTCAGCCTGTAGGTTCCCGTGGGCGACATCGTTCCCTTCATCCGGTCCGCCTTGCAGACCCGCTCCTGGTCCGAACAGGAGAAGGGCGAGCTGTACCTGCTGGCCAGCCGCCTGGGCAGCGGCCTGTCGCCGTTCGAGACGGCGATGGGGGCCGGCGACCAGGGCGACCCCTGGTTCATCGTGAAGTCGGTGGAGACGGGCGAGGTGCTGGTCCACATCGCCCGCATCGGCGGGCGCTGCGTCGTCCACCATGTCTCCGCCGATCTGGTCTCGGAAGATGCCGATCTCCGTCAGGCTCTGCGCGGGGTCTTCGGCACGCTGATGCCGGAGCAGCGGCGCAACGCCGAAGTGTCGTGGAAGCTGGTCACCCCGGCCCTGATGGCGATGATCCTGGTGGCGGACTTCCTGGTCCGCAGCGAGACGGCCGAGGCCGCCCCCCTGCCGGTGCCGGAAACGGATGCCCTTCCGCTCACCCCCCCTCCGGCAGAAGACACGGCCGACCGCCCCGTCGATGCGGCGACCTTGCTGCCCCTCGCGCTTCCCCTGCGCGGCGGGGATGCCGACGACAGCCGCGGCTTCGCGCTCGCCTCCCTGGCCGTGCTCGGTCCGACCGCGGACCGGCCGACCGTCCCGGTGCCGGTTCCTGCATCGGACCCGCCGGCCGCGGCCGCGCCCCCGGTCGGGGATGCCCTGGACGCCAGGGCCGACGCGCCCGGCCTTCACCTGACCGGCGGGGATGGCGACGACAGCCTGACCGGCGGAGACGGAAACGATACGCTGGAGGGCGGCGCTGGCAACGACACCCTGATCGGCGGGGACGGCGACGACAGCCTGTCCGGCGGCGACGGGGACGACCTGCTGCTCGGCGGGGCCGGGAACGACGTGCTGGACGGCGGGGCCGGGAACGACACCCTGCTGGGCGGCCCGGGGGACGACACGCTGGACGGCGGCGGGGGCCTTGATCTGCTGCTCGCCGGGGACGGCGACGACACCCTGATCGTGACCGAAGGCACCGTGGCCGCCGGCGGCCGGGGCGCCGACCGTTTCGTCTTCCGTCTGGCGGAGGGCTGGGACGCGGCGCCGGACGCGCCCCGACCTGCTGCCGTGATCCTGGATTTCGACCGTGACGAGGGCGACCGCCTGGACTTCGGTGGCGGCCGCCTGATCGACCAGAAGCTGCTGGACGCGCTGCCCGGGCCGGTGGCCGACCTGCTGGCCGGGGTGCTGCACGAGCACGGCAACGTCGAGGGGCGGTCGCAGCAGCCCGGAATGTTCGCCAGCGGCGAGCGGGCCGGCGTGGCGACCGACGACACCATCGGCACGACTACGGCCACCGACACGGCCACGGCAGCGTCGCCGTCGCGTCCGGGCCTCATCCACAGCGTGGACATCGATCTCACCGGCGATGGCATCTCCGACCTGACCGTCATCATCATCGCCAGAGCTGCCCTGACGGAGTCCGATCTGGGCTGACCGCCCCGGTTCCTCCGGGGTGCCCGCCCCCCGTTCCCGTCATCCGGGCCCCCCCCGTGCGGCGGGGTATCGCCGGTCCCCCGGGCGCGGCTATGATCCCGCCCCCGTTCCCGCCCGTCACCCCCGATCCCCCGCCCATGAGCCACGATCCGGCCGACCTGCCGCCCCGCACCGGCTCCAACCTGCCGGAGATGTCCGTGGGCGATCTCGCCCGCGCGCTGAAGCGCACGGTGGAGGACGCCTACGGCTATGTCCGCGTGCGCGGCGAGATCAGCCAGCCGAAGCGCCACAGCTCCGGCCATGTCTATCTGCGCCTGAAGGACGAGACGGCGGTGCTGGAGGCCGTCTGCTGGAAGGGCGTGGCCGCCCGGCTGTCGGTCCGGCCCGAGGAGGGGATGGAGGTGGTCTGCACCGGCCGCCTGACCACCTATCCCGGCCGCAGCCAGTACCAGCTCGTGATCGAGACGATGGAACTGGCGGGGGAGGGCGCGCTTCTCAAGATGCTGGAGGAGCGCAAGCGCCGGCTGGCGGCGGAGGGGCTGTTCGCGCCCGAGCGCAAGAAGCCGCTGCCCTTCCTGCCCGAGGTGATCGGCGTCGTCACCAGCCCCACGGGGGCCGTGATCCGGGACATCCTGCACCGGCTGGCCGACCGCTTCCCCCGCCATGTCCTGCTCTGGCCCGTGGCGGTGCAGGGGGAGGGGGCGGCGGACCAGGTCGCCCGCGCCATCGCCGGTTTCAACGCCATCGCCCCCGCCGGGCCGGTGCCGCGGCCGGACCTCATCATCGTGGCGCGCGGCGGCGGCAGCCTGGAAGACCTGATGCCCTTCAACGAGGAGGCGGTGGTGCGCGCGGCCGCGGCCAGCGCCATCCCGCTGATCTCCGCCGTCGGGCACGAGACGGACACCACGCTGATCGACTTCGCGTCGGACCGCCGCGCGCCGACCCCCACCGCCGCGGCGGAGATGGCGGTGCCGGTGCGGACCGAGCTGCTGGCCCAGGTGCTGGACGACGGCCGCCGGCTGCACCAGTGCCTGTCGCGGGCGATCGACATCCGCCGCAACCATGTGGAGGGGCTGGGCCGCGGCCTGGGCGATCCGCGCGCCCTGCTGGAGGGCTGCGTGCAGCGCCTGGACGACCGGGCCGAGCGTCTGGAGCTGTCGCTGCGCACGGGACTGGAGCGGCGGCATGCGGCCGTGCAGCAGCTCGGCATCAAGCTGCGCCACCCGCGTGAGGTGATCGGGCTGGCTGCCGCCCGGGCCGATGCCGCCGGCCGTGCCCTGCGCGCCGGCTTCGACCGGGCGCTGACCGTCGAGCAGGGGCGCTTCCACCGGGTGGCCGACCGGCTGTCCCCGCTGCCGTTGCGCCGGCAGATCGAGACCGGCCGGGACAGGCTGGACGCTCTGCCGCCGCGGCTCGACCACGCCCATGCCCGGCGCCTGGATCAGGCGGGACAGCGGCTGGCGGCGCTGGGGCAGCTCCTGGAGAGCTACAGCTACAAGGGCGTGCTGGAGCGGGGTTTCGTCCTGGTCGCCGATGCCGAGGGACGTCCCCTCACCCGCGCCGCCGACACCGCCCCCGGCCAGCCGGTGGCGCTGCGCTTCGCCGACGGCACCGTCGGCGCGGTGGTGGACGGCGCGGCTCCGGGGGCGTCTCCGGCCGCGAGGATCCGGGCCGGCAAGGCAAAGGCGGACCAGGGCAGCCTGTTCTGACGCGGAGGCATCCTCGGCCGGCAACCTCGGCCGGGGGGCGACGTTCATCCGATGTGCATTCTGGATCGGGGCGGGGCCCCGGAAACGGGAAGGGTGATGCGGGATTACCGGTTGGGCTTTCAGAGCCTGGGTGAGGAACTGTCCGACGTCGCGCTACCGGTGGAAGGCCGCCTGCCCGACTGGCTGGAGGGCGTGCTGCTGCGCGCCGGCCCGGCCCTGTTCGAGGTGGAAGGGCAGTCCTACCGGCACTGGTTCGACGGGCTGGGCATGCTCTACCGCTTCGGCATCGCCGGCGGGCGCGTGCGCTACAGCAACCGGCTGGTGCGCAGCCGCGGCTACTGCGACGCCATGCGGGAGGGCCGTATCGTCCATGGCGAGTTCGCCACCCCGCCCGACCACGGCCCGCTGGGCCGGATCAAGGAGCTGATGCGGCGGCTCGCGGCCTCGAACAATGCCAACGTGAATGTCCAGCGCACGGCGACCGGCACCTACGCCCTGACGGAGACGCCGGACCGCGTGCGCTTCGATCCGGAGACGCTGGAGACGCTGGCCACCGAGCCCTATGCCGACGACATCCCCGGCCAGGTCACGACCGCGCACCCGCTCTGGGACCCGGAGCGGCGGGAGTGGGTCAACTACCTGATCCATTTCGGCCGCCGCTGCTGCTACCGCATCCTGACCCAGGGCGACGCGCAGACGGGACGGCGCGAACTGGCGACGGTGCAGACCGATGCCCCCGCCTACATGCACAGCTTCGGGCTGACCGACCGCTTCGTCATCCTGTTCGAGTCGCCCTTCCGCGTCAGCCCGCTGACCCTGCTGCTGTCGGGCGAACCCTTCATCGCCAACTACCGCTGGCGGCAGGGGCTGCCGATGCGCTTCCACCTGATCGACCGGCGCGACGGCAGCGTCCGCACGCTGGAGGCACCGCCGGCCTTCTCCTTCCATCAGATAAACGCCTTCGACCGGCCGGGCGAGGTGGTGATCGACCTCTGCGTCTACCGCGATGCCGAGGTGATCGGGGAGATGACCCTCAGCCGGCTGTGCGGCCCGCACGCGGCCAACCCGCTGGCCGCCGGCCGGCTGGTCCGCTACCGGCTGCCGCTGGACGGCAAGGAGGCGGTGTGCGAGCCGCTCTGGGACGGCGCGCTGGAACTGCCCCGCATCCGCGAGGACCGTGACGCGCGGCGCGACTACACGGTGGCCTGGGGCGTCGGCGCGACGATGGCCGATTCGGGCTTCCTGGACAGCCTGATCCGGTTCGACCCGAACGCCGGCCGCCCGACCGCCCGCTGGTACGAGCCCGGCACCTGGCCGGGGGAGCCGGTGATCGTGCCGGCCCCGGACGGCACCGGCGCCGTCCTGCTGTCCCTGGTGCTGGACGGCGGCACCGGCCGCTCCTTCCTTCTGGTGCTGGAGGCCGGAACGCTGGACGAGCTGGCCCGCGCCTGGCTGCCCCACCCGGCCCCCTTCGGCTTCCACGGCCAGTTCTACCCGGCCGGGGCGTGACGCGGCTGTGAAGGAGCGGGCGCCTATTCGTAGACGGCGTAGAGCTTGGTCGCCCGCTCCACCACTTCCCAGGTGCCCTCGAAGCCGGCGGGCATGACGAAGGCGTCGCCGGCGCGGAAGGTGCGGGCGGGGCCGTCGTCGGCGGTCACGACCACCACACCCTCCAGCAGGCGGCAGAACTCGTTCTCGCTGAAGCTCACCCGCCACGTACCGGGCTCGCCCGACCAGACGCCGCAGTTGAAGCGGCCATCGGCGCTGCTGAAGACGTTCGCCACCCGCTGCACCGGGTCGCCGGCCAGCACCTTGGCGGCGTCGGGACGGTAGCTCTCGGCCTCCGGCAGCGGGTCCTGGAAGCTCACGACGGGCGGGACGGGCATGGGGCGGGCCTCCGGCAAGGGATCGACCCGCCCTTTGTCGCCGCTTCCGCCGGTCGCGGCAAGGGACCGGATCAGTCCGGCCAGCGCCGGTGCTGCCAGAGCCACTGGCCGGGCGCCGCGCGCACCCAGTCTTCCATCAGGGCGTTGACCTGGGCCATGGCGGCGGCCACGTCCGCCGTCTGGTCGCCGCTGCGCTGGAAAACGAGCGGCGGCAGCGCCTCCACCCGGAAGCGGGCGCCCTCCAGCCGGGTGACCCGGACCGGCACCACCGGCGCATCGAAGCGCAGGGCGAGGTCGGCCAGCACGGTGCCGGTCATGGCGTCGCGGCCCAGGAAGGGGACGGGGATGCCCTCGTTCAGTTTCTGGTCCACCAGCAGCCCGACATGCCCGCCGCTGCGCATGGCGGAGATCAGCCCCTTTGCCGCCACCCGGCCCTTCGGCACCATGGTGCCGCCCAGGGGCGCGCGTGCCCGGGCCAGCCGGCGGGCGGCATAGGGGTTGTTCGGCTCGCGGAAGACGAAGGTCAGGGCGACGCCGTAGCGGGCACAGGCCATGCCCGCCAGTTCCCAGTTGGCGAAATGCCCGGTGATGGCGATGCCGGGGCGGCCGTCCGCGGCCAGCGCGGACAGATGCTCCCCGCCCGACATCTCCACCCGCCGGTCCCAGTCGCGTGCCAGGGTGTCCAGGTGGGCGTATTCCGCCATGGTGCGGCCGAAATTCTCCCAGGCGCCGGCCAGCACCGTCTCCCGCTCCGTCTCCGGCATGTCGGGGAAGCTGCGGGCGATGGCCCGCCGCATCCGGCGGGAGGCGCCCAGCTTCGGTCCCAGCCTGCCGGCCAGCCGGCCGCCCAGGGCCGAGGCCGCGTCCAGCGACAGCAGCCGCAGCAGCCCGAACAGCAGGGCGAGGCCGACGGCCTCCAGCCGGTAGCCGACCAGCCGGTCCCAGCGGCGTCTGGCGTCACTGCGCTTGGCCATGGTCTTCCTTTCCGGGCAACAGGGGCGCGAGCAGCCGGTCCAGCGCGTCCGGCTCCTCCCAGGTGACGGCGACGGGCAGGGCGCGGACCCGGCCGCGCAGCGCCGCCGGGAGACGCACCATGTCCTTCTCCGTCGTCACGGCCAGGGCGTCCAGCGCCGCCGCCCGGTCCAGCAGGGCGCGCAGCTCCGCCGGGGTGAAGGGATGATGGTCGGGGAAGGGGAGGCGGGCCGCGATGTCCGCCCCCAGCGCCTCCAGCGTGCGGAAGAACTTCTCCGGCCGGCCGATCCCGGCGAAGGCCAGCACCCGCCGCCCGGCCAGGGCGGCGGCCGCCTGCGGTTCGGGCACCAGCCGTCCGCGCAGCACCGGCAGCCGGCCGCGGCAGAGGTCGGCGATGCCGCGGCGGTCCTCCCCCAGCAGGAGCAGCGCCTGCGCCCGCGCCAGCCCGTCGGCCACCGGCTCGCGCAAGGGGCCGGCGGGGATGACGCGGCCGTTGCCGACCCCGGCCTCCCCGTCCACCACCAGCAGCGACAGGTCCTTGGCGAGGCCGGGATTCTGGAAGCCGTCATCCAGCACCAGCGCGCCGGCCCCGGCCGCCGCCGCGGCGCGGGCCCCGGCCGCACGGTCCCGCGCGATCCAGGCCGGGGCGGACGCGGCCAGCAGCAGCGGCTCGTCCCCCACCTCCGCCGCCGTGTGGCGGGCGGGATCGACCCGCAGCGGGCCGGGCAGGCGCCCGCCATGGCCGCGGCTCAGGGCATGCGCGTCCAGCCCGTCGCGGCGCAGCCGGGCCAGCAGGTCCAGGACGACGGGCGTCTTACCGGCGCCGCCGGCGACCAGGTTGCCGACGCAGACCACCGGCAGCGGGGCGCGCCAGGGACGGGCGCCGGACAGGCGCCAGCGGGTCGCCGCCGTCCAGACCAGGGACGCCGGGGCCAGCAGGGCCGCGGTCAGCATGGACCCGGCCGTGCCCGGCGGGGCGTACCAGAAGGCGGGTGCCCTCATGCCGCCGTCCGGGCGAAGCCGGCCTCTTCCAGCAGCGGCGCCAGCGCCGCCAGCACCCGGTCCACGGCGCGCCGGTTGCGCTCCGCCACCGCTGCGGCCGCTGCCGTCCTGGCGTTGCGGGCGGTCCCGTCGGCCAGCAGGCGGCCGACCTCCCGCGCCAGGGCGGCCGCGTCGGCCACCCGCAGGGCGCCACCCTCCGCCTCCAGCTCCTCGGCGATGGCGGCGAAGTTGGTCATGCAGGGGCCGTACAGCACGGCCGAGCCCAGCAGCGCCGGCTCGATCGGGTTGTGCCCGCCGATCCCGACGAAGGAGCCCCCGACCGCCGCCACCGGCGCCAGCCGGAAGAACAGGCCCAGCTCGCCCAGCGTGTCCGCGACATAGACCTGGATCTGCGGAGTGATCGACTGCTGCGCCGCGCGCCGTGCCACCGCAAGGCCGCGCCCGGCCAGCCGGGCCGCGATCTCCGGTCCCCGCTCGGGGTGGCGCGGCACCAGCAGCGTCAGCAGGTCCGGCAGGATGCCGGCCAGCCGGGCGTGCGCCTCGGCCGCGACCTCCTCCTCCCCGGCATGGCTGCTGGCGAAGACCCAGACCGGCCGTTCTCCCACGGCCTCGCGCAGGGCCGCCAGCGCGCCCGCATCCGCCGGCAGGGGCTCGGCCGAGTATTTCAGGTTGCCGACGGCGCGCACATCGGCGATGCCCAGCGCGCGCAGCCGCGCCGCCTCGGCGTCCGTCTGCGCCAGCGCCAGCCGGAAGCCGGACAGCAGCCGGCGCGCCGCCCCGGGGAAGCGGCGCCAGCCGCGGAAGCTGGCCTCGCTCAGCCGGGCGTTGACCAGGGCGCAGGGCAGCCGGCGGCGGCGCACCTCGCCCAGCAGGTTGGGCCAGAACTCCGACTCCACCCAGAGCACCAGATCGGGCCGCCAGTGATCCAGGAACTGGCGGCAGGCGCCGGGCAGGTCCACCGGCACGTACTGGTGCATGGCGCGCCGGGGCAGCCGCTTCGCCATCAGCGCGGCGGAGGTGACGGTGCCGGTGGTGACCAGCGCGTGCGCCCCGGTATCGGCGGCCAGCAGCCGCTCCACCAGGGGCAGGATCGCCAGGGACTCGCCGACGCTGGCGGCGTGCAGCCAGACCAGCCGCCCGGCCGGCCGGGGCAGGGTGGGCTCGCCCAGCCGCTCGGCCCGGCGGGCCGGGTCCTCCTTGCCGCGGGCGGCACGCCGGTCGAGCAGCCGCCGCACGGCGGGCCCGGCCAGATGGGTCAGGCCACGGTAAAGGGTTTCCAGCATGGGACGGTGCGGGTGCTACGGGATGGGCGCAGGATTTACGCCCGACCACCCCTTCGGCGCAACCGGCAAGCCATCCGCGACTTGGCCCGGGGGAGACTGCGCGGAAACGCCCCCGACCTGACAAACTCCGGCCGCGATCGGCCCGCAGCCTCAGTCTGGAGACAGCCCGTCACCATTGAGGCTCACCGATGACCGCCCGCCTTCGCCCGACCGTCCTGGCCGTCCTCCTGCTGGGGAGCCTGTGCGCGGGGCCGGCGCTGGCCGATCCGCCGTCCTGGGCGCCCGCCCACGACCACCGCGACAGGGGACCCGGCCACCCGCAGCACCACGGGCATCCGGATGGCCGGCACGATGATCGCCACGACGGGCGCCACGACGATCGCCGATGGGACCACGACTACCGTGGCGACCGGCACCGCGGCGACTGGCGCCACGACGGTCACGGGCATCACGGTCACGGGCACGACGACCGCTGGCACCACGACCACCGGCGGGGCGACCCCTGGCGTCACGACCACCGCGACCGTTGGCACCGCGATGACCACCGCCACGGCGGCTGGAAGCACCATCACCGGCGCCATGACGGCAGGGTGGTCGTCCACCCCTATCCGGTGGCACCGGTCTACGGGCAGTTCTATGCGCTTCCCGTCGGGGTCGAGCGCGGCCGTTGCGACCGTGGTCTGGTGGATGCCAATCTCGGCGCCCTGCTGGGAGCGGTGGGCGGCGGACTCGCCGGGTCCCGGATCGGCGACGGCGACGGTCAGGTGGCGGCGACCATCGGGGGCATCCTTCTGGGGGCGGCCCTGGGCGGCGCGCTGGACGCGCCGGCGGACCGGGGGTGCTTCGTCCAGGCGATGGAGCGCGCACCCGGCGGCAGCGCCATCGCCTGGCACAATCCGGACGATGGCATCCGGTACGAGATCGTGCCGGAGGAGGCCTACGAGCGGACGTCCGGGCGCTACTGCCGCGAATATACGAGCCGCGCCTTCATCGGCAGCCGCCTGGAGGAGGTGACCGGCACCGCCTGCCGCCAGCCCGACGGCACCTGGGAGATCGTCAACTGACGCCTGCCCCGCAGCGACAGCCGGCCCGCGCGGCCGCACCGCCCTTGACGGCGGGGCCGCGCGGGCCGATCTTCGAAGAGTACGGAATCCCGCTGGAGACCGAGGCCATGGCCCGCCTGCGTTCCCTTCTCGCCCTCCTGGTTCTGTCCGCCATCGCCGCCCCGGCGCTGGCCGACGAGCCCGGCGCCGTCCGCGGCTTCGAGCCGATCCGGCGCGCCCCCCTCCCGGGTGAGCGGGTCGGCGCCGCCCTGCCGGGCAGCCTGCCGCCGCCGCTGTTCGAGAGCGGGCGGATGGGCGTGGCGGCCGATCCGCGCGATACGGGCGCGACGGATGACCGTGACGCCGCCGTCACCTTCCACGCCTACGGCTCGCCCCTGCGCTTCGGCAGTTCCACCACCCGCACCAACGACCTGCTGGGCAGCAACTGGGTGCCCTATGAGGAAGGTCTTCAGCGGCCCTACTATCCGTACCGGCTGAACGGCGGGCTCTGGTACAATCAGGCCTGGGTCCGCTCGCTGGCCCCGACCCAGCCGGGCGGCCTGCCCTCCGTGCGGGCGCCGGTCGAGTTCTGGAATTTCCGATGACAGCCGCGGCGGCCCGGGGGACCCTCTGTGCCGCCCTGGTCCTGTTGCTCGCCGGCCCGGCGCCTGCCGGCGGGACCGGCCCGGACGCCGCTGCCGGAAAGCCCGCCGTGGCAGGCAGCGGCCCTGCCGTGCCTGCGGGCAGCGTCAACACCTTCCGCCGCCTCGACCCGCCGGGTGAACCGTTGCCGGAGCCGCTGCCGGTGCTGCCCGACTGCCCGCGCCAGCGCAGCACGGGCGCCAAGATCGGCCTGGGCCTGGGCACGGTCGCTGGCATCGCCGTCGGCCTGCTGGCCGCGGATGCCGGCAACGACGACCAACAGGTCGGGGCCGCGGTGCTGGGGGCGGCCGTGGGCTCCACCCTGGGCGATCTGACCGGACAGGCCCTGGACCCGGCGAAGGGCTGCGGCCCCGCCCGGAGCAAGGCGGGCCCCCGGGAGGAGACGGTGGTGGACCGCCGCCCGGTCGGCAGCGACACCAGTTTCATGACCTATACCCGCGAACGGGCCGCCCGCGACGGCGACTGATCCGATGGCGACTGACCCGCCGCGTTGCCTCCGCCACGTCACGGCATGACCGTTGCCGGCCTCAGGTGCCGGCCACCGTCATCCCCTCGATCCGCACGGTCGGCGCGTCGATCCCGTGGCGCAGCTCCAGGTCGCTGGCCGGGGTCAGGTTGCGGAACATCTCCTTCAGGTTCCCGGCCACGGTCACCTCGCTGACCGGGTAGGCGATGCGGCCCCCCTCGATCCAGAAGCCGCTGGCGCCGCGCGAATAGTCGCCCGTCACCCCGTTCACCCCCTGACCCATCAGGGAGGTGATGTAGAACCCCTCCTCGATGTCCGCCATCAGCACCTCCGGGCTCAGCGTGCCGGGGCTGAGGAACAGGTTGGTCGGGGAGGGGGAGGGCGGCCCGCCGGTCCCGCGCGAGGCGTGGCCGGTGCTGGCGAGGCCGAGCTGCCGGGACGAGCGCAGATCCATGATCCAGGTCGTCAGCACGCCGTCCGCGATGATGGCGCGGCGCTGCGGCCGCAGCCCCTCCGCGTCGAACGGCTTGGAGCGCAGGCCGCGGCGCACGCCGGGATCGTCCACCACCTCGATGCCGGGGGCGAAGACCGGCTGGTTCAGCCGGTCCTTCAGGAAGCTGGTGCCACGGGCGATGGCGCTGCCGGAGATGGCGCCGGCCAGATGCCCCAGCAGCCCGCCGGCGACGCGCGGGTCGTAGACCACCGGCACCTGCCGGCTGCGGACCTTGCGCGGGTTCAGCCGGGCCACGGCGCGCTCCCCGGCGCGGCGGCCGATCTCCTCCGGCGCCCGCAGATCGGCGCCATAGACGGTCGAATGGTAGTCGTAGTCGCGCTCCATGCCGGTGCCGCTGCCGGCCAGCACGGAGACGGAGAGCGAGCGGCGGCTGACGGAATAGCCGCCGAAGAAGCCGTTGGAGGCCGCCAGCGCCACGGCGGAGCGCGACCAGCTCCCGTCCGCCCCGTCGGAGTTGCTGACGCCCTCGACCGCCAGGGCAGCCTCCTCCACGCGGCGGGCGGCGTCGATCAGCTCCTCCGCGCTCGGCTCGTAGGCGTCGCAGAGATCCAGGTCGGGCCAGTCGCGCGCCACGGCATCGGGGTCGGCCAGACCGCAGAAGGGGTCCTCCGGCACCGTCCGCGCCATGGCGACGGCCCGCTCCGCCAGTTCCCGCAGCATCGCCGGGCTGCGGTCGGTGGAGGAGACGACGGCCATCCGCCGGCCGACGAAGACGCGCAGTCCGATGTCGCCGGACTCCGACCGCTCCAGGCTCTCCGGCCGGCCCAGCCGCATGCTGAGGGAGAGCGCGGCGCTGTCCACCAGCAGGGCGTCCGCGGCATCGGCCCCGGCCGTCCGGGCCAGCCGGATCAGGTCCTCCAGGACGGAGGCGGCATCGGGACGGGAATCGGTCGGTCCTGGCATCGGGTGCCCCTCTCTGTCACGGTCTTCCAAGGTCTAGCAAACGGCCGGCGGCGGTAGAAGTCCTGCCGTGCCCGGCCGGCCGCCGATCCTCAGGGCAGATCGAACAGGTCGAGATCGACCGACGCCTCGTCCGGGTGCATCCGGTCCCGGCCCGGATTGTCATAGGCGACCAGCAGGCGGCGGCCGCCGCCGGGTCCGGGCAGCAGGGCCACGCCTTCCGCATGGTCGAAGCCCTGGCCGTTCGGCAGGCGCAGCACATGCACCAGCTCCCGGCGCGGGATCACGTCGGCCTGCCGGGCCCGCAGGGCGCCGGGCCAGCGCCACAGATCGACCGGCCCGTCCAGGTCCATGGTCGGGCCGGCCAGCAGCAGCAGGTCGTCGCCGTCCACCTTCATGTCGCGGATGCCCAGGCCGTCCAGGTCCAGGAAATGCTTGCGGTAGAGATCGTCGGCGTCTGGCGCTTCCTCGTCGCCCTCCAGCTCCCCGATCGGGGCCAGCTTCAGCCGCCCCGCCTTGCCCGGCACCAGCCGCAGTTCCAGCACCACGGCCCAGCCGCGCAGCACGGGCCCGCGCAGCCCCAGGAACACCCGCTCGCCGCCGCTCCCGGTCGCCGCGGCGATGCCCTCCACGTCGAAACCGTTCTCCTTGGCGGGGATCTCCAGGAAGCGGGCCAGATGCTCGTCGCCCTTCAGCGCCTTGGTCAGCGGATTGCCGCCGTGGTCCGTCATCTTCAGGCAGCCGGCGGCAAGGTGCGTGCCGTCGGCCAGCACCACCTCGCGGCGCAGCTCGAAGCCGCCGTCCGCCGCGGGCAGGCAGGGGATGCGGCCCAGCAGCCAGCGGTTGGGGTCGGTCTTCACCTCGGTCAGCCGCTCCAGCGCCGCCTCGGCATCCTTCTCCCCGACCTTCGGCTTCTTGCGGGCAAGGCTCATGGAGCCGGTGACCCAGAGCCACGGCGCGGCATAGCTGATCCCCTCGATGTCCGCCTCGCCCTCCGGGCCGGCCGGCAGCTCGAAGAAGTCCGTCAGCGGGAAGACCGTATGATCCCCGGCCCCGCCGCCCTTCCCGGCCCCCGCCGCGTCCAGACGCAACCGCTCGATCTGGCAGGTCTCGTCCGACGCCGTCCACAGGCAGGGACCGCTGGTGTCCAGGACGGAGAGGTTGCGGGCGAGCGCGATGTCCACCCCCTGCCCCAGCGTGCCGTGGTGGGACAGGTGCAGCGACAGGCGACCGACGGGTTTGGCGGGCTGGGGCATGGGGTTGCTCGACTAGGTTCCGACGGGAAGGCGCAGGCCTAGCCGCTGGCGGACCTGCTCGTAGATCTCAACAACGCCCTGCATCTCCAGAGTGACCGCAAGCCCGAAAGGAATTTCCTCGTCCTCGAACCCGGCCATGTCCGGCTCCCGCTGGATGATGATGGGGCAGGTCATGTTCGCGGTCACGACAGGGGCCTCGTCACCGGACCAGACGCGGGAGATTACCGTTCCCCGATGACTCTGGTTCTGGTCGGGTTGCGCTTGATTGCGTGCCTCGACCCGGAGCCCGGTGCGCCCTTCGGGCTCCAACAGCTTCAGCCGCACCGCCCGATACCTTTGGCTCCCCGGCCTGATCGGGGCGAACCACGCGACTGTTGCCGAAAGTGAATGCGGCCTGGCTTCGCCGCCGATGCAGGCGGGGATCGGAACCTCAACCTTCATGGACTGTTCGGCGCCAATCGTTCCGGTCGCCCAGAATGTCGCCCGGTCGGCGGCGCAGGCAACCGCGGTATCTTCGTCGACAGCACCATAGCCGAGATAGCGGCGGATGTTGTCCTTCCGCCTGACGTACTGGCGTCCGTCGGCGGGACCGACCACCTCTCTGATGAACGCTTCCACGGCTTGGTTCCAGCGGGCGGGATGCACGAGCAGCGCCTTCAGAATCAGCGCCCGCTGCCGTCGAGGCAGCATCATGAACCGCTCGCCATAGGCTTCCTCCAGCGCATCATGGATCCGGTGGGCGGTGCGGGATGCCAGGGCAGTAGCGCCACTGGTGTTGCCCGAGGCACCGGTGGCATTCAGATCGGTGCCAAGCCTGGGAGGGGCCGCCACTTTCAGGCCGAAGGCGCGGGTCATCCTGATCGGCTCTGCCCCGATCCTTCCGTCGGGTGTCGAGACCCGCAGATGCTCCCGCCCCCCTGGGGCCAGGATGTCTGGCTTTACGGCATTGGCGAATCCCGGACCCAGGCGGCTTGAGGGATTGGCCATGGTCAGACTTGCATATGGATGGAATGCCCGCCGCGCTGTGTTCGGAGTTGTTGCCGGAACGGCATCACGGTTCAGCGCTCCGACGGTGATGCCGTTGATAGTCTCGGCCGGGCTGATGATCCGGCGGTCCGCCTTGGCCGCATCGATTCCGCGCAGCACCGCCTTGGGCCGTTCAGCGGTCGTGTCGTCCTCCAGGGCATTGCCGGTGGTGTAACCGGTGACCGGAATGAAGCGGCCATCGTTCCCCGCCGACACGACGAACAGGATGCCATGTTCCCAGGCCAGCCAGTCCAGCAGCCTCGCCCAGGGCGACACGCGGCCATGGAAAGGGCGGCGCAGGTTCCCCAGAGAAAAGTTCACGATCAGGATGTCGGCGTCGGTAAGGCTGCGGAGATGCAGGACAGCACGATAGACCAGATCGACGATCAACCGGCCTGCCGGCAGTTCTTCTTCGGCGCCATTCCACTGCATGACCGGCACGGTACAGATCTGACGTGGAAGCGGTGCCGTCCCGGGAGAGTTCAGATCGCCGTGGATGATGAGGGACGCCATGGCGGTGCCGTGTTCCCGGCGTTCAACAGGCGTTCTGTCCGTCGAGTCCAGGTCATGCACATCCTCGACGCGCGTGCGGCCGTTCAGAAGCGGATGGGCGGACACGGTGGCTCCGTCCATCAGGGCAAGAATCGGAGAGCGGTCTGGCGGTGGGCTCTCGGCTATGATCTCGGCTTCAATGTCTTCCGTCCGGATCGCCGCCCCCAAGCTCTGGGGCCGGATGTGCATCACCTCAAGAGCATGCACGAGACTGCCGTCTCTCTGTTCCAGAAGGGCTCTTACCTCCGATGCCGGGGCCTCGACCAGAAGTGCATGGTAGGCGATGTCCCGGATCGGGTCCGGGGCATCGACGATCCGGATATTCCGGGCCGCCAGTGACTCCCGGAAACGGCCTTCAATCTCCTCGGCCCCACCCGGCCTCTGGCGGTACACAAGTTCAACCTCAAGATGGATTCTGGTTCCGTCTGCTCCCGCATCCTGAAGTTCCTGGAGAAGAAAGGCGCGATCCTCCTTGTCGACCCGATCCTCTGGCCCCCAGCGGCGAATTTCCGTCAACAAGCCGAAGAGGTTACGCCAGGGTGCGTTCCCTGCGCCCAGGTCTTGACCGCCGAGCCAGCGTTGCCAGAGCGACAGGATGTTCTGAAGTGCGCGCTGATCGGGAACCATGAGGTAGGCAACCGGGGTTTCGCCGTCCTCACCCTCCAGTTCCTGCTCATCGACGAGTTCAAGTCCTGGAATGCTGTTCACCGCTCTGGCGAAATCGCTGATGACGCCCTTTACCTTGAAGACCAGCAGGCATTCCGGCGCCAGCGCTTCCGGGTCGGCGCGCAGTTCCAGGGCGCTGCCGGGTCGTTGAAGCAGATCGCGCAGCCGGTCGAACTTAGGGCTGGGACCCATAAAGGGGCTTGCCACGGCTGCGGTGGGCTGATTCAAGGTCTCCGA
>NZ_JBHTCM010000026.1:0-97706 GCF_042665545.1 Rhodocista pekingensis | reverse complement strand
CCGGGCCGGGCAGCGCACGCGGGGCGCCACGCATCTGGTCAAGGTGGCGTGCGAGGTGGCGGCGGGCCGGCGCCCCGTCCTGGAGGTCTATGGCACGGACTATCCGACACCGGACGGGACCTGCGTGCGCGACTACATCCATGTCACGGACCTGGTGGCGGCGCACCTTCTGCTGCTGGAGCATCTGCGCGGCCACGGCGGCCGGCATCTGCTGAACGTGGGCTACGGCCGGGGTTTCTCGGTGCGCGCGGTGGTGCGGGCGGTGGAGCGGGCGGCCGGGCGGCCGCTGCCCGTGCGCGAGGCCGGGCGGCGCCCGGGCGACGCCGCCCGGATCGTGGCCGACGCCACCCTGCTGCGCGACCGCTACGGCTGGCGCCCCCGCCACGACGACCTCGATACCATCGTCCGCAGCGCCCTCGACTGGGAGCGGACCCTTGTGGGCTGGGCGTCCGACGGTCGCCGCTACGCCTGACCCGCCCGGTCCCCGGTGCTGCTCCGCCCCTGCGCGCACCCGCCGCAGCCGGGGGTGGTGCCATCGGACAGGCCGATGTGCCGCTCTGCTCTCCGCGGAGAGCTTGGGAAATCCGCTGAACTGCGGCCCTCTGCCAGTGACGGACGTCACGTTATGGCAGGGTTGAAAATAAAAAACCGCATTGCCGTCAGGGTAATTCTTCGTCAAGCGTAACCGGAACCCGCATCACTATTCGACGAAGGCCGGGAGCCGCGCCAACGGTCCTGGAAGCTCTTGATGTCCGAACAGCCGCGCCTCCCCGCCGACGCCCTCATCCTGCCCGATACCGCGACCCTGGAGCTGCTGCGCGAGGCGGCCCCGGTCATCGGGCAGCGCCTGCCCGCGATCCTGGACGATTTCTACCGGCAGGTGGCGGCCGACCCCCGGCTGGCCCGGCATTTCAGGACGCCGGCGGACATGGAGCGGGCGAAGAAGGCGCAGCTCGCCCACTGGACCCGCCTCGTCGGTGGCGACCTGGACGGGGACTACCGCGCCTCCGTGCAGCGGGTCGGGCGGCGGCACCTCGCCTCCCATGTCCCTCCCGTCTTCTACATGGCCGGCTACCTGCACCTGATCCGGGGCCTGCTGGACGCCCTGGCCGAGGACCGCGGCGGCCTGCTGACCCGGCGCACCACTCTGCGCCACATGGTGCGGATGCAGAACGCCGTCGTGTCGGCCGCCATGGCCGACATGGCGCTGTCGCTCTCCACCTACTGGGAGGGCAACGCGGAGAAGGCCCTGGCGGACGTCAACCACATGGTGGACAGCATCGGCGACCAGTCGGTCGAGGTGGTGAACAGCATCCACGACTACACCGACGACCTCGCCCGCGCCGTCGGGTCGCTCACCACGGTCTGCGGCGAGGTGGGGGAGCGGGCCACCCAGGCGTCCTCGGCGGCGGCGCAGTCGGCGGCTGCGGCCGAGACGGTCGCCGCCGCGGCGGAGGAACTGGACGCTTCCATCGCGGAGATCGCGCAGCAGGTGGCGCAGTCCACCCATGCCGCGCGCGACGCCATCGACCGCACCGGCAAGGCGGCGGAGGCGGTGCGCACGCTGGGCGAGGCTGCGCGCGAGATCGGCGGCATCGTCACCCTGATCGGGGACATCGCCGCCCAGACCAACCTGCTGGCGCTGAATGCCACGATCGAGGCGGCCCGCGCCGGGGAGGCGGGCAAGGGCTTCGCCATCGTGGCCGGCGAGGTCAAGGCGCTGGCAGCCCAGAGCGCCCGTGCCGCCGACGAGATCTCCGGCCGCATCGCCGCCATCCAGGGGGAGACGGCGCATGTCGCCACCGCCATCGAGGCGATGGCCGGGGTGGTGCACCGGATCGAGGATGTCGGCTCCTCCATCTCCGCCGCCGTGGAGGAACAGGCCTCCGCGACCGGGGAGATCGCCCGCACCGTGGCCGAGGTGGCGGATGCCGCCCGTTCGGTGACGGAGCTGATGGACGCCGTCGTCACCTCGACGGACCTGGCGAAGCGGGCGGTCCATACGGTCGAGGCCAGCACCGAACATCTGCGTGAGGCGATCGACGACCTGCCGCGGCACCTGGTCCGCTCGATCCGCACCTCCTCCCGGCTGGCCGACCGCCGGGTGGACCATCGCCGCCCCGTCCTGGTGGACGGCACGCTCACCGTGGAGGGGCGGCAGCGGGCCTGCATGATCCGCGACCTGTCCTGCCACGGCGCCGCCCTGGACGCGGCCGCGCCGCCGCCCGCGGGGTCGCCCGTCACGCTGCACGTTCCGCGCCTGGACCGCACGGTCGAAGCCACGGTCGTCGCCGTCTCCGGCACCTGCACGCTGCACCTGAAGTTCGCCGGCCCCGGCCTCGACGCCGCCGAGGTGGAGCTGGTGGCGACGGAGTCCGCCCGCCAGATCACGCTGCTTGCCAAGAAGGACCACGCCGCCTTCGTGGAACAGGTGGAAGCCGCCGTGGCCGGCCGGGTCGAGCTTGACGCCGCCGACCTCTCCACCCACCACACCTGCCGGCTCGGCCGCTGGTACGATGCCGTGAACGACCCCGACACGCTGGCGCTGCCGTCCTACGTGGCGCTGGCCGATCCGCACGCCCGGGTGCATTCCGCCGGCCGTCGCGCCCTGCTGGCCCATCTGGCCGGCCGGGATGCCGAGGCCGCGGCCGCGGTCCGCGACATGCGGGACGCCTCGGACGCGGTGATGCACCTGCTCGACCGCCTGGCGGAGGAATGCACCAGCCTGCGCGGCCACCTTCAGGCCGAAGCAGCGTGAGGGGTCGCGCCGGCGGCGGTCAGAACGGGCTGCCGGCGGGGGAGGGGGGACGGGTATCCGTGAGGGCGAGGGTCCGGGCCAGTTCCGGCGTGACCGTGACCTCGCCGCCCGTATCGTCCAGCAGCAGCAGGTCGCCGGCGGTGATGTCGAAGATCGCCGCGTAGAGGTGCAGGCGGCCCGCCGCGACCCGCTCCCGCACCCAGGGGAAGGTCATCAGGTTGCCCAGCGACAGCCGCGCCACTTCCCGCACCGCCGCGGCGAAGGGGTCGGGCCGGGCGACCACCCGGTCGCGCACGCCTTCCGCGATCCGCATCCAGTTGCCCAGGAAGTCGCTGTTCCGGTCGCCGTCCAGCAGCGCCCGGATGCCGCCGCAGCCGGTATGGCCCAGCACCACGACATACGGCACCTCCAGCCGCCGCACGGCGAACTCCAGCGCGGCCGAGGTGCCGTGGTAATCGGCGTTGGGGGCGTAGGGCGGCACCAGATTCGCCACGTTGCGGATGACGAACAGGTCGCCCGGCCCGGCGGAAAAGATGGACTGCGGGTCCACCCGGCTGTCGCAGCAGGCGACCACCGCGGCGCGGGGATGCTGGCCGGTGATGGCAAGCTGGCGGTAGCGCTCCTCCTGCTCCGGGAAGCCGTTGGTGCGGAAGCGCAGAAATCCGTTCAGCAGTTCATGCATTCGACCTGATCCTTCGTCGGGCGGCCGGGAACCCGGTCGCGGTCGGCGGGCATCGGGGGCCCGCGGCGCACCAGTAGGAATGACGGCGGATTCCTCAACGGATCAAGTCGCCGCAGGGCATTGCCCCCTTGCGGCAATGCCGGGTCAGGCCAGCAGCGTGTGCCGCAGCAGCACCAGGGTGCCGATGGCGACCAGCCCCAGCCCGCCCGCGAACTCCGCCCAGCGGCCGAGCCGGCTGCCCGCCGCCCGGCCGGCCAGCACCCCGATGAAGGCCATGCCGAAGGTGACCAGCCCGATCAGCACGATCGTGGTGCCGACATGCACGTCCATGAAGCGCAGCGTCACGCCCACGGCGGTGGCGTCGATGCTGGTCGCCAGCGCCGCGGCGACCAGCGCCAGCGGCGCGTGCCGGGCCGGCGTCGGGACCCGTTCCGTCTCCCCGTCCTCCGAGAGGGCGAGCCAGGCCATGCGGCCCCCGACGAAGAGCAGCAGGAAGAAGGCCACCCAATGGTCCAGGGCCTCGATCGAGCCGGCGAAGGCGAGGCCGAGGGCCCAGCCGAAGACCGGTGCCGCCAGCTCGAAGAGGCCGAAATAGGCCCCGATCCGGGCCGCCTCCAGCAGGCTGGGCCGGCGCAGGGCGGCACCCTTGCTCAGCGAGGCCGCGAAGGCGTCCATCGACAGGCTGAAGGCGAGCGAAAGCGACGTGACAATGGCCATCGGTGATCGGTCCCTGGTTCCTGCTCCGTGGCTGCGACATAAGCCCGCGGACGCTGCCGGGGGAAATCCCCTGGGCGTATCGCAGGCTGGTCACGGCACTGGTTCCGCCCCGCCCCTCGGGATGTGCGTCCGCCCGTCAGGCCCAGGCATGACAGGGGCGGCCACGCCGCTGTGGCGGGCCGCCCCGATGCTCGTCTCCGGGCGGGTGCGTAGACCCGCCCTGCCCGGATGTCAACCGCAGGCCTCCGCTCTTTCCCGGCGCCGCGGGGGAATTGCGATAAATCAAAGGTGGGTCGGAGCGCACTGTTTAGAGTTATTCCAGATCAAGTCCAGCCGGCATCCATCGGAAATCCCGGCATGGACCAGAAAGGGAGAGCCAGACCATGCTCCGTTCGCTGTTCTTCGGTGTCGCGTTCGCCGCCCTTTTCACCGGCCCGGCGGCGGCCGACCCGCTGCTGGACGAGGCCCGCAGCCTGTTCAAGCCGCTGCCCGCCACGGCTCCGGTGATCAAGGACAACCCCGCCACTCCGGAGAAGGTCGACCTCGGGCGCATGCTGTTCTTCGAACCGCGTCTGTCGTCCAGCCATCTGTTCTCCTGCAACTCCTGCCACAACGTGGCGACCGGCGGCGTGGACGGGCTGGAGACCTCGATCGGTCACGGCTGGGCCGCGGGTCCGCGCAATGCGCCGACCGTGCTGAACGCCGTCAACAACGTGGCGCAGTTCTGGGACGGCCGTGCCAAGGATCTGAAGACCCAGGCCAAGGGGCCGATCCAGGCGGCCGTGGAGATGAACAGCACACCCGACCGGGTGCTCCAGGTCCTGACCAGCATGCCCGAGTACAAGGGGCTGTTCGCCAAGGCGTTCCCCGGAGAGAAGGACCCCGTCAGCTTCGATAACGTGGCCAAGGCCATCGAGGTGTTCGAGGCGACGCTGATCACGCCGGACTCGCCCTTCGACCGCTTCCTGGCCGGCGACGCCAAGGCGATGACGGCGCAGCAGAAGAAGGGGCTGGCCCTGTTCATGGAGAAGGGCTGTTCGGCCTGCCACAACGGCATCAATGTCGGCGGCCAGGACTATTTCCCGTTCGGCGTCATGGAAAAGCCGGGGGCGGACGTGCTGCCGGCCGGCGACAAGGGCCGCTTCCAGGTCACCAACACGGCCACCGACGAATATGTCTTCCGCTCGCCGACCCTGCGCAACGTGACCCTGACGGCGCCCTACTTCCACTCGGGCAAGGTCTGGGATCTGCGGGAGGCGGTGGCGGTGATGGGCAACGTGCAGCTCGGCACCGTGCTGTCGGAGGAGGAGATCGACGCCATCACCGCCTTCCTCGGCTCGCTCACCGGGCGCCAGCCGCGGATCGAGGTGCCGATCCTGCCGCCCAGCACGCCGCAGACGCCCAGGCCGGTCACGCAGTGACCCCGCCGGGCCGCTGGACCTTCGCATAGCTTGGACCCGGGGCCGCGGCGTCTATGTTGGACAGGCGTCGCGTCCCTGGAGCGGTCCCGCCATGAGCAGCGAACCGGCCCCGCCGCCGCCGGCGGGGCAGCCCGCCGTCACCCATTTCGCCTTCAGCCATCGGGCCCTGACCCTGGAGGGCGTGACGTTCACACTGTCGCCGCGGTCGCGGCAGCCGGTGATGCAGATCGCCATGGGCGACATCAAGGGGACGATCGATCTCGCCCGCATCGCCGAAACCTTCCAGATCGCCGTCGGCAGCGCCGACGACCGGCTGCTGAAGATCGTCGAGCGCTCGCTGCGCCATGTCCACCAGATCCGCAACGGCGACCGCATCCCCAACGAGATCCTGGACGGCACCGCCTCCTGGCCGATCGAGGACCGGCACCGCCGGCTGGCCGCGCTCAAGGTGGCCGACATGGTGATCCGGCAGATCCTGGGCGGCGCCCAGGCGGAACTGCCGGGCGACGACGCGACGGACCAGGTGCGGTCCCGCATCAAGGAGGCGGCCGGCGACGTGGCCGAGAAGATCGGCCTGCCGCGCTCCCGCGACTGGGAGGCGCTGGACCGGATCGAGACCCTGACCAACGAGATGGCCTTCATCGAGGCGCTGCGGGACTACTGGAACCCGCTGTTCGACATGCCGCGCAAGCTGCGCGACGTGCAGAAGGCGAACCGGCGCGACCGCGACCTGTCGGACCAGCTCGGCAGCGCGCTGTCCCTGATCAAGGCGCCGGTGGCGCAGATCCGCGCCATCTTCGACGATATCGACCGCACCATCGCCGACCCCGTCGCCGCCTTCAGCCGGTACGAGCAGACGCTGAAGGTGCTGCGCGCCCGGCGCGACAGCCTGCATTTCGAGACGCTGCGCTGGGGCGAGGTGCCGGGAACCTGGCGCGCCCTGCGGACCGATGATGACGCAGGGGTCGTCCAGGCCTCGCGTCTCTACCGGTTCCTGGTGCAGAACTACATGCGGACCACTGCCTGGGTCGGTGCCGGCTGATGACGACGACGATTTCCCTGCTCATCGTGAACGGGCTGCTGCTGGTGGCCTGGATGCTGGGCGTGCTGCACCGGCAGCGGCTGCTGGGCACGGCGCAGGTGGAGCTGAAGGGACTGAATGAGAAGATCGCGCAGTCCGAGGCCGAACTGAACCAGACGCAGATGTTCCTGGAGGATTCGCGCCTGCGCATGGCCCTGGCCGACGACCAGCGCGCCCGCCACGCCAAGCTGGTCGCCGGCATGCAGGCGGAACTCGCCCGGCTGTCCAGCCAGAATTTCGAGATCATCCACCAGCTCGGGGAACCGGCGAAGGGCAAGACCCCCTATGCCGCCGAGCTGTTCGAGACGGGCATGGGCGACCGCCCGATGCCGAAGGCCTTGCAGGGCCTGACGCACATGGCCATCGTGCATGCCGAGGACGATGCCGCGGCGCGGCGGCAGATCGAGATCGCCTTTCCGCCGCGTTCGCTGTTCCGGCCCAACACCATCACCCGCATGGCCTCCGCAGACGATACCGCCGCATGACCGAACTGACCTGGGTCCTGCATCTCGCGCTCGTCGTCGGCGCCTTCGTGATCGGCGCCAAGGCGATCGACGCCTGGATGTCCGCCTCGCGCACGGCGCGCGAGGCAACGGCCAAGGTGGCCAAGCGCAAGGCGGCGCTCGATGCCGTGAAGGCGCGCATCGAGGCCATCGCCGTCAATGTCGAGGACGTGATGCCGCAGCTCGGTGAGGCCGAGGCGGACCGCCAGCAGATGAACGAGGAGGCGGGCGCGCTGCGCGCGAAGATCGACGGGCTGACGAAACGGCGCAAGGACCACCTGATCGTCTTCGACCGCCGCACCCTGATGGAGGATGGCCTCTATGAGGTGACGGTGACCAATCCCGAGTTCCTGGAAGCCTCGACCGGGCGCAACGCCAGCGATCCGCTGGTCAAGAGCTGGATGGAGGGGCGGGTCTACCTCGTCGCCGCCCTGGATTCGGACGATGCCGCGCGCCGCTGCACGGCCCGCTTCCCGGTCTCGCTGGGCTACCGTGTCACCCAGAGCGTGCCGTTCCGCCTGCGCGGCGGCTCCGGACGCAGATCGGCGGAAGCCGGGAAGGCTTCCGCCGACAGCGTGTGAGGAACCGGACCGGGGCTCAGGCCGCGCGCACCTGGTCGATGAAGCTGTCCACGGACTGGCGCAGGCGTTCGGACTGCTTCGCCAGATCCTCCGCCGAGGCGGTGACCTGGCTGGAGGCCGCGCCCGCTTCGCCGGCGGCGCCGTTCACGGCGTCCAGGCTGCGTGAGACGGCTTCGGTGCCGCTGGCCGCTTCGTTGGCGTTGCGGCTGATCTCCTGCGTCGCCGCGGTCTGCTGCTCCACGGCGGAGGCGACGGCGGTGGCGATCTCCTTCATCTCCTCCACCCGGCTGGCGATCTGGGCGATGCTCTCCACCGTGCCGTCGGTGCGCTCCTGCACGGCGCGGATACGCTCGGCGATCTGTTCGGTCGCCCGTGCCGTCTGGGTCGCCAGCGCCTTGACCTCCGACGCCACGACGGCAAAGCCCTTGCCGGCCTCGCCGGCGCGGGCGGCCTCGATCGTGGCGTTCAGCGCCAGCAGGTTCGTCTGCCCGGCGATGGCGTTGATCAGGCCGATCACGTCGGAGATGTTCCGGGCGTCCTCGGCCAGCTCCTTGACCCGGTCCTCGCTCTGCGCGGCATCGCGGGTGGCGGCGAGCGCCAGCTCGGCCTGACGCTGCACCTGCCGGGCGATCTCGCTGATGGAGCTGGTCAGTTCCTCGGTGGCGGCGGCCACGGTCTGGACGTTGGCGCTGGCCTGCTGCGCGGCGGCGGCGGCGGTACCGGCCTCGGCCGAGGAGCGCACGGCCGTGCCGGACATGGACTGCGCCGAGGCGTTCAGCTCGGTCGAGGCGGCGGAGACGGCATCCACCACCGACTTCACCGACTGCTCCAGACTGTCGGCCATCTGCTTCAGGGCCGCCCGGCGCTCCCGCTCGGCGCGGCGCTCCTGCTCGATCTGGGCGGCGCGGAGCCGTTCGGTCTCGATCATCGCCTCCTTGAAGACCTGGACGGCGCGGGCCATCTCGCCCACCTCGTCGCGGCCGTCGCGGTTCGGCACCTCGGCCTTCGTGTCGCCGCCGGCGAGCACGCCCATGATCCTGGTGATGCCCTGGATCGGCCGCACGATGCTGCGGGAAATCAGCAGTGCCGCGGCGATGCCGGTCAGCAGGGCGATGATGCCCGCCGTCCACAGGAGAGTCGTGCTGGAGGCCGCCGTCGCCTTGCTGGAGGCCAGGGTCCGGTCCAGGTAGTCGGCGTAGTTCCGGCTGAGCCGCTCGGACGTGGCGACGAAGTTGCGGCCCGATTCGGCCATGCTGGTGGTGACCAGCTCGTCGATCTGGCGTGCGGTGGCAGCCAGGGCATCAAATCCGGTGACCATGGCGCCGGCCTGTTCCACCGCCGTCCGCGCCAGGGCCGACTGCTCGGGGGGGAAATTCTGCTGCGACAGGGCGGCCGCGCTCCGGCCGACCTCCTTCAGCCGGTCCCGCGCCGTAGCCAGCGCCTTGTCATCCAGCGCATCCGTCAGGAACGCTGCGATGGCGAATCGGGCGGACAGCAGGTCTTCATGCAACTGCCCGGCGGCCAGGGCCAACGCCATGTTGCCGCCGGCCAGGGCGCCCGCCCGCAGATCGTCCAGGGTGCGGCCGGCCTGGGTGCCGTTGCCGTAGACGTCCTGCTCGGTCAGCCTGGTTTCGGTCGGTTGCAGTTCCTGGAGGCGGGCGAAGCCGGCCATGTAGCTTTCAGCGAGACCGGACAGTTCCTCCATCATGGCACGGCGTTCGGGGTCGCGGATCTCGGCCAGGAGCCGGCCCGCGGCGGCTTGCAGATTCTGGCTCAGACCGGCGAGGCTCTCGGCCGCCGCGGTGTTGCCCTGGAACGTGAAGGACAGCACCTCGCGGCGCATCGCCAGGAAATCGCGTTCCATGCCCTTCGTCGTCAACGCCTGGGCGCTGACCCGGGCGAAGTTCTGCGACGCGGTGTTGACCTGCCCTAGACCTGTCAACGCCACGGCGGCGATCACGATCAGAAGGCCCAGAACCGTGGCGAATCCGACGGTTATGCGTGAGCCGATACGAAGTCTTGCCAGTGCCTGCATCGTTGTCCCCCTCGTTGCTCCGCCCGGCGTCGGTACTCGGTCGTCACCTCCGGCACCGTCGGATGTCCCAAAAATATACCTTTACGAGACTTCGGCAAGTCAAAGGGGCCGCGTAATTTAAAGAGAAGTAAATTCGACCCTCAAAAAGTGGCCTTTTTGAACCCAATGTTAACGGCATCTCGGAGATTTTTACTTGGGGTTAACATTCTTAATGTTCGCTTCTGGAACCATTTCATATTCATCGACTTTGTGCGCGGACCGGGCCCTGCACGGTCGGGGCAGGCTCCTCCCATTGCGTCGATGCAAGTCTGCCCTGCCGCGGCAAGGTTCCTCTCGACGGGCGGACAAAGTTGATTATCATTCGCACTTGAATCCGGGTTCCGCGCCGGCGTCGGTCCGGCGCGGCCGGAGCGCCTTTCCTGAAAGGTCGGTTCGATGCGCCTGCTGCCCTCCGCCGTTCACCGCTTCATCGGCGGCACTCTCGTCACCCTCCTCGCGGCCGGGGCCGCCCTGGCGCAGGAGGTTCCCGCAGACGGCGGGGGCGGCGGCGCAGCCGGACAGGCCCTGGACATGACGATGGCGGCGCATCTGACGCCCTGGGGCATGTTCATGCAGGCCGACTGGGTGGTGAAGACGGTGATGATCGGGCTCCTGCTCGCCTCCGTCGCCACCTGGACCGTGCTGATCGCCAAGAGCGTGGAGCTGCGCCGGGCCCGCGCCGTGCAGCGCGCCGGCTTTGACAGCGTGGATTCGGCGCAGAGTCTGGCGCAGGCGATCCAGGCGGGCAGCCGGGAGGACGGCGTGCTGGCCGAGATGACGGCGGCGGCCTCCCTGGAGCTTCGCCTGTCCGCCGACGCCTTGCAGGACGTGGACGGCGTCAAGGAACGTGTCGCCCTGCGGCTGCAACGGATCGAGGCGACCGCCGGCCGCCGCATCGCCGTGGGCACCGGGCTGCTGGCGACGATCGGTGCCACCTCGCCCTTCATCGGGCTGTTCGGCACCGTCTGGGGCATCATGAACGCCTTCATCGGCATCGCCGATTCGAAGGCGACCAATCTGGCCGTCGTCGCCCCCGGTATCGCCGAGGCGCTGCTGGCCACCGCCTTCGGTCTGATCGCCGCCATCCCGGCGGTGGTGATCTACAACCACTTCACCCGTCAGATCGCCGCCTACCGCGGGCTGGTCGCGGATACCGGGGCGGCGGTGATGCGCATCGTTTCCCGCGATCTCAGCCGCGGCATGGTCGGGCGCGCCGATCTGCGCCTCGTGGCGGAGTGATCCGCCATGGCGGTGAAGATGGAGCATGGCGACGACGATCTGCGGGAAAGCCACGAGATCAACGTCACGCCGTTCATCGACGTCATGCTGGTGCTTCTCATCATCTTCATGGTGGTGGCGCCGCTCGCCACGGTGGACATCAAGGTGGACCTGCCGGCGGCCTCGGCCGAACAGCAGTCGCGGCCGGACAAGCCGATCTTCCTGACGGTGGGGGCCGACCACAGCCTTGCCGTCGGTGAGGACACGGTGCCCCGTGAGGGGCTGGCGTCCGCCCTGGACCTCGCTTCCGGCGGGGACAAGGAACAGCGGATCTTCCTGCGGGCCGACAAGACGGTGGATTACGACACGATCATGCAGACCATGAACGCGCTGCGTGAAGCCGGCTACCTGAAGGTGGCCCTGGTCGGGCTGGAGAGTTCGCCGCAATGACGCTTGAGATGGCGGCGCCGGCGCCGGACACGGGTCCGCGCTGGGGCCGGGCTTTCGCCCTGGCGCTCGGCGCGCACCTGCTGCCGGGCGCGGTCCTCGTGGGCTGGATGGCTCCGGTCGCGGCGCCGCCGGCGCCGCCGGCCGGCATCATGCTGGAACTGGCCCCCTTGCCCAGCGCGCCGGCCGTCACCCCGTCCGACGTGGCCCCGACCCCGCCGGCGGTCGAGGCACCGCCCCCTCCGCCCGAGCCGGTGGAGGAGCCGACTCCCGAACCGGAGCCCGTGCCGGTGCCCAAGCCGCGCGAACGGCCCGTCCTGAAGCCGCTGCCCGTCCGCCCCAAGGCCGAGGTGGCGATGCCCCGGGCCGACGCCGCGCCGTCCCGGCCGCGCGAGCAGGCCGAGGCCCGGCCGCCGGCGTCGGAGAGCAGCGCCCCGCCGGCCGCCGCCCAGGTCTCCGACCGCACGGCCGCCCCGGCCGTCGGTGCCTCCGCCGCACAGACATCCAGCAGCGTGCAGACCTGGCAGAGCCGGCTGTTCGCGCATCTGGAGCGGCACAAGCGCTATCCCAGCCGGGCCCGCCGGCTGCGCCAGGAGGGCGTGCCGATGGTGCGCTTCGCCATGGACCGCGAGGGCCGGCTGCTCTCCGTCAGGCTGGAGCATCCCTGCGGGGTGGACAGCCTGGACGAAGAGGCGCTGGCGCTGGTGGACCGGGCCCAGCCCTTCCCGCCGCCACCGCCGGAGATCAAGGGGGATCGGGTGGAGCTGGTGGTTCCCGTCGATTTCTCCATCCGCACCCGCTGACGCAGCGTCCTGCCCCTGCCGCCTGAGCCTGTCTTTCTGGGGGCGTCTGCCGGCCGGAAGACCCGCCGCCCGTCCGGGGTCCCGCGGGGACCGGACGGGCGGCGGGCAGGGCGCGATGTCCCAGGGGTGGTCAGGCCCCGGCAGTCCGCTGCCGGGTCAGCGGCCCCAGCAGCAGCAGCGCCAGAAGACCCGCCACCCCGGTCAGCAGGGTCGTGACCAGCTCCACCGGATGCAGCGGCGCCCGGGTGCGCCGGCGCCAGAGCCAGAGCAGGGCGCAGCACAGCAGACCGCCGGCCGCGGCCAGTCCCGGATGCTCCGCCGGCGCGAGGTGCAGGTGGAGCAGATCGTCCGTCGCCGAGGACTGCGAGACGGTCAGCGGGAACAGGGCGGACGCGACCATGCTCCGCCGCTCAAGCGACGCCAGATAGTCAGCGGGCAGGGGCAGGTCGAAGCTGTGGACCGGCCGGTACTCCCGGTCCGTCGCCGTCAGGTGGTAGGGGGTGTCGGTGCTGCCGCTCAGGTCGGTGCTCAGAACGGTCCGGTTCAGCGGGTCGGTGCGCAGCGAGACGGACACCGTGTCGGCATCGAAGCCGGCCGCGGGCAGCGGCACCAGACGGTCGTCATAGGTCACCAGATGGACGGCCTCGTCGCTGACGACGGCCCCGATGAACTCGCGGCGCTGGTGTTCGGACACCGTTGCCGCCCGCACGCGGCCGGGAACGGTCAGCCCCGTCGCCCGGCACTCGGGCTCCCCCTTCACCAGCTTGAGCTGGAACAGCCGGTTGGCGGAATCGACCAGCAGATAGCCCTCGTCAAATTCCTTGCGGGTGGAGGGGTTGCCTCCGATGGCGACCAGCGGCCAGACGACCCCGGCCTCCGTCATGGCGGCGGTGAAGCGGTCCGACAGGTCCCGGTCCACGCGGCCGTCGGCCACGCGCAGGAATTCCAGCCCGGCCGGCCTCACCCGGAACATGTGGTCCGGCAACGACAGCCGGGCCCCCCAGGGGGCGGATTCGATCAGGGTGTGCAGGTTCAGTCCGCCGGAATTCCAGTCGCGCGGCGCCAGCCGCAGCATCTGCAACTGCCGCCGCGCCTCCTCCACGGTGACCGGCACGCCGGCCACCGTGGCGGGGAACTCGCCATGCTTCTCCAGATCGGCGAAGTAGAGGAAGGGCAGCCCGCGGCGGAACGCCTCCTCCGCCACGGGATTGCCCTGCTCGTCCAGGAAGCGGGTGTCGTCGCGGCCATCCACCCGGACCAGGAAGGCACCGGCGTCGGCACTGTAATAGCCCGAGGTCCGCACCGGCTCGGGCAGGGCCGCCCGGTCATACAGGTCGGGCAGGAACCAGCACAGGGCCAGAACGGCCACGAACAGCGTGGCGAGACGGGAGACGGACGGCATCACGAACTCTCCTTGGTGCGCTGGGCCGCCGCTTCCAGCGGAAGCAGCCAGGGCAGGCAGGCCAGGACGTACCAGCCCAGGCTGCCGGACATGCCGGCGAAGATGGTTGTGCGGGTCAGCAGGGTGACGAAGGCCAGCCCGGCCAGCGCGATGACGAGGCGGCGGTGCAGCGCCGGATCGGCCAGCGTGGCCGCGGTGGCGAGATAGGCCACCATGCCGGCGAGGCACCAGGGCAGGGCGGTCTCCACCATCGGACCCCAGAGCTGCGGCGGCAGGTTCAGCGACCCGGCCACGGCGGCCAGACCGCCCAGGGCCAGGACGGCGCAGAGCAGCACCAGCCCGAGCCCGACCCCGACCGGGACATAGAGCCCCAGCCACGGCGACACCGGCAGATGGAACATCAGGCGCAGCCGCCGGCCGGTGCATTCCGGCAGGAACTGCACGCAGGCGTACCAGATCCCTGCGAACGGCAGCACATAGGCCAGGCTGTCGAAGGTGATCTCCTGCTTGTAGGTCAGGGCGTTCCAGAGCTGGCCCGGACCGCGGGCGCTGTTGAAGGCGCGCAGGGTCAGCCAGATGTCGACCAGGGCGGCCAGGACGACCAGCGGCGGCACCCAGAAGAGCCGGCGCAGCTTGATGGTTTCCTTGAGCAGAAGGGGCTTCAGCGGCATCGGCTTTTCCTCAGGCACGGCCGGTCAGGCCGATGAAGGCGTCTTCGAAGCCCATCGGCACCTCTTCCAGGGCGTCCACGGCGACGCCGTGGGCGGACAGGTGGGCGGCCATGGTGTCGCGGTCGGCGTAGCCGAAGACGGAGACGGAGTGCAGGTTGCGCTCCACGTTGACGACCGGCCCCTCGCGCCGCAGGGCGTCGGTCGCGCCGCTGCGGGGCAGGCGGTACTGCCGGAACCGGGCCATGAAGTCCGCCCGCGTGCAGTCCACGAGCACCCGGCCCGCCTGGAGCACGATCATGCGGTCGATCAGCTTCTCCAGCTCCTGCACCACATGGGAGGTCAGCAGCACGGTGGTGCCGCGCTCGCGCACATAGTCCCGCAGCAGGTCCAGGAACAGCCGGCGGTAGCCGACATCCAGACCCATGGAATAGTCGTCCAGGATCATCAGCCGCGGGTTCTGCGCCATGATCAGGCCCAGCACGACCTGCGAGCGCTGGCCGCAGGACATGCGCGAGACCCGCCGGCTGCGCGGCAGGTTCAACTGGTCCACCAGATCGTAGAAGGCGCTGCGGTCCCAGCGCGGGTAGAAGGGCGCGTGGAAGCGTTCGATCTCGTCGATCGACATGAAGTCGTACTGGATGAAGCCCTCGTGCAGCAGGCCGATGTCCTGACGCACGGCCGGGGGCAGGGCATGGCTGGGATGGCCCAGCACCCGGCATTCACCCGACTGCGGGCGCAGGAAGCCCATCAGGATGTTGATGGCGGTGCTCTTCCCGGCGCCGTTCTTGCCCAGAAGGCCGAAGATCCCGCCTTCCTCCACGCGGAAATCCAGCCCGTGCAGCACGGGGGTGTCCCCGTAGCTGTGCCGGAGCTGTCTGCATTCGATCATCGTGCTCATGCGGCCATCGCGTTCGTGGGTCCTTGGAAATCACCGGTCCGTGGGACCGGTCCCGGAACGGGAACCGCCGCCGGCCCAGGGACCGGCGGCGGTGGCGGATCAGAACCGGTAGCCGGCTCCCAGCCAGAAGGCCCTGCCCCGTTCGTAAGGGGCGCTGGCATCGGCCGTGTAGGTGCGGGAGTCCAGCAGGTTCTCCACCGTCAGGGTCAGATCGAGATGCTGGTCCGTCCAGGTCTCGATCCGGTAGACGGCGTTGAGGTCGAACCGCCAGGTGCCGTGGTTCGTGCGCTTCTCATAGATGTAGTAGGTCGAGTTGTTGACCCGGATGGTCTTGTCCGTGGCGACGATCTCATCGTGGGAGAAGCGGTACTTGCCGGTGACGTTCGTCGACAGCCGGTCGTCGAACCAGTCGGCGGTCCAGACCGCGTTGATGGTGACCGGCTGGCCATAGGTGTCCGCGATCAGCGACAGGTCCCCGCGGCTCACGACCCGTCCCTCGTAATAGACGTTGGTGGTGCCTTCGTCGTCCGGGGTGGCGAGATAGTTCAGGATGTTGCGGTCCGTGTCCGACCACGTCCCGTTGATCATGAAGGCGTGGTTGTCGAGCGTCTTCACCCATTCCAGGCTGACCGACCGGTAGTCGATGCGCCCGTTGTTCGTGGGGCGGCGGACGGTCCGGCCATCGACCGAGGCCAGTTCCATGGCGATGTCGTCGCGGGTGTCGCGGTCGATGTACTTGGCGCGCCCCTCACCCCACAGCAGCGGGAAGGTCAGGGCGGCCGTCAGCTCGTCCGAATAGGGCGTGTCCACCTCGGCGGCCATGTACGGGTAGGACGGCGTCGTGACGACCCATTCGTTCCTGTAGACGTTGCGGCTCGCCGCGACGCGGGTCTCGCTGACGACGGCCGGGTCCCTGGCATAGAAGGCATAGACCAGCGTGTCGGTCCCGTAGTAGCGGCCGGCCGCGAGCGTCAGGCCGACATCGGCCGGCAGGTTGAAGGTGGTGGACAGGCGCGGCGACCAGTTCAGGTTCTCCCAGAAGTCGCCGTAGTCGGCCCGCAGGCCGGCCCGCAGGTCGATGCTCTTCAGATAGTCGGCGCCCACCTCCAGCGTCCTGTCGGCCTGGAGCCAGAGGCCGTAGGTCGACACGTCCGCCGAGTAGTCGCGCTGCGGATAGAAGTTCCGCCGGGTCAGGACCTGTTCGCCGGCGATGCAGCCCGGATCATTCGGATCCGCGCAGACGATGGCGCTGCTGACGGTCGGCGAGAAGTAATGGACCGCCTCGTCGTCGCGCTTGCGGGTGCCCTCGGTCCAGTTGAAGTCGAAGCCCGCCGACCAGTCGACCGTGAGGAAGGTGGTTGCCGCCTCACCCTTGATCTCGACGTTCTCCTGCCTGTCGGCGATGTCGCCGTAGCCGCCCTCCACGCACTGGGTCCCGCCGGCGCAGACGCTGGTCTTGCTGCCCGTGCGGCGCCAGGTGTAGGCGGTGTCGGGGGCGTCGCGCTCGGTTTCCCTCAGGCTGTAGCCGGCGGTCAGCTTCGCCGTGACCGCGCTGCCGGTGTATCGCAGGTCGCCGTTGACCTGGTAGGCGTCCTTCGTCGTCTCCTGGCGGTCGTTCGCCATGTTCCAGCGGGTGTATTCCTGCGTGTAGGGCGAATAGAGGCCCTTCACGTCCAGCACCAGCGCCTCGCTCAGATCGGCCGAGATCCCGGCCAGATAGGTGGCGCTGGTGCTCTTGGTCGCCGGCCGGGTGCCGTCGTCGTAGTTCGCCGTGCGGACGCGGTCCTGCTCCGCCTCGACATAGGAGGCGCCGACCATGCTGCGCAGGCCCGGCAGCAACGGAATGTCGATCAGCGCGTCATAGGACGTCTTCTTGAACTTCGGCGCCTCGGCCGTGGCGTCGGGCGTCTCCCATTCGTAATGGTAGTCGACCCAGGAATCGCGCTGGTGGGAGATGCTGGCCGATCCGCCGAAGACATCCCGCGGCGCGCGCAGCTTCATCGAGACGACGCCGCCGGTGAAGCCGCTGTACCGGACCGGGACGTTCGAATCGTAGATGGCGATCTCGTCCAGCAGGTCGGCATTGGTGAACAGCGCCAGCGGGTTGTGGATGCCGATATGGTCGGCGTGCGCCTCGTTCGTCTCCGTGACGTCGAAGATCGAGCCGTTGTCCAGCCCGTCGATCAGGTACTTGTTGTCGTAGTCCTTGCCGCCGGAGATGCTGATGCGGGCCGGCGACAGGTCCTGCTCCGTCAGCGTGCCGTTGCCGGCGGCGTTCCCCACGGCATAGAGGTCGTCGGCGAAGACGACGTTGGGCGTCGCGCGCAGCAGGCGCATCGGGTCCCGGTTCGGCGTGCCCATCGCCCCGATCAGCTCACGGCCGATCACGGTGGCGCCGGTCTCGCCGGCCGGCAGGCTGAACTGCTCGGGAATGCCGACGACCCGGACCGGGTCCAGCACCTGCACCGTGGTGTCTCCCGCCGCGACCCCGCGGCCGACGATCAGGGCCCCCTCGGCGAAACGGAAGGGGACATCGCGTCCGGCCAGCAGGCGGCCGACGGCCACGTCCGGGCTCATCCGGCCGGAGACGGCGGTGGAGCGCACGTCGGACGGCGTGTCCGGCAGGATCGTCAGCGGAATGCCCGTCTGCCGGGAGAAGGCCTGCAACGCCTCATGCAGCGGCTGCGCCGGCAGGTCCAGGCTGACGGTCTCCGGCACGGCGGCGCCCGGTTGCGCGCCGCCATCCTGCGCCAGGGCCGTTCCCTGGCAGGCCAGCAGTGAAATCGGCAGCACGACACTGGCGGCAAGACGCCGGACCCGGCCAACGCGATCGCGCATGGGACCCCCTTTTCTTATGCAATTGCGTATCCTTCGCAGCCAAGACGCTGCGCCGCGTCAAATCCGGACATACTTTTTTGCACCCGACCCGGGGGAGGGGCGGACCGCACGGGCGGGGTGCGGGCCATGTCCTGAGCGCCCCACCTCAATCTTGCGAATGCGTCGCATAAGCAGTTGACGTGTCCCGATCGCGGACCTTAGCCTCGCGGTCGTGATGGGCGGGCGGGGCCGGGACAGGTGCCGGCCCGTCCGCCGCCGCCGTCGCTGACCGCCGGGAGCGTTCCCATGCACAGCCATTCGATGGACCGCTGGACCCACGGCCACAACTTCGGTCAGGGCCGCCCGGCCTTGCCATTCTCAGCATCGTCACCCACGCGCCGCAGTCGCCCGAGCACCACCGCGCGCATCCCCGCCGGCCTGGGCATCCGGCACGCGAGCATCGAAGTGAACCGCTGCGGCTGAGGCTGCGCGGCGTTCCGGGAGGAGGTGAACCATGACCCAGGCGGGAGTGCATCCGCGGGCATCGCAGGCGCCCGCGACCCCGGAGCGTGCCCCCGGGCCGGCCGGACCTCCTGCCGGGCATTCCGGGGGGCATCCCGGAAGGCATCCTGCGGGACCGCCGGCCGCCGCGGAGGCGCCGCCGCTGGAGTCCTTCTTCGCCCGGACCGGCGGCGACCCGCTCGCCACCGCGTTCCCCGGCCGCCGCCCGGTGCATCCGGCCAGCGCCATGGACACCGTGCCCGAGGACGAGATCGTCCCGCTCTGGCACCGGCTGTACGCCAGCGGGCGGACGCGCCGCGCCGTCGCCTATGTGCATGTGCCGTTCTGCGAGAACCACTGCCTGTTCTGCGGCTTCTACCAGAATCCCTGGCGGGCCGAGGCGGGGGCGCCCTATGTCGATGCGGTCATCGCCCAGATGGCCGCCTTCGCCCGCACCCCCGCCCATGACGGCCCGCCGCTCCAGGCGGTCTATCTGGGGGGCGGCACGCCCACGGCGCTGTCCGGTCCCGACATCGCCCGGCTGGTGCGCGCCATCCACACCCACCTGCCGCTCGCCCCGGACTGCGAGATCACGCTGGAGGGGCGCATCCATTCCTTCGGCCTGGAGAAGGCCCGTGCGGCCTTCGACGCCGGGGTCACCCGCATGTCCTTCGGCGTGCAGAGCTTCTCCGACGCCATCCGCCGCCCGCTCGGCCGCAAGGCCCCGCGCCGGCAGCTCATCGCCGAGCTGGAAGGGCTCGTGGCGCTCGACCGCGGCGCCATCGTCGCCGACCTGATCTACGGCCTGCCGGACCAGACGCCCGAGGACGTGGCCGCCGACGTGCGGCTCTGCGCGGCGCTGGGGCTGGACGGCTTCGACCTCTATTCGCTGAACGTGATCCCCGGCACGCCGCTGCTGAGCGCCATCGAGAAGGGCAAGAAGCGCGTCGCCGCGCCGGAGGAGCTGGGGCGTTACTTCGCCGCGGGCGAGGCGGCGGCCGAGGCAGAGGGCATGGTGTCGATCTCGACCACGCACTGGCAGGGCAGCCTGCGCGAGCGCAACGTCTACAATCTGGCCGTCAAGACCGGCGCCGACTGCCTGCCCTTCGGCGCCGGGGCCGGCGGGTTCCTGGGCGGCTGCAACTACCGCATCACCACCGATCTCGACGATTACGCCGCCCGCTCGGGATCGGGCGACTGCCTCACCCGGGGCATGATGCGGCAGGGGGCGGGGTCGGCCGTCGGCCATGCGATCCGGTACGGCATGGAGCGCGGGCTGCTGGACCTGTCCCGCGCCGAGGCCGCCTTCACCGCGCTCTGTCCCGCCCCGCGCACGGCGCTGGCGGCGCACCTCGCGCCGCTGCTGGCGCAGTGGCAGGAGGCCGGCCTGCTGGCGCCGGAGCACCGTTTCCACCGCCTCACCCGGCCCGGCCGCTTCTGGCAGGTGGCGATGACCGGGCGGCTTCTGGGCTGGCTTGCCCAGCACCCCGACATGAAGGAACTCCGATGACCGCCACCCTGGCCGAGGCGCTCGCCGCGAACCCGACCGCCGCCCTCGAAGACATCGCCCGCGCCGCGGGCACGACGCCGCTCGCCGTCCTCGACGCCCTGCCCGCGGGCGAGGTCACGTCCCTGCCCGGCCACCTGATGGTGGAGGTGCTGGACGACATGGCGGGCTGGGGCGAGATCACCCTCATCGTCAATACCGGCCCCGTGATCCTTGAGGTGAAGGCCCCGCTGAAGGGCGGCACGGTGGCCCACGGCATGTACAACTTCAAAGGCAAGCCGATCGGCGGGCACCTGAAGGTCGATGCCTGCATCCGCGTCGCCTTCGTGCGCCGCCGGCTCTTCTCCACGGAGACCCGCTCGGTGCAGTTCTACGACGCCGGGGGCGCCTGCATGTTCAAGGTCTATCTCGGCCGCGACGCCAGGCGACAGCTTCTTCCCGAACAGATCGCCGCGTTCGACGCGCTGGAGGCCCGTCTGCTGAGCGTGGCGGCGTGACAGGCCGGCGGGCAGGGACGGACGGTCAGTAGATCACCGTCGTGCCCGGCCAGGGCTCCAGCCGGCGCAGGCCGTAGGCGTCGGCCAGCAGCGCCAGGGTGGGGCCGGCGTCCCGCATCCGGAAGCGCCCGGTGACCGCGGCCGCCGGGGCGGTCGGCAGGACCAGGATGCGTTCGCCGCTGGCCGCCGCGAGCGCCTCCGCCACGTCCGCCAGCGGTGCCGCGGCGAAACTGCGCCAGCCCTGGCGCACCTCGTCCGCGGTATCCGCCACAGCACCCGGCGCCGGTTCCACGATCCCCGTCGGGGTGAGCTGCACATGGTCGGGCGGGCGCAGGATGCGCCGCTCCTCCGGCCGGGCGGCGGCCACCGTCTCCACCGCGCCGTGGCTGACCGTGACCCCGGTGCGCGAGCCGTCGGCGACCACCAGGAAGCGGGTGCCGACGACGCGGACGCTGCCGTGTGGCGTCTCCACCACCAGGGGCCGTTGCGGGTCCGGGGCGGCCTCGACGATGACGCTGCCGGTGTCCAGCCGGATCTCCCGCAGCCGTTCGTCGAACCGCAGCCAGCCGCGGGAGCCGGGCCCGAACGCGACCACGCTGCCGTCGGCCAGCCGGTCCTCCTGCCATTGTCCGGGCGGTACGGCGATGTCCGGCCGCGGTGCCGGCCCATGGGCGGCGATGACGGCGGCCGTCAGCACGGCCGCCAGCGCCAGGGCCGGGCGCCACGCGCGCCGCGGCGCCGCCTGGGGGGGCGCCGCCGGCCGGGGGGAGCGTGCCGGTCCGGGCGGGCCGAGCCGGCGGCAGACCTCCTCGAAGGCGGCGGGATGGGCCGGGTCGGCCTCCAGCCAGTCGCTGAACGCGGCCAGAAGCTGGGGCGCGGTCGCATCGTCGCGCATCAGCAGCCACCAGCGGCCGGCCTCGGCGCGGGCCGCGGCACGGCGTCGGTCCAGGAAGGGGAAGAGTCGGGTCAGCATGGGTGTCGTGGGCCGTCGGGCTTGCTTCAACACCTAAGACGCGGCAGCCGGCGGAATCCGGATACTCCGGACCGCGATTTCCGTCGCCGCTCAGACCGGGCCGGGATCGCCGGCCGGGTCGGGCGCCGCCGGATCGCCGGGCCGGGTCTGCCAGCCCAGGCCGGGCAGGGCGACGATGCGCTCTCCCGCCAGCGCCGTGCGCAGGACGATCACGCGGCGCTGCTCCATGTAGGAGAGAAGCCGTCGCGCCCGGCCCGGGGAGCGGCTGCCGCAGGCGCGGGCGACCTGGGCGTCGGAGGGGCAGGGGGCGCGCTCCATCGCCGCCCGGGCCAGCAGCAGGAAGACGCCCTGCATCTCCTCCGGCAGGGTCGCCGCGGCGGCCACGGCCCGTTCCCAGTCGGGACTTTCCGCCGACTCCAGATCCACGCCGGCACGGATCACGCTGACCCGGCGGCGGAACGCCGGCAGGTCCAGGCTTTCCCCCCGCACCCGGCTCATCCGGCAACGGACCAGGAAGTCCTGGTACAGCACCGCATCGCTGCGGAAGGCGCTGTCCGGATCGGCCAGCACCTCGCGCAGCACGGCGTCGAGCTGTGCGGGGTCCGCCTCGGCCTGGGTCTCCGCGCTCTCCGCCGCGGGGCGGGGGCGCGCCATGCGCAGCAGCGCGTTGATGTCCTGCGGCGGCGGGGGCGGCGGCCGCCGCGGCGGCAGCGGCACCGGGGAGGCCAGTTCCTCCGCATCCGGCGTCAGGATCAGGTCGCGGGCGTCGGCCTGCGGCGTCTCCGGCAGCGGCATCAGTTTCGGCGTGCCGCCGCGCCCGGACGTCTCCACCCCGCCGATCCGGACCGGCAGCGGCCGGCGGCTGACGGCGGGGCCCAGCGCCACGAAGTGTCCGCGCGCCAGATCGCGGAACATCTCCGCCTGGCGCCGCTCCATGCCAAGCAGGTCGGCGGCGCGGGCCATGTCGATGTCCAGGAAGGTGCGGCCCATGAGGAAGTTGCTGGCCTCGGCCGCCACGTTCTTCGCCAGCTTCGCCAGACGCTGGGTGGCGATGACGCCGGCCAGGCCGCGCTTGCGGCCGCGGCACATCAGGTTGGTCATGGCGCCCAGGCTGGCCTTGCGCGCCTCGTCCGACACCTCGCCGGCGGCAGCCGGGGCGAAGAGCTGCGCCTCGTCCACCACCACCAGCATCGGATACCAGTGGTCGCGGTCGGCGTCGAACAGGCCGCCCAGGAAGGCGGCGGCCAGACGCATCTGCATCTCCACCTCCGCCCCTTCCAGGTTCAGCACAACGGAGACGCGGTGCTGGCGGACCCGCGCGGCCACCCGTTGCAGGGCGCCCTCGGTGTGGGCCGCGGCGTCCACCACGACATGGCCGAAACGGTCGGCCAGGGTCACGAAGTCGCCCTCGGGATCGACGACGCACTGCTGCACCCAGGGCGCCGACTGCTCCAGCAGGCGCCGCAGCAGGTGCGACTTGCCGGAGCCGGAATTGCCCTGCACCAGCAGCCGGGTCGCCAGCAGCTCCTCCAGGTCCATCTCCACCGGCCTGCCGTCGCCGGCAGCCGTGCCCATGTCGATGCCGACCTTCATCCCGTGTCCTTCGTTGCGAGAGGGGCCGGATATAGCGCAGCCGGACGCGCACGGGGAGGGCCATGGACGGGAAGCGGGTGTGCTTTCCCGGAACGGTCAGTCGCGGATGCTGCGGCGGAGACGCTGCATGGCCCGGACGATGTGCTTCTCCACCGCCGGCCGGCTCAGGCCGGTGGCCGCACTGATGTCCGCGTGCGACAGGCCGTCGATGCGGCACAGGGTGAAGACCCGACGGCAGACCGGCGGCAGGGCGTCGATCCCCGCCTGCGCCGCCCGCAGCCGCCGACGGGCCAGCAGCGTCTCCTCCGGGTCCGGCGCCGCGGCCGGGACGGAGACGGCCTCCGGCCCGTCGGCGTCCGCCAGTTCGACCGAGCGCCGGCGGCGGCGGCGGATGTCATGGATCACGTTCAGATGGATGCGGGTGAGCATCGCCTCGGGACTCTGGACCGCGCCCCAGGCCACGTCACGGCACTTCAGATAGGTGTCCTGGACGGCATCCTCGGCGTCCGCGGCCGAGCCCAGGCGCTGGAAGGCCAGGGCATACAGCGCGCGCCGTCGGGTCTGGAACAGGGTGTCGAACGGGGCGGGGGTCTGGATCATCGCAGCAGGCAGGCGGGCACCGGTCCGCCGGGGACGGCGGTGTGTTGATTTGCGAATGATTATGACTTCGACGCCATTTCGGCAAGCACGGTGCCGCAGGGCAGGGCTGTGGCAAAGTCACAGAGGCCGCGCCAGTGTCAGCGGGCGCCGGCCGCCCCGGAGTCGCGCGTGATATCGACCGGGTCGGTGCAGGACCTGGGAAGGTCCTGGGCGATCCGCGCCCCCGATGCCGCGGTCGCTGGGCTGCACCGGCCCGGTCCGGCGGAAGTCGTCGCCCGGAATCCTGGCGCGAGAATTTATGGTTAACGATCCTCTACAGTAAACGGCTTCTTATGGGATCCGGGAATATTGAAGTCTTTCTGGGTCATTGTTAAAATCAGACATGCTTCCGTCATGCGTTTCTTCCACCCTGCGGTTCGCACGTTCCTCGGCGCGCCCGTTCTTCGATCCGACGGACCGGCCGCGACGGGCTGTGTGGCGGTCCCTCGGCGGGGTGAGGCCATGAGGCGACCGGAACAGACCGCCGCCGGCTCCCTCCCGGAACTGCTTCGGCTGGGGCTGCGGGCGCGGCGCGAGGGAGACCTGATTCTGGCCGGGCGCCTCGGCCGGCAGGTGCTTGATCTGGCACCCGGGCATGCCCAGGCCCTGCACCTGCTCGGTCTCGTGGCGCGCGACGGCGGTGACGGGCAGGAGGCCGTGCGGCTCTTGCGCGCCGCGGTGGCGGCGGCGCCCGACGATCCGGAACCGCTCGGCGACCTCGGCGCCCTGATGCTGGTGCAGGGCCGCGCAGCGGAGGCGCTCGGTCTGCTCTTCCGTGCCGCCATGCTGGCGCCCGACAGGGCGGCTCCGTTCCGGTCCATGGCCGGGGCCCTGGAGGCGCTCGGTCGGACGGAGGAGGCGGAGGCCGCCCTGCGTACCGCGCTGTGCCTGTCGCCGGCCGATCCAGGCGCCCCGGCCGACCTGGGGGCGCTCCTCCTGCGGTCCGGGCGGCCGTCGGAGGCGCTGGAGGTGCTGCGTCGGGCGTCGGTATGCTGCGGGACCTCCGCGACGCTCGCCCAGGCCCAGGGCCTCGCCCTGCTCGCCCTCGGCCGGACGGAAGAGGCGATCGTCTGGCTGCGCCGGGCGGTGGCCCTAGAGCCGGACCGGGCGGATCTCTGGACCGGTCTGGGGCGGGTCAGTGCCGAGGCGGGGGCCGCCGCGGACGCACTGCGCGCCTTCCGCCGGGCCACCGCGCTGGCCCCGCTGGATGCCGAGGCCCATGCCCGGCTCGGCCGCTTCCTCTGCCGCCTCGGCCGGCAGGGGGAGGCGATCCGCGGTTACCGCGAGCTGGAACTGTCGCTGCCGGCCTCCCCCGATCGTGCCCGCCTGCTCGCGGAGGGGGAGGCAGCCTTCGGCGACCCCGCGCGCGCTCTTGACCTTCTCGGCCCGCTGCTGGCCGACGGCACCGGGGACCCCGTGCGGCAGGCTGCCACCCGAGCCGGGGCGGCGGCGCTGCACCTCCGTCTGGACCGGCCGCGCGAGGCGTGGGCGCAGGCGGAGGCGGCGCTGGCGATCGACCCGGCCTGCGTCGGGGCCCTGCTGGCCGGGGCGGAGGCCGCGCTGCGGGATGGCCGGCCACAGGCGGCGCTGGCACTGGCGCGGCGGGCCGCGGAATCCGGCCGCCCCCGGGCCGTGGCGCTGCTGGCGACGGCCCTGCGCTGCCTGGGCGATCCGGCCTGGCGCCGCCTTGCCGATCCCGCGGCGCTGCTCCGGGTGGAGGATCTGGCCCCCCCGCCCGGCCAGGGTGGTCCCGACGGATTCCGGCGGGCGTTGCTGGAGGCGCTCCTGCCGCTGCATGCCGTGTCGGAGGCCGCTGCCGGCCCGTCGTCGCTGGCGGAGTCCCGGACGGTGGGCAACCTGTTCGCCCGGCCGGCGCTGCCCGCCCCGCTGGAGGCGTTGCGCCGGCAGATCGCGGCGGCGCTCGACCGCCATCTCGCCGCCCTTCCGCTCGATCCGGAGCATCCGGTGCTGCGCTCCCGGCCGGCCCGCCTGCGCATCGCCGACGCCTGGTCGGTGCGCGGCCGCCGCCGGGGCTGTGCGGCCGATCTCGACCAGGGACAGGGGTGGCTCTACGGCGTCTACCATGTCGATGTGCCGGCCGGCGCCGGCGGTCTGAGCTTCGGCCGCCCCCCCTTCGGGACCGACCCGGGGCTGGAGCCCACCCTTCTGGTGCCGCCGCGACCCGGCCGGCTGATCCTGTTCCCGTCCTTCCTCTGGCACGGGACGGCCCCGGGAGAGGGGCCCTGCGTCACCGTGGCCTTCGAGGCAGTCCCCGCCGACAACGCATGACGGCGTTCCGGGGGCGGGCGGTTGTCCACGCGGTACGCGCGGCCCCGGTCCGCGTGCGAACCCGTTGCAAAGGTGACGCATTGCTCCGATAGTCCGATCGCCCTAGGGTGCCCGGAATACAAGGAGTCATCAGGTCTATGGCGTTTTCGGAAGCCCTTCAGTCCAAAGTTCTCGATGTACTGCGGACCGGAGGAACAGAGGTCACCGTGTTCCTGGTCACGGGGGTCCGACTGGTCGGGCGTATCGTTGCGCACGATGCCTACAGCCTTGCCCTGACCGGTCATGGCGGGGGCCTGCAACTCATCTACAAGCATGCCGTGACGACGTTGGTTCCTTCGTCGCCGCTCAGCCTGTACGATCCCTCCTCTTCGGCTGACAGGACTGCGGCTGCGGCCCCGGTCGCTCCGGCCCCGGCGCGTCCCGCGGACCCCCCGAAGAAGCTCAAGCTGGTCCGCCAGGGAACGCGCCTGTCGCTCGCCGCGGAGGAGTGACGGGCGGCGCTCTCTCCGGGCACCGCACCATCCGTCAGGGAACCGCTGCGCCCAGCGATGCGGCCGGGTCGTCCGTCGCGGCCCGCTGTGCCGTCCGCACCTTGGCATGCGCGCGGGCCATCAGGCTCAGCATCACGGCCTGACAGACGATGGTGAGGACGGACATGGCGATCAGCGCCCGGTCATGGTTGACCAGCAGCGCGTAGGCCAGACTGTTCAGGCTGATCCCGAACCAGCCGAGCCACGACCAGGGGGAGATGCCCGCGACCAGGGCGGGCGTCCGCCAGAGCCGCAGCCATTGCGGCACATGGAAGGCTGCCGCGGCGATGCCGCCGACGGCATAGGTCAGCGTGAGAAGGTCCTGCATGGGATGGGCTCGGGGGAGGCGTGAGAACCTCACCCTGCCATGCCATTGGTTAACGGGCCTTCACCGGGGCCGGAGGGACCCGGGGCGAAGCGGGGGCAAAGCGGGGACGGGCGCCCCGGAAAGGTCACGCCCGAACGTCACACCTGCCGCCCGCCGGCGCCTTCACCCGCCACCGTCTTCACCGGGGCTCAGCGCCGCAGGAACGGGATCATCCGTGCCAGCGTGCCGTCGCGCAGGATCAGCGCGTGCTTCATCGCCCCGGCGACATGCAGGACCAGCGCCAGCAGGAACAGCATGGCGACCGCGCCGTGGATGCCCCCGGCCAGAGCGTGCAGCGACTCCGACGGTGCTCCCGCCGGCAGATCGACCAGGCCGGCGACGGAGACCTGGGCGCCGCTGGTCAGGACGGCGGTCACGCCCAGAACGGGCAGGGCCAGCATCGTCAGATAGAGCACGCCCTGCACCGCCTTGGCGACGATCACGTCGCGCCGCGGCCCCTCGGTCGGCGGGGCGGCCCCGCGCAGAACCGCGATGAACCGCGGAACCGCAAGCACCACCACCAGCAGGCCGGCCAGCGCGTGCCAGCCCAGCGCGCCGATCTTCTCCGGCCCGTCGGGCATCTCCTCCATCACCTTGCCGAGGATGAAGGCGGCGATCATCGTGGCGGCCATGACCCAGTGGATCACGATCATGCCGGTCGGGTATCTGTCGTTCATGGGGCCGTTCATGGGGCGATCCTGCATCGACGGGGCTGCGGACGAGGGGCGGCATAGACCCGCCGGGGGCGTGCCGTCCTTGACATTCCGCAAGGCGGAGCGGCCCCGGCCTCCCTATCCTGCGATGCGATGTATCAGGTTCTGCATGAGCGGAGACGCGGTTGATCCACCGCCCCCGGCCGATCCCGCCCGGTCCCGGCCGGCGTCCGTCAGGCCTGTTCGGCGATGGCCGACAAAGCCGGGCGGTCGCACAGGACCAGGTTGTAGCCCACCTCCCGGATGGCGCCGGTGCGCTTGAACTCGGCGATGGTGCGGCTCGTCGTCTCCAGCGTCACCGCCAGGATCGCCCCCAGATCCTCCCGCGAGAAGAGCCGCACCGGGGCCTGCGGCGCCTCTTCCGAGAGCAGCAGCAGCAGCCGCGCCAGCCGCTGGCGCACGCTGCCGACCGACAGGTCGGTCAGGAAGTCGTCGGCGATGCTCAGGGCCTCGTGCCATTTCTCCATCAGCCGGAAGTGCAGGCGCGGCGTCTCCGCCTGCAAGCGCTGCACGACGGTGACGGGAATGCGGCAGACCTCCACGGGTTGCAGGGCCACGGCGCTGTGGGCATAGCCGGGGCGCAGCAGCGCCTCCAGCCCGGCGACGCCGCCCGACCGGATCAGCCGGACGATGCGCTGGGTGCCGTCATGTTGCAGATGGACCAGCTTGACCAGACCGCGACGCACGGTGAAGACGGCCTCCGCCGGGTCGTCCACGCCGTAGATCTGGCTGCCGGCCTCGTAGCGCAGCTCCTCGATCGGGGTATGGATGTGGGCGAAGTCGGACTCCTGGAGATCGGCGAACAGGGCCAGATGGCGGATGCCGCATGTCTGGCACGCCGCCAGCCCCTTCCAGGCCGCCTCGATCTGTGGAGCCCTCACCGCGAATCTCCGATGCCATCCATCCCTGACTTATGCATCCTGCCCGCCATCGGGCAAGGCCCTGCATTGTCGCTCGACCGGGCCGTGGTCGCGGCCGGTCCCACCGGGACGGGCGGGTGACCGCCCGGACAACAGCCACCGGGCCCGCCGGCCGGCGGGCCGTCACAGCAAGGGAGAGAAAGATGCCCCAGATCGAATCCTTCGGCATGGCCGAACTGGCCAACTACACGCCGGAGGAGGTCCGCGCCGCCCTGGAGGCCGGCCAGATCACCCTGATCGACGTCCGCACCCCGCACGAATACGCGCTGGAGCACATCCAGGGCGCCCTGTTGTCGCCGATGCCGTTCCTGGAGCCCCGCTACCTGCCGGTCGCCGAGGGGGCCCGGCCGATCGTGTTCCACTGCGGCTCGGGCATGCGCTCGCGCATTGTGGCGCAGCGCTGCATCGATTCGGGCTTCACCCGCGTCGCCCACATGGTCGGCGGCATGGCGGCCTGGAAGCAGGCCGGGTTGCCCTACATCGCCACCGACCTCGCCACCGGCGGCCCGGTCTGGAAGCCGGAAGCGGCCAAGGCCTGACGCCGTGCGGCGGGGCCGCCGGCCTTGCGGATTCTCAATCCGGCCGCCCCGCCGCGGTGCGATCATGGACCATCCATCCAATCCCGCCCCACCGGATCTGACGAGGTTCCAGGGATGCAAGCCCTCCCCCACATCTATCTGACCAAGGCCACCGGCACCGCCCAGGGCAATGTCCGCCTGGAGGCCGAGGCCGACGTGCCGGCGCTGGACACCGCCGCCCCGCCGCAGTTCGGCGGGCCGAACGGTTTCTGGTCGCCGGAGACCCTGTTCGTCGGCGCTGTCGCCGACTGCTACATCCTGACCTTCCGCGCCATCGCCCGCGCCTCCAAGCTGGAGTGGGAGAGCCTGGAGGTCGATGTCGAGGGCGTGCTCGACCGTGTCGAGGGCGTCACCCGGTTCACCCGCTTCACCGTGAAGCCCCGCCTGCTGGTGAAGGCCGAGGCCGATGCGGAGCGCGCGACGACCCTGCTGGCGAAGGCGGAGCGCACCTGCCTCATCACCAACTCGCTGAACGCGGAACTCCATCTGGAGCCGTCGGTCGGCGTGGCCGCCTGAACGGGCCGGGCCGGTCCCCGCGGACCGGCCCTCCTGTCCCGCCCCGGTGCCGGCGGGGGCCATCACTCCGGGGAGAACAGCGTGCCGCCCAGGAGCGCCATCAGCGTGCGGGCCGCCACCGTGGCCACGATGACCGTCGCCAGCAGCAGGGTGACCGCCGCCAGCCCCGCGGCCCAGGCCGGTCCCTGAAGCACCCCGCCCTGAACCGTCCCGTGCAGCTCGGCCAGGCGCAGGCAGGCGAGCGCCAGCGCCGCCGACGGGAAGGTGAAGGCCCACCAGGACACGGCGAAGGGCAGGTTCCGGAAGGACCGCGCCCGCGACAGCAGGATCGCCGCCAGGAACACCGCCGGCCCCAGCAGGATACGGGCCGCGGCGTCCAGCACGCCGCCGTTCAGCGCCAGCCAGGACAGGAACCCCACCGACGGCGGCGCCACCAGGATCGCCAGCGTCGGCAGCAGCCGGGCCGGCATCATCCCGTGGAACAGGATGCGGTTCAGCACCACCGGGAACAGCACCAGCCAGAACAGCAGCCCGACGCTGAACAGGAACCAGGACAGCTCCGTATGGCCGAGCGGGACCCCGACGACGGGGGCCAGGATGTTGCCGACCACGGGGATGAACCAGGCCGGCCCCGCGGTGGCGATCTGCTGTTCCCGCGTGATCCAGCGCCCGATGATCAGGCCGGCCAGCGCGATCTGCCCGACCGCCCCGGCCAGCCAGAGCCCCTCGGCCACCGCGGGGTGGTAGGGCAGCAGGCCGCCGGCCAGGATCATCAGGCCGATGGTCGCGGCAGGATAGAAGTTCACCCGCACGGGATGGCGGGACTCCGCCGCGGCCTCCTCCGGATGGCGGAGCACCTTCAGCAGGTAGAGCACGCCGACCACGACGAAGAGCAGCGCGGCCAGGGCCAGCAGCCCTTCGCCGACGGCGGCGGGCAGGCCCAGGACGGTGTGCGCCTTGCGCCAGGCGAGTCCCAGTCCGCCGACGCCCATCACCGTGGCGAACAGGGGCAGGGGCACATGGGCGACCCAGGAGGCCGGCGCGTGGGAGGCGGGAAGGACGGTCATGGGCCGCTCGCGGGGCAGGAGGGGGCGGGCAGGAGGGGCGGGCTTTGTCAGGAACTGGCCGATCCTGGCAGGGTCGGTCACGGTTCGTTTTGCGGTTTCGCAAGACCGGCGCGGAAATGACGCGGGGAAGACCGGGATCGAGGCGGGACGGGGTGATCGGCAGCCTCCGCGGCGAAGGGCAGGGGTGTGACGGTCGCCGCTTGCGGAGCGCGGCCGGGCGGCGCCAAATCGCCGGATCGAACCCGAACGGCTCCCCTGAGACCGGAAAGCAGATCCATGCGTCTTCAACTCATGTCCTGGCCCGAGGTCGAGACCTACCTCCAGCGCCGGACGGACATCATCATCCCCATCGGTTCCACCGAACAGCACGGCCCCACCGGCCTGCTGGGCACCGACGCCATCACGGCCGAGGCGATCGCCTGGAAGCTGGGCGAGGCGGTCGGCGCCTGCGTCGGCCCGACGCTGGGGGTCGGCATGGCGCACCACCATCTGGCCTTCGCCGGCACGGTGTCGCTCCGCCCCTCCACCCTGGCCGCCGTGGTGGCCGACGTGGTGGCCAGCCTGCACCGCCACGGCTTCACCCACATGCTGTTCGTCAACGGCCATGGCGGCAACGTCGCCACGGTGAACATGGCGTTCCAGGAGATCGCGGCCGCCAGCTCCTTCGGCGGCGGCTCGGTGCCGCCCGTGTGCAGCATCGTGAACTGGTGGGACGGCAACCGGGTGAAGGATCTGGCCCGCACGCTCTACGGCGACCAGGACGGCAGCCACGGCACGGCGAGCGAAATCTCCGTCACCTGGGCGGTGCATCCCGACCAGGTCCGCCGCGCCGAGTTCGGCCCCGCCCCGGCGGCCCGGCCCTGGACCGACGCGGCCGACTTCCGCCGCCACTTCCCCGACGGCCGCATCGGCTCCAACCCCGGCCTGTCCGACCCCGCCCACGGCGCCGCCCTGATCGAAGCGGCGGTGGCCGATCTCGCGGAGCGCCACGCCGGCTTCGCCGCGCGCGCCTGACCGTCCGGCCGGCGGGGAGGGGGCTGCCTTCCCCGCCGGTCCCTGGCACCGCCCCGCAGACCGCCGGGTCCCGTACCGCCTGGCCCTGTCCGCCGTTCCCTGTACCGGCACCCCCGCCGTCCGGCGGGGGTGGCCGTGCGGCCTGTACCTGCCCCACCCCCTTCGCCCGCAGCGACCCCCGGATCGGGTAATGCGTCCGTCGGCGGCATGTTCTGTTGGCGGACAACAGGCAAACATGGTACTTGATAATGCGAACAACTCGCATTACTACGGTCAAATCCTGGTTCAAGCCAGCCGAGACGGCCCCGGCCCCATGGTCCCCGTCGGACGCCAGCCAGAACGCCGAACCCTGCCGACCCGCCTTCGATCCGGTCGGGCAGCCCGTTTGGAGTCTCGCATGTCGGTTCGACGTCTTCGCCGGTCTTCGGCCCTCGCTCCCCTGCTCACGCTCGCCATCGCCTTCGTGCCGGGTGCCCTCGTCCCGGCTGTCGCCGCGGCTCAGTCCGGCGGCACGGCTCAGTCCGGCGGCACGGCCCAGCCCGGCGGCACGCCGCCGGCCGATCCTGCCGCGTCCTCCCCGGCCGAGGAAGAACCGGTCATCCGCCTGAAGCGGATCACCGTCACCGCCACCCGCACGCCGCGTCCGGCGATCGAGGTGCCGGCCGCCATCACCGTCATCGACGAGGAGGAGATCCTGCGCCGTCAGGCCCAGAGCCTGGATGACCTGCTGCGCGACGTTCCCGGCGTGGAAATGGCCGGCGGTCCGCGCACGACGGCGGAACAGCCCAGCATCCGCGGGTTGGGCGACGAGCGCATCCTGATCCGCCTGGACGGCGCCCGGCAGAACTTCCAGGCCGGACACAAGGGGCGGACCTTCCTCGATCCCTCGCTGCTGAAGCAGGTGGACGTGCTCCGCGGGCCGGCATCGGCGCTGTACGGCAGCGGGGCGCTGGGCGGCGTCATCGCCCTCACCACCAAGGACCCCGCCGATCTGCTGCGGGACGGCGACACGGCGGGCGGGCGGGCCCGGCTGTCCTGGCAGGACAACGGTGACGAATTCGTCGCCAGCCTGACCGGCTACGGCGCCCCCAGCGACACGGTCGGTCTTCTGGCCAGCGCCACCTACCGCAACAGCGGCGACGTGGATTCCGGCTCCGATCTGACCATCCCCTACACCGGCGACGATCTGGTCAGCGGCCTCGTCAAGATGGACTGGGCGGTGCAGCCGGGCCACCGGCTGCGGCTGTCCTGGCAGGGCTACCGCAACGACCAGGAACTGCCGTCCGCCCCGGACACCAACGACCTCAGCATCCTGGTGGACCGGATCACCCGCCAGGACACGGCGACCCTGGCCTATGAGGGGCAGTCGGGTCCCTGGTTCGACATGCGCGGCACCGTCTACTGGAACCGGACGAAACTGGACGAGGACAGGATCGGCCAGCGGCGGGCGGACGACACGGAACTGGAGACCGTCGGCATCGACCTCGCCAACACCAGCCGCTTCACGGCCGGCCCCGCCGCGGTGGCCCTGACCTACGGCATCGAGGCCTACCGGGACGAGCAGCGCGGCACCCGCGACGGCGGGCCGCGGCCGCAGTTCCCCGATGCCGACAGCGAGGTGCTGGGCCTGTTCGCCCAGGCGGAGACGGTGTTCGCCGAGCGCTTCACCCTGACCCCGGCCATCCGCTACGACCGCTTCGACCAGTCGGCGGACGGGCAGGAGGGGCGCACCGATTCCGAGGTTTCGCCCAGCCTCCGGGCGGCGTTCGACGCGACCCCCTGGATGACGCTGTACGCCAGCTATGCCACGGCCTTCCGGTCGCCGTCGCTGACCGAGCTGTACAACAGCGGCCTGCACTTCCCCGGCGTCTGCCCGATCCCGGGCCGGCCCTGCATCATCCCGAACAACTTCTTCGTCCCGAACCCCGACCTGGAGCCGGAGAGCGGGGCCACGGTCGAGATCGGCGGCAATCTGGACTTCGACGATGTCTTCCTGGCGCGCGACCGGCTGCTGCTGAAGGCCGCCCTGTTCCGCAACGACGTGGACGACTTCATCGAGCAGGCGGTCCTGATCTCCCAGGGCCAGACCACCCGTCGCAACGTGCAGGACGCCATCATCAAGGGCATGGAGGTCGAGCTGACCTACGACAGCCCGACCTGGTTCGGCAGCGTGTCGGGCTCGCTGCTGCGCGGCGAGGACGACGATACCGGCCTGTCGCTGGACTCCATCCCGGCCGACCGGCTGGTGCTGACCGCCGGGCGCACCCTGCCGGAGTACGACCTCAGCGCGGGCTGGCGCACGACCCTGGCCGACGAACAGGACCGGGTGGCGACGGCCGAGCCCACCGCCGGTTACGTGATCCACGACCTGTTCGTCGTCTGGCAGCCGCGGGAGGCCCTGCGGCTGGACCTCGGCATCGACAACATCTTCGACAAGGCCTACCGCCGCCACCTGTCCAGCATCCCCGAGCGGGGCCGGACCTTCAAGGTGGCTGCGGGGGTCAGCTTCTGAAGCATGCAGGAGAAGGAGACACCCATGCTCTCGGAGAGCGACGCCCGGACCGGCCCCCGGGCGCCATCCGGTCCTCCGGACCCCGGACGGGTCCCGCGTATGCCGCGCATCGACAGCCGTGACCTGCTGCGCGGCGGGCGCGAGATCGTGATCGTCCACGAGGGGGAGGAGTACCGCCTGCGCAGGACCAGCCAAGGCAAGCTGATCCTGACGAAATAACGGCCGACACGACGGAGAGGGAGAGGCGCATGGATCAGATACTGACCGGCTCGCTGCCGGACCTGAAGGCGGCATGGCTGCGGCTGCTGGAGACGACGCCCGGGCTGCGGGCCCGCGACGCCGCCGCCCGGCTCGGCGTGAGCGAGGGCGAACTGGTCGCCGCCCGGGTGGGCGAGGGGCCGGGGGCGGCGCGCGTCGTCCGCCTGGACCCCGGCACCGCGGCCAACGGCTGGGGCGGGCTCATCGAGCAGTTGCCCACGCTGGGCGAGGTGATGACCCTGACCCGCAACGAGCATGCCGTGCATGAGAAGCACGGCACCTTCGAGACGGTCTCGATCGGGCCGGGCAGCGGCCTCGTGCTGGGGCTGGAGATCGACCTGCGCCTCTTCCTCAACCACTGGCGCCATGGCTTCGCCGTGCGCGAGGAGGTGAAGAGCGGCCTGCGCGACAGCCTCCAGTTCTTCGACATCGACGGCACGGCCGTCCACAAGGTCTATGTGACGGCGGCGACGGACCGGGCGGCGTTCGACCGGCTGGTCGAACGGTTCCGCGCCCCCGACCAGACCCCCGGCATGGGGGTGCTGCCCCTGCCGGTGCCGCCGCCCGACCGCCCCGATGCGGAGATCGATCTGGCCGGCTTCCGCCGGCACTGGGAGAACCTTCAGGACGCGCACGACTTCTTCCCGATGCTGCGCGAATTCGGCATCGGCCGGCACCAGGCGTTCCGCCTGATCGGCAGCGATTTCGCGCGGCCCGTGTCGGTGCAGGCGCTGGCGCTCTGCCTGCGCCTCGCCGCCCAGCGGCAGGTGCCGATCATGGTCTTCGCCGGCAATGCCGGCTGCATCCAGATCCATACCGGCCCGGTCGAGCGGATCGAGCCGACGGGTCCCTGGATCAACGTGCTGGACCCGCGCTTCAACCTGCATGTCCGGCAGGACCGCATCGCCAGCGCCTGGGTCGTGCGCAAGCCGACGCGGGAGGGCGTCGTCACCTCGCTGGAGCTGTTCGACGCCGAGGACCGTCAGTTCCTCCAGCTCTTCGGGGAGCGTCGCGGCGGCAAGCCGGAGCGGGCGACCTGGCGCGGCATCCTGGCCGACCTGCCGGAACCGGAGATCGCGGCATGAGATCCCTGTTGCGGGCGGCCGTCGCGCCGCTGATCGGTCTGCTGCTGGCCGCCGGCCCGGCGGCCGCCGACCCGTCCACCCCCGGTCCGGCTGCCGCCGATCCATCCGCCGCCCACCGCATCGTCAGCGTGGATGGTGCGGTGACGGAGATCGTCTACGCGCTCGGTCAGGGCGGCCGGGTGGTGGCGACGGATACGACCAGCTCCTGGCCGGCGGAGGTCGCGGCCCTGCCGAAGGTGGGCTACAAGCGCTCCCTGACGCCGGAGGGCCTGCTGTCGCTGCGGCCGGACCTGATCCTCGCCAGCAGCACCGCCGGCCCGGCGCAGGTGCTGGACGCCATGCGTGCGGCCGGGGTGCCGGTGGTGACGGTGCCCGACGCGCATTCGACCGAGGGCGTGCTGGCCAAGGTCCGCGCCGTCGCCCAGGCGCTGGGCGTGCCCGCCCAGGGCGAGGCGCTGGCCGGGCGGATCGCCGCCGACCTGGAGATCCAGGCGGCCCGTCTCGCCACGGTCCGGGAGCGGCCGCGGGTCCTGTTCGTGATGGATACGGGCCAGGGCGGGCTGATGGCCGCCGGGCGCGACACGGCGGCGGACGCGGCCATCGCGCTGGCCGGCGGCGTCAACGCCTTCGCCGGGGTCACCGGGCTGAAGCCGCTGACCCCGGAGGCCGCCGTCCTGGCGGCCCCGCAGGTCATCGTCGTGACGCATCAGGCTGCCGATCGCCAGGGCGGGCTCGCCGGCATCGCCGCACACCCCGCGCTCGCCCTGACCCCCGCCGTGCGGGACGGCCGCCTCGTCTCCCTCGACGCGCTGCTGGTGCTGGGGTTCGGTCCCCGCATCGGGGAGGCCGTGCGGGTGATGGTGGCGGCCTTCCATCCGGAGCTGCCGGCGCAGGCGGCCGAGGTCCCCCGGTGACCATGGCCGTGGGCGCGAGGCGGGCCGCGCGCGCCGGTGACGCCGGCCGGGAGCGATCCCGGGTCCGGCGGGGAAGCCTGCTGCTGCCGGGGCTGGCCGTGGCGCTGGTCGTGGGCGTCGTGCTCGCGCTCGGCATCGGCGCCCTTCCGGTACCGCCGGACCGGGTGCTGGGGTCGCTGGGTGTCCGGCTGGGCCTCGTGGCACCGGACCCCGCCACCCTGCACGAGGTGGCGGTGGTCACCGGCATCCGCCTGCCGCGCATCCTGATGGCGCTGGCGGTGGGGGCGGCGCTCGCCGTGGCCGGTGCCGTCCTGCAAGCCTGGTTCCGCAATCCCCTGGCCGATCCCGGCCTGATCGGCGTTTCCAGCGGCGCCGCCCTGGCCGCTGTCGCCATGATCGTGCTGGGCGGGCCGCTCGCGGCCCTGCTGGGGGTCTGGGCGCTGCCGCTGGCCGCCTTCGTGGGCGGCACGGCGACGACGCTGCTGATCCACAGCCTTGCCCGGGTGGAAGGGCAGGTGGACGTGGCGACCCTGCTGCTGGCCGGCATCGCCGTCAACGCCATCGCCGGGGCGGGCATCGGCATCCTCTCCTTCTTCAGCGACGACCAGCAGCTCCGGGCGCTGACCTTCTGGACCATGGGCAGCCTCACCGTGTCCGACTGGAAGGCCCTGGCCGTGGCGGTGCCGTTGCTGCTGCTGCCGCTGGTGCCGCTGCTGGCCATGGCGCGGGGTCTCGACCAGCTCAGCCTGGGCGAGGAGGCGGCCCGCCATCTCGGCCTCGACATCCGCCGGATGAAGACCGTCTCCATCCTCGGCGTCGCGGTGATGGTGGGGGCCGCGGTGGCGGCGGTGGGGCCGATCAGCTTCGTCGGGCTGGTGGTGCCGCACCTGATCCGGCTGCTGGCCGGCCCCGGCCACCGCATCCTGCTGCCCGCCGCGGCCCTGGGCGGGGCGCTGCTGGTGCTGCTGGCCGACACGGTGGCCCGCACGCTGGTGGCACCGGCGGAGCTGCCCATCGGCCTGCTGACCGCCGCCATCGGCGGTCCGTTCTTCCTGGGACTGCTGCTCCATCGCAAGGGAGGGCTGCGCGGATGACCCTGACGGCAAGCGATCTCCGCATCGTGCAGGGCGGGCGGACCCTGCTGGACCGCATTGATGTCAGCCTCGATCCCGGGGCCTTCACGGTCATCCTGGGACCGAACGGGGCCGGCAAGTCCACCCTGCTGCGGGCGCTGTCCGGGGACCTCAGGCCGGCGCGGGGGCGGGTCACGCTGGACGGGGCGGATGTCTGGCGCCTGGGGCCGGTCGATCTGGCCCGCCGAAGGGCCGTGCTGCCGCAGGACATCAGCGTCGCCTTTCCCTTCCCGGCGCGCGAGGTGGTGGGCTGGGGCGTCGGCGACCTGCCGCCGGCCGCGGCCGCGGCGCTGGTGGCCCGCGCCCTGGCCGCGGCCGACGCCGCCCATCTGGCCGACCGGCCCGTGACCCGGCTGTCGGGGGGCGAGCGGCGGCGGGTGCATCTGGCCCGTGCCCTGGCCCAGGCCTGGGCCGCCGACCGCCCGGACCTGCGGGCGGTGCTGCTGCTGGACGAACCGACGGCCGGGCTGGACCCGCGGCACCAGCATCTGGTGCTGCGGCTGGCGGCGGATCTCGCGCGGCAGGGCATGGCGGTGGCCGCCGTGCTGCACGACCTGGACCTCGCCGCGCGCTACGCCGACCGGGTGATGCTGCTGGCGGACGGCCGTCTGGTCGCCCTGGGCCCGCCGACCGCCGTGCTGACCCCCGACACGATCCGCACGGTGTTCGAGCTGGACGCCTGGGTGGACCATTGCCGCATCACCGGCGCGCCGCGCATCTACATCCACCCCCCGGTCCCGCCGCCTGCACTTGCGGAGGCGGCGGAGTAGCGACCCGGGGAGCGGGCCTTGGGCACCACCCTGTGTTGCGGCGGCAACGCTGCGCCGCCCGGCAGGCGGATGGCGCAATCCCCCATTGATGCGACGGCACCGGAGCCCCACAAAGAGGGGAGCCTTCCGGGAGCGGTATCGATGGCCTCCTCCTCGTCCATGCTGTCACAGCGCTGCAAGTACGCCCTGCGGGCGGCGGTCCACCTTGCCGGGCTTTCCGAGCAGGAAGGCTGCGCCCGGATCGCCGACATCGCCGCAGCGGAGAACATCCCGCACAAGTTCCTGGAAGCCATCCTGCTGGACCTGCGCAAGGCGGGGCTGCTGAAGAGCGTCCGCGGCCGCGATGGCGGCTACCGTCTGGCGAAGGCGCCGGAGCACGTCTCCATGGGTGACATCATCCGGGTGGTGGAGGGCACCATCGCCCCGATCCGCTGCGCCAGCCGCAACCGGTTCGAGCCCTGCGAGGACTGCGGCAACCCGGACGAGTGCGTGATCCGCTGGGCCATGGTAAAGGCGCGCGACGCCATGGCCGAGGTGCTGGACCGCTGCACGTTGGCCGAAGCCGCCCGCCGCCGGCGGACCCTGGGCACACCCCTCGATTTCGTGATCTGACGGCGTCGGGGGCCGCCGGGGGCGTCCTGTCACCCGCAAACCGCCACCCGCAAACCTTGTGCCAGCCTGCCTATCCAAAGGTTATGGATGACATACAAACTTATGCTTAGGTGGAAATAACACCTTCCGCTATAGACCCTTTGACTTTTTCCACCTGAAAGAGACGACAGGAGGCCGCCTTGCGCGACAACGGGCCCGTGACGGGACGTGAGGTGATGCTCGGCGACGGGGATCTGCTGGTCTCCCGCACCGACACGGCGGGCCGGATCACCTTCGCCAACGATGCGTTCGTGAGGATATCGGGCTTCAGCGAGAAGGAACTGCTGGGCGCGCCGCACAACCTCGTCCGCCATCCGCACATGCCGAAGGAGGCCTTCGCCGACCTCTGGGCCACGGTGAAGGCTGGCCAGCCCTGGGAGGGGCTGGTCAAGAACCGTTGCAAGAACGGCGATCATTACTGGGTCCGTGCCAACGTCACCCCCGTGGTCGAGGGCGGTGAGGTGAAGGGCTACATCTCCATCCGCACCCGGCCCGCCCGGGCGGATGTCGAGGCGGCGGAGCGCCTGTATGCCGCGATCCGTGCCGGCACGGCCAAGGACATTGCCGTCGTCGGCGGTGAGCCCGTGCGCAAGGGGCTGTCCGCCTGGGTCCGCCGCACCGCGGCCAGCCTGACCGGCCGTCTCGTCGCCTCCTTCGCGGCCATGGTCCTGCTGGTCGCCGCCCTGGGCTGGATCGGTCTGCAAGGTCTTTCCGACGCGCAGGAGGGGCTGCGCACGGTCTACGAGGACCGGGTCGTCGCCCTGCGCGACCTGAAGCAGGTGTCGGACGAAGTCGCCGTCGCCATCGTGGACGCCGCCAACAAGGCGCGCAGCGGCAGCCTGTCCCTGGAGGAGGGAGCCGCCTCCGTCGAGCGGGCCCAGGGCGTCCTCGCCACGGGCTGGACCGCCTTCAAGGCCACCAGCCTCGATGCGGAGGAGGCCCGGCTCGTCACCGGGGCGGAGGCCCCCCTGCTGCGGGCCGACCGTGCCATCACCGACCTTCTCGCCCTGCTGCGGCAGGGGAACCGGGCTGCGCTGGACCTGTTCATCCGGGACCGGCTGTACCAGGAGGTGGCGCCGGTCGTCGGCGCGCTGAACGGTCTCGCGGACCTCCAGGTGCGGGTCGCCGCCGAGGAATACACCAGGGTCAGCGGTCGCTTCGGCACGGTCGTCTGGCTGTTCGCGGCGTTGCTGCTGATCGGCGCCGCGGTGGCGGCCGGGGCTGCGACCCTGCTGCTGCGCACCGTGCTCCGGCCGCTCGCCACCCTGGGCCGGCATTTCGAGGCCATCGCGCGCGGCAACCGGGGCCACACCATCGCCCTGCCGCCCGCGGCCGAGTTCCGGCCGGTCACGGCCCAGCTCCGCTCGCTGCGGGCCCGGCTTGCCTTCGCCGCCGAGGAGACGGAGACGCAGACCCGCCGTGCCGCGCTGGAGCGCCAGCGCGCCGTCCTCTCCATGGCCGAGACGGTCGAGCGCGAGAGCAACGCCGCCGTCGAGGCGGTGGCCGAGCGGACCGGCGCCATGGCCCGGGACGCCGACGGGATGGCGAACTCCGCCGATCGCGTCAGCAGCGCTGCCGGCGGTGTCGCCGCAGCCGCCGATCAGGCGCTCGCCAACGCCCAGGCGGTCGCCAGCGCGGCCGAGGAACTGTCCGCCTCGATCAACGAGATCGTGACCCAGGTCACCCATGCCAGCACGATCACCCGCAGCGCCGTGGCCGAGGGCCAGAACACGGCGGAGGCGATCCGCGCCCTTTCCGAGCAGGTCGCCGGGATCGGCGAGGTGGCCCGGCTGATCAACGACATCGCCGCCCGCACCAACCTGCTGGCGCTGAACGCCACGATCGAGGCGGCCCGCGCCGGGGAGGCGGGCAAGGGTTTCGCCGTCGTGGCCGGGGAGGTGAAGTTGCTGGCCAACCAGACCTCGCAGGCGACGGACGAGATCACGGCGCAGATCACGGAGATCCAGCGCGCGACCGCCGCGGCCGTCACCGCGGTTTCCAGCATCGGCCAGCGCATCGGCGAGGTGGATCAGGTGTCCACCACCGTCGCCGCCGCCATGGAGGAACAGAGCGCCGCCACCCGCGAGATCAGCCGCAACGTCGTGGAGACGACCCAGGCCGCCCGGCAGGTGTCGGAACTGATCGGCACCGTGGCCCGCGACGCCGCGGAGACGGGGCAGCAGGCGGCGGCGGTCCGGGCCAATGCCGGCAGCGTCGCGGACAGCATCCGCGAACTGCGTCAGGTGCTGGTGCGGGTGGTGCGGACCTCCACCCGAGAGGCGGACCGCCGGACCGAGCAGCGCTTCGCCGTGGACATCCCCTGCGAGGCCCGGCTGGTCGGTGGCAGCCGGCAGGAGGTCCGCGTGAGCGACCTGTCCGTCGGCGGCGCCACGCTGGCCGGGGCGCAGGCGGATATCGGCAGCGAGGGGCTGCTGCATCTGCCCGGCCTGCCGGAGCCGGTGCCCTTCACCGTGCGCGCGGCCGACGCGACCGGCCTGCACGTCGCCTTCGAGCCGCGCCTGCCGGACGGCGTTCCGGCCCGCCTTGCCGGTTACGCCAACGCCGCCTGACGGCGGCGGACAGGCGGCGCCCTGCCTCTCCCGCTGCCGCTGCCGTCGGGGTCCGGAACCCCGGCGGGGGCGGCGGGTTGATCGCTGTGACGACATATCACATGCAGCGTGCGGCCAATCTTCGCCTCAAATCCTATTGACAGGATGGGGATTGGCCGTCAGCATGATCCTGTCGGTCCATCGACCGGCCGCGGCCCTTTGATGTGCAGCTTGCGCCGCGACACCAAACGCTAAAGCGCCACGAAGCGGGTTCGTGGTGCCCGGTTGTGGAGGGCACCCCGGCAGCGGCGTCACGGGCGGCGGTCCCCGCCCGGCCCCGCCGGCATCTCCCCTCCCGTCGTCCGGCACCGCGAGGCTCCCGGTTCTCCCGCTTGGCCGGACAAGGGAGTGACCCATGAGCTGGTTTGCACGCGCGGCCGCGGCCGCCGCCCTGGCCATCGGCATCGCCGCCGCTGCCGCGGTGGCACAGCCGAAATCCTATGAGATCCTGAACGTCAGCTACGATCCGACGCGGGAGCTTTACAAGGAATTCAACAAGGTCTTCGCCGAGCGCTACAAACGGGAAACCGGCGCCACCGTCACCATCAAGACCAGCCATGGTGGCTCGGGCAAGCAGGCCCGCTCTGTCATCGACGGTCTGAACGCCGACGTGGTCACCCTGGCGCTGGCCTACGACATCGACGCCATCGCCGAGAATACGGACCTGCTGCCGAAGGACTGGCAGACGCGGCTGCCGGACAACAGCACCCCCTACACCAGCACTATCGTCTTCCTGGTCCGCAAGGGCAACCCGAAGAACATCAAGGACTGGGACGATCTGGTGAAGCCCGGCATCCAGGTCATCACCCCCAACCCCAAGACCTCGGGCGGGGCGCGCTGGAACTACCTTGCCGCCTGGGCCTACGCCCTGGAGCATGGCGGCGGGGACGAGGCAGCGGCCCGCAGCTTCGTCGAACGTCTCTACCGCAACGTCCCGGTGCTCGACACCGGCGCCCGCGGCGCCACCACCACCTTCGTCCAGCGCGGCATCGGCGACGTGCTGCTGGCCTGGGAGAACGAGGCCTTCCTGGCGATCGAGGAACTGGGTCCCGACACGGTGGAGATCGTGGTGCCCAGCCTCTCCATCCTGGCCGAGCCGCCGGTGGCGGTGGTCGACCGGAACGTGGACCGTAAGGGCACCCGCGCGGTGGCCGAGGCCTATCTCGCCTTCCTCTACACCCCTGAAGGCCAGGAACTGGTCGCCAAGCACTTCTACCGGCCGCGCCTGCCGCAGCTCGCCAACCGGTACAAGGACCGCTTCCCCGCCCTGAAGCTGGTGGAAATCTCCCAGTTCGGCGGCTGGGGGCGGGCCCAGGCGACGCATTTCGCCGACGGCGGCGTGTTCGATCAGATCTACCGACCCGACGGGCGCTGAGCCCGTTTCCGGTCGGATGCCGTGGCTCCGGGATTCGAGAGTTGACGGACGGTATCGGAATCTGCACGCAATGGACCCCCCGGCGGACCGCGACCCGCGGTGCGCCGGGGGTTTCCGTCATCGGGCAGCCCCCACCACCGGGAGACTTGCGATGACCGTCCTCTGGCAGCCCTTCGCCCGGCCGCGTCGGTCGGTCATTCCCGGGCTGGGCCTGACGCTCGGCGTCACGCTCCTCTACATGACCCTGATCGTCCTGGTTCCGCTGGCGGCCCTGGTCGCCCGTCCCTGGGAACTGGGCATCGCTGGATTCCTCGACCAGGTGACGCAGCCGCGCGTGCTGGCGGCGCTGCGGCTCAGCTTCGGGGCCGCATTCCTGGGCGCCAGCATCAACGCCGTCTTCGGTCTGGCCGTGGCCTGGATGCTGGTCCGCTACGATTTTCCCTTGAAGCGGCTGGTGGATGCCGTGGTGGACCTGCCCTTCGCCCTGCCGACGGCGGTGGCCGGTATCGCGCTCACCTCGCTCTATGCTCCCAACGGCTGGATCGGGCAGTTCCTGGCGCCGCTCGGGGTACAGGTCGCCTTCACGCCGCTGGGCGTCGTCGTCGCCCTGACCTTCATCGGCCTGCCCTTCGTCGTCCGCACCGTGCAGCCCGTGCTGGAGGATCTGGACAAGGAGCTGGAGGAAGCCGCCGCCAGCCTGGGCGCCACCCGGGTGGAGACCTTCGTGCGGGTGATCCTGCCCACCATCCTGCCGGCGCTGCTGACCGGCTTCGCGCTCGCCTTCGCCCGCGCGGTGGGGGAGTACGGCTCCGTCATCTTCATCGCCGGGAACATGCCCATGGTCAGCGAGATCGCGCCGCTGCTCATCGTCATCCGGCTGGAGCAGTTCGACTATGCCGGGGCGGCCGCCATCGGCGTGACCATGCTGCTGGCGAGCTTCGTCCTGCTGCTGGTCATCAACCTGCTGCAACGCTGGACGCGGCGATGGGCCGGTCTGTGAAGGAACCGCCCGTGACCACCTCTCCCTATGATGCCGATCCCGCCATTCCGGGCCGGACCGCGCCAGCGGCCAGGGGCGGGACGCTCCTGGACGATCCTGTCGTGATCGAACGGCCACCGGCGCGGCGGCGCGGCGTGCTGGAAGACCCGATCTGGGTGAAGCTGCTGATCGGCGGGACGGCCCTGGGCTTCCTTGTGCTGTTCATCGCGCTGCCGCTCCTCGCCGTCTTCGTGGAGGCGCTGCGGCGGGGCTTCGGGCCCTTCTGGGAGGCGCTGGTCGAGCCCGACGCCCTGGCCGCCGTCCGCCTGACCCTGACGGTGGCGGCCATCGCCGTGCCGGCGAACATGGTGTTCGGCGTCTGCGCCGCCTGGGCCATCGCCAAGCACCGCTTCCCCGGCAAGTCGCTGCTGCTGACCCTGGTGGACCTGCCCTTCAGCGTCTCGCCGGTGATCTCCGGCCTTGTCTACGTGCTGCTGTTCGGGGCGCACGGCTGGTTCGGCGGCTGGCTGCGCGAGCACGACATCCAGATCGTCTTCGCCGTGCCGGGGCTGGTGCTGGCGACCCTGTTCGTCACCTTCCCGTTCGTGGCGCGCGAGCTGATCCCGCTGATGCAGGCGCAGGGCACCGACGAGGAGGAGGCGGCCGTCACCCTGGGCGCCAACGGCTGGCAGACCTTCCTGCGGGTGACGCTGCCGAACATCAAGTGGGGTCTGCTCTACGGCGTGCTGCTCTGCAACGCCCGGGCGATGGGGGAGTTCGGCGCCGTCTCCGTCGTCTCCGGCCACATCCGGGGGGAGACGAACACCATGCCGCTGCATGTCGAGATCCTCTACAACGAGTACAACTTCGTGGCCGCCTTCGCCGTCGCCTCGCTGCTGGCGCTGCTGGCGATCGTGACCCTGGTGGCGAAGTCGCTGCTGGAATGGCGGTTCGGGGCCGAGCTGGCCGCCACCCGCAGGCATTGAGAGGCTGCCCATGAGCATCGTCCTGTCCGGCATCACCAAGCGCTTCGGCGGTTTCACGGCGGTCGATCATGTGGACCTGACCATCGCCCCGGGCGAGCTGGTGGCGCTGCTGGGTCCGTCCGGGTCGGGCAAGACGACCCTGCTGCGCATCATGGGCGGGCTTGAGTTCGCCGATTCCGGCCGGCTCCTGATCGACGGTCAGGACGCCACGGCGACCGAGCCGCATGCCCGGCGTGTCGGCTTCGTCTTCCAGCACTACGCCCTGTTCCGGCACATGACGGTGTTCGAGAACGTGGCCTTCGGCCTGCGGGTCGCACGCCGGCGCCCGAGGCTGGCGGAGGCGGAGATCCGCCGGCGGGTCCTGGAGCTGCTGGAGCTGGTGCAGCTCGCGCAGCTTGCCGACCGTTATCCGAACCAGCTTTCCGGCGGCCAGCGTCAGCGGGTGGCGCTGGCGCGGGCGCTGGCGACGGAGCCGCGGGTGCTGCTGCTGGACGAGCCGTTCGGGGCACTGGACGCCAAGGTACGCAAGGAGCTGCGGCGCTGGCTGCGGGAGATCCACAAGGGCATGGGCGTCATCACCGTGTTCGTGACCCATGACCAGGAGGAGGCGCTGGAACTGGCCGACCGGGTCGCCATCCTGCACCAGGGGCGGCTGGAGCAGGTCGGCACCCCGGCGGCGATCTACGACCGGCCGGCCACGGCCTTCGTCTGCGATTTCCTGGGCGGCGGCACCCGGCTTTCCTGCACCATCCAGGGCGACCATGCGGAGATCGCCGGGCTGCCCCTGGCCCTGCCGCCCGGCGCCTGGACCCGCGGCCCCGGGATCGCCTTCGTCCGGCCGCACGATGTGGAGGTGCTGCCCGCCGCCGGTCCGGGCAGCCTGTCCGCCCGGGTCCGGGCGGTGCAGCCGGTCGGTCCGGAACTGCGGCTCGACCTCGATCTGGACGGACAGGTCATGGAGGCGCTGCTGGACCGCCGCACGGCCGATGTCGGGGCGCTGACCCCCGGGGCCGCGGTGGGCGTCAGGCTGCGCCACGTCAACATCTTCCCGGCCTGAGGACTGGCCCCGTTTCCGTCAGGCCCTGCGCCTGCCCCTGGCGCACGACCGTCGAGCCGAGAGGTGCGAATCAAACGGCAGACACCGCGTTAGCGGCATGTTAACGTAGTTACGCCTCACTAGGGGAGTAACGCGCTCGGAGGCTGTGCGGTGCGTGTCATCATCATAGGATCACAGGCAGAGGATCTGGCGGCCGCCCGGGCGCAGTGCCAGAGCGGTCGGCTTGCCGTCGTCGGGACCGGCGGCTGGCAGGACGCGGTCCGTCTGTTCGACGCCACCCAGCCGTCGGCGGTGGTGCTCGCCTCCGCCCCCGAATCCCCCGAAGCCGCCGGGGCGATCTGGTCCTTGCGCGCCCGCGATCCCTTCGTCGCCATCGTGCCGCCGCATGCGGCCTCCGCCATGCCCGCTCACGCCGCCTCTGTCGCGCCCGCGGCGGGCGGTCCGTTCCCGATGGGCGGTCTTCCGGGCTGATCCGCCGCCGGCCGGTCCCCGGTCCTGGGGCGTGGGTGCTGGGCATATCGGGCTATGCGTGTCGCCGCTGCCACAGGTTTCGGAACACCGCGGTTCATCTCTTGTCCTGCTCTCCCGACTAGGCTAACCCTCAGCCCGCCGAAGGTGCCCCGGAAGGGGTGAAAAGGGAACGCGGTGCGGGTCGCAAGGCCCCAGGCCGCGGCTGCCCCCGCAACTGTGAGCGGCGAGCGCTCGTCCATCCATGGCCACTGGGAAACTGGGAAGGCCGGACGAGCGTGGTGACCCGCAAGCCAGGAGACCTGCCTTCGGAAATGCGTCGCACGGCCGTTGGGCGGGGTGTCCTGGCGGGGCGGATTTCCGTTTCGTGCCGGCGCTTCGGAAGGAGCGTGCCCGTGTGGCCGCCATGCATGCCATGGCGGCGCCGGACCGGCCTGTCATCCCCCCGACGCGGCAGTCCCGCCGCGCCGGCCGTCGGGCCCTGCTTCCGATTTCGCACCCTTGTGGAACGGAGCCAGAGAAGTGCCCAAGTCCCCCCTGTCGTCCCGCCTGTCGGCCCCCCTGTCGGCCCCCCTGTCGGCCCGTCGCCACCGGCGCGCGCTGCTCGCCGGCCTGACCGCCGCCTCCTGCCTCGGTCTGGCGGTGCAGGCCCAGGCCCAGACCGGAAGCGCGGGGCGCGACCCCCTGGTCGATGAGATCGTCGTCACCGCGACCCGCACGCCCACCCGGATCGACCGCGTCGGCAGCAGCATCAGCGTCGTCACCGCGGCCGACATCGCGCGCAGCCAGCAGTCGCAGGTCCTGGACGTGCTGAAGCGCGTCCCCGGCATCAGCATCTCACGCAACGGCGGCGTCGGCGCCACCTCCAACGTCCGGATCCGTGGCTCCGAAACCAGCATGGTCAAGGTGCTGGTCGACGGGGTGGAGATGAACGACAGCTCCAGCGCCAGCCGCGACTTCGACTTCAACGCCCTGCTGAGCGACGACATCGAGCGGATCGAGGTGCTGCGCGGGCCGCAGAGCGCGCTCTACGGCAACGATGCCATGGCCGGCGTCATCAACATCATCACCCGGCGCGGCGACGGGCCGTTGACCGTGCGCGGACTGGTCGAGGCCGGGGCCTACGACACCTTCCGGCAGAACCTGTCCCTGTCCGGCCGCTCGGGCGATATCGACTACTCGCTCTCGGGCAGCAACTACAAGACGGACGGCTTCTCCCGTGTCGGTGCGGGCGACGAGAAGGACGGTTCGGAGATGCGTTCCGTGCGCGGCCGGCTCGGCTGGCGCGCCAGTGAGGCGCTGCGCTTCGACCTTTCCGCCGGCTGGGACTGGCTGGACACCGACTTCGATCCCAGCACCAGCAGCGACGGTCCCGCCTTCCAGGAGAAGGAGACCCTGTTCGGCCATGCCGGTGCGTTCTTCACGGCCCTGGACGGCCGGCTGGAGACCACCCTGTCGGTCGGTGCCAGCCGGACGGACCGCGACTTCGACGAGCCCAAGGGCTGGTATCGCTATTCGACCTTCGACAGCGACCAGCTCAGTGTTGACCTGATGTCCAGCCTGAAGCTGCGCCGGGCGGATGTCGCCACCGTCGGCCTCGCCTGGGACCGCGAGAAGGCGGAGACGACCACCACCAGCAGCCGGGGCGTCACCACGCCGGGCGTCGATGCGGATGTCGAGACCTGGGGCGTCTTCGGCCAGTATCTCGCCGCCCTGACCGAGGAGCTGTCGGTCACCCTGGGCGCCCGCCACGACCATAACGACCAGTTCGGCGGCGACACCACCTGGCGCGCCACCGCGGCCTACGCGCTGTCCCCCGTGGGTACCACGCTGCGCGCCAGCTACGGCACGGCCCGTCGCGCCCCCAGCCTGTATCAGCTCTTCGATCCGACCTACGGCAACCGGCGCCTGGAGACGGAGAAGAGCTGGGGCGCCGATGCCGGGGTCGAGCAGACCCTCTTCGACGGCAAGGTGACCGCGGGCGTGTCCGTGTTCCGCAACAGCTACCGCAACCTGATCGCCTTCACCTCCAGCTACGTGAACATCGGCCGCGCCCGGACCCAGGGTGTGGAGACGACGCTGGCGGTGCAGCCGGTCTCCTGGCTCTCGCTGGATGCGAACTACACCCTGCTGGACACGGAGAACCGGGACAACGGCCGCGATCTGCCGCGGCGGCCGCGCCATTCGTTCAACCTGGGCGCGGACGTGACGGTGACGGACGCGGTCACGCTGGGCGCCGACCTGCGCCATGTCACCTCGCAGCTCGACCGCGCGTCGGCCACCTCGCCGCGGGTGGACGGCTATACGGTCGTGAATCTGCTGGGCCGCTGGGAGCTGACGGACAGCCTGAGCCTGTTCGGCCGGGTCGAGAACCTGTTCGACGAGGACTACCAGGAGGTCCTGAACTACAACACGCCCGGCCGCTCCGCCTATATCGGCATCCAGGCGGCGTTCTGAGCATGGGCCGGCGCATCGCCGCCGCCCTCCGCCTGCCGCTCGCTGTCGTCCTGTCCGTCGTCGCGGGTCTGTCCGTCCTGGGGCTGCCCGGTCCGGCGGCCGGGGCGACGGGCGGGGCGACAGAAGGGGCGACTGCGGCGCCCCGCCGTGTGGTCTCGCTCTCGCTCTGCGCCGACCAGTTCGTGCTGGCGCTCGCCGCGCGGGAGCAGATCGCCGGTCTGAGCCGCCTTGCCGCGGACCCGAACCTGACGCCCTCCGCGGCGCAGGCTTCGGGTCTGCACCGGCATGGCGGCACGGCGGAGGAGATCCTGATGCTGAAGCCCGACCTGGTGGTCGATGGCGGCTTCACCCGCGGCCGCACGGTCGCCATGCTGGAGCATCTCGGCATCCCGGTGCTGCGGCTGCGCGGTGCCGTGACCCTGGCCGGCATCCTGCCTCAGATCGACGCCGTGGCGGCGGCGGTCGGGCAGCCGGAGCGGGGCCGGGCGCTGCGGCGCAGCCTGGAGGCCCGGTTGGCCGGGGCGGGCACCGCGCCCGCCCTGGGCACCGCCATGCTGTACCGGCCGGGCGGCGAGGTTCCCGGCTCCCGCGGCATCGTCAACGACGTGATGGCCGCGGCCGGTCTGACGAACATCGGGGGGCGTCTCTCCACCCGCCCGAACGGCCGGGTCATGGTGGAACAGCTCGCGCTCGACCCGCCGGACGTCCTGGTGGTGGACAGCCGCCGGCCGGACCGGCCCGGCGTGGGCCAGTCCGTGCTGGACCATCCCGCGCTGCGCCCGCTGGCGGGGCGGATGCGGGAGGTGTCCTTCCCCCTGAAGTACTGGCTCTGCGCCGGTCCCGGTTCCATCGACGGGGTCGCGCTGCTGCGCGAGGCCGCCCGCGGCGGGGGAGGGGCGTCATGACCGCCGCCGCTGCCGACCGCGCCCGCCTGCGCGGTGACCTGCCGGGCGCTGCCCGGCCGCGGGAGGACGGGCTGCTGCTGGCCGGGCTGGGGCTGCTGCTCGCCGCCCTGTTCCTGGTCTCCCTGCTGGTCGGCCCGGCTCCGGTTCCGCCCGGTCAGATCCTGGCGGGGCTGGCGGGGCGGGGCGATCCCGCCGTGGTGCTGGTGGCGCAGGAGGTGCGCCTGCCGCGCGCCCTGCTGGGGGCGCTGGTGGGGGCCGGCCTGGGCATGGCGGGGGCGGCCCTGCAAGGCTTCCTGCGCAACCCGCTGGCCGATCCGGGCCTTGTCGGGGCGTCCGCCTCCGCCTCGTTCGGTGCCGTGCTGGTGCTCTATTTCGGGCTCTCCGCCCAGCTTGCGCTCGCCATGCCGCTGGCCGGGATGGCGGGGGCAGGCTGCGGCATGGCACTGATCCTCATGCTGGCAGGAAGGCAGGCCAGCGTGCTGTCCCTGATCCTCGCCGGCGTGGCGGTGCAGACCCTGGCCGGGGCGCTGACCTCGCTGGCCCTGAACCTCGCGCCCAACCCGCATGCGGCCCTGGAGATCGCCTTCTGGCTGCTGGGCTCGCTGACCGACCGGACGCGCGACCATGTGCTGCTGGCGGCTCCCTTCCTGCTTGTCGGGATGGCGATGCTGGCGCGGGAGCGGCACAGCCTGGACGCGCTGGGCCTGGGCGAGCGCACGGCGGCCAGCCTGGGCGTGGACGTGGCGGCGCTGCGCCGGCGCATCGTGCTGGGCACGGTGCTGGCCGTCGGGCCGGGGGTGGCCGTGACGGGTGCGATCGGCTTCATCGGGCTGGTGGTGCCGCACCTGCTGCGGCCCTTCGTCGGGCACGAGCCGGGGCGCCTGCTGCTGCCCAGCGCCCTGGCCGGCGGCGCCCTGCTGCTGGCCGCGGACATCCTGGTGCGGCTGGTGCCGACCAACGACGAGCTGAAGCTGGGCGTCGTCACCGGCCTGATCGGGGCGCCCTTCTTCCTGCTCCTGCTCAACCGGCTGCGGGCGGAGGTGCGATGACGGGGCTTCAGGCACGCGACCTGGGGGTCGCGCTGGGCGGCCGGACGGTGCTGGACGGGGTCTCCGTGCAGCTCCGGCCGGGGGAGCTGGTCGGGCTGATCGGCCCCAACGGGGCCGGCAAGACGACCCTGCTGGGAACGCTCGCCGGCCTCACCCGCCCCGACCGCGGGCAGGTCAGCCTGGACGGCCGCCCGCTGGCCGGGCTGCCGCCGGCGGAGCGGGCCCGGCGGCTGGCCTTCCTCGACCAGCAGGCCGGCAGTCACTGGCCGCTGCGGGTGGAGCGCGTGGTCACGCTGGGCCGCCTGCCGCATGCCGATCCCTGGCGCGGCAGCGGCGGGGCGGACGCGGCGGCCGTGGAGCAGGCGATGGCCCGCTGCGGCGTCGCCGGCCTGCGCGACCGCGTGGTGACGACGCTGTCGGGCGGCGAGCGGGCGCGGGTGATGCTGGCCCGCGCCCTGGCGGTGGAGCCCGACTACCTGCTGGCGGACGAGCCGGCGGCGGGCCTCGACCCCTACCACCAGCTCCAGCTCATGGAGCTGTTGGCCGGGCTGGCGGCGGAGGGCATGGGGGTGATGGTGGTGCTGCACGAGCTGGCGCTGGCGCTGCGCTTCTGCACCCGCCTCTGCCTCATGGCGGAGGGCGGCGCTATCGTGGCGGACAGCGATCCGGCCACGCTGCTCGCCGGTGGCCGGCTGGAGGATGTGTACGCCATCGAACTGCTGCGCGGGGTCCGGGAGGGGCAGCCCTACGCGCTCGCCTGGCGGCGGGCGGACGTGGCGGCTGCCAGACGCTGAGACGATGCGGCGCGCGCGGTTCCGCCCGCCGGCCCGCGGCCGGGTATGGACGGCGCCGCGGCGCTGGCTTATGGGCAGTGCCGGCATTCCGCCGGCCGGGGAAGAAGCATGAACGGGGACAGCGGCGACACCGCGACCGCAGGGCAGAGCGCAGGCCCGCTGCCGCATGGCGGCGATCTGGACACGGCCCGCCGGACCTGGCCGCAGGCGCCCCTGCCCTGGATCGACCTGTCCACGGGGATCAATCCCTGGCCCTGGCCGGTCGGCCCGCTGGAGCCGGAGAGCTGGACCCGTCTGCCCGGTGCGGCGGCCCTGGACGCCCTCCGCCATGCGGCGGCCCGGCGCTACGGGGTTCCGGACGCGGGCCGGGTCGCGGCGGCGCCGGGCACCCAGGCGCTGATCCAGCTCCTGCCGCGGCTGTGTCCCCCCTCCAGGGTCGCGGTGCAGTCGCCCACCTACAACGAGCATGCACACTGCTGGGCCGCGGCCGGCCATGAGGTGACGGCCGTTCCCGGCATCGACGCCCTGCCGGACGGCACCGACGTCTGCGTCGTCGTGAACCCGAACAACCCCGACGGCCGCCAGCACCCGCCGTCTCGACTTCTGGAGCTGGCGGCGGCCCTGGCCCGGCGCGGCGGCTGGCTGGTGGTGGACGAGGCGTTCGCCGACACCTGTCCCGATGCCAGCGTCGCCCCGGCGGCGGGGGTGCCGGGACTGGTCGTGCTGCGCAGCTTCGGGAAGTTCTACGGGCTGGCGGGCCTGCGGCTCGGGTTCGTCCTGGCGGACACCGCCCTCCTGGCGGCCGTCGAGGCGGCGCTCGGCCCCTGGAGCGTCTCCGGTCCGGCGCTGGAGATCGGCCGCCGCGCCCTGGAGGACGATGCCTGGACGGCGGCGACCCGCCTCCGGCTGGAGGCCGCGGCGGCATCGCTCGATGCCGATCTCCTGGCGGCGGCCGGGCTGGAGATCGTGGGCGGCACGCCTCTGTTCCGGCTGGCGCGGACCCCGGCCGCCGCGACCCTGTGCGGGGCGCTGGCCGCCGCCGGCCTCTGGGTGCGTCGCTTCCCGGACCGGCCGGACCTGCTGCGCTTCGGCCTGCCGCCGGACGATGCGGCGCGGGATCGGCTGCGGCAGGTCGTCCGCGGCACGGTCTGGCGGACCTGAGGGCGTCAGGGCGGCGGATCTGCGGCGTGTAAGGGCTGAGGAGTGCCGTCCGGCGCGCTCCACCAACGCCGAGGAACCCCATGGCCAGTTCCATTTCCGGTTACGGGAGCACGTCCCTGCTCCAGCAGGCGCTCCTGTCCTCCCTGAAGCGCACGAGCACGACCGACGACGAGAAGACCACCACGACCGTGGCGGACACCGTCACCACGACCTCCGGAACGGATGCGGAGTCGGAGGGCACTTCCTTCGAGGAGAAGCTGGCCGCCAGACTCGCGGCCGATGTCGAGGCCGGGACGCTCAGCGAGGACGATGCCGACCTGATCGCGAAGACGTTCGACGAACTCGCCCAGTCCCTGGGCGGGGGCGATCGTCCGGCCGGCGGACCGCCTCCCGGCGGGGCTGGTGGACCACCCCCCGGCGGCGCGGGCGGACCGCCTCCGGGCGGCGGGATGCCCCCAGGCGGTGCTGCCGGCGGGGCGGAGGAGGAGTCCGACAGTTCGGCGACCACCTCCGTCTATGAGACGGCGCTGAGCCTCCTGAAGCAGAATGCGGAGGAGGAGGGCACCGATTCCGGCACGGCGGCCGCCTATCTGAGCAAGCTCCTCTCCGGCGGTCTGGTCGACACCAGGGCCTGACGGGTCGAGCCCCCTGCCAGCGACGGCGAGGGGGTTCCGGATATCCGGGACAGGACCCCGGGCCGCGGGCCCCGGGCCCCGGGCCAGGTGGGCAGGATGCCGGTCGGATGCCATCCCCCCTTCATGCCCCCATGTCTCCCCCACGGCGGTACCCATGCCGCCGTGAGGGGCGGCATTCCCATTTCCGATCTGATTCTGTTCTGATTCCATCCCTCCGCCCCGATGTGGCGGACGGGACCGGCCGATCCGTGCCAACGGGCATACGCTCCTGTGGTAACTCTCCGATACGATGGCGATGTGTCGTCGAGGGTGACATGGCGGCGGAGCAGGATGCTGGCTATTTCCGATTGTGGAATCCGGTATCCCTGCCGGCACTGCCGCTCGTAGAAGTCGTGTCCCTTCAATTAACCACAGGCTGTCGTGGGCAGTGGCAGCTTTCTGGGGTAACCTGTTCTCATGTCCGCGGGACTGTGCCGGATGTCCGACAGGGCGGATGGCGCTGCCGCTGGCCGGAAAAGGCGAAGAACGATCCTGGGTAGCGAAGCGTGCCGACGTGATGGCGAAGCAACTCGATTCCCTTCTGGACAGAATGACCGCGGCGTTCCTGGGGGGGGATCTTCCCGGCCTTGACCGGATCGTCCTGGAGGGGGCCGAGGCCCTGACAGGAAGCGGGGTCAGCTACCTACAGTTCTTCGATCCGCTGGATGGAACGGCGACCACGGCGATGTGGTCCCGACCCGCGGGGACGGGCTCTCCGCCACCGGACGTCCACCACCGTGCCGCGGGCGGCCTCTGGGAAGACTGCCTGCGCAGCGGCCGCGCCGTTGTCCAGAACACCGTGGGCGCGGCCGTGCGGGACGCCGGTGCGCTTCCCCGGAATGGCGAGACATCCCCCCAGGTGAAACCGGCCGGCCATGTCGCGCTGTGGCGGCATCTCGGCGTCCCCGTTCTGGAGACCGGGCCGGCCCCGTTCGTCCTGGGCGTCGGCAACAAGCCCGCCCCCTACGATCCGGAAGACATGGCCGTCCTGGAACGGGTCGGCGGCGTCTTCGCCGCGATGCGGGCCGCGCTCCTGTACCGGCGGCGTGAGCGGGCCCGCATCGCGTCGATCGGCGGCGAGGACTGGACGGCCGGCATCGACGGCGCCTTCCGCCCCTCATCCGATTTCCTGATGGCGCTCGGCTACGATCCGGCGCAGCCGCCGGACCTTTCCGCCCTGATCGCCGCGGAGGACAGGCCGGCCTTCGCCTCGGCCATGGAGGGTGCTGCCGACGGCGCGCCGCTGTCGGTCGATGTGAGGCTGGCGACGGCCGACGGGCGGCTCCGCTGGTACAGCCTGTTCGGCAGCGTGGACCGCGACGAGCGGGGGACCTTCCAGCAGGTGCTCGGCATCGCCCTGGACCGGGAGTCCGAGCGGGGCCTGTCCGACCGTGCGCGCTGGCTGGCGTCCCACGACGCCCTGACACGGCTGCCCAACCGCTCCGCCCTGCTGGATCATCTGGGGGAGATCCAGGGCAGTCCCGGCGGGTGCAGCCAGATCGCGCTGTTCGCGCTCGACCTCGACAAGTTCAGCAGCGTCAACGCCAAGATCGGCGTGGATGCGGGCGATCGGCTGTTGCGCCAGGTGGCGGACGAGCTGACCCTGCGGCTGGAGGTGGGCGACCTCCTGGCCCGCACCGGCGGCGACGAGTTCTGCCTTGTCAGGCACGGCGCCCTGACCCCCGCCCAGGCCGGCCAGTTCGCCGAGGAGCTGCTCTCGGCCGTGCGTGCCGTGGCCGTGCCCGATGAGGATATCGGCTTCCTGACCGCCGGGATCGGCATCAGCCTGTCCGCCTCCGGGCCGCGGCCCGAAACCTCCCTGGAGGAGGCGGAATCCGCCCTGCACATGGCCCGTGCCCAGGGCGGCAACCACTTCGCCTTCTTCGAGCGGCAGGCGACCGAGCGGCAGATGGATGAGATCCGCCTGTCGCGGCTGGTCTCCAGCCCGGCGTTCTGGGACAGCCTGCGGGTGGTCTATCAGGCCCAGGTCCGGCTTGCGGATCAGCGCATCATGGGGGTGGAGGCGCTGGTCCGGTCCGATCTCAGCGGCCAGATGGGCATCGGCACGGAACGGTTGATCGCCACCATCGAGGACATGGGACTGACCCAGCGGCTCGGCCGCGCCGTGCGCGATCTCGTCATCGCCGATGTCAAGGCCATGGGGCTCGCGGACGAGGAGCTGCCGGTCATCTCCATCAACTTCTCCCCCGTCGAATTCGCCGACGTGGACCATGTGCGCGACTTCATCGCCGCCATCAAGGCGAGCGGCCTCAACCCGGAGAAGTTCGAGATCGAGATCACCGAGCGGTCCCTGCTGGCCGCGTCGGAGGCGCTGGACGTCGTGCAGTCCATGCTGCAACAGAGCGGCGTCCGTCTCGCCCTCGACGACTTCGGTTCCGGCTACTCGTCCTTGCGCTACCTGACCCACATCCAGGTGGACAAGATCAAGATCGACAAGGTCTTCATCAACGGGATCGAGACGAACGGCCGCGAGCGGCGGGTCGTGGAGTCCATCATCGCGCTCGCCCGCGGGCTCGATGCCGTGGCCCTGGCCGAAGGGGTGGAGGAGGCGGGACAGGCCCGCCTGCTCAAGGAACTCGGCTGCGAAATGGCCCAGGGCTACCATTTCTGCCGCCCGGTCGGGCGCACGTTGATCCTTCAGATGATCAGGGGGAACGGTTGACCACGCGCCGCCGCTCCGTCCCCGCTCTGCCGACGGCAGCCAAGGCGCCGGAGCCCCGTCTCCGGTGCGGGCCGGCGCCGGTCTCCCTGCACAGCCGTCCGGACTTCGTCGTCGCGCTGGGGGCTTCGGCCGGCGGCCTGGAGGCGTTGCAGGATTTCTTCTCGGCGCTCGATCCGGAGCAGGCGCGCCCGGCGGCCTTCATCGTCGTGCAGCACCTGTCGCCCGACCACAAGAGCATGATGCCGGATCTGCTGACCCGGAGCACCTGCCTGCCGATCAACGTGATCGAGGAGGGCATGCCGCTCGTGGCCGGACAGGTCTTTCTGATCCCGCCCTCGGTCACGCTGCGCATCACGCCGGCCGGCCGCTTCGCGCTGCGCCCGAAGACCCCCGGCGTCGTCAGCCTGCCCATCGACATCCTGTTCTCGTCGATGGCCGAGGTGTTCAAGAACAACTGCATCGGCGTCGTGCTGTCCGGCACCGGCAGCGACGGCACGCGCGGCGTGGTGGCGATCAACAGCGTCGGGGGCCTGACGCTGGCGCAGACCCCCTCCTCGGCGCAGTTCGACGGGATGCCCCGCAGCGCCATCGCCACCGGCTACGTGGACGAGCAGGGGGATGCGCGGCAGCTTGCCCGCCGCGTGCTGGACTACCTGCACGGCCAGGTGCCCGAACCGGTGCTGCTGCATGCCCCGGACGGGGCGTCCGGCCCCGACCAGGAGGGATACCGTGCGATCCTGGAGGATCTGAGCACCCGCACGGCCATCCCCTTCGACCAGTACAAGCAGTCCACCGTCGTCCGCCGCATCCACCGCCGGATGACCATCCGCCACTGCGCCAGCCTGACCGACTACGCGAAGCTCCTGCGTGGCGATCCCGCAGAATTGCAGACGCTGCGCCGCGAGGTGCTGATCGGTGTCACCCGCTTCTTCCGCGACGGTCCCGCCTTCGACGAACTGGCGAAGCTCCTGCCCGATCTGCTGGCGCACAAGGCGAAGGGGGAAGCGCTACGGATCTGGTCGGCCGGGTGCTCCACGGGGGAAGAAGCCTATTCCCTGGCCATCCTGGTCCATGAGGCGATGCAGGCGGCGGGCCTCAGCCTTGAGGTCAAGATCTTCGCCACCGACGTGGTGCAGGACTATCTCGACGTCGCCTCCGCCGGGCTCTATCCGGCGACCATCGAGGCCGAACTGTCACCGCAGCGGCTGGAGGCCTGTTTCGTCCGACAGGGGGAGATGTACCGCATCAGCCCGGCGATCCGGCGCATGGTGATCTTCGCCCGGCACAACGTCATCACCGATGCGCCGTTCACCAAGGTCGACCTGCTGGTCTGCCGCAACACGCTGATCTACTTCGAAGCATCCCTCCAGGAGAAGGTCATCAAGCGCTTCCAGTACGCGCTGACGGACGGGGGCATCCTGTTCCTGGGCAGCAGCGAGAGCCTGGGACCGGCGGCGCGCGATTTCATGATCCTCTCCTCCAAGAACAAGATCTTCCGGACCTTGCGGCCGGGAGCCCTGTCGCTGGAGGCATTGCAGATCGGGCGCATGGATCGCGCTCTGCACGTCGTCTCCCGGCCTCCCGGTGTGGCGGACCCGGCGACGCCGATGGACCGGATCAAGGATGCGCTGATCGATACCCTGCTGCCGCCCAGCATCCTGCTGACCGAAACGCGGGAGATCGCGCATGTGTTCGGGGATGTCTCCCGCTTCCTGCGGCTGCCGAAGGGGCAGGCGACCCTGGACCCGGCGCGCATGATGGCGCCTGGCGCCAGCGCGACCCTGCTTCAGGTCCTGGCGGTGGCCAGACGGGACCGTGCCCCCGTGTTCTCGGCCCCGATCGCTCTCGGGCGTCCGGCCGACGGCCCTGTCGAGTCCTTCCGCATCCGGGCGGCGCCGGTGGCGCACGAGGCGCCGCTGGATCAGCTGATGGTCGTGACCTTCCTGCCTGTGCAGGCGCCGACCGCCGTTCCGGACCCGGCTGACGCCCCGGAGGTTCCCAGCGCCCGCATCGAGATGCTGGAAGGGGAACTGGCGATCACACGGGAACACCTCCAGTCCACCATCGAGGAACTGGAGGCGGCCAACGAGGAATTGCAGGCGGCCAACGAGGAACTTCTGGCTTCCAACGAGGAGCTGCAATCGACGAACGAGGAATTGCAGTCGGTCAACGAGGAACTCTATACGGTCAACAGCGAGTATCAGGAGAAGATCCAGCTTCTGGTGAAGGCGAACGCCGATCTGGACCTGATGGCGCGGGCGGCGGCAATCCCGACGATCTTCGTGGATTCGGAGATCGTCCTGACCCGGTTCACCCCGGATTCCCGTCTCATCTACGATTTCCGCGACACCGACATCGGTCGCCCGCTCGGCGATTTCTCGAACAAGATCGGCTATGCGACGTTACCGCGCGATCTCGGGGCGGTGGTGCAGCAGCGGTCCGGCCGGGAGGTCTACTGGCGGACCCGGGACGGCACCGACTATCTGATCCGCATGATGCCCTATTCCGACGGCGACGGCGCCGTGCTGGGTGCGGTCGTCGCCTTCATCGACATCACCAAGCTGAACCAGCTTGAAAGTCTCCAGAACCTCATCGATTCCCTGCCCGAACATCTCGCCGTGCTGGACGGCGACGGGAACATCCAGTTCGTCAACTCCGCCTGGACCAGGTTCGCCGCGGCCAACGAGGGAGACGCCGATCGGGTCGGCGTCGGTACCAACTATTTCGATGCCTGCGTGGGCGCCGTGCCCCGCGACCGCTACGCCGCCAAGGCGGCGGCCGGGCTGCGTGCCGTGCTCAGCGGCGGCATCGACCATTTCTCCCTGCGCTATCCCTGCCATTCACCGACCGAGAAGCGCTGGTTCCTGATGCATGCGGCGCCCCTGCAAGGCAGCGGGGGCGGCGCAGTGGTCAGCCATATCAACATCACGTCGCTGGTCGGTGCGAACGAGGAGGAGGTCGAGTCCCATGAAGCCTGACCCGGACACCACCGGTCGGAGCCTCGACCGGATCAGCATGGACCCGACGAAGCTGTCCAAGGAGGAACTGGTCCAGGAATGGAACGTCCGCGAGGAAGAGCTGCGCCTCCAGAACGAACAGTTGCGCGAGTCGGAACTGCGGGCCGTCACCCAGCTCCAGCGCTTCGAGACGATGTTCAATCATTTCCCGCTGCCCGTGGTGATCGTCGATGACCATCTGGTCATCGTCGACGCCAACCGGGCGGCGAAGGAGACTCTGCCGGCCCTGATCCGGGTCCGGGACAGCTCGCTGGTGCGCTTCCTGGACGCCCCGACCCGCTCGTCCGTGACCCGGGCGCTGGTCCAGGGCGGCGTGGCCGACATCGACGCCGGACTGCACCTTCAGGCGCCGGTTTCCTACCGGCTGCGGGTCGTCCCGCTGCATTCGGGTCTGGGCCGCATGAACTATGCGGTCATCTTCCAGGCCCGGACCTGACAGGGCGCGCCCACCTGCGCGAGAAAGCCCTTGCCTGCCGCACCCGTTCTGGATTGGACTAGGCCGATGCGAGGGGGTCTCACAGGCACCGCGGATCTGTTGCGCCAGGTCCAGTCCGGTCAGGCCGGCGGCGTCGCCGTCGCCCTGGACCTGTGGGAAGTCCCGCACGCCGAGAATCCCCTGTTCCGGCGGGCGGTGATGGAACTGGTGGACCGCTTCGCCGGCCGCTTCACGCCGGAGATCGTGGATACCGGTCCCTACTCGCAGGTCTTCCTCTTCCACGGGACATCGCCCGATCCGTTCATCGAGAAGCTCCATGCGGTGGCGTCCGACTTTGCCGGGCAGCACCTGACGGCGCCGCGCTTCACCGTCTTCCATCTGCCGGCGGATACCGCCCGCTTCGTCGCCCACCTGCGCCGGCTGCTGCCCGCCGCGGACGATCCCCGGCCGAGCGCCCTGACCCCGGCCGAAGCGCAGCGGCTGGCCGCGATCCACCGGCTGGGCGCCTATGAGCAGGTGCTCTCACGGGCCGACATCGCCGCCGTGGTCCGCGAATCGCCGGTCTGGCGGCACGATGCCGACGGGGCCTGGTCGCTGCTGTTCAGCGAGGTCACGGTCGCCCTGGACAGCCTGGAGCGCGCCATCGGCGTGCCGTTGCGCCACGACCCCTGGCTGTTGCAGCAGATCTCCCCCATCCTGGACCGCCGGATCATCCGGCATTTCCAGACGGAGCCGACACGGCTGCAATCGCCGCACAGCATCAACCTGCTGGCCGGGACCGTGGTCGAACCTGTCTTCCAGGAGTTCATGCGCGGGCTCAGCTTCGATCAGCGCGTCAATCTGATCATCGAGCTGCCGATCACGGACCCCGACCTGACCCGCGAGCGGCTGGAGGAGGCGGTGGATGTCCTGCGGCTCTGGGACTGCCGCATCGCCTTCGACCACCTGTCCCTGCGCAACACCGACCCCGGCTTCCTGCCGCTGGCGGCGGCGGATTACCTGAAGGTGGACATGCGCGGCCTGGATCAGGCGACCGGCGCCTGGGAACCGCGGATTCCCGACTGGATGCTCCAGTTCGGACTGGAGCGGCTGATCGCGCTCTGCCCGGATTCGTCGTGCGAGACGGCGCTCAGCCGGACCCTCGGCTTCCGGCTTGTGGAACGACGGACCCGGCCGCCGCCGGATGACCCGCCGGCGGGCCGCCCGCGCGGTAGATCCGATGGCCCCGTCACGCCCTGAGACGGCCCGTGAGGACGACCTGAAATTTCTGCGCAGGGCAGGGCCATATGTTCCGAAGGACTGGAAACGACCGGGGACCTGTACTCTTATGTCCGCCCCCGTCGGCCCTTGCATCCGTCATCATGAAAATCCGCATCATCCCTGTGGTCGCTTGCATCCTTGCGGCCCTCGCCTGTGCGCCACCGTCCCGCGCGGAGAACGCATGGCAGAGCATGGCGACCCCAGCCTTCGAGAGTGTGGGGCAACGGGATGGTCTGCCCCACCCCATCGTCACCGCGGTGGCCCGGGACGCGCAGGGGTTCATCTGGGCCGGGACCCAGGGCGGGCTCGTGCGGTACGACGGCTACCGGCTGCGGACCTATCTTGCCTCCCCCTCCGATCCCGCGGGGCTGCCGCACGCCTACATCCTGGCCCTGTATCTGGACAGCGGCGGTCGGTTCTGGGTCGGGACGGCGGGTGCCGGTGCCGCCTGGTATGACGAAACCCGCGACCGCTTCATCCCGCTGCCGCCGGAGAAGGGTATCCTGCCGCATCCGCTCGTGCAGGATTTCTCCGACGACGGGCGGGGCGGGCTCTGGATCGCCACCCGGGGCGGCCTCGCCCACCGGGCCGCCGACGGAACGCTCACCACGGTGATCGACGGCGTGCCGGACCCGCGCATCAGCTCGCTGCTGCGGGACGCTGGCGGCACCGTCTGGATCGGCACCCAGGGGGGACTCGCGCGGGTCGCCCCGGACGCCGACCGCCCGCAGCCCGTCTCCGGGCTGCCCGAAGGGGCGGCGGCCCGGGTGCTGGGCAAGGATGCTGCCGACCGGGTCTATGTCGCGGTGACGACCTCCGACGATGACCAGATCTGGCGCGGCGGTGCGGATGGCCTTGCGCCGGTGAAAGGGGTGGACGGACAGGATCTGACGTTCCCGCGCGGCGGCCTCGTCCGACTGGTCGATGCCGGCGGTGGCCGCCTCTGGATCGCCACGCTGCGGAGCGGTCTGGTCGAACTGGAAGTGCAGACGGGGCGGACGCATCCGATCCGCCACGACCGGGCGGACGATCTCAGCCTCGCCGACGATGTGCTCTTCGCTTTGTTCCGGGATCCCGGTGGCGTGATCTGGGTGGGGACGCGCAACGGCCTTTCCCGCGTCGATGCCTCCCGCGCCAGCGTGACCTCCATCCGCTATTCGCCCTTGCGCCGCGAGGGGTTGAGCGGGGCCGACATCATGGCGGTCCACTCCCTCCCCGGGGGCCGGGTGGTGGTGGGATACCTCAGCGGCGGTATCGACATCCTGGACCCGCACGACGGGGTGATCGACCGCCTGCCGCCGGGGGATCTGCTGCCGGACGGGGCCGTGCTGGCCGTTCTGCCCCATGAAGGGCGCTACTATGTCGGCATGCAGCACGGTCTGGTGATCATCGATCCGGTCAGACGCACCGTCGAAAGACCGGCCATGCCGGACCTTGATCGCGTCGTCCACTCGCTGCTGCTGCGGGACGGACGGCTGCTGATGGGCGGGCGGTCCGGCCTGTTCGTCCTGGGGGCGTCGGGGAAGGCGGTCGAGCGGTTCCGCTGCGTCGCGGCCGACGGGACGGACGCCGCGGCGGGTCTTGCCAATGCGATGTCGCTGCTGAACGGACCCGACGGGCGGCTCTGGGCCGGTACGCCCGACGGGCTGCATGCGGTGGATACGCGGACCTGCACCGCTCAGGTCCTGCGCCATGATCCCGCCGATCCGGCGTCGCTGCCGGAGGGACTGTTGAGCGTGGTGCGCTTCGACAGCCAGGGGCGCCCCTGGGTCGGCACCATGGGCAGCGGTCTGGCCGTCGGCGAGCCGGGGGGCGGGACGCGCTTCCGTATCCTGACGACGGCCGACGGGCTGCCGAACAACAACATCGGAGAGATCCTGGAGGATCGCACCGGGGCCTTCTGGATCAGCACCGCCGACGGTATCGGCCGCATCGCCCCCGATCTGACGGCGACGGCCTTCCGAGCGGCGGAGGGCGTCTCGCTTCCCGCCTACTGGGCGCGCTCCGGTGCCGCCACGCCGGCCGGGGACATGCTGTTCGGTGCCGGCGGCGGCCTGACCGTGATCGAGCCGGCCGAGCTGGGGCCGCGGCGGACACATCCGCCGGTACGGCTGACGGCCCTGCGGGCGGGCGGCGTGGAGCAGCCGGTCGGGCTTTACAACGGCACCCGGATGGCCCCGCCGCTCGTGCTGCCGGGCCGGCAGCGCAGCTTTTCCGCCGATTTCGCCGCCCTGGGCTATGTCGCCACCGACCTGATGCGATACCGTGTCCGGCTGGACGGGTTCGACAGCGACTGGACCGAACGGGGACCGGCCGACCGCAGTGCCGCCTATACCAATCTGCCGCCCGGCGACTATGTGCTGCGGATTCAGGCGGTCGGTCCCGGCGAACCCTGGGGGAAGGACGATTTCGCCCTGGATGTCCGGGTCGAGGCCGACTGGTATCAGACCAACGCCTTCCACGCGCTGATGGTGATGCTGGGTGTGGTGCTGGTGGTGGCCATCGTGCAGGTGCGGACCTCGGTGCTGCGCCGCCGTCAGGCCCAGTTGCAGAAGGAGGTGGCGGAGCGGACCCGGGAGCTGGAACTGGCGAACCGTCGGCTGGAGCAGCTTGCCAATACCGATCCGCTCACCGGCATCCTGAACCACCGGGCCTTCTGGGCAGCGCTGGAGGCGGAGTGGGACCGGTCCTGCCGCTATGGCCGCGTGTTCAGCGTGTTGCAGATCGACCTCGACCACTTCAAGCGCGTCAACGACACCTATGGCCATGCCGCCGGTGACGCCGCCTTGCAGACGATGGCGGACCGGGTCGGCCGGCTGCTGCGCTCGGTGGACCGCTTCGGCCGTCTGGGCGGCGAGGAATTCGCCGTGCTGCTGCCCGACACCGGATATGAAGGCGCCGTGCAGGTGGCCCAGCGCATCCTGGACGTCATCCGTACCGAACCCGTTTCCTTCGACGGCACCGCCATCCCCTTGTCGGCCAGCATCGGCGGCAGCTCGCTGCGCCCCGACGATGCCAATGTCAACGTCATCCTGCATCGGGCGGATTCGGCGCTGTACGCGGCGAAGGGACGGGGCCGCAACCAGGCGGCCTTCGCCGAGGACGGGGCCGGCTGGCTGGATCAGGCGCGTCCGGCCTGACCCGCGCCGCCGTTCATGCGGCCGTCCGGCGCCGCAGCCGGCCGCCCAGGACCAGGCCGTCGCGGACGTTCAGTCCCAGCAGCACGAGGTTCGTGGCGCCGGCCAGCAACTCCACCGCCTGCACGGCGTAGAAGGTGGTGTCGAAGGCACCGGCCTCCGCCTTCGCCGCCAGGAACAGGGCGGCCGGAACCAGCACCAGCAGCCCGTTCGCCGCGATCAGCGGCATGCGTCGGCGCTTCGCCGCGACCAGGGGCGCCGTCCATCCGGCCCCCAGGCGGAAGCCCGACCCGCCGGCGAGCGCGATCGCCGGGATCAGCACCAGCAGCAGCCAGGGGATCGCCGTCTTCACGGCGACGATGTCCGCCGGCGTGCCCGCCAGCTCCGCCAGCAGGGTGGCGACGAGGAACCCCGATACCAGCAGCAGGGCGGTGGCGCCGGCAACGGGATGGATGATCTTGGCGAGAGCGCGCATGGCGAGGGTCCTTCCGCAGGGGGCCGGACCGGGGATCGGCCGGCGGGAACGGGTCCGTCCAAATAGATAGCATGCTATATATCATTGCATGGCCTGCTATGCAAGACCACTGTCCCCGCATGACCTTCGACAAGACGACCTCGGCGGGCTATCTCGCCAACCATCTGGCCCGGCTCTTCGCGATCCGGTTGCAGGAGCGCATCCGCCCGCTGGGGCTGGCCCCGGCGCAGTTCATGACCCTGATCGAGCTGTGGCGGCAGGACGGGCTGACCCAGCGCGATCTCGTCGAGCGCCTGGACGTGGAGCAGGCGACCATGGCGAAGACCCTGGCCCGCATGGAGCGCGACGGGCTTGTCGTGCGCCGGCCGCATCCGGGCGACGGACGGGCGCAACAGGTCTGGCTGACGGAGACGGCCCGCCGGCTGCGCGAACCGGCCACGGCCGCGGCGCAGGAGGTGAACCGGGCGGCGCTGGCGCCGCTGTCCGAGCCGGAACGGCGGCAGCTCATCGACCTGATCGCCCGGGTGGTGGAAGGAATGCGCGCGGACGGGGTCGTCCCCTTCGATAATTCGGACGGCGAGGGCTGAGGGTAGGCCGGTTTTTTCGGGTCGGATCGCACGATGGTCCGTGCGGATTCGCCCTTCCGGCTGTTGCAGGCGCGCAGGTCCGTTCCCTGCCCCGGAGTCCTGCCCGGTTTCCTGGCAGCCAAGGCGCGCCCATGATCCATTCCGCCCGCACCGGACGGCCGCTCCGGGCCGCCCTTGCCTTCCTCCTTGTCGTCGCCCCCGGTCCGGCGCTCGCACAGGCTCCCGGCGGGGCCGGCGGTCCGCCGCCCGCCGTCGTGACCGCCGAGGTCGGGACGGCGCCGATCGCCCCGCCCGCCGAGTTCGTCGGCCGCGCCGAGGCGGTCGCCAGTTTCGAGGCACGGCCGCGCGTGTCCGGTACCCTGGAGGTGGTGGCCTTCGACGAGGGCACGGACGTGGCGGCGGGCCAGCTTCTCTACGTCATCGAACCGGCCTCCTACGAGGCCGAGAAAACCGCCGCCGAGGCCCAGCTCGTCCGCGCCCAGGCGCAGTTGACCGAGGCGTCGGAGGCTGCACGCCGGGCGGAGGCGCTGCGCTCCAAGGGAACCGTCAGCGAGGCCGCCCTGGACGAGGCCCAGGCCGCGCTCGCCTCGGCGGAGGCCGACGTGCTGGCCGCCAAGGCCCAGCTCCAGCAGACGGAGCTGCGGCTCTCCTACACCCGCATCGCCAGCCCGATCGCCGGCCGCATCGGGGCCACCGCGGTCACCGCCGGCAATCTGGTGACGCCGGAGACGGGCGTGCTGACGACGGTCGTCGATCTCGATCCGATCCGCGTCACCTTCTCCGTCTCCGACCGGCAGGTGCTTCAGGTCATGCAGCAGACGGGAGCGGAGACCCTGGCCCAGCTCGCCGATCGCTTCGTGCCCACCCTGCGGCTGGCGACCGGGACGGAATATCCCCACCGCGGCCGGGTCGATTTCATCGACAACCGGGTCGATCCGGGCACCGGCACGGTCACCGTGCGCGCCCTGTTCCCCAACCCCGGGCTGCTGCTGCTGCCCGGCCAGTACGCCACGGTGCTGGTCCGGCCGCAGGCGGTGGAGAGCGGCCCCGCGGTTCCCGTCAGCGCCGTGCAGCGCGACCGCGAGGGACCGTTCGTGCTGGTCATCGATGCCGACAACGTGGCCCGGATGCGGCGGGTGGCCCTGGGCGCGCAGTCCGACGGGCTGTTCGCGGTCGAGCAGGGACTGGACCCCGGCGAGGTGATCGTGGTCGAGGGGCAGCAGAAGGCCCGCCCCGGCGCCCCGGTCCGCCCCGTGCCCGATACGGCGTCGGAGGCTCCTCCGGCCGGTGACGCCGCGCCCGCCGCCGACGGTTCCGGCGGGCAGGGCTAGACCGACATGATCTCGCACATCTTCGTCCGCCGGCCGAACCTGGCCATCGTGCTGTCGCTGGTCCTGGTGGTGGCGGGGCTGCTGGCCCTGCGCGCCATCCCGGTCGCGCAGTTCCCGCCGATCACCCCGCCGGCCGTGCAGGTCAGCGCGACCTATCCTGGCGCCAACGCCCAGGTGGTGGCGGAAACGGTGGCCGCCCCCATCGAGGCCCAGGTGAACGGGGTGGATGACATGCTCTACATGTCCTCCAGCAGCACCGATGCCGGCAGCTACACGCTGACGGTGACGTTCGAGGTCGGCACCGACCCGGACCTTGCCGCCATCAACGTGCAGAACCGGGTGCAGCTCGCCACGGCCCTGCTGCCCTCGGCCGTGGCGCGTCAGGGGGTGGCGGTCCGCAAGCAGTCCACGAACATGCTGCTGGCCGTGAACCTGTTCGCCACGGACGAACGGCTGGATTCCCTCTTCATCAGCAACTATGCGAGCCTGAACCTGCGCGACCGTGTCGCCCGCATCGAAGGGGTGGGCGAGGCGCAGGTGCTGGGGGCCCTGACCTACAGCATGCGGATCTGGATGTATCCGGACCGGATGACGTCGCTGGGCGTCACCGCCGGGGACATCGTCTCGGCGCTGGAAGCGCAGAACGTGCAGGCGCCGGCCGGCCAGATCGGCGCCCCGCCGACCGGCACCGACCAGCGCCAGCAGCTCACCGTCCTCGCCCAGGGCCGGCTGGAGACCGCCGAGGAGTTCCGCCAGGTCGTCGTCCGGGTCGGGGAGGCCGGCGCCCTGGTCCGGCTGGGCGACGTGGCCGACGTGGAGCTGGGGGCGCAGACCTACAACGCCAGTGCCCGGCTGAACGGCCAGCCCTCCGCCACGCTGGTCGTCTATCAGTCGCCCGACGCCAACGCGCTGGATGTCGCGGACTCCGTGCGGGCGGAGATCGAGCGGCTGGCCGGGCAGTTCCCGCCCGGCCTCGACTACGCGGTGGTGTTCGACACCACCCGCTTCGTCTCCGCCACCATCGAGGAGATCGCGCTCACCCTGGCGATCACCTTCGTGCTGGTGGTCGGGGTGACCTTCCTCTTCCTTCAGGATTTTCGCTCGACCCTGATCCCCACGCTGGCGATCCCGGTGTCCCTGATCGCCACTTTCGCCGTGCTGCTGGTGCTGGGCTACAGCGCCAACACCGTCACCCTGTTCGCGCTGGTGCTCGCCATCGGGCTGGTCGTGGACGATGCCATCGTCGTGGTGGAGAACGTCCACCGCGTCATGGGCGATGCGCCCGACCTGGACTCCAGGACCGCCGCCATCCGCGCGATGGGGGAGGTGACGGGGCCGATCGTCGCCTCCACCCTGGTGCTGGCGGCGGTCTTCGTCCCCGTCGCCTTCCTGCCCGGCATCACCGGCCAGCTCTACCGCCAGTTCGCCGTGACGATCACGGTCGCCTTCCTGATCTCCGGCCTCGTCTCCCTGACGCTCAGCCCCGCCCTCTGCGCCCTAATCCTGAAGCCGGGGCACCAGCCCCGGCGCCGGGGGCCGCTGGGACTGTTCAACCGGGTGCTGGACCGGACCAGGGCGGGCTACGGCGCGCTGGTCGGGCGGTTGGGCCGGCACCTCATCGTCGTGGCGGGGGCGCTGGCGCTGGTGGTCGCCGGCGCCTGGGTGTCGCTGCGGGCCGTGCCGACCGCCTTTCTGCCGGCGGAGGATGCCGGCTATTTCTTCGTCAACATCCAGCTCCCGAGCGCCGCCGCCCTCAACCGGACGGAGGAGGTGGTGGACCGGGTCGCGGCCATGGCGCAGGAGACGCCGGGCGTCTCCGATGTCATCACCGTTTCCGGGTTCAGCCTTCTCGGCGGCGGCGGGTCCAATGCCGGCCTTGCCATCGTCGTGCTGGAGCCCTGGGCCGAGCGGTCGGACGAGGAGAACGTGCAGGCCCTGATCGGGGCGCTCACGCCCCGCTTCCAGGCCATGCCGGAGGCGAACATCGTTGCCTTCAACCCGCCCTCGATCCCCGGGCTGGGCGCGACCGGCGGCTTCGACCTCCGCCTCCAGGCCCTGTCGGGGCAGTCGCCGCAGGAACTGGCGTCGGTGCTGCGCGGGCTGCTGGTCGCGGCCAACCAGAACCCGGCGTTGCAGGCGGTCTTCTCGACCTACTCGGCGGAGGTGCCGCACCTGTTCGTGGACCTGGACCGCACCCGGGCGGCGACGCTGGGCGTCACCCCGGGCGATGTGTTCGGGACGTTGCAGGCCCATCTCGGCTCGGCCTACGTGAACGACTTCAACCTGTACGGCCGGGTCTTCCAGGTCCGCGTCCAGGATGCGCCGCAGTACCGCGACACCGCCAGCGTCATCCAGCGCCTGCATGTCAGGGCCCAGGGCGGCGCGCTGGTGCCGCTGTCCAGTCTGGTCACGGTGGAAACCGCCCTGGGGCCCGATTCCATCAGCCGCTACAACCAGTTTCTGGCGGCGACGGTGAATGGCGGGGCGGCGCCGGGCGGCACTTCCGGTGAGGCGCTGGCCGCGATGGAGGGCGTGCTGGCGGAAACGCTGCCCGACGGCTTCGGCTACGAATGGTCCGGCCTCTCCTATCAGGAAATCCGTGCGGGGGGCGAGGCGGTCCTGGTCTTCGGCCTCGCGCTCCTGTTCGCCTTCCTGTTCCTGGTGGCCCAGTTCGAGAGCTGGACCCTGCCGCTGGCGGTGGTGCTCTCCGTCTCCGTTGCCCTGCTGGGGGCGCTGGGCGGGCTCCTGCTCACGGCCTCGCCGCTGGACGTCTATGCCCAGATCGGCCTTGTCCTGCTGGTCGGGCTGGCGGCGAAGAACGCCATCCTGATCGTGGAGTTCAGCCGGACCCGCCTGGAGCACGGCCTGTCGGTGATCGATGCGGCGGTGGACGGCGCGCGGACACGGTTCCGCGCCGTGCTGATGACCGCCTTCTCCTTCATCCTCGGTGTCGTGCCGCTGCTGGTCGCCTCCGGGGCGGGGGCCGCCAGCCGCCGGTCCATCGGCATCACCGTCTTCAGCGGCATGCTGGCGGCGACGTTGGTGGGCATCATCTTCGTGCCGCTGCTGTTCGTCCTGATCGAGCGGCTGGCGCTACGGGCCCGCCGCCGCCCCGCCGAGGACCGGCGGCGGCAGGCGGCGGAATAGGACGGGGCCCATCGGCGTGGGGCCCGTCAGCGCGGCAGGGTGAAGGCGACGACGAAGTCACCCGTGTCGGTGCCGATGGAGCCATGACCGCCGGCCACCTGCACCACGTACTGCCGGCCGTCGATCATGTAGGTCATCGGCGTCGCCTGCCCGCCGGCGGGCAGCCGGTGCTCCCAGATCTGCCGGCCCGTCGTCAGGTCGTAGGCCCGCAGGTAGTTGTCGATGGTGGCGCTCAGGAAGAAGACGCCGCCCGCCGTGATGACCGGGCCGCCCAGACCGGGCACGCCGATCCGGATCGGCACCGGAACCGGGGCCGCGTCCTGGATGGTGCCGTTCTTGTGCATCCAGGCGATCCCGCCGGTGCGCAGGTCGGCACCGGCCACATAACCCCAGGGCGGCTGCTGGCAGGGCAGGCCCAAGGGCGACAGGAAGGGCTGCATGATGACACCGTAGGGGCCGCCGACATTCAGGTTCAGGCCGGCCTCGCCGGTGTTCACCTCCTGGTCGGCTCCGATCCGGTCGGCCGGAATGAGCTGCGAGGTGAAGGCGAGATGGGTCGGCATCCCGACCATCACCTGCCGCACCGGGTCCACGGCGATGGAGCCCCAGTTGAAGACCCCGAAATTGCCCGGATAGACCAGGGTTCCCTGGGTGGAAGGCGGGGTGTAGCGCCCCTCGTAACGCAGCGACCGGAACTGGATCCGGCAGGCGAGCTGGTCGAGCAGGCTGACGCCCCACATGTCCTCCTCCCGCAGCGGCTGGGGCATGAAGCTCAGGCCGGAGACGGGCTGCGTCGGGGCGCTGAAATCCTCCGGGATCGTGCCGCCGGGGGCGGGCACCTCCCGCACCGGCAGGACGGGCTCGCCGGTACGGCGGTCCAGCACGTAGATGTCGCCCTGCTTGGTCGGCGCGACGATGGCCGGGACGCGGCCGCCGGGCATGTCGAGATCGAGCAGCAGCGGCTGCGCCGGCACGTCCATGTCCCAGAGGTCGTGATGGACCGTCTGGAAGACCCAGCGCACCTGACCCGTCTCCAGGTCCAGCGCCGTGACGGAGGAGGAGAACCGCTCGACCGCCGGACTGCGCCCCATGCCGAGCTGGTCCGGCGTCCGGTTGCCCAGGGGGACGTAGAGCATCCCCAGATCCGGGTCGGCGCTCATCACCGACCAGGTGTTGGGCGAGTTCGGCGTGTAGGTCTCTCCCGGCGGCAGCGGCTCGGTGCGGTCCGGATTGCCGGAGTCCCAGTTCCAGACCAGATCGCCCGTGTCCACGTCGTAGGCCCGGATGACACCGGAGGGCGCCTGGACCGCGTAGTTGTCGTTCACGGCGCCGCCGATGACGACAAGGCCGCGCGCCACCACGGGCGGCGAGGTGGAGTAATAGAACCCGGCCTTCTGGTTCGGCATGTTGGTCCAGAGATCGACCGCGCCGTTCTTGCCGAACCCGGCGCAGACGGCACCGGTGGCGGCATCAAGGGCGATCAGCCGGGCGTCGGAGGTCGGCAGGAAGATCCGCGCGCCGCAGCTCTGCCCGGCGAGATCCGGATCGGCGTGGTAGGAGACGCCGCGGCAGGTCTGGTGCTGCCGGTTGTCCTCCAGCCCCACCATCGGGTCGAAACGCCACCGCTCCTCGCCGGTCGCCGCGTCCACGGCGATGGCGAGGTTGTGCGGCGTGCAGAGATAGAGCAGCCCGTCCACCATCAGCGGCGTGACCTGGTAGGTCGTCTCCGTCACGTCGCCCGGCCGCATCACGTCGCCGGTGCGGTAGGTCCAGGCCACCTGCAACCGGCTGACATTGCCGGTCGTGATCTGGTCCAGCGGCGAATAGCGGCGACCCTTCAGGGTGCGGCCGTAATGGTGCCATTCGCCCGGCGGCACGGTGTCGTCGATCGGGGAGGGATCGTCTGCCGCCGCCTGCATCGCCTGCGCCGGGTCCAGCCGGCCGGCAAGGCGGTGCTCGTCCCGGGTGAGGGCGAGGCCGGCCGTCGCCACGGAGGCCAGCACGGCAAGGCCCAGCGCGATCCGGCCGAAGCCCCAGCCCGGCGCGTCACGGGTGGCCCAGGGCGTCAGCAGCCAGACGGCCGCCAGGATGACCAGCCCGCCGCGGGTGCCCAGGGGCCACCAGTCGAGCCCGGCTTCCGTCACGGCCCAGGCAAGGGTGCCGACCAGGACGGCGGCGAACAGCAGCCGTGCGAGGTTTCCGGTGCGCGGCAGCACGGCCGCGGTCGCCAGGAACCCCAGGCCGGCGATCAGGTAGTACCAGCTTCCGCCGAGCGAGATCAGCCAGACACCGCCGGCGGCCAGGGGAAGTCCGATCAGGACAAGCAGGACGAGGGAGAGGATCATCGGCATTCGCTCCGGTGCCGGACGCTCTCGTCGTCGCTGTGGTTCCGGCGGGGCAGGGACGGCCGGTCCGCGACGGGACCGCGCGGCGGCTGCACGCCGGCGCTCGCGGCTCGGTGCAGGGCCGCGCCCTGGTCAATGCGCAGAACCGCGGAAGGTTCCCGCCCCCGCTGGAGCCGGACGTCAAAGGAGGGCGGCCGGAGGGAAAGTGGTCAGGCGCTGCGGCGCTGCCCGACCTCGTCCGTCGCCTCACGGACGATGGTGACGATCTTCTGACGCAGGGCGTTGACGCTGTCCGCCACATCCGTGGTCTTGGCATGGACACGGGCCGCCTGGCTGCCGGTCTCGCGCGCCGTGCTGGCGACGGCGCTGATGAGCCGTGCCACCTCGCGGGCGGCGTTGCTCGTCTCGCCGACGCTGTCGCTGATCTCCTGCGTCGCCTTGCGCTGCTCCTCCACCGCCAGGGCGATGGCGCCGGAGATCTCGTGGATCTGCGACACGCTGGTCGTCATCTGGTGGACGGCGGCCACGGCGTCGGTGCTGCGCTGCTGGATGGCGGCGAGGCTGGCCGTGATCTCCTCGGTGGAGCGGGCGGTCTGGAGCGCCAGGTTCTTCACCTCCCCGGCAACGACGGCGAAGCCCTTGCCCGCCTCGCCCGCGCGGGCCGCCTCGATCGTGGCGTTCAGCGCCAGCAGGTTCGTCTGCTGGGCGATGTCGCGGATCAACTGGGCGATGGTGCCGATCCGTTCGATGTCCTGGGACAGTCCGTCGATCACCTCGGCCGCCGCCTGCGTCTCGCCCACGGCCGTTTCGGTGACGGCGCCGGCGCTGGCGACCTGCCGGGCGATCTCCTGGATCGCCGCGCCGAGCTGCTCCGTGGCCACGGCGACCGCGCTGGCGTTCGCCAGCGCCTCCTCCGCCGCCGCGGCCACGCCGCTGGCGTCATGGCTGACCCGGTCGGCGGCGCTGGACATGCCGGTGGCGTCGCTCGCCATGGCATCGGTGTCCGAGGCGACGGTCTTCACAGCCTCGATGGATTCCCGCTCCACCGTCTCCGCCATGCGGCGCAGCGCCTGTTCGCGGTCCCGCGCCGCCCTGGTCTCCAGCTCGACCCGTTCCAGATGGGTGTAGGCCAGCCGCGCGCGCAGGGCGCGGATCTGGCCGGCCAGGGGGATGAAGTCGGGGCAGGTGGGGATTTCGACGTCGTGGCGGAAGTCGTTCCGCGCCGTCGCCTCCAGGTGCGTCTGGGCGCGGTCCAGCTCCCGCTTGGTCAGCCGCAGCACGCCGAAGATGCCGCCGGCCCCCGCCGCCAGGGCAGCCGCCAGCAGCAGGATGACCCCCGGCTCGCCGCTCCAGGCCATGGCGGCGAGCAGCAGCGCCGCGTAGGCGGAGAAGCCGACCAGGGCGCGGCCGCTGATGCTCCGCAGCGTCCGCCCGGTCCGGCCGGTCAGCGTGGTGGGCCGGACCTCGCCCTCCTTCAGCATGATGCCTTTGGCGCGGCCGGTGCGGATGTCGGCGTAGAGCGCCTCGCAGGCGTCGATCTGGGCCCGGGTCGGCGCCTGACGGATGGAGATGTAGCCCACCAGCTTGCCGCCCTCGACCTCGGGCGTGACATTGGCGCGGACCCAGTAATGGTCGCCGTTCTTGCGCCGGTTCTTGACCACGCCCTCCCACGGCTTGCCCGCCTGGATCGTCGCCCACAGATCGGCGAAGGCGACCTTGGGCATGTCCGGATGGCGCAGGATGTTGTGCGGGGCGCCGAGCAGCTCCTTCTCGCTGTAGCCGGACATCTCCACGAAGGTCTGGTTCACGAAGGTGATCCGGCCTTTGAGATCCGTCCTCGACACGATGAAGGCGCCCTCGGGCATGGGCACTTCCTTGCCGGTGACGGGACCGTTGTCGCGCATGCGGGATCTCCGGGAGTGGGGCGTGGGAACGGGGCTGGGGACAGGGCGGCGGGCGCACCATCGCGTCCGGGGGCGCGGGGAGCGTCCGGGTCAGGTCGTCATCGGCGGTGCTGTCGGGGATGGATCGGGGCGGGATGCTGAAGGGCCAGGAGCATCGGAACACTGGGGATCAGAGCACTGGGCATCGGAACGCTGCGTTTCCCGGACCCGGTGTCAGGCCCGTTTCTGGGGGGAGGCATGACGGCGGATCCCGTCCCCAGTCCGAAGGGATGGCCAAGGGAAGGGTTAATAAAATTTTAACCTTAATCTACTCTTGCGGTGGGGATATTATTAAGTCGGCTCATGACTTCTGCGCTTGATCCAGATCAATCGCAGGTCGGGCAGATGCATCGGCATGTATGAAACGACCTGGTATCAGTCGGGCCCCGGATGCATGGCTCGGCCCCCGGTCTTCCGGCGGCGGGTCCGCTCCGCTGTCTGACCGTGGGTGCAGCGGCGGGCGGTAAGGCTGCCCGTTTCAGGCTGCCCGTTTCAGGCAGCCCGGTCGGCGCTGTCCCGGTCAACCGTGGCCGACCGCACCACCTGCACGATCACCTGGCGCAGATCCTCGACGCTGGTCGCCACTTCGGAGGCTTCGTCGCGGACCCGGGCGGCGTCGCTGCCGGTGGCTGACGCCTCCTCCGACACGTCCGCGATCCGGGTGGAGACGTTGCGGGCGGCTTCGGCCGCCTCTGCCACGCTGCGGGCGATCTCCCCCGTTGCCGCCGCCTGCTCCTCGATCGCCGCGGCGATGGCGGTGGAGATGCCGTCAACCTCCTCGATCCGCCGGGAGATGCGGCTGACGGACTCGACGGCCAGCCGGGTCGCGGCCTGGATGCTGTCGATCTGGCGCTGGATGTCCTCCGTGGAGCGTGAGGTCTGGCTCGCCAGCGACTTGACCTCGTGCGCCACGACGGCGAAGCCCTTGCCCGCCTCACCGGCGCGGGCGGCCTCAATGGTCGCGTTCAGCGCCAGCAGGTTCGTCTGCCCGGCGATGTCGTTGATGATGGTGGCAAATTCACCGATGCGGCTGACCGCGTCGGACAGCGCGCCGATGGTCTGCTGCGTGTCGGTCCCGGCTTTCACCGCCTCCCGCGTGACACTGGTGGCCTGACCGATCTGCGCCGTGATCTCGCGGATGGAGGCGGACAGCTCCTCCGTCGCCGCGGCGACGGTATTGGCGCTGGTCAATGCCTCGGCTGCGGCGGACGCCACGGTGCCGGAGCTTTCCGTGACCCGGCCGGCGGCGCCGGCGATGCCATCGACACGGCTGGTCATCCGGCGGGTCCGCTCGGACACCGTGGCGACGGCGCTGCCGGCCTCCCGTTCGACCGTATCGGCCATGCGCAGCAGGGCGGCGCGCCGGGCATCCTCGGCATCCTGGCGCTGTTCGGCCTGTTCTTGCAGACCGTAGGCCAGCTTGGCGCGCAGGCTGCGCATCTGCGCGCTCAGGCGGGTGAACTCCGCAACGGGGGAATTCGGGATGGCACGGGCGAAGTCGCCGCGCGCCAGGGCGTCGAAATCCACCTCCGCGCGGGTGAGCGGCCGCCGGATGGCGCCCAGGACCACGGCTCCCAGCCCCACCATCAGGGCGGCCAGCAGGCCGACCACGACCACCGTTTCCCAGAGGCGGCTGCGGAAGGCGGCCGTGGCATCGTCGAACGCCGTGCCTGCGGCCTGCGCCAGTTCCGCCTGGAGAGCCCGGCCGTCCTGGACCGCCACCTCGAACAGCGGCCTGATCTTCGTCTCCAGCAACCTGTCCACGCCATCGGCATCCCCCTGGACCGCGTGCTCCAGGGCGGGTGACAGACCTTCCTGCCGGTAGAGCGCCCGCCGTTCGACGAAGCGCTTCGCCGCCTCGGTCGTTCCGAAGCCGTGCGTTCCGAACTCGGCCAGTTCGGCGTTGATCGCCTCGGACGTGCTCCGGACCTGTGCGACCTGCCGGGCGATCGTCTCGGGCGCCGATCCCGTGCGCAGCGCCAGCGCGATGGCGACGACGGCTTCCTGATTGGCGCGCATCAGGTCCAGGGCGGCGCCCAGATCAAGGGCCGGACGCATGTTCTCGTGATAGACCGTGTGCAGGCGGGCATTGCTGTCCGCCATGCCGGACAGACCCGACCAGGCGCCGACGCCGCCCGCCACCATGCCGATGGCGACCATCGCGGTCAGGCGCCCGGTGATGCTGCGGGCGAAGCGACGGAGCCTTGCGCCCAGTCCCGCGGCGACGACGGCGCCTTCCCGGATGCGCTCGCCGGTGGCGCGATTCTCGCGGAAGCGGGCATAGGCTTCCTCCGCCGCGGCGATCTCTTCCCGGGTGGGGCGGGAGCGGATGGAGACATAGCCGACGACGCGCCCGTTCTCCACCTGGGGGGTGACGTTGGCGCGGACCCAGTAGTGGTCGCCGTTCTTGCAGCGGTTCTTGACCAGCCCCTCCCAGGGGCGGCCCGCCTTGATCGTGGCCCAGAGGTCCGCGAAGGCTTCCTTCGGCATGTGCGGATGGCGGACGAGATTGTGCGGCGCGCCGACAAGCTCCTCCCGGGAGAAGCCGCTGATCTCGATGAACGCCCGGTTCACGAAGACGATGCGCCCTCCGGTGTCGGTGCGCGACACCAGAAGCTCGTCGTCGCGCAGTTCCACTTCCCGACCTGTGACCGGCCCATTGTCGCGCACTGGCGTCCCCCGTCATTCCGTCGCCGTCGGCCGCGATGCCGCCGTCCCGATCGGTTCCGTGAGCAAACTAGGTCTACCGGATTCGGCCCCTATCTATCCCGATGGGGAGATGGAGGACGGGGGCGGTCCGGACTACGGAGCGTTGTGCGGACCGGATAAAGAAACATACGGACGAGATCGGACTGATTGCGCGTGGTGGTCCGATTATCCGGCCGATGCAGCCAGAAGCGCGTTGCGCCGTCTCCTCAAGTATGCAATTTAGAAGCGTTCGCACATGCGGCGCCGACGGCCGGCGCCCGATACGTTCCCGATACGCTCCTGGAGTCCCCTCGGATGACGCGCGTCCTTTCCGGTTCCGCAGCCCTGGCCCTGGTGATCGGCCTCGCCGCACCGGCTCTCGCCCAGTCCACGCCCACGCCCGCCAACGACCAGGAGATCGAGGAGATCATCGTCATCGGCAGCGGCTCGCAGGTCGGGCTGACCGGGGCCTATGCCGGCGGCCAGGTGGCCCGCGGCGGGCGCGCCGGCCTGCTGGGCAATCTGGACATGATGGACGCGCCCTTCGCCACCACGGCCTACACCTCGGCGCTGATCGAGCAGCAGCAGGCCAAGAGCGTGGCGGACGTGTTGCAGAACGACCCGGTGGTGCGGGTCGCCCGCGGCTTCGGGAACTTCCAGGAACTCTATGTGATCCGCGGATTCCCGGTCTATTCGGACGACATGACCTACAACGGCGTCTACGGCATCCTGCCGCGCCAGTACGTCGCCGCCGAACTGCTGGAGCGGGTGGAGGTCTTCCGCGGCGCCAACTCCTTCCTGAACGGTGCCGCCCCCGGCGGCAGCGCCGCCGGCGGGTCGGTCAATCTGGTGCCGAAGCGCGCCCCGAGGGACCCGCTGAACCGTGTCACCCTGGGCTTCGAGAATGACGGCCAGGGCTATGCCGCCGTGGACGTCGCGCGCCGCTTCGGCCAGGGCGACGCCGCCGGCATCCGGCTGAACGCCGTGCGGCGCGACGGCGAGACGTCGGTGGAGGGGCAGGACCGCGAGCTGAGCGTGCTGGCCTTCGGCGCCGACTATCAGGGCGAGCGGCTGCGGCTGTCCGCCGACATCGGCTACCAGGACCACCACATCGACGCGCCGCGGCCCAGCGTCACCCCGCTGGGCGCCATTCCGGCGGCGCCCGATGCCGCCGGCAACTTCGCCCAGCCCTGGACCTACAGCGACGAGGAACAGCTCTTCGGCGCCGTCCGCGCGGAATACGACCTGACCGACCGGATCACGGCCTGGGCCGCGTTCGGCGCCCGCGACGGCAAGGAGGACAACGTCCTGGCCAACCCGACCGCGACGGCCGACGGCACCACCAGCACCTACCGCTTCGACAATGCGCGCGAGGACACGGTCTATTCCGCCGACACCGGCGTGCGCGGCGACTTCGCCACCGGCCCGGTCGGGCACCGCGTGATCCTCTCGGCCTCCGCGGTCTCGCTGAAGTCGCGCAACGCCTACGCCTTTTCCAGCTTCGCCGGGTTCGCGGGCAATCTCTACCGGCCGGTCGCCGTGGCGGCCCCGGCGCCGGACTTCTTCGTCGGCGGCGACCTGTCCGACCCGGGCGTCACCGAGAGGAGCGACAACAGCAGCGTGGCGTTGGCCGACATGCTGTCGTTCCTGGACGGCACGGTGCTGCTGACGGTCGGCGCCCGCTACCAGAGCATCGAGACGAAGACCTACGACTACAATACCGGTGCGCGGCTGTCCGGCTACGACGACGACGCGGTCACGCCGACCGTCGCCCTCGTCTACAAGCCGACGGATCAGATCTCCCTCTACGGCAATTATGCCGAGAGCCTGCGCCCAGGCGAGATCGCCCCGGCCACCAGCGGCGGCAGCCCGGTGCTGAACGCGGGCGAGGCGTTCAGCCCCTATACGGCCGAACAGTACGAGATCGGGGCCAAGTACGACGCCGGGCGCTTCGGCGCTACGCTCAGCGCCTTCACGATCACGCTGCCGAGTTCGGTCGTGGAGAACAATGTCTTCGCCGTTTCGGGCGAGCAGCGCAACCGCGGCCTCGAACTGAGCCTGTTCGGGGAACCCGTCGAGGGGGTGCGCCTGCTGGGCGGGCTGACCTGGATCGATGCCGAGCTGACCCGCACGGCCGGCGGCGTCAACGAGGGCAACACGGCGATCGGCGTGCCCGACCTCCAGCTCAACGTGAACGTCGCCTGGGACGTGCCCGTACTGCCGGGCCTGACGGTGGATGCGCGGATGGTCCATACGGCGTCGCAGTATGCGGACGCCGCCAACACCACCAGCCTGCCGTCCTGGACCCGCTTCGACCTGGGCGCCAGCTACGAGGTCGATCTGGCGGGCCGGGCCGTCGCCCTGCGCGGCCGCGTGGAGAACGTGACCGGCAAGGACTACTGGGCCTCCGCCGGCGGCTATCCGGGGGCGAACTACCTGGTGCTCGGCACGCCGCGCACCTTCATCCTGTCCGCCGCGGTGGACTTCTAAGAGACGGGCCCGGCCATGGGAGGAGGGACGATGCCTGAAGCGATGCCGATGGCGCTGGCCGCCGTCGCGGCGGCGGGGGCGGGGGTGGGCCTGCTGTACCTCTGCTGGCGGCGCCGGCCGGCGCGCGCCGGCTGGCTGGTCGCCGCGGGCTGGCTGCTGCTGGCGGTGTCGCTGCTGCCCTGGGTCCGGGCCGCGGGGGCGGAGTTCGGCACGGCCTACGCGCTGCTGGCCCTCACCGGTGCGGGCTGGGCCGGCGTCCTGGCCGCGGCCGAACTGCGCCGGCCCCGGCGTCAGGCGGCCGTCGCCGGCGGCGCCGAGGCTGCGGAGACCGGACCGGGCCGGGGCGTCCGGCGCCACCTGCTGCTGTTCGTCCTGGCGGTGCCCGCCGCCGCCGCCGCCGCCGCGGTCGCCACCGTCGGGCTGTCCCGCCTGCTGCCCTGGACCGTCGTGGACCGCATGGCCCTGTCCGCCCTGCTGATGCCGGTGGTCTGGGGCTGTGCCGCCTACTGGGTCACCGCCGATCCGCGGCCGCTGCGCCCTGTCCTGGGGATGGTGGCCGCCGCCCTGGTCGGCGGCGTCGCCATCGTCGTCTGACCGAGACCGCTCCGGCCAAGGAGGTCCCCATGCCCTTCGCGCCCTCGCCCGCGCTGGTCCGCCGCTCCCTGTCGAGCCATTCCTGGCTGGGGCTGCTGGCCGGGTTCCTGATGTACCTGATCTGCCTGTCCGGTGCGCTGATCGTCTTCGTGCACGAGTTCGAGCGCTGGGAGCAGCCCGACGTGCCGGAGTTCACCGCCTACGACCCGGCCATGGTCGCGCGCGCCTATGGCACGGTGATGGCGGGGGGCGTCGGGGACACCCACCACATGTACGTGCTGCTGCCGACGGAGGAGATGCCGCGCCTGCTCATCGCTTCCGATACCGAGGGCTGGGCCGTCAACCCGGACGGTACGATCGCCGGAGCGGTCAGCCACGAGTGGACGCACCTGCTGGAGCATCTGCACGTCTATCTGCACCTGCCGTCCACGCTCGGGCTGATCGTCGTCGGGGCGTTGGGGGCGATGCTCTGCGGTCTGATCGTCTCCGGCTTCGTGGCGCACCCGCGCATCTTCAAGGACGCCTTCGCGCTCCGGCTGCGCGGGTCACGCCAGCTCGAACAGGCCGACCTGCACAACCGGCTCAGCGTCTGGGGCGCGCCGTTCCATCTGGTGATCGCGGTCACCGGGGCCTATTTCGGGGTCGCCACCCTGCTGCTGCCGCTTTTCGCCGGGACCTATTTCGGCGGCGATACCGAAAAGGCGATGGCGGCCGTGTTCGGGGCGGAGCCGGCGCTGGAGCAGCCACCGGGCCCGCTGGGCATCGACCGGGCGCTGGCCGCGATGCCCGCCATCGCCCCTGGCACCCGGCCCTTCTACGTGACGGTCGAGGATGTCGGCACGCCGCAGCAGTACATGATCGTCGGGGCGCAGCATCCCGACCGGCTGATCTATGCCGAGCAGTACCGTTTCGATTCCACCGGCGCGTATCTGGGGCCGGCCGGATTCGCCGACGGGGAGGCGGGCAAGCAGGTCCTGTTCTCCGTCTACCGGGTGCATTTCGGCCATTTCGGCGGGCTGCCGGTGAAGATCGTCTATGCCCTGTTCGGGCTGGCGCTGACGGTCGTCTCCGTCACCGGGGTCAATCTCTGGCTGGTCAAGCGGCGGCGCCGGGATGCCTGGAACAACGTCTGGGCGGGCGCCGTCTGGGGCGCCCCGCTGGCCCTGGCGCTGACGGCGCTGCTGTCGCTCGGCACCGGCATCGCCTCCGTCGCGCTGTTCTGGGGGACCCTGCTGGCGACGGCCGGGCTGGCGCAGTGGTGGGATGACGAGGCGCGCACCCGTGCCCGCCTGCTGCTGGCAAGCGGCAGCGCGATCCTGCTGGTCGTGCTGGCGCATGGGCTCCGCTTCGGGGGCGACGCCCTGACCGGCGCCGCGCTCGGCGTCAACCTGACCCTGCTCGCCATCGCGGCCGGCCTGCTGCTGACGGGGCTCCGCCTGCGCGGGGCGCGCCGGCCGGCGGCCGCCACCGTCTCCGCCCAGGGGGCCTGACCCGGGCTGCCGCGCAGGGGCGGTGCCGCGGGATACTTCTCAAAGGTAGCATGCGTTTGAATGCAATCGCGTCATGATTGCTTTTGTGCCCCTGATGCGTATGCTCGGATGAACGGGAGCGTTCCGCGCGGGCGCTCCCGCCGGTCCTCATCCTGGCGTGGGGGTGGAAATGCGTTCTGTCTGGAAGGCGGCGTTGCGGCCCGCCCTGGTCCTTCTCCTGTTCGGACTTGCCGTCGTCTCCTCCCCGGCGCAGGCGTGCAAGCTCCGGGCCGCCGGTCATCTGCCGATCACCATGCACGGCCCGCAGCCCCTTACCGATGGCGCCATCAACGGCACGCCCATGCGCATCCTGGTGGATACCGGCGCTCAGCAGACGATTCTCTGGCGCGACCTGGTCGAGCGCCTCGATCTCAGGATGACCCAGGTCAACGGCCTGATGATGTACGGGGTCGGCGGCGCCACCCGGCCCAAGGCGGCCCGGGTGGAGGAGCTGCGGATCGGCGACCATGTCGTGAAGGACGGCCGCTGGCTCGTTGCCGGTGAGCAGGCGCTGGGCAATGCCGAGATCGGCATGTTGCTGGGCTACGATGTCTTCTCCGAGTTCGACATCGAGGTCGATCTCGCCGGTGGCAAGATGGCGTTCTACGCTCCCCAGGACTGTGACGGGACGGCGTTGGCCCACTGGTCGCCGCAGCAGTTCATGCTGGCCGACCTGAACGACACGAAGGGCCGGGCCGAGATCACCGTCCTGCTGAACGGAAAGCCGGTGAAGGCGATCCTGGATACCGGCGCCAGCACGACCGTCATCGACGCGGATGCCGCCCGTCGCCTGGGTGTCACGGAGGACAGCCCCGATGTGGTGGAGGCCGGCGCGTCGGTCGGCATCGGCAAGAAGGTCGTCAGGAACCATGTCGCCACCTTCGAGACGTTGCAGATCGGCGATGAGATGATCCGCAATCCCAAGCTGCGCATCGTGCCGATGCACCGCTACAGCCGCTACCAACCGCGGTTCTCCCGCCTGAACGTCCAGGTCGAGGACCTGCCGCAGATGCTGATCGGGGCCGACTGGTTCCTGGCGCATCGCGTTCTCATCTCCAATTCACAGCGCCGCGTCTATTTCACCCACAACGGCCGCAAGCCGATCCTCCAGACGGTGCCGCCGCCGGGTGAGGAGGACACGTCGGACTCCTGATCCTCTGCTTCGGAGATGGCCCGTGGGGCGCGACAGAAGCCTGCCGGCGCGCTACTCTTGAGGAGAATGGCGCCCGGCATGAAAGGGAGGCCGGGACGGCATCGGTTCCGACCGGGGAGCGGCCCATGCCCTATGGTGTTCTGACACCGTTCGTCCGCCGCTTCACGGCGTGGCTGGAGGATGTGCTCGGCACCGAAGCCGCCGGCGATGAGCGTCATCCGGACGAGCATCTCTGGACGTCCGCGGCGTTGCGTCGGCGGTTGCGCGATTTCATCGAGGAACATCCCCAGGCTTCGGCCGCCTGTCTCAACCTGATCGGGCTGGACGTGCTGAAGGCCCATCTGGGGCCGCGCTGGCCGGCCGCAGCCGCCCGCGTGCAGATGCTGGCCGAGCACATGCTGGTCGAGCTGTCGGGGCCGGACGATCTCTGGTTCCGCTTCGAGGACGACCACTACATCGTCGTCTTCGCCCATCTGGACAAGGCGGAGGCACAGGCCCGCTGTGCCCGCTTCATCGCCCGGCTGAATGCTCTCCTGCTGGGCACGCCCGATCTCACCGGTCTTGTCTTCGAGACGGTCCTCATCGATGCGCGGTCGCTGGCCGTCGAACGGGTGCCGCTGCACAGCATGATGGATGAGACGGCGCCCGCTTCACGGGTCCCCCCTGCGGCGGCTTCCCCGGCAGCGACCCCGGGTCTACCGGCGGCCCAGATTCCCGCTGCCCAGGCCCCTGCGGGCGAGGTGCCGACGGGCAGCGGGGGCCTGGGCAGCGGGGGCGCGCCCGGACCGCTGGCGGGGGCTGCCGTGCCCCAGCCCGGAGGAGCGGGCGAGGCCCGTCCGGTTCCGGGCGCGCCGCAGCCATCGTCGCTTCCCGTGCCGCCGCCCATCGAGCTGCGCTACGAGCCGGTGTGGGATGTGCGTGCCGGTGCCGTGACCACCTATCTGGCCCGCGCCGTCCGCGAAGGGTCGGGCGGGATGCATGGTGTCGGCTATGAGGTACTGTCCGACCACCGGCCGGACTCCATCGCCTCGCTGGACGGGCTCGTGCTGATGGAGGCACGGTCCGTTCTGGCCGAGCTGTTCGAGAACCGTTTCCGGCTCCTGATCTCCGTGCCTGTACATGTCGAGACGCTGGCGCAGGCGGGGCGGCGAAGCGCCTACATGGACATCTGCCGGGAGACGCCCCGCCACCTGACGCCCTTCATCCTGTTCTGGCTGCACGGGTTGGGACCCGGCGTGCCGGCGGGGCGGCTGGCTGAACTGGTCGGGATGCTGAAGCCTTTCAGCCGGGCGGTGCTGGCGCACCTCGATCTGGGGCAGATCGATCCCGCCCCGCTGGTGACGGGCGGCCTCTCCATGGTCGGCATGGACCTGCCGCTGCCGGTGCAGACACCGGCCCGCCTGCCCGAGGTTCTGCGCCTCCTCGCCGCCCTGAACAGGCGGGGCCTGCATCTCTATGCCGGGGGTGTCCGGCACGGGGAGACGGCCCTGGCCCTTGCCAGAGCGGGGGTCGATTACATCTACGGTCCTGCCGTGGGGCCGCTCCGTGCCACACCGGAGCACATGCTCCGCTTCTCCGAGAGCGATCTGCACGCCTGAACCCGCCGGCGACACGCCCTGTCAGGCGGTGGCGAGGCGTCCGCCGTCGAGATAGCGCAGCACCGCATCGGCCACCGGCGGGCGCCGTTGCAGGCTCCAGTGATCGCTCCGCACGAACAGTCCGTCCTCTGCCCCGTCCAGCCAGGCCTCGGCGGTTCGCACGACGCCGTCATTGTCGCCGTCCAGCCAGGGATTGATGCCGCGCCCGTCGCCGCGTCCGGCCATGACCACGGCGAAGGGAAAGTCCGGGACGGGCAGGGAGCGGGCATGCCGGGGCAGGGTGGCAAGACCGCCCGGGCCGGCGACCCCCAGCAGGGAGGTGGCGACCAGCCGGGCGGCGAGCTGGCTGCCCTGGTTCGGCGTGCCCAGCAGCACCGCGCGGCGGCAGTCCAACCGCCGCCGCCACGCCGCATCGGGCCGCAGCGAACAGCGCAGGATCAGCCCGCCCAGGCTGTAGGCGATGAAGGAGACCTCGCGGGCGCCGTGGTCGGCCAGGGCGTCCAGCACCTCTCCCAGGGCCCGGGTGTTCTCCTCCATGCCCCGGAACAGGCTGGCATAGCCGAGATTGACCGCGTGCCGCCCGTGGCGGCGCAGCGCTGACTCCAGCGGCTCCATGGCATCATGCCCGCAGCCCAGCCCGTGCAGCAGGATGACGACGTGGGCCGGCACCCGCAGACCGCGCGGGACCGCGGCCAGACAGTCCGCCCGGCTGCCGGACAGCACCGTGCCGCGGCCGGGATCGAGCAGGCGGTGCTGACCGGTCAACGCATGGTGCTGTACCCGCCATTCGCCGATGACGAAGACGTCCGACCAGACATGGGCGCCGCCCAGCACGGGCACCGCCAGCCAGGCGCGCAGCGGCGTCTGCCGCAGGGGAATGCGCTCGCCGCGGGTGGGCGCCACTTCCGGCCCGGGTCCTGATCCGGCGACCGGGGGGATCGGGGCAGGGGCGCGGACCCGGGCGAGGCGACGGGCCGTCAGGGTTGCCTTGGTCAGGGCGGCGTTCATCGGCGGTCCGGGGCGGGAAATCGGAAGTGTTACAGATTCCCTACAGCCCGGACCGTTGCCGGGACCTTAACCGCCGGGTCCCGTCCGCGTGGATGTCCCCGTCCCCCTCCTTCCGCACAGGTCCTTCCGTTCTTCACCGGGGAGGGCCGGAACGGAAACGGCGGCCGGAGGCCGGCCGCCGTTCCCTGTCACCCGATGTCCGCCCGTGGCCTCAGTCGGCCGCGCCGGGCTGCTGTTGCGGTGTCGGGGCACCGCGCCAGCGGGTGGTCACCTTCATCACCGCGACGAAGAAGACCGGCACGAAGTAGATCGCCAGCACGGTGGCCGCGATCATGCCGCCCATCACGCCGGTGCCGATGGCGTTCTGGCTCTCCGCACCGGCCCCCTTGGCGATGGCCAGCGGCAGCACGCCCAGGATGAAGGCCAGCGAGGTCATCAGGATCGGTCGCAGGCGCAGCCGTGCCGCCTCGATCGTCGCCTCGATCAATCCCATGCCCTGCTCGTAGAGCGATTTTGCGAACTCCACGATCAGGATGGCGTTCTTCGAGGCAAGGCCGATCGTCGTCAGCAGGCCGACCTGGAAATAGACGTCGCTGGGCAGACCGCGGCCCAGGGCGGCAACGACGGCCCCGAACACGCCCAGCGGCACGACCAGCATCACCGCCGCCGGCACCGACCAGCTTTCATACAGCGCCGCAAGGCAGAGGAAGATGACCAGGGTGGAGAGGGCGTACAGCGCCGGCGCCTGTGCCCCGGTGAGCCGCTCCTCATAGGACAGACCGGTCCATTCCAGGCCGATGCCGGGGGGGAGCCTGGCGACCAGTTCCTCCATCACGGACATCGCCTCGCCGGAGCTGATCCCCGGTGCGGCCGAGCCCTGGATGTTCACCGACGGCACACCGTTGTAGCGTTCCAGCTGCGGCGAGCCGTAGGTCCAGTGCCCGGTTGCGAAGGCCGAGAAGGGGACCATCTGGCCGGACGCATTCCGCACATACCAGTTGTCGATGTCCCCCGGCAGCATGCGGTAGGGGGCATCCGCCTGGACATAGACCCGCTTCACGCGGCCATTGTCGATGAAGTCGTCGACGTAGCTTGATCCCCAGGCCGTCTGGAGGGTCCGGTTGATGTCGGCGAGCGACAGGCCCAGGGCGCGCGCCTTCTCCCGGTCCACGTCCACGCGGTACTGCGGGGAATCGTCCAGGCCGTTCGGGCGGACGCCGGCCAGACGCGGGTCCTGTGCCGCCATGCCCAGAAGCTGGTTGCGGGCCTGCATCAGCGCCTCGTGCCCGACGCCCGCGCGATCGACGAGCTGCATCTCGAAGCCGGTGGCATTGCCCAGGCCGGGCACGGACGGGGGCATGATCGTGAAGACCATGGCGTCCTTCACCCGCATCAGGGTGCCCATGGCCCGGCCGGCGACGGCTTCCGCCTTCAGGGCGGGGGCGTCACGCAGCTCCCAGTCGCGCAGGCGGACGAAGGCCATGCCGGCATTCTGGCCACGGCCGGCGAAGCTGAAGCCGCTGACCGTGAACAGACCTTCGACCGCGTCCTTCTCCGTCTCCAGGAAATGCTTCTCGACGGTCTTCGCCGTCTCCAGGGTGCGTTCCAGGGTGGCGCCCGGCGGCGCCGTCCACAGCACGAAGAGCTGGCCGCGGTCCTCCGTCGGCAGGAACGAGGTCGGCATGCGGGAGAACAGCACGCCCAGCCCGATCAGGATCAGCACATAGGCGATGCCATACCGGCCCAGCCGGTTGACGGCCCCGCGGACGCCGCCCTGATAGGCGCGCAGGCTGCGGTCGAAGCCCCGGTTGAACCAGCCGAAGGGGCCGCGGGTATGAGCGTGGCCGCCATCGGCGTGGGGCTTCAGGATGGTGGCGCACAGCGCCGGCGTCAGGATCAGGGCGACCAGCACCGACAGGCCCATCGCCGAGACGATGGTCAGCGAGAACTGGCGGTAGATCACGCCCGCCGAGCCGCCGAAGAAGGCCATGGGAACGAACACGGCCGACAGCACCAGCGCGATGCCGATCAGCGCCCCGGTGATCTGCTCCATGGATTTGCGCGTCGCCTCGCGCGGGGGCAGTTTCTCCTCCGCCATCACGCGCTCGACATTCTCGACCACGACGATGGCGTCGTCCACCAGCAGGCCGATCGCCAGCACCATGGCGAACATGGTCAGGACGTTGATCGTAAATCCGAAGGCCGAAAGAATGCCGAAGGTGCCGAGCAGCACGACCGGCACGGCGATGGTCGGGATCAGCGTCGCCCGGAAGTTCTGGAGGAAGACGAACATCACCAGGAAGACCAGGGCGATGGCTTCCAGCAGCGTATGCACCACCCCTTCGATGGACAGCTTGATGAAGGGGGTGGTGTCCAGCGGATAGATCACCTCCAGCCCCGCCGGGAAGAAGGGCTTCAGTTCCGCCACGCGGGCGCGCACCGCCTCTGCCGTATCGAGCGCATTGGCCCCCGTGGCGAGACGGATGGCGAGGCCGGAGGCCGGCTTGCCGTTGTAGCGGCCCTTGATCTCGTAGCTGTCCTGGCCCAGCTCGACCCGCGCCACGTCGCTCAGCCGCACCTGCGAGCCGTCCGCGTTCACGCGCAGCAGGATGCCGACGAACTCTTCGGCCGTGCGCATGCGCGTCTGGGCCACGATGGTGGCGTTGAGCTGCTGGCCCGGGACCGACGGGGCGCCGCCGAGCTGGCCGGCGGAAATCTGGGCGTTCTCCGCCTCGATGGCATTGATGACGTCGGTGACCGTCATCCCGTAGGAATTCATCCGCTCCGGGTCCAGCCAGATGCGCATGGCATTCTGGGGGCCGAAGACGATCACGGTGCCGACACCGGGAACGCGGCTCATCGGGTCCTGGATGGTCGAGGCCACGTAGTCGGAGATCTCGCCTTCCGTCATCGAGTCGTCGGTGGACACGAAGCCCACCACCATCAGGAAGTCGCGCGCCGACTTGGTCACCGTCAGGCCACGCTGCTGCACCTCCTGCGGGAGCTGCGGGATGGCGAGTTGCAGCTTGTTCTGCACCTGGACCTGGGCGATGTCCGGATCGGCCTCCGGCTCGAAGGTCAGGGTGATGCTGACATTGCCCTGCGAGTCGCTGGTCGAGGAGAAGTACCGGAGATAGTCGATACCGGTCAGCTTCTGTTCGATCACCTGGGTGACCGTGTCCTCCAGCGTACTGGCGGAGGCACCCGGGTAGGAGGCGGTGATGGTGACCGCCGGCGGCGCGATCGTCGGGTACTGCTCGATCGGCAGTCGCAGGATCGCAAGCGCGCCGGCCAGCATGATGACGATCGCGATGACCCAGGCGAAGATCGGGCGATCGATGAAGAACTTGGCCATGTCGGTGTCCTTTGCGCGCCCGGGACGTCAGACGTCACGGGCCGCCCAGATGTCTGCCGCGCGCCTGCCGGCGCGGATATGCCTGACGCTCTGTCGGGCCGTTTTCCCGGGGGTCAGTCAGCCTGCCGCGGCGCGGCAGGCTGACCGGTCGCCACCTGCGCGGCGGCCACGGGAACCGGCTTGACCGGGGCGCCGGGACGGATCTTCTGAAGGCCTTCCATCACGATCCGCTCGCCCGGCTTCAACCCGCCGGTGACCAGCCAGTCGGAACCGATGGCCTGTGCCGCCTGGACCGGCCGGGGGTTGACGATGCCGTCGTCGCCCACGACCCAGACCATGGCGCTGCCGTTCGGCTGGCGCACCACCGCCCGCTGCGAGATCAGGATCGCGTCCTCCCGCGCGCCCTGGAGCACCCGGGCCCGGACGAACAGGCCCGGCAGCAGCTCCTGGTTCGGGTTGGGCACGACGGCACGGAGCAGCACCGAGTTGGTGCCGGTATCCACGGTCACGTCGGCGAACTGCAATTCGCCGGGGGTGCCGTATTCGACGCCTTCGATCTCCAGCGTCACCGGGGTCCGGCCGTTGGTCGAGAGCACGCGCCCTTCGGCGATGTCGCGCCGCAGCCGCATGAGCTGGGACACGGACTGGGTGATGTCGACATAGATCGGGTCGAGCTGCTGGATGGTCGCCAGCGGGGCGGCCTGATTGGCCGTGACCAGCGCGCCCTCGGTGACCGAGGACTTGCCGATCCGGCCGGAGATCGGCGCATAGACCTTCGTGTAGCCGAGATCGATCTGCGCCTTCTGCAAAGAGGCGCGCGCGGCGGCGACACGGGCTTCCCCCTGTCCTTCCGCGGCGATGGCGTCGTCAAGCGCCTGCTGGCTGACGGTGCTGGTCTTCACCAGCTCGCGGTAGCGCTTGGCCTTGGCCCGCTGGGTCTTCAGGTTGGCCTCGGCCTCGGACAGCTCGGCCTTGGCGCTGGCGACCGTCGCCTCGTAGGGGGCGGGGTCGATCTGGTAGAGCTGGTCGCCCGCCTTGACCGTGCCCCCCTCCTGGAACAGTCGCTTCTGGATGATGCCGTTCACCTGCGGCCGCACCTCGGCGATGCGGAACGCCGCCGTGCGGCCGGGAAGTTCGGTCGTCACCGGGACGGGTTTCGTCTCCACGGTGGCGACGGCAACCTCCACCGGGCCCTGCGGCCCCATGCCGGGCGGCCCGCCGGCCTGCTGTGGAGCCTCGCCGCAGGCGGCGAGCAGAAGGATCACAGCAGCGGCTGCGGAGGTCAGCGCCTTGTTCACTCGGGGCATGGGGAAACCTGTTCTGTCTCGAGTTCGGGCAGGCTGACCAGAGGCTGCCGCTTTGTCGCGTCGCGGCCCATGGACATGAACTGTCCCGTACAGTACATTGCTTGGGGGACTTAAATAGCCTGTATGGGGCATCGCCGCAAGGGGAGGGGAGTTGATGGTCGGGGAACACCGGGCCGGTCCATGTGCCGGCCCGCGCAGCGTGGCGCGTCGTCATGCCCTGCTGGACGCGGCGACGCGCCTGTTCGTCGAGAAGGGTTTCGAGAAGACGACGCTGAGCGATATCATCGCCTTGGCGGGCGGTTCCCGGGCAACGCTCTATGAGCAGTTCGGGGACAAGGAGGGCCTGTTCCGGGCCGTTCTCGAAGCACACCATGAACGGTTCCAGGCAAACCTGGATTGCGTGGCGGCCAACCCTTCGCTCCGCCCGGAAGAGGGACTGACCCATCTTGCGCGCGGTTTCCTGCGTGCCATGCTGCATGACGACGCCCTGTCGGTGCTGCGCGTGCTGGTCGCCGAGGGCGGGCGGGTGCCGGGAGTCGCGGCGACGTTCCTGGCCACGGGGCCGGACATGACGGCGGCGCGGGTGGCGGACTATCTGCGCGGGCTGAGCGCCAAGGGGCTGCTGCGGATCGAGGACCCGGCGATGGCAGCCCGGGCCTTTCTGGGCATGATCGTGGGGCGGCTCTTTCTCGACCGTCTGGTCGATCCGCAGCGCATGATCGATCCGGAGAAGGAGGATCTCTATATCCGCCGTGCCGTGCGGCTTTTCCTGGCCGGGGCGGCCTGCTGTCCACAGGCGGCGAAGGGGCAGGGGGCGGACATGCCGCTCCGCCCCGGCTGCCCGACCCCGTCCCTGGCCGGGGTCGCCTGATCGTTCTGAGCCATCCCGGGGCCGGGCGGCTGCGTCCGCCGGTCGGCCCCGGCTCCCCCGCCTCAACGCCCGCTGTCGCCGGGGCTTCCCTGGGGCGGCTGAGCATCGCCCGGACCATGGGGGTCCGGGGCGCCGGGAGCGACGCCGGCGGGTTCCGGCCTCCCGGGAGGGGGGGCTTCGGCGCTTCCCGTGTTGTCCGGGGGCGGGGGGCTGCGCCGCGGTCCCAGCAGGAAGGGAAGCTCGGCCAGCCGCCTGCGGCCCTCGGGAGACAGCTTGGCCGCTGCCTCCACCATGGACTCGTGCTGGCGCTGTTCGAACCGCACCCGCTCCTGCGTGCCGCGGTCGAGCGCCGCCCGCAGGGCCGCCGGATCGAACGGCTCCGCGGTCAGCGCGGCCCCGGTGGCGCGGATGTTCGCCTCCATCAGCTTCTCCAGGTCGCGGAAGCCGTCGCGGGGGCGGAGCACCGTCTGCAACACCGCGGCATCCGCCGGGGGCAGCCCCCGGCTGATCCGCTGCGCCATGGCTTCCGGGTCCGGGCGGAAATGGGGCGGCTTCGGCCCGAACAGCAGCGGTGGCAGAAGCGCCCCCGCCAGGAACAGGTTGAGGGCGACGGACCCCGCCAGGGCCCAGTCCTTGCGCGTCATGGTCATTGTACGTCACCGGCCATCGCTGTCAGGGTGAGGGGCGGATAGAGAAGGGCAGGGCCGCCCGCCGCCGTCTGGCTGTCCAGCCGGACGACGCCCAGCACGAGCCCCGCCGCCAGCGCCCCGGCCAGCAGCCCGGCCTGGGGCCAGCGTCCGGCCGGCGCCGCCATCCAGGGCAGCCCCGTCGGTCGCGGTGCGGGGGCGCGCACCGTGCCGGTCGGCGCGTCTGCCAGGGTGGCGGCCAGGGTGGCGGGCAATGTGGCCGCCAGGGCGCCGCTCACGACGCGCTCCACCGCGTCGGGCGGAACCGGAACCCGCACCGCCTCCAGCATCCGGTCCAGCGCTCTTTCCCGCTCCAGCAGCGCGGCCGCGGTCGGCGACCGCGCCAGCAGTTGCCGCGCGGGATTCCTCTCCCGCTCCGGCCAGCGGTCGATGTCGGCACCGTAGCGTGCCGCCATCGTCTCGAATTCCGTTTCCGTCATGGCACCCACTCCGCCCCCATCACCCCCAGCATCCGGAGCTTTCCCCGCAGCGCCCGCCGCGCCCGGGTCAGCATCTGTTCCACCGCGCCCGTCGTGACTCCCATCACCGCGGCCGCCTCGGCCGCGGTGTGATCGTCGTAATAGCAGAGCGCGATGGCCGCCCGCTGCCGCTCCGGCAGCCCGTCCAGCGCCTGCGACAGCAGGTCGGCTGTCTGGCGCTCGGCGATCCGCTGCGGCGCCGGGCGCTCGGGCGCTTCGGGCTCGGCGATCTCCTCCAGCGCCAGCCCTGCCGGACGGCGGCGCCGGTCCAGGCAGAGATTCAGCACGATGCGGTGGAACCAGGTGGTGAAGCGCGCCCCGCCGTCGGGGTTCCACCGCTCCGCCGCCCGCCAGACACGCACCATCGCCTCCTGCACCACGTCCTCGTCTTCACCGGCGCCGCATCCCAGGCGCCGGGCCAGGGCGAGGGCGCGGGGCGCGTGCCGCCGGGCGAGCACGGCGAAGGCCGCGCGGTCGCCTGCCGACACCTGCTCCATCAGCTCCTCGTCGGTCGGCCCGTCCCGCGTCACCAGGACGGGCGCGCCCCGGACGTTCGCATCCACGATCGACCGCCTCCGTATCCCTGTCGCTCTCTTATACGGCGGCATGCGGACTTCCTGACGCCGGCGGCTCCGCCCGCCCGGACGAGGGCACGCCGGTCCGGGGTGCCGGGCGGGTACCGGCGCCGGGAGAATTTCCCCTTCCCGCGTCGGGTTTCCCTCCGAGGGCGCGTACAAGGTTGTGCCGACGCAGCGTCGGTCCGGCGCCGCCCCGATCCCGCGGTGCCGGGTTTCCCTTCCTGGATCAGTCCCGGCGCCGGTCGGCCATGCCCCGCCGCCTGTGCCGCGGGCGGCCGCCCCGACCTCCCCTCCGGGGGCGGCCGCCCACCTTTCCCGATCTCCCGGCCTGTGCCGCCGTCGGCCGCTTCCGCTGCCGTCGGTGGGCCGGGGTCACGCATGGCGTTTCCGCAAGGCTGTGAAGGCGTCGCGTGCATGGGCGGGCTCTTGCCTGCGACCTGTTGGCAGCCTACTCCTTAAGTCATAGAAATCGACGGATTCCCTGAGAGTGACGCTCACCGCCCCGGCCAGCGTTGGCGAGAACGGTGTGCCTGGGCTGCCTGGATGGCACCGGGCGCACGCTGCGGTCCATGGCCGCGGCAGGGAGTCCGGGACGGCGCAGGCGCCGTCGGCGGGCGGCCGCGGGCGCCGTGGTCTGTTCGACTGGCTGGTCGTCTTCCTCTGGGTCTTCTTCGCGGCCCTGCCGCCGACGCTTCCGGCCTGCCAGCCGGCTGCGCTGGGGGCGGCGTTGCTGGCCGCAACCTCCGACGATCCCCTGATCCTGCCGGACGCGCGCGCGGATCGCGTGATCGAGCGCAGCATGCCGGGGCCGGGCGGGGGCGAGCCCCTGCTGCCTGTGGCGCCGGCGGTGGTGCGTCCGCCGCTCCACCTCCGGGCCGCCCCTTCGGTGCGTCGCTCTGTCGCGCTCTCCCGGTCGGCCGGACTGCGTCCGGCGCCGCGGGGACCGCCCGCTGCCTGACCTGGGCGTCTGCTCATCCTGGAAAATCTGATCTGAAGAAACCGCACGCGGAATTCAAGCGTGTGTAGGGTTTTTATTTGCAATTTTTCCAGAGTTGGTAAATATTCAACAAGGCAATCGGGCAGAAAATAGAGATTGATATTTGTTCTGTCTGTTGATCTACTGAAAGCGCTTGCCGATTCCTGGTGAGCGCGTTGTTCCAACTGCCAATATCAACTGACCCGCGCCATCGGGGACGCCCGGCGGCGCGGGTTTCTTTTTGTCCGGATTCCTGGGGCGGGGGGCGAAGGCGGGGTCCCCCTTCGTCGCCTGCCGATGCCCGGACACCCGTCAGATGTCGGGCCTCCATGCCGCCGGACGGACAGGCGCGGGCAGGTTCAGGCGGGGTGTTTCCATCCCCGGCCAGGCACGCCGCCATGACGGATACGGGATCGCACGGGAGACAGGGGGCCGGATCGGTCAGGGAGGGGAGGAGGTCGCGCTCGTTGCTGCCGGTGCAGGAAGAGCGCCCCAGAAACATCAATTCTTGGTTGACGCGAAAGTAGGAGAAGCGGGTTGCCTGACCCCCTTCTGGGGTGTACTAATTCTTAGTCAAAATACGAACATGGTTAACACGTTATTGCAAGATAAGTCCCGATGGACGGACGGTCTGTCCATTCCTGCCCGGCACTACCTCCGGGCCATCTCACAGAAACAGTTTCCTGGTCCGTTCTCTCACCTCCCTTCTTTCCTGTCATCCCTGCCGGAGCCCCTGTTCCATGAGCCTGGACGCCTTCTCCTCCGCGATTCCCGGTGACGCGGTTTCCGCCCGCCCGTCCGTTGCCGGGGCTTTCCCCGTTCCCGTCGTCGCCGGATGGGAAACATCGCGGAATGCCGACCGGCGGGAGGTGGCCTTCATCGACCAGGGTATCGCCGACTGGCGCACCCTGGCCGCCGGCGTGAGGCCGGGTATCGAGGTCGTGCTGCTGGACACGGTCGGGGACGGGCTGGCGCGAATGGCGGCCTGGGCGCGGACACGGCAGGGCTATGATGCCATCCATGTCTTCTCCCACGGCGCCGCCGGGACGCTGATCCTGGGCTCGCTGGTGCTGGATGGCGCCACTGCTGCCTCCCGCGCTGCCGACCTTGCCGCCCTGGGGGCGGCGCTGGGCGATGACGGCGACCTGCTGGTCTATGGCTGCGAGGTGGCGAAGGGGGAAACGGGGGCGGCCTTCGTGGACCGGCTGGCCGACCTGACCGGTGCCACTGTCGCCGCGTCCGTGGATCTGACGGGTAACGAGGGTTTCGGCGGAACGTGGGCGCTGGCGTACCCTGGCCGCCCCGATGGCCTTGGGCCGTTCCCGCTCGTTCCGGCGCAGGTGAGTGCTTTTCAGGGGACGCTCGCCGATGCCAGCTTCACGTTTGATGGCGGAACGGGCGAAACAAATCCTGGTGAGGGTGCCGATCCTGGCGACATGCTGTGGACCCAGGATGGCTATACGCTCAAGATGGATTTCGCTGATGTCGCAAGTTACGGCACTGTTGAGATTTCAGCGCTTGCCCATGGCTCGCCGTCGGCACTCCTTCTGACCAAGGGGCAAGCGCCCGATCAGAGCACAGCCACGATCACTTTCAGTCTTGTGGATGGCTATTTCTTCACGCTGAGCTCCATTGACCTGTCCAATGAAGAAAGCGTCCCCTCCGCCACGGAAGGGGATGATCTTGGCTACGTCATTTCCGCCTCGGGCAGATCAGACATCACCGGGGCCGTCAACTATTCAGATACGGGGGGAGCATCTAAATATCAGACGATCAGCACTCCCGGCATGAATTTCATAACGTCGTTTCAGCTCACGCTGACCGACGCTGATAGAATCGAAGCTCTTCTTGACAGTATCATCCTCTCCAACATCGTCCGTGCCAATGCTCCCGTCATGACGGGGATCGCCGGTACGGTCGCCATCACCGAGGATGTCGCCAGCAGCCTGCACACGATATTCACCAGCGCCAGCTTCGCCGACAGCGACAGCCCCAGCGTCATCTTCACCATCTCGGCCGATACCGGCACCTTGTCGGCCAGTTCGGGGGGCGGGGTGTCCGTGAGCGGCACCGGGACCGGCACGCTGACGCTGGCGGGGGCCCCGGGCGACATCGCAACCTTCCTCAAGGTCGACGGCACGGTGACCTATCTCCAGGCCACGCCCGATGCGAACGGCTCCAACAAGGCGACCCTGACCTTGTCCTCCGCCGACGCTGACGGGTCGGTGGCGCTGGGCAGCGTGCAGGTGAACATCACCGCCGTGAACGACGCGCCGGTCATCACGTCCGACGGCGGGGGCGCCACGGCCGCTGTCACGGTCGCCGAAAACACCACGACCGTCACCACCGTGGTGGCGACCGATGTCGATACCGGCGATACCATCACCTATTCCATCGATGGCGGCGCGGATCAGAACCTCTTCAATATCAACAGCAGCACCGGCGCCCTGACCTTCAAATCCGCCCCGGATTTTGAAGCTCCGGGCGACAATGGCGCCAACAATACGTATGAAGTGATCGTCAAGGCGTCCGACGGCAATGGCGGGGCCGACAGCCAGACCGTCAACGTCACGGTCACCAACGTCAATGAAGCGCCGACCCTGACCGCCACCGGCGCCAACCCCACCTTTACGGAAGGGGGCAGCGCTAAGACCCTGTTCACCGGGACCAGTTCCAGCGCCATTGATGCCGGCCAGACCCTGACCGGCCTGACCCTGACCGTCAGCAATGTCAGCGCCGGCGACATCTTGTCGGTCGCCGGCGTGAATATGGCGCTCGACAGCGACGGCACCTATACTGTCGCCACCGGCACTGGAACCGTTGCTGTGGCGGGAAGCACCGCCACCGTGACGGTCACAGGCCTTGTTTACAGCACCAACAGCTTTAATTCCCTCGTTAATAAGGGTATTCAGTTCAGCAGCACCAGCACCAATCCCGGCACGACGGCGCGGGTGGTGACCATCACCGGCCTGACCGACAGCGGTGCCAGCGACAACAGCACCAGCCTGAACCTGACCTCCACCGTCAGTGTCGTGGGGCAGCCGGACGTAACCTCGGTCACGCTGCCGCCCAACGGCACCTACAAGATCGGTGACAATCTGACCTTCACCGTCAATTTCGACCAGGCGGTGACGGTGGATACCAGCGGCGGCACGCCGCGCATCGCCCTGACCGTCGGCAGCACGACGACATATGCCGAATATGTCTCCGGCAGCGGCTCGGCCGCGCTGGCCTTCAGCTACACCGTCGGCACGGGCGATGCGGATGCCGACGGCCTCACCCTGGCCGACACCAGCCTGCAAACCAATGGCGGCACGCTGACCGGCACCACCGGCGGTATCGCCGCCGCCCTGCCGCTCGGCACCATCGGCAGCCTCGCCGATGTCAAGGTGGACGGCGTGCGCCCGACCATCACCGGCGTCAGCATTCCCGACCAGACCTATAAGATCGGCGACACCATCACCGTCACCATCACGGCCGGGGAGGCCGGGCTGTCGCTGCACGGCGGCAGCCTGAACGGCATCGCCCTGACCGATCTTCAGGACAAGGGCGGCGGCACCTACACCGCCATCTACACGGTGAGCGAGGGCGACAGCGACCGCGCGGCAGGGGGCGACATCCCCGTCCACATCGTGCTCAAGGATGCCGCCGGCAACATCTCCGACGCCTGGACGACGCCGATCAGCCAGTCGAACGACGCCATTGATGCCACGGCGCCGGCGGCACCGACGCTGGGCTTTACCGATACCGGCGCGTCCGACAGCGACGGCATTACCAAAGACAATGTCATTACTGTCAGCAATCTGGAAGCTGGCGCCGCCTGGAAGTATTCCACCAACGGGGGGGCGTCCTGGACCACCGGCACGGGGATCGGCTTCGCGCTCAAGAACGGCACCTACAGCAGTACCGATATCATCGTCCGACAGATTGACGCCGCCGGGAATTCCGGTGCGCCAGCGGACCTATCCGCAAAGGGCGCGACGATCGTCATCGACCGGTACGACGAAAATGATTTCGACAATACATGGGCCGCTTTGCCGGAACTGACGATATCACGCGGCACGCCGTCCGACGATCTCACCAATGCCGACGAGTTGATTATCACGCTGAATTTCAGCGAGAAAGTTGCCAATGTCACGGTCGATGATTTCGAGATGGTCGGCATTGGCGGTGCTGTCGTCGCTGCCGATTTCGATCTCATCAATGGTGCCAACGCCCTCGAATACACGGTAAAGGTCTCTGGTGGCGATATAGCTGATTACAATGGCTTTGTGCGACTGTCGTTGAAAACTGGCCACGGTATCACAGATCTTGCCGGCAATCCCCTGTTGAACGGCCTTGTAAATTCCGGGGGCGAATACACCCTGGACAACACGGTTCCGACCACCCCGACCCTGGCGCTGGCCAGCGACACCGGCA